>NZ_OY821667.1:4159266-4775149 GCF_963682185.1 uncultured Cohaesibacter sp. | reverse complement strand
GAGTTTGATATTGGGGCAAACCGCCAGAATGGCCACCTTGGCGGCTGACTTGATAAGCTCAACGATGAACAACAAGAGCAGTGACACGATCCGGCGCACGCGTTGGAAATAACGCAACGTGCCAGCTTTTTCCCTGATGATGAACAGGACGATCGTGCCCAACACGAAGCCGAAAAGCAAGTTTGGCACCGTAAAGGTTCCGCCAACAGCCGCCCAGATGATGGCCAACAGCACGTTCACCAAAAACAGATATTTCATCAGTGCGCTCCTTCCGACTTCTGCGCAGCATTATGCCCAGACGCTTCATTAAGACGATGCCCTTCAGCAGCCTGAGCTTCTGCGCGCTCTTTCTCCTGCTCCCGCACGGGCCCGAAAACGGCATCGAAATATTGATCAGGCTTAAGAAGCGTCGCCGCACCATATTGCGAAACCGAAAAAACAGGAGATGGGTAAACACCGATATAAACAATCATCGCAACAAGCGCCATGACGGGTACAAACACGCGCCTTCGCACGATATCGGATAAGGTATAGAGAGGGGCTGCATCGCGTCCATCCTGCGTACCGATCGGCCCACCCCGCCAGAAGGCATGCGCCCAAACGCGGCCCATAGCAACAGTGGTAATGAACCCGGAGAGAAGGATTGAGAAAGCCAACCAGCCATAACCTTCCTTGAGGCTAGATTCCACAAGAACCATTTTAGGCCAAAAACCGGAGAAGGGCGGCAAACCAGAAGCAGCAAAGACCAACGCCAGGAAGAGAATGGAGAGCCAGCTGGAAGCTCTGTAGCCACCGCCGAGTTCTGCAAGGTTAACCTTGCCGCCGTTCTTGCGCATAAGAATTCCGAAAGCCAGATAGAGGGCCGTCATCACCAGAATTGAATTCACCGCATAAAGAATGGCACCCGTGATGGCATCCTGCGTACCGACGGCCACACCAACCATAGAGGATCCGATGCCGCCAACAACCAGAAAGCCGAAGGTCCGGCGCACATCATTCTGCGCCAAGGCGCCAATGGCACCCACTATCATGGTCAAAGCAGCAACCCATGCGATGAGATCGCTTAAAAGATCCCTGCCCTCAGGCATCACCAGAACCAGAGTGCGGATCAAGGCATAGACACCAACCTTTGTCAGCAGTCCAGCAAAGATCGCGGACACCACAATTTTGGGGGTATGGTAGGAAGCGGGAAGCCAGAAATTGACTGGAAAGGCCGCAGCCTTCATGGAAAACGCCAAAAGATAGAGCGTGGCAATCGTGCCCATTGGTGCCGATCCTTCGGGCATTTCCCTCAACCGCAGGGCAATATCGGCCATATTGAGAGACCCGACCGCACCGTAAAGATAGCCCGTGGTAACCAGAAACAGGGTCGTCGCCATAAGGTTGAGCACGGCATATTTCATCGCGCCATCCATCTGGATGCGATCACCATCCACGATGAGGAGGCCGAAGGATGAAATCAGCATCACTTCGAACCAGACATAGAGGTTGAAGATATCACCCGTGAGGAAGGACCCTGTAATGCCGGTCATCATCCAGAGTAACGCAGGATAAAAGCCAAAACGCGTTGAGGTGACCGAAATGTCCGCAAGAGAATAGACACAAACCGCAAGGGCCACGATCGCAGCAATAAGTGCCATCAAACCACCCAGGGCATCGACCACCAGTGTAATGCCGAATGGTGGCAGCCAGCGGCCCATCGTCATGGTAATAGGCCCTTCGGCCATGACCCGCGACAAGAGCAACGCATCCACCACGACAAGCGCAGCCAGATAGAAGCATGCCAGATAGCCATGCCATTTTGCCTGATAGCGCAGCATCACAAGTGAGGCGCCACCAATGATGGTGATCAGCGATGGAGCCACAATCAGCCAGTCCGCCAGCGAGGTCGGCGCCATCAGCATTCCTGCGGCATAATCCACCGCGTGCTCAGCATTTCCAGCCATAGCTGTCTCTCTCCTTAATAGCTCACAGGAGGCAGATCTTCATCTGCCGGTTCCGCGACACGCATTTTGGTTATGTCGTCGGTTCCCAACTCCTGATAGGCCCGATAGGCAAGCACGAGGAGAAAGGCCAGAAATGAAAATGAAATCACGATTGCCGTCAGAATAAGGGCCTGCGGCAACGGATTGGCTGTTGGCATGGCTGGCACAGAAGCCCCTTCAGGGATGATCGGCGGCACCTCTCGCATCAAGCGGCCACTGGTAAAGATCAGCAGGTTGACTGCGTTACTGAGCGCAGCAATCCCCAACATAATGCGAATGGTATAGCGCGACATCATCAGATAGATGCTCACCGCAAAGAAGATACCAACGAGAATAGAAAGAACGCCTTCCATGGTCGCTTTATTCCTCTTCCAGTTTCAATGCGATGGATGTCAAGCTGCCCATGACCACCAGATAGACACCGATATCGAAGAACATCGGAGTGGAGATGGCCACCTCTACCCCCATGATGGTGGGGAAGGTCCATTGGCTGGTCATGAAAGGCTGCGCCTCGAACATGGAAAGCAAGCCAGATCCGGACGAAAGCACCAACCCAAAGGCGGCCACGGAAATCGGGTGGAAATACAGTGCCCTGCGTACATATTCCACGCCGGCGGCGATACCATACATCATAAAGGCCGATGCGGCGATCAAACCGCCGATGAAGCCACCACCGGGATCATTATGCCCGCGCAAGGTCACGAATATGGAGAACAGGATCATCAGGGCCGCCAGAAACGGGGCTGTTGTCCGAAAAATCAGAGTTTGCATTACTCCGCTCCTTTCTGACCAGAGGTCGCTTCATCAAAGCCGGAAGCCTTATTCTTAAAGAACTTGTTTTTGAGCCCGGACCGCCCCGTGCCCAACGTGAGGGTATGTACACACAGAGCGGTGATCGTAACCACTGCGATTTCGCCCAGCGTATCGAAGCCGCGGAAGTCAACGATGATAACATTCACGATGTTGCGGCCATGGGCGATGACACGGCTATAGTCGGTGAAGAAATTGCTCAGGTGACGATCAAACGCGCCCTGCGTAACCGACATGAGCAGCAGGCAGAAGCCAAGTCCCACAAGAATTGACAAACTCGCATCAACCATCACTTGTTGTGGCGGCCGCTTATCATGCTCCTTCAGCGAGAGACGGTTCATGATGAGGGCGATGATGACAACGGCCAGTGTCTCGACCATGAACTGTGTGAAGCTCAAATCAGGAGCGCCAAACAGCAAGAAGATCAACGCAACGGCGAAGCCCTGAATGCCCAGTGACACGATCGCCGTCAAGCGCGTCTTGGCGACGATCAAGGCATAGAGGCCAACCACGGCAAGACCGAGGGTAGACCATTCATAGATATAGAGATCAGGGAATTGAGGCCAGTCGGGCAGTTCGTCAAAGACGATCATCGGCACGAGCAACGCCAGCGCAATAGTGGCGAAAGTCGCTGCCAGATAGACCTCCATGTTCCCGCTCTGTAACAGGCGCATTGTGCGGGCCGAGAAGCGCACGAGTCCGGCAATAAAGATATCGAAGAAGCTGTCTGGCCCCTCCCCCAACGTGCGGATAAGCACGCCACGCGTTGACCTGATGGCTTCATATCTGAAATAGAAACCCACCCCAAGCGCTATGGTGATGAGCGACAGCATGAAGGCGAAATTGACATGAACGGCGCCGATGCCGACTTGCAGATGCCCATGTTGTCCGTGCACGGCGTCGGCCATGGGCCCCAGCAATTCCGCACCAACAAAATCCCCAAACAGCATGGCCAGAAGGCCAAGGCTGGCAAGGGTTACCGGCCCGGCAACCAGCAGAACCGGCCCTTCGTGTGCATGCTTGGGTGTATGAACCTCTTCACCGAGAAATGGCTTGAGCGCAACGACGAAAGCGGCGCCAAACATCATCGCATTGCCCAATACGGCAGCAAGCGTCAGCAACAAGGCAGGCAGGTTTGTTCCCAGCAGCCCCAGATACATCTCTTCCTTGGCGATAAAGCCGATGAAGGGCCAGATGCCGCCCATCGACAGAGCGCAGGCCACGGCCGCATAGAAAGAAACCGGCATGGCGTTGCGCAAGCCGCCAAGGCGCGTCACGTCGCGGGTTCCGGCTTCATGGTCGATGGTTCCGACAATCATGAAGAAGCCGCCCTTAAAGAGCGCATGCGCAAACAGATAGACCACTGCGCCAGTAATGGCGGTTTCGTTGGAGGTTCCAACCAGCATCACCAAAAGGCCGAGTGAAGCGATCGTCGTGTAAGCGAGTGTCAGTTTCAGGTCGGTCTGACGCAGGCTCATCCATGTCCCCATGATCAGGGTGATCGCGCCGAAGATAGGCAGAATGGTCATCCAGAGCGTTGTGTCCCCCATGACGGGATGCACACGCATCAACAGATAGACACCCGCTTTGACCATGGTTGCGGAATGCAGATAAGCCGACACGGGGGTCGGTGCTTCCATGGCATTGCGAAGCCAGTAGTGAAACGGAAATTGAGCGGATTTGGTGAAAGCTCCGCCCAAGATCAAAAGCAGCATGGCTACATAGTGGCCATTGTCGCGCAGGACATCGCCTCTGGTGAGCAGTTCGCTCATCTCCATTGTGCCGCCAGCCTGATACATCATCAGCAATCCGGCCAACAGGGCCAAACCACCACCGCCGGTCACGATCAGGGCCTGCAGGGCCGCACGACGGGAGCGCTCTTCCTTGTGATTGAAACCGATGAGCAGAAATGACGTAATCGAGGTCAGCTCCCAATAGATGAACAGCGTCATCAGATTGTCGGCCAGCACAACGCCGATCATAGAGCCCATAAACAGGAACATGAAGCTGAAGAAACGCCCTTGGTCGGCGTGGCCCTTCATATATCCCCCTGAATAGAGAATGATCAGGGTGCCAATACCGGATATCAGCAGCGCAAAGACCAGGCTGAGACCATCGACAAAGAGGGAATACTGGATGCCATATTGCGGCAACCATTCCAGCGGTGTGATATGCACTCCATGACCGGAGGTCGCGACCGTTCCAATAAACTGGCACAAATAGACGAAAATGCCAGCAGGCACCAAGGCAAGCAGCCAGGCAACATTATGCCCCATCAGCCGCTTGAGATATGGAGCAACCACTGCTGCAGCAAAGGGAGTGGCCAATGCCAGATTGAGACCGCCACCGAATTCCAACGCCATGCGCTTTCCTCATCAAACTATCCAAATGGCCAACCATCCCTAAAAGAGCAGTTGACCTGACTTTAAGCCTTGGGATTACAGGGTCTATTTTAAAAAATAACCCATAAACTCAAATTTTCCTGTGGAAAGTTGCGCACCCAAGCCTTCAAACGTTTCTTTATTGCGCCCTACTTCGAATCGCAGAAATGCTTACCCCCCCCATTATAGCGGTTTAGCAAGCAGTTTCCACCGCCCCTCACACCACAATACGGAACAACTGAACCGCATTGTAATCAAACATCTTCCCAAACCAGCCGCGAAAACCACACGCCATGGCGTTATAGAAGAGATGGTGTTTCACCCGCGATGAAAAACCAAACAAGCCTTAGCCTTTAGACTAGGCCTCCGGATACCTATATGATTCAACGTATCAGAACCATACAGTGAAAACCCGGACAAACAAGAAATTCGCGAAAGTTTAGCCGGTCATTTTTGCAAGATTTAAGTGTCTTGGTTGGGAGTCATGCTATGACAAAAGAATTAAAGAAAGAAGAAGAGTGGAAGCAATTACTAACCGATGAACAATACCATGTGATGCGACAACATGGCACGGAACGTCCTGGGTCCTCACCGCTCAATTTCGAGAATAGAACGGGCGAATATTACTGTGTTGCTTGCGGAACGCGTCTTTTTACATCGGATTCGAAGTTTGATGCAGGGTGCGGTTGGCCCAGCTTTTATGAATCAGCAGATGCAGAGGCCGTGACAGAGCATTCCGATCACAGTCTTTTTATGGAAAGAACCGAAATTCGCTGTGCAAATTGCGGTTCGCATCTGGGTCATGTCTTTGATGATGGCCCAATGCCGACCGGCCTGCGCTATTGCATGAATGGTGTCGCACTGCGTTTTGAGCCGGAAGACGCATAAGCTTCTGGCTACCCCACTCATTGGCATCTTGCTTTTTGCGTTCAGGCCCTTAAGGTCGCCCTGTCTCAAACCAAGCGGAGGTTTCCATGAGCAAACCGGCATCCTGCCCCAATGCGTCCCCTTGTATCCTTAGCTATTTCATGCTTGCGATTTCTCTTGGGGGCTTCGTTTATGCAGGGTTGGGTTGGATGGGGCTACAACAAGCCCAAGTTCCGGATAGCTGGCAAGCGACACCCGGCCAGATTCTGGAAAGCCATGTGGAGTCTCTTACGCAGACCAAGGCAAACGGCACTCCAATAGAGATGTACCAACCTCATGTTCGCTATCGTTATGAGGTGGATGGGACATTCATGATTGGTGACCAGTTGAGTATTCATCATCCGGCGCGCACTTTGCGCGGGGTGGCAGAAACCGAAATTGAGGATCTGCCGCAAGGCACCGATGTCACGGTTCATTACAATCCTGCGACACCCGATGAGGCTGTACTAAGGAAAGCTGACACGCTCGGCCCGATGCAGGCCCTTTCGGCGGGACTGGTCATTGCCCTGACAAGCCTCGCAATTGGCGTCATATCCTTCCGCCGTAATAAGCAAAAAGCATCCTGATCCTGCTGCGCAGTCATTATAACCGCTTGCCTTCCAGAAATAGAAAGGCCCAGCGCGACCGATCAAAGATCGCAGCAACCAGCCTTTCGCGCAAGATCTTTGCTATGCGGGAACTAGAGCGCATCTTATGACTTGGAATAGGTCGCCTTATCCATATCGATCGCTTCAGCGCTCACGGCGACATCCTTCTCGACCAATCCAGACACCGCATCGAACATGCTTTTGGTCAGTGTCTTCTTTTGCTCTTCGGTGCGACCGCCAAACATCTTGGCTTCTACATGCACAAACAGTTGATCAGAACCGCCGGTGACAAAATGCTCAATCGGCAATGCCCGCGCCTTGATCGCGGCTGGCGTGAACAGACCGGATTTTTCGGCCGTTTCCCAAACGGTTTGAACAATCTTTTTGATATCAGCTTTATCTTCGAGAGGTTTGGCGTAGGAGATAACCATATGCGGCATAAGAAGGCTCCTTGTTCTTATCTGGCAAGGGGCGGAAGGAATGAGGCGCCAGAATTTGTTGCCATATTGCTAGCATCTGCGCGAGATTTTGCAACAAAAGACAGGTCAAACCGGTCCAAATGCCTCTAAATAGGCCTTGTCTTAACAGAGCCACGTCAATGAACCGAACCATGAAGAGGGCTCAGGCTCTCCTCACCTTGATTATCGCACTTGCACATTCAGCATGAAGATCATAGGTGTAGTCTAGAATTATTGCCGTTTAACAAGGTCGTATGATGTCATCACAGAACAGGTCTTCTTTCACCAAAGCCGCTTTCCCTTCTCTCGCACTAAGAGCGGAAAAACGCGATCACCGTGTGACCAATCACGGGATAGAGCTTAGCGACGATTATGCATGGCTGCGCGCCGACAATTGGCAGGAGGTCATGCAAAAGGGGCGTGAGGTTCTTGACGATGATATCGAAGCTTATCTCGAAGCCGAGAATGACTATACGGTCAAGGAAATGGCCGACACCGAAGAACTGCAGGCCAAGCTGTTTGAAGAAATGAAGGGTCGCATCAAGGAAGATGACAGCTCGGTGCCCGCTCCTGATGGCCCCTATGCCTATGGCACGCGCTATGTGCTGGGTGGTCAATATCCGCTCTATGTTCGTATCCCGCGCGATGGGGGAGACGAAACCATTCTGCTGGACGGCAACAAGGAAGCAGAAGGCGAGGATTTCTTCCGCCTTGCATCGCTCTCCCACAGCCCCGACCACAGCAAGCTTGCCTGGGCCGTGGACACCAAGGGGTCTGAATATTTCACCATTCGCATTCGCGATCTCAGCACCGGCGAAGAAACCGCAGATCTGATCGAGCGCACTACTGGCGGCGTTGTCTGGAGCGAAGACAGCACGCATCTCTATTACACCTGGCAGGATGACAACCACCGGCCAAGCCGGGTTTTCCGTCACAAACTGGGCACCGAGCAATCAGCCGATGAACTGCTGTATGAAGAATCCGATGCGGGCTTTTTTGTCGGGTTGGGCAAAAGCCAATCCGGAAATTATATCTTCATCGATTGCCACGATCACCAGACCAGTGAATGCTATTTGCTGAGCGCCAAAGACAATGCGAGCAAGCCCCGCCTCATCGCAGAACGCGAAACGGGCATTGAATATAGCGTCGATGAAGGTCAGGGCCTTCTCTATATCCTGACCAATGCCGACGATGCAGAAGACTTCAAGCTTGTGACTGCAGCCCCGACAATGTCTGGCCGCATCCACTGGAAGGATCTCGTGCCGCATCAGGCCGGGCGGCTTATACTCAGCCATAGCATCTTCAAGGAATTTCTGGTTTGGATGGAGCGGGAGAACGGCCTGCCACGCATCCAGATCCGCAGCCTTCGCAATGGAGCGCAGCATGCCATTGCCTTTGAAGAAGAAGCCTATGCCCTCGGCTTCCACGGTTCCTTAGAGTTTGATACAGATACCGTCCGCTTCTCCTATTCGTCAATGACAACCCCAAGCCGGATTTATGATTACAACATGTCCAGCCGGTCACGCACCTTGCGCAAGGAGCAGGAAGTGCCGTCAGGGCATGAACCGGAGGACTATGTCACCCGCCGTTTGATGGCGCCTGCCCATGATGGAGAACTGGTACCCGTGACCCTGCTCTATCGCAAGGACACGGCACTTGATGGCTCCGCCCCCTGCCTGCTTTATGGCTATGGTTCTTACGGCATCTCGATTCCGGCCAGCTTCTCAACCACGGCTCTGTCGCTGGTGGATCGCGGTTTTGTCTATGCTATCGCCCATATCCGCGGCGGCAAGGAAAAGGGCTTTGCCTGGTACACCAATGGCAAACGCGGAACCAAGACCAACACCTTCAAGGATTTCATTTCTGCCGGAGAATTTTTGGTCGCGGAAGGCTACACCTCGGAAGGCAAGATTGTTGCCGAAGGAGGCTCGGCCGGCGGCATGCTGATGGGCGCAGTTACCAATATGGCGCCCAACCTCTTCTCAGGCATTCTGGCCATCGTGCCCTTTGTTGATGTGCTCAACACCATGCTCGATGACACATTGCCACTGACACCGCCCGAATGGCCGGAATGGGGCAACCCGATTGCCTCCGAAGAAGAATATAAATATATCGCGGCCTACAGCCCATATGACAATGTCACCGAGCAGGCATACCCGGCCATTCTCGCCGTTGGAGGCCTCACCGACCCGCGCGTCACCTATTGGGAACCGGCAAAATGGGTCGCCAAGTTGAGAGAGAAACGCACGGATGACAATCTGCTGCTGCTCAAGATCAATATGGGCAGCGGACATGCCGGGGCGTCCGGGCGGTTTGATCGCCTCAAGGAAACGGCTCTGGAATATGCCTTTGCCATCAAGGTAAGCGGCAAGCTTTAGGCCTTCATTTTTGCCTTCGTGACATCAGTTAAAAAGACCGCCTGCAGATCTCTGTCAGGCGGTCTTTTTTGGTTGAACGCAGGGTAGTTGATTCAACATGATGCTCTATTTTTTTCTGGCCATGGCAACTAGGCGCTTGGCGAAGTCCTTGACCGGTCCGCCCTGCATATAGGTTTTCAAAGCGAGACGTCCAAGCAGCGTCATTGGCCTTGCCATCAAGCGCAATCTTGTCGGCTTGGCGCCAAAACTGCTTTTATATTCTTCATCCCCGATCGTGAAGTCGATACGGGTGTCTCCCAACGCGACGCGATGGTCGAGAATATAGTCAATCAGTTGCAGCCCAGGAGACATTTTGTAATAGTCTCCTCCCTGCATGCCAGAGAGAATGAAATGATAGCATTGATCATGAATAAAGCCGAGTTCGATGCCGATGATGTCATCACCCACATAGAGCGCTGAAAGCTCGGATAATCCGGTTTCGACGCCCTCCAGCGCAACTGCACTGTAGAATTCGAAATAACTGTCTTCCAAAAACAGATCATCAGAATAGCGATCCCGACGTTGATCCTGCAACGCCTTCATAACCGCCTTGATGTCGTCTTCCTCTTTGCAGATCCTGAGAGAAACCTCTCCGATTGCGACGAGCTTTCTGTGTTTGCGACGCAGTCCGGTCCTGAGCTTATTGGAGAGGATTTCTGTTCGCCACTCATCATAGGGCGCCCAAATAGGCATGGCATGTCCAGACGAGTCCATATCGCCGACCGTCACCTTACCCAGCAAATGGGCAAGCATCTTGCTATCCCCCAGCATCTTCCTAAAAAAGACCAAATGGCAGGGTTTCAGCAGAGAGAGCAGTACGTTGCTAATCTGGCCATCGCTCAACAACTCATCTTCGAAAGCAGGATCATACACGATGGCGTTATAGTCAGCCGTACCGAGATCGGCAGGCTCAATGCATGCCAGTCCCAGATAGGACGTGCGCAGCAGTGGCAAGAGCAGACAGAGTTGGCCTGTGTCTCTTTTGCGAACGGATATGATCAGTGGCTTGGCCTGCAAATCAGAGACCAAACGTTTGTAAATCAGCGTCAGCCATTGCGGCTTCTGAAAGACAGTGGCGTTGCTAGCCTCAAAAAGTGAGCGATAATCTTCGCCTTCGAAATCAAACTCATTATGGGTTTGGATTTCGTAGTTGTCGCTGAAAGGCACGGTCGCTCTCCTTCAGAATATTATAATATTCAAATTTTGTAATATTATAAGTACCACAAGATTTGATGCGTTAAATGGGTCTAGTTTTGTATGACTTTATTGCCAAGTATATGTCTGATAGAAACTATGGCATTTCCAAATTCAAACATATCTTAAACAAATATATGCGATACTATTTTTACCCAGTAAAAGACCTACAATCAGAATATACATCTTTAAAGTTCACATATATTTAAAACAATAAGCTGAACCCGCAAAACTATTTCCTGCGACTTATTCAACGCATGAAAACTATTGAATGCTGTAGAATTTCGCAAAAAACAGCCAAAATCTGGTTCCACCTATTCTCCACTTCACACAATCGTGATCAGCAAACGCGCTCATATTCAATCATGCGCGCACGGCTAAGAGCCAATTCAAAGCGATCCGTTCCCAAAAGATTCAAGCAAACACGCTTGGTCCAAAGACTGTCAACGATCGTAAACAGAAAGCGCCCACCGCCCAAAGCCTTGAGCTCTGCGCTCTGGCGAATGGGGCCCGCCCCCATCGTGAGGCGTCCGTTGGAAATCTCCAGAAACGCCCCTTCTTCGCTGCGCCACAAACCATTGAGCTGATCGGAAACTGTGCCAGCCGTTGCCCGAGCCAAACGGCGGGGCACATAACCCACCGTTCCCACGAGGGCCTCACGATCCCATTCAAGCTCCAACTGGGATGTGGCAGAGCGTGTGGACACTTTGCTATCGCCCTCTTCATAAAGCGCACAGGCATCATCTAGCCATGTCGCGTTGCCATCTGCCACTTCGAGCCAGAATGGGCCTTTGTCCGCTACATATAGTCCTTCAGGAAGGCGTGTTGTTGCTGCTTTGGGCAAGGGCAGACCGAGCAAGGCCGCCATGACACGCGAGGCTGTACCGCGCGAGTCCACATCTTCTCTGTTCGAGAGAAAAACAACGCCTGTTCCGGTTGGCCGATCCATCATGATATAGGCCTTGTAGCCGGGATGGCTGCCGCCATGGCCTATCAGCACACGATCTCCCAATTGGGTGTCCGTGATCCCAAGCCCGTAGCCGGTGGCAGTACCATTTTTGAGTTTTCGAGGAGCAGACAACTGGTCCAGGATACCGGCCCATTTGCCTTTCCCTGCCATCAGGGCACGCAGCCATTTGCTCATGTCTCTGGCGGATGTTGCTACGCTGCCTGAAGCAGAGATCTGCAATCCGGCAGATGACTGCAACCATTTGTCACCATCGAACCAATAGCCCGGGCAGAGATCCTTGATCGGCTCTGCCCACACATGGGGAGCATCAAAAGCGGTGCCCAATTCGGTATTGATCATATCTTTGAGGAAATCCCGCAGCAGCACGCCTTTGCGCTTGAGGATCATTTCAACCAGCCGGTAGCCCGTATTGGAATAGGACACTTCGGTACCGGCATCAAAGTTAAGCCGCCTCTGGCGAGCCATGAAGGCATGGTTGGCCTCTTCGCTTGTCTCTGTGTAAACCGACAGGCCCAGCAGCGAAAGGCATTCACGCATATCTGGCAGACCGCCGCTCATATCCAGAGCCTGCCCTACGGTGACGCTGGCCAGTGGCTCTCCAAGCTCAGGCAAATGCGTCCCTAGACGATCATCAACAGACAACAAATCGGGATGCTGAAGAACCAGAGTGCAGAAAAGATGCTTGGTAATCGAGGCAAAGCGGCCCACGGACTGATCGGAAAAGGCTTTGCCCGTGGAGAGATTTTCAAGGCCAGCAGCAACAGAGACCCTATCCCCTTCGGCATCGAAAGCCACAATGACACCACCGGGCTCATCGGCGCTCCAGACTGAACTGATTTCTTTGGCGACTCGTTCGGCTTGTTGCCAGTTTGGAGCAATGGTCATGGCATTTTCTTCTTTATTTATTGAAAAGCTGGTGTTGAATTCACAAGAGAGAATGGTCGCGGATATGCGACATATTTGAAATGAGACAGGTCTGGCGGCCGTCAGGCTCTGGCGTTCCTTCTTTTCGCCAATCACAGAGCAGAAATCAAGCGATCAAGGGTTTTCCCAACCAATCTGTGGCGTTGCTTCGTTCCATATTGCCACTTTGTTGCAGTGACGCGGGAATTCTGTCATAGACTCAAAGGGTGGTGTGGATTGCCTTATGCAGTAGTTTGCATGGAAGTCCTTGCAAGTAGACAACCACCGGAGACACAAGAATGCAGACGATGGATAGTCACGTCAATCCCGAGCAGCCGCGCAAATCACTGCTGTTTTTTGCGCCAGAGCGGAAGGATGCGGCAATTCTGGAAGCCTATGACATCTATCTGCATCACCTGACCCATTCCAAGCGCTTTGACATCACCATTATGGCACCCAATGGTTCTCCATTTGCCGAGGATGCGCGTTCTATGGGCTACAATATGTATCCCGTCTCGGATTTCTCCCGAAAGCTGCTTCAGCGCACGCCGCAACTCTGGCCTATTCTGACAGCAACGCGTCGCTTTCGCTTCGACTTTGCCATCAGCCATGAAGCCTTTGCCTGTCGTGGATTGGGGCAGATCGCACGCAAGGTCATCGGTGTCTGCCATGACGATATGCTTGAGGGGTTTAAGCATGCCAACCGTCTGGTCACCCTGACATCAGGCGTTGCAGAAGAGGCGGAGCATTTGTTCGAGGGCGAAATCCCTGTCGATATTATGCCCTACCCTTACGAAACCCAGTTTTCGGAAATCAAGCCTCTGCCTTCGGCTGAGGACACCCCCTTGACGATTGGAGCAAGCGGCCCCTTTGAAGAAGGAGACGGACTGGGCACCTTCCTTCATGCAGCCCAGCTACTGCATCAGAGCAGCCCGGATGCTAAATTTGTCATCGCCGGGCAAGGTCCGCTAGAGCATGAACTGAAGGAGCTGGCCGATCATATCGCACCCTTTGTTGAATTTATGGGCCCGATGGACGCGGCAGAAATGGCTGAGGCCTTCGATCTCTATTGTGTTGCAGCAGCCAATGCCCCCTATTCCTTTTCCCTCTGTCAGATGATGGATGCAGGCATCGCTTGCGTTTCTTCTTGCGCCAGTGGGCCGATGGATATTCTGAAAGGTGGCATGGTTGCGCCACTGGTTCCCATCGGTGATGCGTTTCTACTCGCTGTCAAGCTTCAGGAGCTATTGGAAGATCGCCCCCAGATCAACAGAATCAAACAGGCCTGTTTTGAACGCGTTCGTGAAGAAGATTTTTCTCCAAAAATTTTTGAAGAAAAGCTGATTTCCCTGTTCGGCATGGAACAAAAGGCTTCCTCGCGCATTGATTGAGAAGATGGTAGGTTACTTAACCTATCTGACCAGGAATTTTTGGTCTTCCGCAACCAGAAAGCCGGACATTTGAAACTGTTTCAGGAAAATGATTTAGGCTCCCCCTTGTGGTCATGAGCAACAAGCATTATTTTTGATACAGATCAAATTTATTTCCGACTTTCACGCCGGTAGTCCTTTCAATTAAATGGAGATATTTCAATGGCTTTTGAACTTCCCGAACTTCCATATGCCTATGACGCTCTTGGCGATTTCATGTCTGCAGAGACCCTCGAATTCCACCATGACAAGCACCATATGGCGTACGTTACCAACGGCAACAACCTTCTCAAGGATTCCGGTCTGGAAGGCAAAAACCTTGAAGACGTAATCAAGGAAAGCTTCGGCAAAAATGCCGGTCTCTTCAACAACGCCGCTCAGCATTACAACCATGTTCATTTCTGGAAATGGATGAAACCTGTTGCCAAGGAAGGCGGCGTTCCGGGCGCTCTGGCAGCCAAGATCGACGAAGATCTCGGCGGTATGGACAAGTTCCGTGCTGACTTTATCAATGCTGGTGTTACACAGTTTGGTTCTGGCTGGGCATGGCTGGCTCTGGTAGACGGCAAGCTTGCTGTGACCAAGACCCCGAATGGCGAAAACCCGCTGGTTCATGGTGGCACACCACTGCTTGGCTGCGACGTTTGGGAACATTCCTACTATATCGACTATCGCAACGCGCGCCCGAAATATCTTGAGGCCTGGTTCGACAATCTGGTCAATTGGGAATATGTGGCAGAGCTTCTCGAAGCCGCTTCCTGATAACTCTCAAAGACCTGAGGGGCGTGTGGTTTGTCTATCTTACCACATGCCCTTACAGACAAACAAAAACCCCATCTCGTCGAGGTGGGGTTTTTGTTTGTCGATTGATTGTGTTTCAGCCAGTCATGATGGCAACGGTCTTAGGCAAAGAAGGTTACAATCCTCTGCGGCATGGACTAATAGAGGCAAATATTGGATATTCCGTGCGCTTCCAATAGAGCCAATTCTGGCAATCCTTCTTGGTGCTAAAACATCCGATATCATCGAACTCAACCCTGCGCGGCCCGACCGAAAAAAACAGATCGTCATCTTCCACTTCCTTGGCTCCCACATGACGCCCCCACCACACGCGCGAGGCGCCGATCTTTTTGGCAAGCATCAAGCATTTGGATGGTTTCGGATTGGGGCGGATGTTGTGGGCATTGCCGGTGGTAACCTGCTTCTGGGGTCTTGATGACGCTGCCTGTACGAGCATACCATGCCCTAAGAGGGCTCTTTCCGGTGCGGCACCGGGTGGCAAGGAAGAAGGACTTCCCCCTCCTCCTGCACCGGATGGAAATGCGTTGGCTGCATCAATGACGGGCAACACAAACGCAATCGACAGGCTTGCAACAATCAGAAACGATAAGGGTCGTTTGCTTTTCATCATTTTGCTCCTGACGGTGATCTCCTATCCAGATCTTGAAAGGCAAATTCTGACCTTTCCTGATCCGGCTGCGCATCTTTTACACGCCCATCTCAATCTTGCTTGTGCTCCGGGCAGAGCCATCAGATGGAAGCAATCTAATTTGAGGCGGGCATATATTGCAGATGCCTATTTCTCTTTAGCTCACTCAGTAAGCCAGTAAAATGTCAAAAGCAGGGCAAATCACAACACATAACCAATATCGGAAATCTGGAAACAAAACAGGAAACAAAAAAGGGGAAGGCTTGCACCCTCCCCTTCAAACTTGCCGGAACGACAGGTTCCCGCGCAGGTCTCACTTTTTGAATGCAAATTCCCAGTAAAGTTCGCGTGCCTTTTTGGCGATCGGACCATGATCATACTGGCGATCATCAAATGCGAGGATCGGAACAACTTTGGAGTAGTTGCCGGTCGAGAACATTTCATCCGCTTCGCGACAATCATCAAGGGTCAAAGAGCATTCGACAACGGTTTCACCAGCATCGCGCAGCAACTGAATTGTGCGCTGACGGGTAATACCATTCAGGAAGCTGCCGTTGGGAACAGAGGTCTTGACGATACCATCCTTGACGATGAAGAAGTTGGCGGATGCCAGTTCAGCCACGTTGCCAAGCATGTCGCAGACAATGGCATTGTCAAAGCCCTTGTCCATGGCTTCTTTCAAGCAGCGGGCATTGTTGATGTAAAGACCGGATGCCTTGGCGTTGGTCGGCATTGTCTCAAGAGTCGGACGACGGAATTTGGTGGTGGTCACACGGGTGCCATTGTTCGGATCCGGCATCTCAGCATCAAACAGCGTCAGGCAGAATTCAATGTCGTCGGGATCCACATTGATCACGGACGCCAGGCTGCCAAGGCCCCAATAGGTCGGGCGAATATAAACGGCGCGACCGCCAAATTTCTGACAACCTTCAGCAGCCAGTTCCATGATTTCGCCGGTCTTCATGGTCGGCTTCATGAGAAGGGTTTCGCAAGAGCGATTGATACGCTCACAGTGGCGATCAAGATCGGGCATCACGCCTTCGAAATAGCGGGCACCGTCAAATACGGTCGAGCCCTGCCAGAATGCGTGCGCGCGCGGGCCCATCATCGCCGGGTTGCCTTCGAGCCATTCGCCTTTATACCAAGTCCAGGTTTGTGAAAATTCTGCCATTGAAATATTCCTTGCTTTTATTTCCTCTCGCTCGCTCCCCTATCCATAGCGGAAAACCGACAATCTTGGAGAAAAGTCTCGTGAGGCAAACTGTCTCATTTTGATTGGGCTGATTGAACCGGGTTCAAGGGGTGGGAGCTGGATGACTGCCAGCTAGATGGAAACCATAAAGCAGTCTCAGGTCAAGCCATTCCTTGAGCGGAGTGCAAATAGATGAGGTTCATTCTTATAGGCTCAAATTCTGCAAAAAGCGATACATATTGTTCGTCCAATCAATAAAATTCTTCCCGATAACTCTGGAACATATCCTGTGATCACACGTTGCATTCTTATAACGCCTGTGCAAATTATAGGACCTCACTTCAGTTGCGAATGGTGCAATTCTACCCGGACGACTTCCGTGGCCTATCCAAAAGACATTTCAAGGAGAAAAAAGCATGGCTGGCTCAGACGCATGCTCGATTTATGTATTTGATGCTTATGGAACCCTTTTCGATGTGCATGCTGCCGTGCGTCGATATTCTGACCAACTCGGCCCCAACGCAGCGCATCTTTCCGAAATTTGGCGATCAAAGCAGCTTGAATATAGCTGGGTGCGTGCCCTCACCGGCCGCTATGCCGATTTTTGGACCCTGACGGAACGCGCCCTCGATTTTGCCTATGAACGGATTCCCGATGCCGACCGCTCCTTACGTCAGGCCTTGCTTGATACCTATCATGAAGCCGATGCCTTTGAAGACGTTCGCCCGGTTCTTGAAGAATTGAAAGCCCGCGACGCACAGTTGGCTATTCTATCCAACGGCACTCACAGTATGCTGGACGCCGCAGTTGAGAAAAACGGCTTGGGTGACCTGTTCGACCATATTCTGAGCGCCGATGATGTGAAAACCTACAAGACCCAGTCATCGGTTTATGACCTGGCCATGACTGCGTTCCGCTGTTTCCCTGAGGCCATTTCTTTCCAGTCTTCCAACCGTTGGGATGTGGCTGGCGCTACGGCTTACGGTTTCCGCACGGTCTGGATTAACCGCACAGCCGATCTGGATGAATATCGCGATCTCTCCCCGGTTGCCCAGTTCAAGGATCTGAAAGGCCTTTTGACCTTGTAGAAAAAGCAAGTTTGAAGAATTCAAAGAGCCCCTTTTATCTTCGGTCATCCAGGCCATGAAAAAAGGGGCTTTTTGCTACTTTACAATGACTTGCCAAGCACCCAAAGCGTCTCCCCGCCTCTCTCAAAAGCTTCAATCTCGGAATAGCCCCGCGCCTCAAACCAGCCTCGCTCGTCTGCATGCACGAAGATCTGATCATGGCCAAGATCCAGAGCCAGGTCTTCAATCTGATCGCTCAGCGCAGATTTCAAAGCTTCCTGATCCTTGACTGCCGGACTGATCTTCATGCCGGTCTGCCAAGGTCCCAGTTCTTCAAAGGCCTCCAACTCGGCGGCAAGCAAAACCGCAAGACCTGCAATCTTTCCTGTCTGATCCCCTTCATCAAAGAGCGCCACGATGCCATCTTCCTGCTCACCATCCAGAGCGAGTCGACGGAAGGCGGCTATACGCATCTCCAGCCCCTCGCCGCTGTCATCGCCAGAGAGCGTTGCGTGAAAGCTGGCACATTGCTCGATGATGGCGGGACAATCGGACAATCTTATAAATTCAACCATAAATGCCTCTTTCATGTCGGGGCGAAAAGTCTGCGGTATAGAGAAATGATGCCATGCCAGAAGACAGGTGCGCTATGCTAGAGAGCATCGTCCTTTGGAATCCATTTGCCAACCTTGGGGGCGACATAGTTTTCCAGACGGTCGAATAGCTGCACTATGTCCGTTTCGACAATCAACATGTCTCGATGCTCCTGCTTGACGAAAGCATCTTCTGCGGTTCGATCCAGAAACCGGATGAGATCATCATAATAGCCAGCAACATTGAAAAGCGCAGAAGGTTTTTCGTGCCAACCCAGTGTGGCCCAGGTCCACATCTCGAACAGCTCATCCATGGTGCCGATGCCGCCAGGAATCGATATGAAACCATCGGAAAGCTCTTCCATCAGCTTTTTGCGCTCATGCATGCTTTCCACCAGATGTAGCTCGGTCAGCCCCTTGTGGTCGATTTCCTTGGCTTTGAGCGCATTAGGCAAAATGCCGATCACCTTGCCCCCTTCGGCCAAGGCAGCATCGGCACAGGCGCCCATCAACCCGGCAGAAGATCCGCCATAGACGAGGCCATAGCCGCGCCTTGCAATCTCTTTTGACAAGGCAATGGCCGCTTCTTCGAATTCTTTTTTCCGCCCCCAACTGGAGCCGCAGAATACACATAGATTTTTCATCTGATTGTCTCACCTTTCAAAACGCCCTCTTTGGCCACCGCTTTAAAGCGCGCGTCACGCACCGGATAGCGTTGGCCATTGCAGGGCATTTTCAAATGAGAGTATCGGCGATTCGTTACTCGATGACGACAGCTGTTCCAGAGGCGGCGACCATCAGCATAGAGCCTTTGTCGCCAACGGTTTCATAATCGACATCTACGCCGATGATTGCATTGGCGCCCAGACGATGGGCGTGCTGGGTCATTTCATCAAGCGCGATTTCACGGGCGCGCTGGAGCTCGGATTCATAGGCGCCAGAACGTCCGCCGACAATATCCCTAATGCCTGCAAAGAAGTCCTTGAACACGTTGGCGCCCAGAATGGCTTCCCCATTAACGATGCCCTTATAGTCGCGAATGACGCGGCCCTGTACGCTGGAGGTGGTGGTAATAAGCATGAAATATTTATCTCCCGTTGAATTGATCTTCAACAAGTGGGGAGCGCATCACAAGAGTCAAGAAAGAGGCCGCTATTTCCTGCCAAGACAGTCTGTCGCAGCTCAGATGCCGCACGTTATCAGATCAAAAAAGAGGCCACCCAAGGGCGGCCTCTCTTGATTTCATATTGCTTGAAGCAAAACGCGCTGAGCTTATTCAGCAGCATCCTTGGTGTAGCCGAGGCGTTTGTTGAGCTGACCGATGAGATCGATAGCAGCTTCAGCAATAACCGTTCCCGGAGGATAGATGGCAGAGGCGCCCGCAGCATACAGCGCATCATAATCCTGTGGCGGAATAACACCACCAGCAACGATCATGATGTCCGGACGACCTTCAGCAGCCAGAGCATCACGCAGAGCCGGTACGAGGGTCAGGTGACCTGCAGCCAACGAAGAGGCAGCAACCACATGAACGTCGTTTTCGACAGCCTGACGGCCAGCTTCTTCAGGGGTCTGGAAGAGAGGTCCGATATCAACGTCGAAGCCAAGGTCAGCAAAGCCGGAGGCAATAACCTTCTGGCCGCGATCGTGACCATCCTGGCCCATTTTGGCGATGAGAATACGAGGACGACGACCGTCGTTTGCTTCGAACTCATCAACCAGTTTGGAGACTTTCTGTACGACGTCGGACATGGCACCAACCTCTTTACGATAGACACCGGAGATGGATTTGATTTCGGCGCGATGGCGACCGTAAACTTTTTCCAGTGCGTAGCTGATTTCACCAACAGTGGCTTTAACGCGCGCTGCCTTAACGGAGAGATCAAGCAGGTTGCCATTGCCCTGTTCGGCTGCTGCAGTCAGGTCTGCAAGAGCCTGATCCACTTCGCCCTGATCACGTTCAGCTCTCAGGCGAGCCAGTTTGTCGAGCTGCTGCTGACGAACAGAGGTGTTGTCAACCTGCAGCACTTCGATGTCTTCTTCGAAGTCTGGCTTGTATTTGTTCACGCCAACAACAGTCTGGGAACCGCCGTCGATGCGAGCCTGAGTTTTTGCAGCAGCTTCTTCGATGCGCAGTTTAGGAATACCGGCTTCGATGGCTTTTGCCATGCCGCCAAGGCTTTCAACTTCCTTGATGTGAGCAAGGGCTTTTTCAGCCAGCTCAGCGGTGAGTTTCTCAACATAGTGAGAACCGCCCCAAGGGTCGATGACTTTGGTGGTCATGCTTTCCTGCTGCAGGAACAGCTGGGTGTTACGAGCGATACGTGCAGAGAAGTCAGTCGGCAGAGCCAGCGCTTCGTCAAGAGCGTTGGTATGCAGAGACTGGGTATGCCCTTGCGTTGCGCCCATTGCTTCAATCGCGGTACGCCCGATGTTGTTGTAAACATCCTGAGCGGTGAGCGACCAACCAGAGGTCTGGGAGTGGGTACGCAGGGAATAGGACTTCGGATTCTTCGGATTGAACTTCTCTTTGACGAGTTTAGCCCAAACCAGACGAGCGGCACGCATTTTGGCAACTTCCATGAAGAAGTTCATGCCAATTGACCAGAAGAAGGACAGGCGCGGTGCGAAAGCATCCACGTCCAGACCGGTTTCCACGCCAGCACCGATATATTCCAGACCGTCAGCGATCGTGTAGGCCAGCTCAAGGTCAGCCGTAGCACCAGCTTCCTGCATGTGGTAGCCGGAGATCGAGATGGAGTTGAATTTCGGCATATTCTGGGACGTATAAGCAAAGATGTCCGAGATGATGCGCATGGAAGGATGCGGTGGGTAGATGTAGGTGTTACGAACCATGAACTCTTTCAGAATGTCGTTCTGAATGGTCCCGGCCAGTTTGTCCTGAGAAACACCCTGCTCTTCTGCAGCGATGATATACAGCGCCATAACAGGAAGAACAGCACCGTTCATGGTCATGGACACGGACATCTTGTCGAGCGGAATACCGTCAAACAGGGTGCGCATGTCGTAGATGCTGTCAATCGCAACACCGGCCATGCCGACGTCACCAACAACGCGCGGATGGTCTGAGTCGTAACCACGGTGCGTGGCAAGGTCAAACGCGATGGACAGGCCTTTCTGACCAGCAGCAAGGTTGCGGCGGTAGAAGGCGTTGGAGTCTTCAGCGGTGGAGAAACCGGCATACTGACGGATCGTCCATGGGCGCTGTGCATACATGGTCGGATATGGGCCACGCACGAACGGGGCCAGACCCGGCCAGGTGTTGAGGAAATCATATTTGGAGATTTCACTCTCGGCATAGGCGTCTTTTACGTCGATTCCTTCCGGCGTATGCCAGAGGGAATCACCAGCGGTCACAGAAGGGCTGGCCGCCTTGAATGCTATGTCGGCAAAGTTAGGGATCTTGCTCATAATTCCAGCTCCTTATGCTTCTGCCTTGGCGACTGGGGCAACGCCCAGAACGTCATGAATTTTATTGAGTTCGGCAAGCACATCGCAGCTTTCGAAAGCGAAAGAATCAACACCGGCAGCAGAGAGTGCTTCCATGAGATCTTTCGGACGACCTGCGATATAAACCATTTTCGCGCCTGCTTCTTTCAGAGCCTTGGCAAAAGCGGTGCCATTTTCTTCATAAAGGCCATCAGGACCAACGATAGCAGCGATCGCAGCACCGGAAGTCTTGAAGTCGGCAGCAGCTTCTGCCGGATCGGTGTAGCCTTTTTCAGACAAAGCCTTGATGCCACCAGCTTCGAAGAAGTTCTTCGTCCATGTTGCGCGTGCGGTGAAGTCAGCAATGCGGCCCATGTTGGCAAAGAAGACCGGAGGATTACCGGCAGCCTTGGCAGCCTCACGCAGAGCTTCATAAGGCTCGGAAAGGCGAACGACCTTCAAAGGCGTGCAGGTTTCACCAGCAGCCGGAAGAGCCAGAGCAATAGGAGCAACGTCAACCACTTCAACATCTTTTTCTTCGATGTTCGGGAAGGCCGATGCGCCGGTCAGCGCTGCGCGACGGGTTGCAATTAACTTGTTGCGTGCATCGTTGGATTTGGCGATTGCATCAACAAAGAGACCTTTTTTCAACGCTTCAACTGCACCACCGGCTTTTTCAGCTTCCTGGAACAGAGCCCAGGCAATTGCGCCGGTTTCATCCGTCATGCTTTCAACATACCCAGACCCTGCGGCAGGGTCGGTTACGCGATAAAGGTTTGATTCTTCAATCAGCATGGTCTGCAGGTTGCGAGAAATGCGACGGTCATGCCAAGTCGGCAGACCCAGTGCCATCGTGTGCGGAACGATGCAAACGCTGTCAGCCCCACCAACACCGGCAGCAAAGCAGGCGGTGGTTTCACGCAGAATGTTCACATATGGATCAAGACGCGTCATCATTGCCCAGGAGGTCTCGGCATGAATGCAGAGAGGCAAGAAATCAACACCAGCGGCTTCCACAATAAGAGCCCACAAGTGACGCATCGCACGCATCTTGGCCAGAGAAGCAAACTGGTTTGCTTCAACGGAAAGCACCACATCAATCATGCCAAGAGCTTCAGAAGCCTCGAAACCAGCTTCTTCCAGAACACGCCAGTAAGCGACAATAGTTGCAGCAACTGCGCCCAATTCCTGTGCGTCGCTGGCGCCGGCATCATGGTAAGGCCGTGCATCAGCGGTAATGAAAGGTCCCTTAAAGCCTTTTGCTTTCAGATCCTTGATCGTGCTGACCAGAGTAGCAGCCCAATCGGACGGCAGAGCACCGGTGCTTGCAAAACAACCAATCGGATCAAGACCGAAGGAAACCTTCACGGAAGCAGCATCTGCGCCCTTGTCTGCAACAACATCTGCGAAAGCCTTGGCAGCAGCATCACCAGCAGCCCCGGTTTCCAGACGAAATGCGATCAGATCCATGACGACTTCGTTCAAAGCCTTTGCAAGAACATCCTTGTCTGCAGCCAGGCCGTAGCCTCGTGCAGCGGCGCTACCAGCAAACGGGATGCTGATCATGTTTACGCCATTCAAAAGGTCATTCAAAACCAGTTCGTTTGCCTTGGCAGCATCAGGATGATCCATCCGCTGGCAAACTGCCCAAGGGGTATCCTTGGGACGCATCGCCAAAGGCGCTTTCCCTGCGGCTCTTTCGAAAATCGGGGTGATTTCCGTGCCGTCTACTGTTTTCGTTGTGAGGCGAGAAATCGGCTGGCCCTTGAGTGCCTTTTCGACCATCGCGACCCAGTCTTCACGGGAATAGCCTGGAAATGTCTCGGCTATCCTCAACGCTTCGCTCATCATATTCACTCCCAATTATCGAGGAAAGATTCCGAAGGGGCAGACCGCCCCCGCGCACAATCCTCTAATTGTCTTTTTATCGTGCATCTGTCCTTATCAAGACATGATGCAGGTCACTTAATTTCTGCATCAGGTCGCAAGGATATACACTTTGCATCACCGATCTTTGTCCTATCTCATTATCCTAAGCCAATAATTAAGCTGGTTTTCAGACATAGTGCTTTCTGAAGGATGGTAAAATTGCAAAAGACCGATGGAGCTTCGGCCTTGCATCCGCTCAGTTTGAAAGCACATGAATAGGTCGGATTTTTATCTATTCCTGAAGATTGGCAAAAAAAGTGCAGCTAAGTCACTCCAACCCTTAGACTAAAGCCTATCCCCCCTTCTTCGCAAGCTCTCCGAATGGTGCTGTTGATCGAAAATTATCCAGCCTTGAATATCGACCATTGAGCATTTGCAAATCGTTCCCGGCAACTCTTTCAGAGGAACATAATTTTTTCGCATAGCAGCCCAAGCAAAGAATCATACGGCTTTGAAACGTTCAAAAATTACGAACGTTCCTCACAACTCCGTATCTTAAAGAATCAAGCTGGGGAAAATTTACCTAACTTTTGAACCAAAGCAGAGAAAAATTACATTGATAATCTTGTCTCTCCGCTTTTTCGCTTGCTCACATTTGTACAATAGTCCAACATCTTGGACGGGTCTAAGTGGGAAAGCGATAGTGTTTCAGGAAAGAGATAATCCAACCTGATTGACTGTTGCTTTATTTTTTGTCGGTCAGGCCGTTGTGTCTGATTATATTTCAACATCGAAACAGCAGTTTATATCCATGACTGATTCCCGTTGGGCTCCCTCTGACAAGACCATTTCTGTCACTCAACCAGCAAAAAATCCGGACGCATTTTTTGAGAGTGTCGTATCACGTTTCAGATCGTTCGGTGCAGAGCATATTCTTATCACAGGTCTTCCCCTTCCCGGCCGCGACCTTGGCAAACTGGTCCTCTATCAACACTGGGGTGATAGCATTCTGTCCAGCGCACATCTTGCACAAGTGCGCGGCAGTGACGATCTTTTGCGGCGCATTGCCGTTCTTTCCAAACCAACATGCTGGAATCTCGATGAAAAGGAAAATAGCTGGATCAAGGACTCCTCGCTCATTGGCCTTTTGCAGCGCAGCGGCTCCAGCCCTCGCACCTATCGCACCCTGATCGGCATTCATGTACATCATTTTAATGTCATGCAAGTGGCCATCTGCGTAGCCGGACCTGAGTTGAATGTATCCGAGCGAGAGCTGACAGCCCTGACAACAACCATTCAGCATGAATTGGCCGAAATGCATTCGGTTCATCCGATTCTTTCCAGCCGACCGGGAGAACTTTCAACGCGTGAAAAGTTGGTTCTAAGCATGACGGCCGAAGGGAAAACCGCCGGAGACATCGCCGACGAACTCCATATCTCACAGCGCACCGTTCATGCCCATCTGCAAAATGCATCTGAGAAAATGCAGGCGGCCAACAAAACGCAAACAGTTGTTGAGGCCATGCGTTATGGTCAGATCCAGCTCCGCTGATCTCATAAAGAGCGGATCATATTGAGTCTTTGCAGCACCATTCGAGCGAAGCTGCGCCGTTCTACAAGAAACCGCGCCTAAAGCGCTCGAAGAAAAGAAAAAGCCAGCGAGATGTGTCGCTGGCTTTTCGATGCCAATCTGGCAAATTGTTAGTAGGTCATCATGGGCGGCAATTGCTTTGCCTCTGCAACCCATCTTTCAACATTTGCCAGAGCAGGAACCTGTCGAACGAGTTTCTTCTCCACGTTGGCGTCTTTCATCGCGGCGGTCAGGTTGACGGCGTTACGATTGCGCAATTCCTTGACCGTATCTACACCGGCCGCTTCGAGCAATTCAGAATATTCCTCCCCCACGCCCTTGATGCGCATCAGATCTGCCATGTTCGCCCATTTGAGGATGCGGGCATGGTCTATGCCGGTCTCCTCTTCCAGAGCCTTGCGCCCAGCAGCATCCTTGGCTTTTTCCAGATAGGCGTTGGTGTTGGTGATGCCAACAGCCTTCAGCTTCTCGGTATAGGCCGGGCCGATTCCCTCGATTTTTGCAATAGAATAAGATGTCATTATTTGCCTCCACACGAATGAATGGTGACCGAACCATTTTCCCTTGGTCCGCCCGGCGCCATCCTCCTGATTGTTGGCAGCGAGCATAGGGTATGATCACCACCAACACAGTGTAGTATAAAGAGGCAGCCTGCAAGTATTAGATGTGCCTGATTACAGGATCTGGCGAAGTGCAGGCACAGAATTGACGACATCGTCCACCAGACTATCGTCTGCATTTTCCTTGGCGACGGTAATCAACTCCGAAGCAACGGTCTGGATCTCCCCCATGCTGAGGCCTTCGCTGGTCAGTTGGTTCAGCGCAGCCATAGCACCGCCCATGCCACCCATGCCGCCCATCGCACCCATCAAGCCGCCCAGCAGCCCGCCGCCGCTTTCCTCGCTTTCAGCAGCACTTTCCATAAGCGACTGCGCTCCCAACGCCTCAACCAGCATGTTCATCTTGTCTTCGGGGGCTTCTTTGGAAAGAAAATTGAGAATGATCTTGACGGCAGTCATGGCGAGGTCTTCGGGTATTCCTGCAGCTGACGCGATCCGGGCAATGACTTGTTCCATAATGAACTCCTGAATGTAAATGGCACAGAATAAGGCGTTTGAGTCTTTACATAGCTTACAATAGGCCATGAAAGAAACAGCTGATTGATCTGTCATTCGACCAATCACCGGGAATGATCTATCCAAGCACCGGAAACATGGCTTCTATTGTCTGATAGCTGGTCCGGTAACGATCAATCATATTGCGCAGACAGATCAACCAACGTAAAAGATTCGGTATATTGCACTTCTGACATTGCATTAGCATTTGCGCCTTTGAATAGAGTGCGCCTTTGAACCAAGACTTTATTGTCAGGATTTGGACCTTACTAAGCGTTTGCATTTCAATCTACTGGGAGGACCGGACTTCAGGGATGATTGGGAAGCCAAAGATTCAGAACAGGATAAGCCATGACCATGTTGCATGATGAGGCCGTTTATCTCGGCACCTCTTTTCTCTCTGCTGAAGACGGCACGCAAACCAGTCAGGGTGAATATCTGACCCTTTCTCTGGCTAACCGGCACGGACTGATCACGGGAGCGACAGGAACGGGCAAGACAGTCTCGCTGCAAATTCTCGCAGAAGGCTTTTCCAATGCCGGCGTTCCTGTCTTTTGTGCCGACGTCAAGGGAGATCTCTCCGGGCTAGCGGCCAAAGGGGAAGCGAAAGACTTTCTAACCAAACGTGCAGAGACAATCGGCCTTAGTGAAGACTATGACTTCGCGTCCGTGCCAACCATCTTCTGGGATCTGTTTGGTGAGCAAGGGCACCCTGTACGAACGACCATCACAGATATGGGACCGTTGCTGCTTGCCCGTCTGCTCGGCTTGAATGATACGCAGGAGGGCATTCTCAACATTGCCTTCAAGCTGGCCGATGACGAAGGCATGTTGTTGCTGGACCTGAAAGATCTACGGGCACTTCTCGTAAATATGGAAGAGAGGCGCAAAGAGCTTTCAACCGTATATGGCAATATCTCCACCGCCTCGATAGGAGCCATCCAGCGCGACCTGCTGGTTCTAGAGCAACAGGGCGCAGAGCATTTCTTCGGCGAGACCGCGCTCGACATCCTGGATCTGATGCGCACCACGCGAGATGGTCGCGGCATTGTATCCATTCTGGCTGCAGACAAGCTAATGCAATCCCCTCGCCTTTATGCGACTTTCCTATTGTGGCTTCTCTCGGAATTGTTCGAGGAACTGCCAGAAGTCGGCGATAGGAATAGACCGCGGCTGGTCTTCTTCTTTGACGAGGCACATCTCTTGTTTGAAGATGCCCCGAAAGTGCTCGTTGATAAGGTGGAACAGGTGGTAAAGCTGATCCGCTCCAAGGGCGTTGGCGTCTATTTCGTTACGCAAAACCCGCTTGATGTGCCCGATGACGTATTGTCCCAGCTTGGCAACCGTATACAGCATGCACTAAGAGCTTATACCCCTCGCGACCAAAAGGCCGTTCGGGTAGCAGCCGACACCTTCCGCCCCAATCCGGCACTTGATACCCGGCAGGTCATCACAGAGTTGGGCGTCGGTGAGGCGCTGGTCTCCACTTTGCTGAAGAAGGGCGTGCCATCCATGGTTCAGCGCACCCTGATCCGCCCACCGAGCTCACGCATTGGGCCTCTTACGGAGAGCGAACGCAAAGAAATCATAACCAATAGCCCCATTCTGGGTATCTATGATCGGGTTGTGGATCGGGAAAGCGCCTATGAAGTCTTGCAGAGCAGAGCGCAGAATAAGATCGAACGAGAAGAAGAGCAACGTCAGCAAGAAGAGATAAGCAAGACCAAGAACAAAGGCCGCACAGGCTTCACATTGCCTGATTTCGATAGGGATGATCGCCCACAAAGCGAAACGCGCAAATCATCCAGCAGACGCAGTTCTGGCAGACAAACTGTTGCCGAGGCCGCGATGAAATCCGTCGTCCGCTCGGTTGCCTCTTCTTTAGGCAGAGCCATTGTAAGAGGCATTTTGGGCAGCCTTAAAAGCGGACGGTAAACGACTGTTCTATTGACGCAAGTTCCTGTTAACTGACACTTATATAAATTCTTGAATTTTTACGAATTACAAGGAATTGTTAGCAATCATGGGCCATCACCAGTAGGTGTGGCCTATTTTTGCATTCTTGTACAAATCAGGGGTCAAGAAACGTTAGGTTAGGACAACTGGGGTCTGAGGCCTTAACAACAATAATAAATGAGGCAAAAGTGTCGCGTCGCTTGATACCAGTCAAAAGCCTATCAGTCATGGTTTTAGCCCCAAGGCGCCATGACCGTCAATTGTGGGCCAATCTACTCAAAAATTGTGACATAGAGCATCCGCTCTCCATGTCTGACATTGAGCAGGCAATCTCTATTGTTGCCGCAGGGCAAGCGGATGTTGTCTTTGTTGATGAGAGCTATGGTCCTGAGCATATTGCCAAGATGCTCATTCCGGCAAGACAGGTAGAATTTTCCGGCGGGCGCGGTGTATGTCTTATTCTCTGCTCCAAGAAGGCGACGGCACAGGATGTGATCAACGCGCGCAAACTGGGTATCGCATCCCTCGTAATTCTCCCCACATCAATTGATACGGTTCGCAAACATCTTGAGCTAGCAGCACGCTTTGTTCCGCAAAGTGATGAAGAACTCGGCTGGTCAAAGCCAAGAAAGAAGGTCCCTGTTCCCGCTCTCAAGAGCCAAGCAAACCCACCAGAAGATGCTGCAAGTGCTGAGGCTCTTAGCAAGAGCTTTGCCGTAAAGAGGATTAGGTCTCAGAGCACGGGAGCCGACGAGACCGAAGAGACGACATCAAACGCCAAGGCTCCATCAGCAAATACGACAGCCATTGAGCAGATGTCAGCCATGCAAACCGCCATGAAGCAGCTCAATGCGCAAGATGTACCTAATTCTGTTGCCATAAGGGAAAACGGCGCAACGCCCGATCAGCCTTCAAGTCTTGCTGAAAATATAGCTACCAGCACGCTGCCCCTCACCAATGAAGCGGGGAATGGCGCTCTCACAGACGGCCCCGATCCATTTCTCTCGAACGATTTCGACATCGATATGTCAACGCTCTCCACACCGGGCCGTTCAGGCCGTTCTGCTGAGGAAGAAGTGGTCTTTCTCTAAACCAATGGTGGCTGATCACAGCTCTCTGGATCAAATCTGAGACATGTGTGAAAGTTACTAGAGCAAGGCTGGCGTCACCATCAGGAAGCTGATAGCGTTTGGGCCATCAGCATTGCGCTCAAGCGCGTGCTTATTCCGTTCCGATAAGGTAATTTCATGACAAATCTTGATTCCGTATTGGCGCAGGTCGACGCCAATTTCGATGCTTCCCTCAAACGCCTGATTACACTGGTTGGCTTCAAATCCATTTCCACCGATCCCGCCTATAAGGAAGAATGCCAGAAGGCAGCCGACTGGATTGCAAAAGAGCTGAATGGCATCGGAATCGACACGCGCGTTCACCAGACCCCGGGGCATCCGATGGTCGTTGGACACGACAGCGATACGTCTGCCAAGCCGGGCCCTCATGTTCTGTTTTACGCCCACTATGATGTCCAGCCTGTTGATCCACTGGAATTGTGGGACGACGATCCCTTCAATGCCAAGGTTTTCGAAAAAGACGGCGTTAAAATGATCTTCGGCCGAGGCTCTTCTGACGACAAAGGCCAGATGCTGACCTTTGTGGAAGCCTGCCGCGCTTATAAGGAAATCAATGGCTCCCTGCCGATTGCGGTTTCCATTCTGTTTGAAGGGGAAGAAGAAAGCGGCTCTTCAAGCCTGTTGCCTTTCCTCAATGAGCATAAGGACGAGCTTTCCAAGGATCTGGCCCTAGTGTGCGACACCACCATGTTCGATCCCGAAACACCAGCGATCACAACGATGTTGCGCGGCCTGATGGGCGAAGAAATCACCATCACGGCAGCAAACCGCGATCTGCATTCCGGGTCCTATGGCGGTCCTGCAGCGAACCCGATCCGGATTCTCTCGCGCATCCTTGCTGATTTGCATGATGACAATGGAAGGGTTCAGATTCCGGGCTTTTATGACGGCGTGGAAGAGCTTGCTCCGGATGTGAAAGCCCAATGGGATGCGCTGCCATTTGATGAAGCGGAATTCCTCAAAGATGTCGGTCTTTCTATTCCGGCAGGGGAAACCGGCTATAGTGTTTATGAGCAGCTCAACGCACGCCCGACTTGCGAATTCAACGGCATTACGGGTGGCTACACCGGCTCGGGCTTCAAGACCGTGATTGCGTCTCAGGCGTCGGCCAAGATTTCCTGTCGTCTCGTGGGCAAACAGGACCCTGACAAAATCCGCGAAAATCTGCGCGCTTTCGTCGAGGAGCGCCTGCCCGCGGATTGCTCGGTTGACTATACCGAACATGGCTCTGCACCCGGTCACAGCCTTTCTGCTGACTTCCCACCCCTTAAAAAGGGTGCCGCAGCACTCAAGGATGAATGGGGCAAAGACACCATCATGATGGGCATGGGCGGCTCCATTCCGATCGTTAGCGAATTCAAGGATATTCTGGGTATGGATTCCATGCTCATCGGCTATGCACTTGAAACCGACAATATCCATTCGCCGAACGAGAAATACAATCTCGAAAGCTACCACAAGGGCATCCGCTCCTGGGTTCGCGTTCTGGCAGCTCTGGCCGAATAGGCAAAGAGCAAGCTTCCAATCGATGTGAGGCTGGGCCCTCAAGGGTTCAGCCTCTTTTTGATCTTTTCTTTCGCTCTCTCAGGCATTTGCCAAACTAACGCCCAGATCCGGATTTAGGTAGTGCCTAGTCACTTAAGAGAAGACATCAGACGCTTGCGAAGCACCGCATTTCTCTGCGGCAGATTCACCCAAGAAGGTATATGCATTCAGAGCTTGAATAATTTGGTCACACATATACACTTTCGCCGAGTTTTCCAAATTGTCCGTCTCTGGATCAAATAGGGAGGATGCGGGCTTAATGCGGTGTTGCGACTGGCCTTCTCTTCCGAATCTGCTATGCATTCAGCGGCTGGTGTTTCGACCATGCGACAGGCTGCATTTGCGCCTGCACCTCTGTTTTTAATCGGTATCATTGATGCACACACTATTGCTCAAATCAGTTTTGCGTTCCCTTCCCGGTTTTGCCCTATTGCTCACTCTGGCTGGTTGCAGCGTTCCGATGGGATCCATGACGGATTCAGCTGGCGCTCCGCCGCCGCGGGCCGTTCTGACAGTCACAGATGCAGGTATTAGTGGCCTAACTCCGGAGACAGGCTACGGGCCCAAGTCCATCGGAGCAGCCCTGCCCGGCTTTGACATCGAGACGATCCAGACCGCCGGTGAGAACGACACCCAGTGGACCTACGCGGCCTTTCGCGACGGCATGCAGATGGTTCAGATTTTCAAAGGCACCGGTGGCAAAATCGGCGTTGTCCATGGTGTTGGCGATGCGGTTGCCGGCCCCAATGGTGAGCGCCTCGGCATGACCTTCGCACAGGTACATCTGCCGCGCAGAGCCTGTCGTGTGGGCAAAAATCTCTGGCGCGGTATGGCCATCTGCAAGGCAGCAAACACCGAGAAGGTTTCACTTGTCTTTGCCATTTCAGAATATAAGGGCCCGTTTGATCGACTACCGTCCTCATCCGATTTGCAAAGGGCGACGCTGCAGCGCATTCTCTGGACACCCTAGCCTTTTAAATCATTGACTTAGAGCCCGTTTCTGCGTGATGGTCTTTCGGCCATGGCTCGTAGCGCAAATTGAGGCGTCTGCCTCAAAATTGACCGGAAACTTTTTTAAACCAAACCTTCCGCAAAACAAATCCTTTTGCGAAAAGAGTAAATGAGATGACAGCGCAGACTGGCAAATATAGGCAGAGGCTCTCAGACGAAGCTGGCAAAGCGCCCAAAGCGGCTGCTGGACTGCTGGGGTTTGTCGCTGTCTGTCTTGCCACTTCTTCTGCGCTTGCCCAGCCTTTGCTTGAAAAAAAGCCCAACGCAACGGGCGCTGTACCTGTAGTCTATAAACGGATCGATGTGCGCGGAGCGAGCCAGCCCCTTGTGGTGGGGAACAGGTCTCCTTGGCTTCTTCAGTCAGATATTCGCACCGCACCCTTTGTCATGAAGGCAGGCCGACCAACCGCCCCTTTCTCTCTGTTGGCCGCTGGCGCTGCCAGCGAAAGCAACAAGGCAGAGCCGAAACCAGCGGCCTCACCTGGTCAGTCGACGATGCCACCTTCCATGACGAGTCCGCTCCTGCCGAATGTGCCTTCATCACTCAATCAGGATGAGCTTGATATCCCGGCACAGACTGGTGAACCGAAAATTGGGGCCCCAATTTTGGAAGTTGCTCCCATCACCGAAGGTGGCATGCCTTCTGAAATCTCTGACGCGACCGCAGAGGCCGAAAAACCGGAAGCTGCGCCTTTGTCTGCTGCAGATAAAAATGCGTCGGATCTTGAAGAAGCAGTGAATGCAGGCCCTGCGCTGCGCAAGAGTTTTTCGGCATTATTTACGCAGCAGAGGCCATTTCTACTCTATTCACAGGACGCGTCCATCACCTATTTGATGCCAAACGCGTTGGTGGACCACACCATGCTGAGCCGCTATCTGCGCAATATTCTCGAAGAGCGCGCTCTTGAGCAATGGCAGACCCAGCGGCAGAAACAGATAGCGAAAGGCGACGAAGCAAGCGCGCAGGCAGATGCCTCACAAAAAAGTAAAACACCGCTAGAAGAACGCCCCGCTTTGGTGGTGACGGGACGCGTCGAAGACCGTTTTTATTCAGCAGATTTCAGCTCTCTGTATCTTGAAGAGGTTAAGAGCCTTGATGGGCAAAAGCAGATTGGCCAGATCCTGAGCTTCAACTATGACAATGTGAACAATGCGCCATTCGGGCTGCAGGATTTGTTTCAAGCCAAGGATGCCAATGAGCTGGGCAGCACGATCAAGCTGATCGATGCCTATATCCAGACCGATATCGTACGCCAGAAATCTATCCGTCTGGGGACGCTGGTGCGGCCTGATCAGGATTCTTGGCTCAAGAATCTTCAACCAAGCCTGTCACTCCTTCAGAATTTCACGCTTGTCCCCTCGCGCGAAGCCAGCAAGATTGCAGGCCTTTCCTTCCATTTCAATCCCGGAATTCTGGGGGCGGTGGCCGACGGTCAGTATGATGTCTATGTTCCGGCCTCGATTTTCAGTGCTTCGCTCTCAGAGCGCTTTGCCCCCCATTTTGGTGGAGAAGCGCTCAGGGTGAGCAGGCATAATGCCAAGGGCTTCTCTGCTGCCAGCGTTAATATTGAAGGACTTCGATCAGGCGCAGAGCTGGGAGGCGACATGCTGATTGAGGGAGAGGTTCCTGCAAACTGGTGCGATGGGTTCCATATGACGCTGACCAGCAAAAGCAACCAACAAATCGTGACCGAAGGGGTCGTCAAGTTGCTACCCGATTTGCCAAGCTATGGTCTGGCCAGCAACATGATGCGTTTCCGCGCCGAGCTCTCGGTTTCTGGCGACGGGGAAAAACCGGGCACGCTGTTGTTCGAGCCTTATGCTCTTACGGTCCAGAATGATCATGTTGTCTTGCGGGACAATAGCGCGTGTGATCCAGCCAAGCCAATCGCCATGCCAGATCCAAGCCGCGATCAAATCGCAATCGATGTAAACTATTAGGCCTTCTAGCCTCGGCGCAAGGCTACCAAACCGAACGATCCTGCCACGGACGAATGACGCCAAGCGGAAATCAACAGCCCATTTTGACAAGCAGACAAGGCGCTTTAGATGCGCTAGGCATTGTTCCGGCCTTGCCGCCATGCGACTCTCATGGCAAAAAGGCGATAAAACTGTGATCGTACGAACAACCATTAACACTGAGACAAGAATGCGCCCAACCAACGGGCGAAGGAAAGACGTTATGGTACCTGCTCATTTGAATGCTGATCTTCTGGCCAAACAAATCCTGGAGGGGAACCGAGCATCCCTTGCCAGAGCCATAACGCTTGTAGAAAGCCGCAAGCCCGCACACCGGGCCATTGCACGCGATTTGCTGACCCAACTGCTCCCCCATTCCGGCAAGGCTCATCGCGTTGGCATTACCGGCGTTCCGGGCGTTGGCAAATCCACCACGATTGACCAGTTGGGCAAGAACCTGACCGAAGCGGGCAAGAAGGTCGCGGTTCTGGCAGTTGACCCCTCCTCTACCCGCACGGGTGGCTCCATTCTGGGCGACAAGACCCGTATGGAACAGCTCTGCAACGACCCGAACGCTTTTATTCGCCCTTCTCCTTCTGCTGGTACGCTGGGTGGCGTGGCCGCCCGGACGCGCGAAACCATGTTCCTTTGCGAAGCCGCCGGATATGATGTCATTCTGGTGGAAACCGTTGGTATCGGCCAGTCAGAGACCACGGTTGCCGACATGGTCGACTTCTTCCTCGTGCTGATGTTGCCCGGTGCGGGCGACGAACTGCAGGGCATCAAAAAAGGCGTTCTGGAAATCGCCGATATGATTGCAGTGAACAAGGCCGATGGGGACGGCTGGGCCCGCGCCCGCAAGGCTGCGGCACAATATCGGGCTGCATTGCATATCATGACGCCGGTCAGCCAAAACTGGACTCCACCGGTGATGACCGTCTCGGGCCTTGCCAACGAGAGCCTCGACAAGATGTGGAACAAAGTTGTCGAACATCAGGAAAAGCTCTCCGAAAGCGGTGAACTGCAAGAGAAACGCAGCGGACAGCAGGTTCGCTGGATGTGGTCCATGCTGGAAGACCGCATGAAGTCCCTGTTACGCGAGAAAGAAGAGGTCACCAAGCTGCTCGAGCAGGTGGAAAGATGCGTGGAAAGCGGAACGCTGCCTGCCTCTGTTGCGGTTGAGGATGTGATGAGCCAACTGCTCGCGAGCCTCAAGAAGGATTGATCTCCCTGGCTTTCTGCTGATCCCCATCCAGCTTTTTTACCTCTATAAATCTCAAAAAGTCGCGTGCCCAAGGCTCGCGGCTTTTTCTTTGTGCTCACCAAAAGCGCGCAACGGAGCATTGATCGCTCCCCTGATCGCACAAGCTACGCGCAACATCCATGTGCAAAATACCAAGAGCCAGAAAATGCAGGGTCACCCTATATGTTTCTGATTGTAACAATAGTTTTAACCACTTTGCTTTAAGGTAGAGGAAATTGAACTTGAAATGGGGACACGGTTCAATGAGGAAAGGCAAGGGAGCCATTGTCATTGCTGATGCAAATGCCAATGAGCGCCAAGGCTTAGCGCATAAATTTTCCGATATAGATCCAGATGTTACCATATTGGAGGCATCATCCGCTGACATTTTGCGCACCATCCTCACGGAGCAGCCAGTCGATATGCTGCTCATCAGTGAACAGCTTTCCAATAATTCCGGTCTAGATATTCTTGAACTGCTGGGGCCCCTTGCTCAGGGCAGACTTTGCATTTTAATGGCAGACTATTTCAGCCAAGAAACACTTGCCCGGGCAACGAAAGCCAACCTCTATGACTGCATCCAGAAACCGCTTAAAAAGGCAGATGTGGTGCGCCTGCTAAAACGGCGTCTTGCCCAGAAGACGCGGTTGTCTGCCCTTGTTGTCGACTCGCAGCCAGCTGCTCGCCATATCGTCTTCAAGCTTCTTACCGACAGCTCATTCGATCTGATGATTTCGGAAGCGGAGAATGGTTCGCTGGCCGTTTCGCTTTGCAAATCCATCCCTTACCAAATCATGCTGGTCGATCCATCCGCGAAAGACTGGCTTGGTGCCGGGATGATCAAATATATTACCGAGAGGCAATCTTTGTGTCGTGTTGTGCTGATGAGCACCAAAGACAACGAAGCGCTGCTAGAGCAATATCGGGGAGAAGACATTGCTGGCGTTCTGAAAAAGCCGTTTTACGCTCACGACCTTGACCGCGTCATGCATCGACTCTTGAAGATCCCCTTGAGCAATCTTCTCAAAGAGGATTTCTACAACACCCAAACCCAACTGAGAAACGATACTCCCTCGTGCATAGCACCCAAGACTGCCCCCGACGGCAACCGGGAAATTGTCTGGCTTTAACGTCACACGCGACGGAGATATCCAGACGAACACAGAAGTGCTCGACTAGGCCTTGAGTTTCTGCATCAGGTGAGACAGTGCGCCATCGACCAGCTTCACTGCGCCCACATGAATGCCGTTCCAGTTGACCTGCTTTTGCTCGCGCCAATCGTCCATGGCGACCGCCTCTCCTTCGCTCATGGGCACGAAGGCGTCAATCGCTGCCGCCATCATGATTTCAGATGCCCGGGTTGCGCCGTCCCAGCATTTAATCGCCACGCCGAGCCCCTGTTCGGGGAAGCTGGCACAAAAGACCCCCTCGGCTCCGGTTTTAACAAAGGCCCGCTCGCCGAATATCTCCATGACCGACGTACAGAATCGATCATGCCCTGCGACCATGTAAGGAGCCTTGGCCACCGCTTGCCGCAATCTTTGGGCTGCTTTCGCCCGTTCCGGCGCAAAATCGGTACCAGTACCAAAGCGAGCGAAGGCATGGGCGAGATTCTTGAGCGGAATGGCATAAGTGGGGATTGAGCAACCGTCGATGCCACACAGGTCCATCCCCGCCTCTCCTTCAAGAGAGAAGCCGGTGGTTTGCTCAAGAACGGCCCTCACCTCCCGCTGTACAGGATGATCAACTTTGACATAGCCATGATGATCAAATCCTGCCTCCTGTGCAAAGCAGAGGAAGCCGGCATGCTTGCCGGAGCAGTTGTTGTTTGCTGCCGTGGGCGCTGCACCGCGCCCATGCAAAATTGCCTGATCAATCTCATATCGTGGGCTGTGAGCGCCGCATTCAAGTGCGCCTTCAGCCAGACCACATGCCTTGAGCATGGCTTTGACCGTATCAACATGCACCTCTTCGCCATTGTGGGAAGCACAGGCAATGGAAAGCGCTTCGGGAGGTAGATGAAAATGATCTGCGGCGCCGGATTCAATCAAAGGCAAGGCTTGCAATCCCTTGATGGCCGAGCGCGGAAAGACCGGGCTTTCTATGTCGCCAATGGAAGAAACCAGCTCGCCGGACGCATCGACCACCGCTATGGCTCCCATATGCCAGCTTTCCACCCGCACACCGCGTGTCACTTCCACCAGAACAGACATTGCACCCTCGTTTCTTGATCTTTCGTCGTTTTGGACACCCATAAAGAAAACGACTTCAATTTGCGAAAGAGCCTAGCCCCAGTCCTCATGAAGCACAAGGGGATAGTCATTCCCGAAGGGAAGCAGAATGTCTTGAGAAATGGTGTGCATTTGTCTAGGGTTCGCCCACTTTTCCTATGATGCAACGAGACTTCAGATCATGGCATATGCGCGCGACTTTGACATTCAGATTGGCAAACGGCCAACAGGCCCGACCAACAGCATGGCCGACATTGATGGCCTCTCCTTTGGTCATGTCACCTTGTCCGATGGCGCGATGCAAACCGGTGTGACCGTTGTTCACCCAACGCCGGATTCGGTTTTCCAGAACAAGTGCGTTGCGGCTTGCCATGTGATCAATGGCTTTGGCAAAAGCATCGGCCTGATGCAGTTGGAGGAGCTTGGGCAATTGGAAACGCCCATTGTTCTGACCAACACCCTGTCGGTTGGCACTGCCTCGACCGCTCTGGTCAAGCATATGCTCGACGGGCACCCAGCCATCGGAGAGACGACGGGCACCGTCAACCCAATCGTCATGGAATGCAACGACGGGGCATATCTGAATGATATTCGCGGGCTGCATGTTTCTGAAGACCATGTTTTGCAGGCCCTTGCTCATCATGATCCGCAGCTGGTGCAAGGTGCTGTTGGCGCGGGAACGGGCATGAGCAGCTATGGCCTCAAGGGTGGCATCGGCTCATCTTCACGTATAGTCGAGATTGGTCCGCGCAGCTTTACGCTGGCAGCCACGACCTTATGCAACATGGGCCGCCTGCCCGATCTCATGGTCAATGGCCGGCCAATCGGAGCTGAGATCCTGACTTATCAGGAAAGCGAGCAGAACGCGGAACTAGGCTCAATCATCATTCTACTGGCAACAGATGCACCGCTGACATCGCGTCAGATCAAGCGCATCTGCAAGCGCGCAACAGCAGGTCTTGCGCGCACAGGCACCCAGTTTGGATCAGGCAGTGGCGACGTCGTGCTCGGTTTCTCGACAGCGGGCCGCCTGCCTCACGATGCTCCGGACACGCCCGTCCTCGCAATGGAAATGCTGCATGAAGATCAATTGGATCATCTGTTCAGCGCGACAATTGAAGCCGTAGAAGAAGCCATTCTCAATGCGCTTTTCGCCTCGAAGACAACCAAGGGCAAGCATGATCGTGTGCGCGAAAGCCTCGCGGACTGGTGGCTCAAGCTGAAATAGAACAGGAGCTGCGCTTAGCGGCTACCGAGCAAAGCGCGTGTAACCAAGGCGACCATCAAGGCCGGAATAGCCTTCAGCAGGGCTCCGGCTGGGTCCATCCATAGGGCTGGGACCAGAATACTGGCTGATAGCAGATAAATTACGGTCATAATGACCATGGCCAGGCAGACCTGATAGGCCATCCTACGGATGAGAATAGCGATACCCAAGGCAATATCAATGAAGGCGGCACTGGCAAGCAAGAACTGCACCTGAAGCACCGTTGCACCAGAGCCTGTCAAACTCTTGGCTGCCAGTTGCATGTCAAACAGCGTGAGAACGCCGGTCAATATCCAAAAGAGAGACAGGGTGGCGACCAGCACTGGCAGCAACAATGCCAATTTTGAAAACCAGCGCTCCTGAGTCGTGCTCGGCATCATGGCCAGAGTTTCTTCATAAGAGCGGCAATAGCGCCCAGAGATGGAGTGCCACAGGGTCGGATCACCATTGACGTGCCCTTCGAGCACCTGAAGCGCAGTGGTACGCATGGGCGACCGCCAGCCCAAACGGCCAAGACCATTGGCAAAGCTGGTAATCAGATTGGCAGTCCAGCCCGAAAAACGAAAACTTTTGACAGCAGGAGAAAAGCCAAGCCAGTTGCGCATGCTTGCCACCAGCTCCTCGAAAGAGTGGCTTGCTGCTTCCACGAGGTCGATATCGGCCTGCGCGGGAATGCGACCTTCAACAGCCATAAGCGCGGCTTCGGTCAGTTCATCAATATGAATGGTTTGAATACGGCGATCCGCCATCATGAGCGGTTGCACATAAGGGAACCCAGCCAGCAGACGCAAAAGAGCCGTTCCGCTGTAGGCAGAAGGCGCCAGAACAAGCCCCGGCCGCAGCACGACCCATTCAATGGAGGAATCCATGACGATATCGTCGCCAACTGCCTTGGTGCGCATAAAGGCGGTAGGAGCGTTGGGTTCGGCGCCTGTCGATGAAATCTGCACGAAGCGCAGAATGCCGCGCTCTTCGCAAGCATCAAGACAGGCTTTGACCGAAAGATGGTGCACCGCTTCCAGATCGGCCATCAAGCCATCCTGCAGGGCGCTGGCAGCATTGACCACAGCATCAACATCGTCCAGCAAATGCATCCATTCGCTGGAATCAAGCATGCGGCGCATGTCACCGGTATGCCATTCGACTTGCGGCAGCAGCCGAGCCGCTTCTCTGGGTGTTCGAGACAGGCTCACGACCTCATGCTCAGCACGCAGTAAGGCTCGGCATATTTCCGATCCGATCAGGCCATAACCACCAAGAACCAGAATACGCATGATTGTCCCTGTCCACTCCTAAACGCAGCAAATAATAATAAAGAGCCACAATACCAGTTCAAAAACCTGATTGTGGCTGTCGACTAAATGAGTTCGATCCTAAGTCAGCGCGCGTTAAAATTCGTGCCGACTTTAGTCGCCCCTTTGCAAGAGGTCATCTTCGCAATTAGCATTACATATTTGTACCGAAATGTATCAAAAGCATAGCTCGGGGTAAATATGGTATACTAGCATATGCTCGTGAGCCCATAAAAACCGCCACACCCGCCATTGCTGGCCAAAGAAGTCTTTGTCCATGAGACATACAAAGCAGGTTTGTGAATGATCTCAATTGTCTGGGGATATCATCGACTGCGGACACTTCGCGGGCTTCAACGGTAAATTTCGATAATAAACCGTCCCTTGCCCGGTCTTTCCGAGACTTGGGCAAACGATTCACGCACGAAAGAGCCAGCGCAAACCAATGAGCCGCTGTCTCTATCAACATCAGAGCGTTCAAGAGTAAAGATTGGTTAGGCGCAGTCTGGTCGGTGCATCTGACCAAGGCTACCAATTTGCTCGCTCATACCCAATAGCGGCTTGAGACAATCGGGATGAGCGATCATATCCGCTAGCGTCTGCGAATCCAGAACCTTCAAAAATGCGTCCAAGGCATTCTGCAATAAGGTGCGGAATTTACATTCGGTGATCAACGGGCAGGTATTTGTCTCCTCAGAAAAGCACTCAACAATGAGCATATTCTCTTCGGTTTGCCGGATGATCTCACCAACATTGATGTCTTTGGGATCTTTGGCCAGACGAATGCCTCCATTTCGGCCTCGAATGGCGTGGATGGCGCCAATATGGACCAAACGCTGGGCTATTTTATTGAGATGGTGTCCAGAAATGTCATAGGCCTCTGCAATCTCAGCCAGGCGTACGGTCTGCTCAGGCTTAAGAGCGCAATACATAAGCAGGCGCATTGCATAGTTGGAATGCTGAGTAAGACGCATGAAACCTCCAAACCTTGGCCAAGTAAACGGTGTCGTCGCTGCAATCCAGAATCACAAATTCGGACGCCACCTGCTCTATACCTTAGTATAGCATCTTGAGTATCATAGCCAACAATGACAGATTCATATTCAATCGAACATAAAAAATGCACTGCTGCCCATATCGATTAGAGACCGGGGTGATCGATACGGGCAGCAGTGCCATCGACTCTCCTTGAGGGAAAGCGATGAATGCCAGATTGTCCTCTTATATTTTCATACTTTCGAATAAAATTAAGTTTATTGTTTCCCAACAATCAAATGTTGGTTATGTTGTAACACTTGTGATAAGAAGTATCAAGTTTACTTGTTTAAATTTATGCGGATAAATGGAGAGACAGAATGTCGCAGTTCAGCACCCCGCAGGAGACGATCTCCTCCTCTGCCGCAACGGCTCATGGTGGCGCATCAGGGCCATCACTGGCAGAATCGGAACCCCGTCTAAAGCATTTTCCAAATGCCTTCTTTGCCATGGTGATGGGGCTGGCCGGCTTTACGCTCGCCACAGAAAGACTTGAGAAAAGCTTAGGCATGGCACACGGCAACAGTCTGTATTTATTGGCTTTTACGGGAATTGTCTTTGCCATACTGCTCGGGATCTATCTTCTCAAGGCAATCAGATATCCCGAAGCCATCTCGTGGGAGTGGCATCATCCAGTGCGGCTATGCTTCTTCCCAGCAGCTTCCATAGGACTTATTCTGATGGGCTCAGCGTTCGGCCCCTTTTCCCATGCGCTTTCCTTAGGATTTTGGGCCGTGGGAAGTATGCTGCATCTGCTTGGAACACTGGCGGTTCTCTCCACCTGGATCGGCCACAGGAACTTTGAATTGATGCATCTCAATCCAGCCTGGTTCATTCCTGTTGTCGGCAATATCCTTGTTCCGATTGCGGGAAGCCGTCTCGGATATACGGAGATTTCCTGGTTCTTTTTTGCGATCGGCATTCTCTTCTGGATCGTGCTTTTGACGCTGGTTTTCAACCGTCTGGTTTTCCACAATCCGCTGCCTGAACGGCTCTTGCCAACGCTGATGATCCTGATTGCTCCGCCTGCTGTGGGATTCGTTTCCTTTGTTTCGATGACAGGCGAAATCGATCCATTCTCACGGATTCTCTATTATACCGGCGTCTTCTTCTTCCTGATCATTCTACTTCAGGTGCCCAAGCTCTCGCGCATATCCTTTGCGATGTCATGGTGGGCCTATAGCTTCCCGCTGGCGGCGTTGACCATCTCCACTCTGCTATATGCAGAGAAGATCCAGTCGAGCATCCATGAGACGATCGGATATGGACTTTTCGGTCTTTTGGTCCTTGTGATTATCGGTTTGCTGTTCAGAACCATGAAGGCCATTCTGGGAGGCAACATTTGTCAGCCGGAGTGAGCCAGACAAAAAGGGCTCGCACGACCTCTTAATCTGCCCTTCCAAACACCAAGTGCGCGCACGCGTAAAGCCGATTCGCGCACTCTTTTTCTGATCACTTCTGCACTAAAAAGCTTGGCTTTGATGCCACTAGAAATTAGCAGAATCCCGACATTCAAGCCGATTGCGAAGCCCCTCCTCCAGAGATCATTGACTCAAGACAAAATGAAAAACAAATCGGGGTTTTTCCTCATATTTCTTGCGCGAGATTTTACAAATATTCGTCAATAGTTCACCCTTGGTCCGAATTCCCGCTACCCTTTGTTGGTGTTACACTTTAGGATGAAAAGAGCCATTAAATTTGCGGTTCTCAATCAGGGAATACCCTCAAGACAATGTATGACAACCTGTCTCAGGCAAAGAAGATGTCAACCACCCCCGGAGTGGTAAAAAGTCCGGCCTGCTTTTCTTCCTTCGTAAGCACAGCTTTGCGTTGCCCGTCGGCCTGTCTGGGTGACAGAATATATGCGTCGATAAGAACAGTGCGGCAGACGGCCTCCGGCACGGCCTCTTCTCCCTCCCGGTTACGTCATATCAAGAGTTGCTTTTCTGAAATGTGCCCACAATCCTCCCGCTCGGAACGTTGGGCAGACCCGAAACATTAAAAACAGATCCTCACAGGAGAAAACAAGAATGGGTATGTATGGAACACTGGAAGATCGAGTCCGCTGTCCATTCCTTATGAACAAAGTCATGAAGGTGGAAGACACCATCGACATGTTCAAGGATGGCATGAACTTGGGTTGGTCCGGTTTTACGCCTGCAGGGTATCCAAAGGCTGTGCCTATCGCACTGGCCGAGCATGTCGAGAAAAATAATCTTCAAGGCAAACTGAAGTTCAACCTGTTCATCGGTGCTTCCGTTGGTGCTGAGACCGAAGGGCGCTGGGCCGACAACGACATGATCGACCGCCGCTGGCCTTACCAGACCGGCAAGAACATCGCCAAGGCCATCAACGAAGGCCGCATCCGCATGGGCGACAAGCATTTGTCTCTGTTCGCTCAGGATCTGGCCTACGGCTTCTACACCAAGGATTCCAAATCCGGTAAGCTCGACCTTGCAATTATCGAGGTGTCAGCTGTTACCGAAGACGGATGTCTTGTTCCTTCCGCTTCTGTTGGCGTGATCCCTGAAATCATCCAGACCTGCGACAACATCATTCTTGAAGTCAACACTGCGATGCCTTCCTATGAAGGTATGCATGACATCATGGTTCTGCATGCTCCTCCGCATCGTGAAATCATCGGTATCACCAAGGCAAACAGCCGTATCGGCATGCCTTGCATTCCTTGTGACCCGAGCAAGATCGTTGCTATCGTCGAATCCGAATATACCGACAAGGGCCGCGCTCTGGCCGATCCGGATGAAGGCTCTGTCGCAATCGCCAGCCATCTGCTCGACTTCTTCAAGAACGAAGTGAAGCATAACCGTTTGCCAGAGAACCTGCTGCCACTGCAGTCTGGTGTTGGCTCCATCGCCAACGCAGTTGTCGGTGGTCTGGCCAATGGTCCATTCTATAACCTCAGTGTTTATACAGAAGTGCTGCAGGACGGCATGCTGGATCTGTTCGACTCCGGCCGCCTCGACTATGCGTCTTCCTGTTCGCTGTCTCTTTCTCAGGATAACGGCATGCCGCGCTTCATTGAGCGCCGCGAGTTCTATCAGGACAAGATCATTCTGCGTCCGCTGTCCATCTCCAATAACCCCGAAGTGGCTCGCCGCCTCGGTGTGATTGCGATGAACACGCCGATCGAAATCGACATGTATGGCCATGCCAACTCGACCTTGATCAGCGGTACCCGCATCGTGAACGGCATCGGCGGGTCGGGTGACTTCCTGCGCTCCGGCTTCCTGAAGATCATGCATACGCCATCGGTTCGTCCATCCAAGACCGACCCGACCGGCATCTGCTGCGTTGTTCCTCACGCCCAGCATATCGACCACACTGAGCATGACCTCGACGTTGTGGTAACCGAGCAGGGTCTTGCTGACTTGCGTGGTCTGGCTCCTCGTGATCGTGCGCATTGCATCATCAACAACTGCGTCCATCCGGATTACAAGGACATCATGAACGAGTATTTCGACATGGCCGAGAAAGACTGTATCCGTCGCGGCGTGGGCCACGAGCCTCAGCTGTGGGATCGCGTCTTCAAGATGCAGCTCAATCTTGCCCAGAATGGCACGATGAAAATCAAGAACTGGGACATGAAAGTCGATCTTTGCGAATAGATCGTCTCAAGGCCTGGTGTGATGTGGTCAGCTACGCATCACGCCCGGCCTTCATGACCTACCCGGTTCGATCTGGAGCGGTGGTTTCGACCATCGCTCTTTTTTTATGGAGAGCCTTCTAGAAACTGAAGTTCAACCGCGAAGGTGTCACTTTATAGCCCAGATAGAGTGTGTCACTTCAGACCCTTAGGCGCATTTTCTAACAAAAAGATTCGCCCTCCTTCATAAAATGATTCAAGCAGCTTCAGATATTGATTCAAATGCTTGAGAAACTGATTCAAAACTCCTCGATAGTGCGCAGGTTCAAGACTCATCTCGTCGGTTTAAAAACGACGCGGCATCCTTAGAATTTTATCCATGCCTTTAAACGAAGCGAAAGTAAGATGTGATAGTCTTCTTATATAGCCCGACTGGCTCCCCGATGAGCCCTTCAAGATCGAGCCGCAAGAAGCAGGCATAAGACAATGAGATTTACGGTTTCCACGAAAGCACTGTTGGGATTGCTCTTCACCGTCACCTTTTTCTGGGAGACGCTGTCGCTACTGGGAAGCCATGGTGAATTCAGCAGCCTGCATTTCGAAGCCAACAGTGAACGCTTCCTGCTGATCGTGCCCGCCATGACCATTCTCTGGCTTCTGCGGCACCTACTGCCCCAGCGAGCCCATAGGGACGAAACGACCTGGCAAGACGATTGATCCTCTAGGCAATGCTCATCAAGTTAGGCTTCATGCGCAGCCGTCCCTGAAGAACCCATGCTCAGAATCGTTTACAGCCCCCTTAAAATCCTCGTCAATTTTCACGATCGCTGTTTGATTTTGGTAAGCCTGATGACAAAAGCATTGAATTCTCGTCACATTTTTCATTGCTTTCATTTGGATCAAATATCGGCGCCTACGACAAAAAATCCTTTATCAAGGCTTTACAAATTAGAACCACACCCTGAAAAAGACTTTATCTTCAAACCCTCGGCCCTCCACGCCCTGCCGGATATGGTCTGAATAAACGAATCGTATAAAACCTTCGGATCAAGGTTAATTTTTCGTTTATAATTGATTTGAAATCCCCCATAATTTCTCACGCCTTCTTTAAAAGCCCTCGCTAGGCTTGTTAGGCGTTGTTCACTTAGGGGGTCACCTTGTTTCGGCATTCACAACTGACAAGCTTTGTAAGAAGAAGTCTGTTGGCAGGCGTAGCGTCAGCCGGCCTGATTGTCGTGCTCGCGCCCAACAATGCTCTGGCCGCAGCCGGCACAATGCGTATGACAGAACGGACCAGCCCTCCAGCCGGTCATGTCTACTACTGTGCAAACAACCCCGCTGCGTGCAATCGCTACGGTCAAGGCACAGTTGCACTCTCTCAAGAGAGCTGGAATCAGCTGCTTGAAGTGAATGCCTCGATCAACAGGAGCATCAAGGCCCGTGCAGACGGACAAATTGATGAGTGGTCAGCCTATGTAACTGAAGGCGACTGCGAAGATTATGCCCTTACAAAGCAACAAGAACTGCTCAGTAAAGGCTGGCCATCTGATGCTCTGCTGCTAACAACTGCCTTTCTGAAAGATGGCACCTATCACGCTGTGCTGGTGGTCAGGACCGACCGCGGTGAATTTGTGCTGGATAATCTAAATCCTGCAATCCTGCCGTGGCAGGACGTACCCTATCGCTGGAATAAGCGACAGGCCGTGGGGAATCCAACGATTTGGCAACGGGTGGCGGGAGCCCCCGAGCCGAGGACACAGCGCCCGGTGGCCGGTTTCCGACTTCGCGGAACCCAATAGGCGCGTTATTTAAAAGTTTTACGCAGCCCAGCTGCGGCCTCTCACTCCCGGAGGTAAAAGACGCCATATATCCCTCAAAGCGTCTGGAGCATGGTTCCCAGTCAATCACAGCGGAGGAGAAGACACACGCACCATGTTCAGGGAGACCAATCGAACTTGAGCCCGGACGGCCCACTCACACTGCTGTCCCAACTGGCCTCGAAACAAGGTTTCGAGGCCTTTTTCTGTATGACCCACAAATGCCCCTAGCCATTGTGTTTGGACGGCGATAGGTCTGTTGGATCAGAACAAGAGGAAACGGGCGCATGCAAGAGAAAAAGAAGACTGTCGCGATTGTTGGCGCGGGCGCTGCTGGCCTTATGGCTGCAGACAGCCTCTCGGCCCTACGCCCAGACCTGTCCATCCATCTGTTTGACGCAATGCCGAGCCCTGCGCGCAAGATCCTTATGGCAGGCAAAAGCGGTCTCAACATCTCTCATCGGTCAGGCCTTGCCAATCCCGACGCCTTTGCCAAGCATTATGACAAGGCGGCTGACTGGATGCAGCCCATGCTTGAAGATTTTGGCACCAAGGCCATTCTCGACTGGATGGAGATGTTGGGGCAGCCTCATTTTGTCGGCTCGACGGGTCGGATTTTTCCCAAAGTCATGAAAGCCTCCCCCCTTCTCCGCGCCTTGATGAAACGCCTTGAAGAACGCGGCGCAACCTTGGCAACGAAGCACCGCTGGATCGGTTGGAACGAGGCCGGTGCATTGCTGTTCCATACAGAGCATGGGGAGCAATGCTTTGAAGCGGACGCCTGTCTTCTGGCTCTTGGAGGCCCCAGTTGGCCACGCCTTGGAACAGACGGAGCCTTTTTAGCGCCCCTCATCGCTCAAGGCATCGCATGTGTGCCCTATCGCCCTTCCAATTGCGGCTTTGATGTCGATCTGCCGGAAGACTTCGGCAAGGAATGGGCTGGCACACCGGTGAAGTCAGTGCGCCTTTCCTTTGGAGGGAAATCTATCAGCGGAGATTTTGTACTCTCTCACCATGAACCCAAGAATGCATCTGGAACCGGCGCATCGGATATTGATCATTGTGGGGGCCAATGCGCAATCGAAGGAGGGCCTGTCTATGCGCTCTCTGCCCCTATGCGCGATGCTTTGGAAAATGACGGCAGTGTTATCCTGAGCATCGATCTGCGCCCCAATCTGACACTTGCGCAAGTCAAAGAGCGCCTTTGTCGTCCGCGCGGCAAACAATCATTCTCAAACCATTTACGGCGCAGCCTCAAGCTTCAGGGCGTGCAGGCCGCTCTGCTCAAGGCTCTGACGGACAAATCCGTAATGAATGATATTGATCAGCTCTCAAGCGCCATCAAAAATCTGTCACTCAGGGTAACGGCCCCTCGCCCCATCGCCGAGGCGATAAGCACCGCGGGCGGCGTGTTGCTTGAAGAGTTGGATGAAACGCTGATGGTAAAAAGAGCACCGGGATTGTTTATCGCCGGGGAGATGCTGGATTGGGAAGCTCCAACGGGAGGCTATCTGCTCACAGGCTGTCTCTCACAAGGCTTCCGTGCAGCCAAAGGCATTGCGCATTATCTGGATGCAAAAGCGTGATGTCAGCTCAAACCACGCCAAAAGCCTGATTGGCTTGCCAGCCCGACCAGAACGCAAAGCGCAATGAGAGACGGGCTTAACCAGCGTTTCCATAGCCTTTGTCTTTGCTTGGCAGTCATAGTGGCCTCGTGAAAATGTTTGTGCCTCTTCCAAAATGGCCGATCCAGCCGATCGCCTTTAGAAGCTTTGAAGCAGATTGCTGGCAAACATGGAAAGCATGACAATGCCGGAGAGGGTATAAACGACGATCTTGAGCCATCCCCGATATCCGCGCATGCGGTCTTTCAAATAGACGTGCTCAACGGCAGCATTCTCTGGCGTCGCTTTATCGGTCATAGTCAATTCCTCTTAAAAAGATCATCCCGGAGCGCGCCGGGATGTCCAATCTTGTAAAAGGGTCTGATTTTTTGACGTCTACCCCCATCAAAGAAGCCAGACCAGCACCATTGCAGCTACGATCATCAGGCCAACGAGCAAGCTCATGACCGGCTCGAAAGACGGTTTATCGAGATTTCCCATAATGCAGACCTTTTCTCCATGCATCAAAGTTGCTCCGATGAAATGGGGTTAAAGCCGTCAACATTCAAGGGGCAATGATTTTTAGCTCAGGCTCTTTTTGGCAAACTCGACATAAAGATCACGCAAGCGCGTGGTGTGGGGGCCGGGTTTTCCGTCTCCTATCTTTACGCCATCAAAAGAGACGACAGGTGAGACAAACATGGTTGCTGAGGTAACGAATGCCTCTGCAGCATCCTTGACCTCATCAGGGGAGAAGCTGCGCTCTTCAACCGTCAGCCCGGCTTCCTTGGCCAAGGTGAGCACCGCCTTGCGCGTGATACCATGCAGGATCTTGTTGGATAGAGCGCGCGTTACCAGCTTGCCATCCTTGGTGATGATATGGGCGTTGTTGGAGGTGCCTTCGGTGATCATGCCATCTTCAACCAGCCATGCATCATTGGCGCCTTCAGCAATAGCCTTGCGCTTGGCCAGTGAAGCTGGCAAAAGCGCCAAGGTCTTGATGTCGCGTCGCTGCCAGCGGATATCCGGCAGGGAAATCACATCAAGGCCCTTTTCAGCCACTTTGTCCATCTTGGCGCCACGCGTCTGGGTGAACATGATAAGCGATGGCTTCAGGCCGTCTGACCAGAGGAAATTGCGATCTTCAGCACCGCGGGTTACCTGCAGATAGATACTGCCCGCCGTAATGGCGTTTCGCTCGATCAGCGTGTGCTGGATTGTCTCGATTTCTTCCATGGAGCAAGGAGCCGGAATATCAAGCTCGGTGAGCGAGCGCTGCAGACGCGCCAAATGGCCCGCATTGTCGACCAACTTGCCATCAAGAATGGTGGAAACCTCATAGACACCGTCAGCAAACAGAAAGCCCCGATCAAAAATCGAGATCTTGGCCTCTTCCTCTGGCAGATATTCTCCATTGACATAGACGATGCGAGACATGAAGAGCCCTTTCTTTTTCTTCTAATCTTTTCAATGATGGAAACCGATGAAACCCTTTGGAGCGTTGATCGGCGCGAGGCCCCCGCTGAAGGAGACGAACACTTTATTATCGGCACTCAAGGGGAGTTTGCCTAACATTAGGACTGTCGGCGCATCATTACAATTGCCCCGAACCGCTCACCAACAGGCAAAGCCAGTTATACACGGCAAAGCCGTTAGGACAATTTCACATATGGGAATCACCTTAGGCCTATGCGAGAAGCCCTCTACCCGCCTCCGATCTGCTTGACAGAGCCTTGGATTGGACGGCATCTATCAGAAACACGCAAAATGGACTCTTCCGACAAACCATGATTGAACCAGCATCCACCAAAATGCCAATAAGCAAATGGTCATCCAAGCAATTAGCACTTGGGTCTGTTTTGGTTGCCGTTGTGGTATTGGCGCTGAAATATGCAGCCTATGCCATGACCAACTCGGTCGGGCTCTATTCTGATGCGCTGGAAACCCTGATCAATCTGGCGGCCGCCTTTGCGGTTCTGGTTGCCCTCTGGCTTGGTGAAAAGCCCGCTGACCATAATCACCAGTTTGGCCACCATAAGGCGGAATATCTCTCGGCGGTGGCTGAAGGAGTGCTGGTGGTTCTGGCTGCGATTGCCATTTTCATGGAAGCGTACAAGGTTTTCACCAATCCGCGCGACCTGTCGGTGCCGGTTATCGGACTGGTGCTCAACGGCCTTGGTGGCGTCCTCAATGCTCTCTGGGCCTTTACATTGGTGCATTTAGGCAGAAAGCTGCGTTCCCCCGCCCTGGTAGCAGACGGCAGACATCTGTTTACCGATGTTGTGACATCTATCGGCGTCATCGCCGGTGTCACGTTGGCCAAACTCACGGGAATCATATGGCTTGATCCACTGCTCGCCATGCTTGTCGGCATCACCATTCTCTGGACAGGTTGGGAACTGATCAAGGGGTCCTTGAGCGGCCTCATGGATGAGGCGATCGACCCTGAGGAACTATTGCAGCTGCGCACGACCATCATGGCCAATGCGGACGGCGCGATAGAAGCCCACGATATCCGTACACGCCATGCAGGTCGGGTGATTTTCGTCGAATTTCATCTTGTGGTGCCGAGTCGGATGACTGTCTATGACGCCCACGCCATTTGCGACAGAATCGAAAATGCCCTGCAAAAAGAAATGCCTCACGCAGTGGTGACGATTCATATCGAACCTGAATATATGGCGAACAGATCTGTATTCGATGATAATTTGACGCTGGATTAAGGCCTGCGGGCTCGGCGCCCTCATGTCAACAAAGAAGCCCGCAATAATCGCACAGGCGCAAGAAAACATCCTGCGCCTCAGGCGAAACGACCATCTATAACTATTGGAGAAATAAGAATAAATGGTCGGAGCGAGAGGATTCGAACCTCCGACCCTCTGGTCCCAAACCAGATGCGCTACCAGGCTGCGCTACGCTCCGTACCTCTGGTGGAGGCGCTTATAGCCTCCCCATCGCGGTATGGCAAGAGCATAAAGACAAATTTGCAAACTCTTTGAAAGATTTCCACGTCGGATATTCTAAAGGCAGCTTTTTCTCTGCTCACAGGACCATTTTCTGCCAATGTTAATAGCAGACCCCAAATCGATTTATGAAAGATGGCCCTCTCTTGTGAAAAATTTGGTTTAAAGCATTGCACGACACAACGGCCTTCTGTATAGAAAGCCTACTCTAAGCCGGAGCAATTATTCGGGCTTACTGGGGTGTGGCCAAGTGGTAAGGCATCGGTTTTTGGTATCGTGTATCGTAGGTTCGAATCCTACCACCCCAGCCAATTCTTTTCCTTGAACAAGACTGTGCTTTTTCTCCTCTTCTCCTCCGGTGTAGAGGCTGACGGGGCGTATTGTCTCCCCTTTCATTGCAATTTCCCAGCTCCCATTGATAGTGTTGTGGTATCGATCCAGCACACTACCTTCCGCTCACAAAGCGCATCGCTGTAAATATATTGCCGCCATCCTGCGGTAGATCGTCCCAATACATTTCAAGTTCAATTGCCACTGAATGAGCATTTCTTCATATTTTCAATCATCTAAGCCAAATTAAGTTGACTTGATGCATATGCTGACCGCGCGAGAGAAAATTTTTAAAACAACCTAGCATTAAATTTTGGATAGTAACTTTAGTCAGAGTTTATATTCAGTGTCGCGGTTTTCTCATGCAAAACATACTATTTCGCCAGGTTATTTTACTGGCCTTTTCACTTTTACTCGTCGTGTGCGGTTATGTGTTTTTACAACAAGCGCCCTATGGTCGAGCGATTTTTGACTTTATTTTCATACAGGATGGCGCTTACAGGATTTCGCTAGGACAAATTCCCCATATCGACTTCAATTCACCGATTGGTTCACTGGCATTCTATCTGGTCAATTGGGGCGAGGCTCTTTTTCCCTTCAGCAACGCCTTTGTCTCCTTGCACATCGTGACATGGCTGGTGTTTCTGCCTGTTTTCATGGCGCTCGCTCCCCGTTTCAGATCACTTATAGAGTTCGCATGCGCTTTTCTTTTGTTGGCGCTGATCACACTGGTTCCCATGACACTGGACCAGACCCATCTTTCTGAAATCAGCTATTTCGCGACCTATAACCGCTTCGCAACAGCGCTGCTCTTTCTGGCAGGGCTCTGGTATATGCTGCCAAAATCGCGATTTGATGCCATACTGCTTGCTTATCTGCTCAGCCTGCTGTTCTTCTTGAAAATTACCGCCTTTCTGGTGGTTTGTGGCATTCTGCTCGCCTCCGTTATTCTCGGGCGCAGCCGATGGGCAACCATTCTTGGTGGGATTTGCCTGTTCTGGGCTCTGCTGATTGGGCTGGAATTGCAGAGCGGCTTCATTTCGGCCTATATCGGCGATATCAGGTCGATGCTTTCGGTCAATCAAGACGGGATCTTCTACAAACTATTCTATACAGCTTTCACCTATTGGCTGGCGGGAGGCATCGTTGCCTTCATTGGTTTGGCCGCGCTCGCACGTTTTTTCTTCTCTCGAAAGGAACGCGCTTTAAGCTGGTCTGCCATCATCTGCGATGAGGCCTATGCCATAGATACCATTCTGCTCATGGCTGCCGCCTTCATGGCAGAAAGCCAGAATACGGGAGGGTTGGGGTTGATCGCCGGGATTGCGTGCCTGTTTGGTCCTGCTGCCTGGGAGCGTCACAAGGTGACCTCTGCGCTTTTGCTGGCAGCAACGCTGTTTCCCGTTGCAGACATGGTTGTTCATCGCAGCATGAAGATGCTTGTGCGGGAAAAACAACCCGCCATCGAGCAGAAACTGGATGCCTTGATTCCCGGCACCCGCGTCCCGTTGCCAACCGATGAAGGGAGCCAATTGCTCGGACAATTGATTGAACAGCAAAGAGATCGCATCCGCTCCCTTCAGACTGATCGCTTTTTCCTCACATATGATCCGACATCCAATGCGCCTGCCGCCAATCTGGCTCAGCTTTACGGGATTCTGGATGCTGCCCGGATTTTCAGGGACAAAGGGCTTGGAGCCAAAACACAGCACACGACCACGATCTCCTTTTCCGATCCGTTCGGACGGTTGCTCGGCCTGACACCAGCCAAGCATACCACACTGGTTATGGATATGGGTCGAACCGTTCCAGAGCCCTCTCTTGAAGAGGCCCGAGCCTATCTGGCCAGCGCCGACGGGGTATTTGCCGATCTTTGCGATGTCACTGATGGAAACATGATGCCATATTATCTGGGTGCTCTGGAACAGGATTTTAAAAAGACGAATCTGAATAGCTGCTGGGATTTCTACACTCGGAGAGGGGAATAGCCGATGAAGGAAAAGATGCCGAATGAGCAGACCAAAGAGGCGCTTCCCCTTGTTCTGGATCTGGATGGAACCGTTGTGCGCAGCGATATGCTTCTGGAAGCCATGCTGGTCTTTCTGAAGAAGAGACCATGGGATATTTTTCTTATCATTTGGTGGATGCTCAAGGGGCGCGCATTCCTGAAGCATAAGCTGGCCAACGAAACGGATATCGACGTCCAGTCCCTGCCGCTCAATCAGACCCTGCTTTCCTATGTGGCAGAACAGGGAAAGAGGGGACGTCCCATTTATGTTGCGACAGCAGCCAATGTCAGTGTTGCCAAGCAGGTCGCAGCCCGCCTGCCCAATATACGCGAAGTCATCGCCAGTGATGACCAGACCAATCTCAAAGGTCCTCAAAAAGCGCGGGTGCTGCAAGAACGGTTCCCTCATGGCTTTGCATATGCCGGTGATGCAATGGCCGATCTTGCCGTGTGGAAGGTCGCAAAGGCCGCAGTGATCGTGGAAGCGCCAAAACAAGTATTGGCAGCCGCCCAGAAGCACACAACAATCGAAAAGGTCCTGCCGCGCCATTCCCTCTGGAAGCCTTTCATCAAGGCGATGAGACCTCACCAATGGGCCAAAAACGGGCTGGTTTTCGTTCCGCTTTTTCTTGCGGGCAGACTTGGAGACACGCAGGCGATCATAGCAACATTTCTTGCCTTCTGGGGCATCAATCTTGTTGCATCGGCCACTTATCTCGTCAATGACCTGCTCGATTTGTCAGATGACCGGCGCCACTGGTCCAAAAACAGACGCCCGCTCGCCAATGGTGATCTGCCCATAAGGATTGGCATCCTGTCTGTGCCCGGAATTCTGCTTCTCGGTCTCGCCTTGTCTCTGCTGGCGGGCGAAAGCGCCCTGCTCATTGTTATCGCTTACATAGCGGCGACGCTGGCTTATTCCTTTGGCTTGAAACGCTATCCCATCATAGATGGCTTCACCTTGGCGAGCCTCTTTACCCTGCGGCTTGGGCTGGGTATTGCCGCTGCCGGCACAGCGGCTTCCCCGTGGCTTCTCGTCTTTTCGATGTTTCTGTTTGGCTCGCTCAGTTTCGCCAAGCGTCATACAGAAGTGTCCGGCGTTCTCATGCGAGGCGGAGAAGAAGTACGAGGGCGGGGCTATCAGACTCTTGACCTACCGCTTATTCTTGCCAATGGTGTTGCCACTGGCATCTGCGCTGTTCTCATTCTGGTGCTCTATATTATTGATGATGCTTTCACACGGACCTTTTACGGTGACATCACATGGTTATGGGGGTTTCCGATCTTCCTGTTTCTGTTCATCTCGCGCATCTGGCTGATGTGTCAGAGAGGGCTGATGAAAGATGACCCCGTTGCCTTTGCCATAAGAGATAGAATGAGTCTGGCTCTTGGGGGCGGAATGGTCACCTGCTTCGCGGCAGCCTGGATTGGAATTACATGATGGTTGTTGCAAAATTGATGCTGGATATGCGGGTACGGTTTCTTCTGGCCGGAGGCAGTGCTGCCCTTCTCAACTGGGGCATACGCTTTTTATTCAGTCAGTATCTTCCCTATCTGCTGGCGGTCTGTCTGGCGCTCGTGGTGGGCATGATCTACGGGTTTATCATCTATCGTTACTGGGCATTTGTTTCACAGCACAGGCGCCCGGTGTTTCTTGAAATCCGTGATTTCATTCTGGTCAATATCGGGGGTGGACTGGTTACGATCATTGTCGCCTATGCGCTTAACTGGCTGTTGGGTGGTCTACCGCTTCCCACGGTTATGATAGAGGGCTTTGCCCACGCCACAGGCATCGCAGCTGGTGCGGTCGTCAATTATCTGGGGCACAAGAATATTACATTCGATGTCTAGGAGGCGCAGGCACACGGACACTTTTCTTGCTTCCCAGTATCCGTGTTTCCATGCTTAAGCCCAACCACCACCATGCTTCATGCAATAGGATATTGGCCTTGTCACCTATCTAGTGGCTGTGGCGCGGAACTGTCGTGTTGCCAACGTCAAGATAGCTATCGGCGCCCTCAATAATCATCCCTTCTGCAAACGGCCGAACGGACTTTCGGAACATCTCCTGCCATGGCGTTTGGCTTTGCGGAGTGTTCGGCCCACCGCTTGCCAACAAGGCATCCCGTCTCTTTGCAATCTCTTCCTCAGACAGCAGGAGCGTGACACATCTGGCATCAAGATCGACGCGCAGGCGATCCCCGTCTCTGATGACGGCAAGATTTCCTCCAGCCGCCGCCTCGGGGGAAGCATTGAGGATAGAGGCGGCACCGGATGTGCCAGACTGTCGCCCATCACCGATGCAGGGCATGTCATGGACACCCTGCTTGATCAGGTAGGATGGCGGGCGCATATTGACCACCTCCGCCCCACCGGGAAAGCCAATGGGCCCTGCTCCGCGCATCACCAGCAGGCTTTCTGGCGTAATAGCCAGTGATGGATCATCGATCCTTTTGTGAAAGTCTTCCGGTCCATCAAACACGAAGACCGGGCCTTCAAAGGCATTTGGGTCATCGGGATTGCTCAAATAACGAGAGCGGAACTCCTCGCTGATACCGGATGTCTTCATGATGGCATCGTCAAAGAGATTGCCGCCCAGTGACACAAACCCTGCCTTGGCAGTCAGGGGATCGCTCAGCGAGTGAATGACATCGCGGTCTTCAATCTGGCAATCGCGATAGAGTGCCGCGAAAGGCTCGCCAGAGGCCGTCATCACATCAGGATTGGGGATGAGCTCAGAACGCAGCAATTCCCCGATGACAGCAGGCAGCCCCCCTGCCCGATAAAAATCCTCGCTGAGATAGGGCCCCGCTGGTTGAATATTGGCCAACAGCGGAACCTCATACCCTATGGCGTCCCAATCCTTATTCGTCAATTCCACGCCGAGATGGCGCGCTACGGCATTCATGTGGATCGGCGCATTGGTCGAGCCCCCCAGTGCCGAGCAAACGACAATCGCGTTCTCGAAAGCCTCTCGGGTCATGATATCCGATGGCTTCAGATCTTCATGCACCATACCGACGATGCGTTCCCCCACCTCATAGGAAATCCGCGCGCGCTCACTATAGGGCGCGGGAATGGAAGCTGAGCCGGGCAGTTGCATTCCGAGCACCTCAGCCAGGGAGTTCATCGTGGAGGCAGTGCCCATGGTGTTGCAATAACCAACCGAGGGCGATGAAGAGGCCGCCATTTTGAGAAACTCCTTGGCGTCGATTTCCCCTGCTGCAAATTGCTGACGCGCTTCCCAGATGATCGAACCAGAGCCAGAGCGCTTGCCCTTGTACCAGCCATTGAGCATGGGGCCAACAGAGAGAGCCAGCGCGGGAATATTGACCGTTGCCGCCGCCATCAACAGCGCTGGCGTGGTCTTGTCACAGCCGATATTGAGCACCACGCCATCAATCGGATAACCATGCAAGGCTTCGACAAGCCCAAGATAGGCCAGATTCCTGTCCAGCATGGCGGTGGGCCGCTTGCCGGTTTCTTGTATGGGGTGTACCGGGATTTCCATGGCAATCCCCCCTGCCGACCGAATGCCCTCTCGCACGCGCTTGGTCAGCTCCAGATGATGGCGATTGCAGGGAGAGAGGTCTGATCCGGTCTGGGCAATGCCAATGACCGGTTTGCCCGATTGCAGTTCGTCCAGCGTCAAACCGTAATTTGGATAGTGCTCCAGATAGATTGCCGTCATCTCGGGGTTGGAGAGATCATTGAACCAGAGTTCTGAGCGGAGCGGGCGACGCTTTTTGGGATCGGACATGGATGATTCCTGACGGGGTCTTTGCTTCCCTCTGCTATTGGCCTGCACATCATCATGGAATGGCTAAGAGGGAAGTCTCTTATGGAAAGGCGCTTGGTTTTCCCTAAGGAATAAAGACTGGCGGGATGAATTTCAATGAAAATGGCTCTTGTGCCAAGCCCATGGCTCGCATTCCATGCTGCGTTGGTAGTGCCACCCACTGCCCAGGCATCAGCAAGTGTAGGCCGCCCTCCTACCACGCAAAAAAGCATGATAAAAAGACCTAATTCATAAGAATGAACAATATTATTTTAGTCTATACAAAACAATACCTAAGATAAAAACACACGAATTCCACAACCAAACTTCACTTCAACCCTAAATTTGCATGAATCATATTGTACACTCATGAAATTAAACAATTTGTTAACCATGATAATCAACTTTTAACTTAAGGAGACGTCGGTTTTTCTGAATAGCGACAGAATATTACATCCCAAACAGGATATAGAGATCATGAGTGAGTATCAGCAACGAAACTCGCAAAACCTAGATAGTAAGACTGATTCAACTGGTGCGAGAGATGTTTTATCTCGATTCAAAATCGGCCAGCGGATCTATGGTGGCTTTCTTGTCCAGATTGCCTTGATAGTCACCCTGTCCATCATGGGTATCCTGGCATTCAGGAACCAGATAGTTCAGTTTGATGCCTATGGAGACATGGCCAAAGATGCCAAACTCATCGACAATCTGAGTACGGAGGTTGTAAAGACACAGCTCGCGCAGAGGAACTATTTTCGAACGTCTGCAGATGACGAGAAGGCTGTCTTTCTTAAGCAATATAAAGATGTCAGTGCGCTGATGGAACAGGCACAATCCACCATTCAACACCCGGAGAGAGCCCGCCATCTGATCAGATTGCGAAGGCGCTCTCGGATTACAAGTCCGGGTTTGACGAGATTGCCAATCTCATCGATCAACGCAATACACTGGTCTATAAGGATCTTGGCGTGAAAGGGCTCACAATGCGGGAGAATTTGACCCGTATTCGCTCCGGCGCCTTCTCCGCAGGGGACTATGAATCGGCAAGTTTTGCCGGAATTGCGCAGGAGCATCTGCTGCTCGCACGTCTTTATGTGATGAAATTCCTTGATGACAATAGCGATGAAGCCTCGCAGCGAGCAACCAACGAGTTGCAGTCTTTCAGCAAGGCTCTGTCAAACCTTCACGATTCTCTTATCAATCCGCAAAGGAAAGCTCTTCAGGAAGAAACCGCAGCTCTCGCTCAGGAATATCAGGCAGCATCGAAAGAATTGGTCAATGTGATCATTGAGCGCAATACCATTCTGGATGGAAAGCTAAACAAGAGCACAGACACCATTTTCACAACAGCTGAAGCAACATCAGCTTCCGCAGACCGAGATGAAACGACGATGCGTGAGCAGGTTTATGCCAGCCTCTCCAGTGCAGAGAACCGCCTGATCACGATTGCTGTAATAGCTCTGGTGATTGCCCTTGCGGGCGCCTTCATCATCGCACGTGGCATCACTTCTCCTGTCAACGCCCTGACACGGTCCATGCAGCGTCTTGCAGACGGCGATGTGGACACCAGCATCCCCGGCCAAAGCAGAAAAGACGAGCTGGGCGACATGGCTCATACGGTCGATATATTCAAGCAGAATATCGTCAAGGCAAGAACTCTGGAAGCCGAGCAACAAGAGAATAAACGCAAAGCCGAAGAGGAAAAACGGGCACTCATGATGCAAATGGCAGATGAGTTCGAACGCCAGGTCGGCTCTATCGTTCAGGCCGTTTCTTCCAACTCTGTTGAACTCAACGCCAGCGCGCGATCCATGACGAGCGTCAGCGAAATGACGCTTCAGCAGGCCACCCAAGCCGCTTCGGCATCTCAGCAAACGACAGCCAGCGTTCAGACGATCGCCACGGCCACGGAAGAGATGACCAGCACCATCGCCGAAATTGCCCATCAGGTGGCCACGGCTTCCCGCTCAGCAAACGACGCGGTCAACAAGGTCAGTTCAACCAACGAACAGATGGCTGTGCTTTCGGAAACCGCAAGTAAAATCGGCAAAGTGGTTGAAATGATTTCGACGATTGCGGAACAGACCAATCTTCTTGCCCTCAATGCCACCATCGAGTCGGCTCGGGCTGGTGAAGCCGGTAAAGGGTTCGCAGTTGTGGCCGGTGAGGTAAAAGCCTTGGCTGGGCAAACTGCCAAGGCCACCGACGAAATCGCCAAGCAGATTGCTGAGGTTCAATCGGCCACCGAACAGTCGTCCGCTTCCATGGAAGAGGTCAGCCACGTCATCCAGCATCTCAACGAGATTTCGACAGCCATTGCTGCGGCGATGGAAGAGCAGAATGTCGCGATCAGCGAAGTTTCCAGCAACATCCATCAGGCAGCGAAGGGCACAGAACTGGTCAACGAGAATATCGACTCCGTTAACAAAGCCTCGCAGGAAGCGGGAAGCGCTTCAAGCCAGGTGCTGGCCTCGTCGGGCGAGTTGGCCGAGCAGTCCGAGATGCTCAAGGCCGAGGTGGACAAATTCATTGATCAGGTGCGGGCGGCCTGATCCCCCTCCCCACGATGCAAACGAAAACAGGGCATCCCAACGGTGCCCTGTTTTTATAATTGTGAATGTCTGCGATGCTCACCCCTAGAGGATAAAATCTCCATAGGAAAGATGGGTCACGTCGCGCAGTTCCACTTCGAAATCCGCAACAGCGTCCCCATCCGTGTCTGCATAGAGTGTGGCATTTCCATTGGCCGTTTCATACCAGGTGGAATTTGCTTCAGCCTGCATGCCTGTGAAATAGAAGGTCCGATTGCCATCCAGATTTTCATTGGCGTCTATCTGGGCCAAATCAATCACATCTTCTCCGCTGTCGAACAGGAAAATGACATCATGGTCGAGCCCTGCCTGACTGTCTTCGGCCGTTATAAAAACAAAGACATCCTTGCCTCTGTCATTTCCGGCAAACATGACATCGTTTCCCAAACCGCCGATAATGCGTTCGGCACCGACGCCAGCATAGAGTTTGTCGTCCCCGGCATTCCCGCGCAGAACGTCGTTCCCATTTCCTCCATGGATAATGTCGTTACCGTTCCCTCCCAGCAGGGTGTCATTGCCATTGCCGCCAAAGATTCTATCCAGACCGTCTTCTCCGGCGATAAAATCATTTCCGTTGTGACCATATAGGGTGTCATTGCCATAGCCACCACGAATAGAGTCATTGCCCGCAAAGCCCAACAACGTATCATTGCCATAAAGACCGTTCAGCATATTCTGTGTCATGGTGCCCTTGATGACATTATCCTGCATATTGCCCACCCCCATGAAAGCGAACGGGCCAGAGAGGGTCAAATTCTCTACATATTGGCTGCTGTCTTTCAATATATAGCTCGCAGAACTGATGACGAGATCTGTCCCCTGCCCGTCAGCTTCAAACACCTTGTCCTGAGTGTCATCGACGATATAGGTGTCGTTTCCCAAGTTGCCGTACAACTTGTCCGCACCGGTGCCTCCGACGAGGCGATCATTCCCCTGACGGCCATAGAGCTCGTCAACTCCCGTTCCGCCGAGCAAATAGTCTGCGCCCCTATCACCAACGAGGGTATCATTGCCGCTGTCCCCCTGAATATAGTCGTCTCCCGCACCGCCATGGATCTGATCGTTGCCATTCTTGCCGATCATGTAATTGCTCTTCTCATCCCCCCAAAGGGAATCAGACCTGAATGTCCCCACATGCTGCAGTGTCTTGAGAATTTGGGAGGTTGGTACGCGCACAACGCTTTCCAGCGAATTCTTGTCATTTGCCACCAGATTTGTAGCTTCGGTCACCAGATAGGCATAATTGCCGTCTGCAGAATAGCTAATAGCCGATACGCTTTTGTTAGGCTGAATGGGACCGTTGAAATCTAGTGTTTCGAACTCTCCTGAGCCAAGTCGGGTATAGACAACGTCAGGTCGCATATTGTCATCATCGTCAAGAAGATTGTCTGAAGTGGTTGTGAATTCGACAATATGCGTGCCCGGAATAAAGCGCGCAAACTGGTCATCACCGTTGGATTCCACACCATCTGATCGCTCAGACACCCGGATCGTTTCGCCGGTGAGCATATCATAAGCAAAGACATCAATATCGTTGTTCTTGTCATTGGCAACCAGATTACTGGCTGCGCTCTCAAACAACAAATATCGCCCATCCGATGAAAAGCCGCTAATGGAGACGGAAGCACCATTTGCAGCCCCTCCATTCAAGGCGGCGCTAACCAGCGTTACATCGCCGGTATTGAGGTCTTTGATATAAACGTCAGATAAGGAATTGGTGTCGATCGCACTTAGATTGCTTGCGTTGCTCCAAAAAGCAACCTTGGTGCCATCGGGCGAGAAGACCGGATTGAAGGAAGATCCGTTCGCCTCGGTTCCATCTGCTGCAACAGAAATACGCGTAACATCACCAATTGCAAGCTCTTCGACGAAGATATCCGTGGCATGATTGGTGTCATCGCTGACCGCGGAGCTGTCTGCACTGGCATAGGCGATTTGTGTACCATCTGCTGAATATCCGAACTGGCTCAGATGCCATTGCTCGACCTGTGAAAACGGATAGTCCTGTGAACTGATGTCCTTTGCGATTAGCCGGGTGGTGCCAAGATCAACATTGCGGATATAGAGATTGAAGCCCTCGCCAAAACCATTTGTGGTGAAGGCAACTTCCATGGGATTGTCGGGATTCTGGAGCGCACTACTCCGCCAGGTCGCATGGTTTGCAAGGGTGCCGTAGGAACTGACATCCACATTGAAGGTTTGCCCCGTCGCGCTATCGCGCAGAAAGATATTTTGCCCGTTTCCATTCTGAGAAGTCAAATTGGTCGAAGCACTTGCAAAGACTACATAGCGACCATTTCCTGTCGCGGAATAGGCATATGCAGCACCATTGGCATTTTCCCCAGATGTCGACACGGAAATAAGCTTCGGCAAAGCAGACATAACGGCTCCAAAAATTGCTCATCAGAAATCAAAAAACAACTATAGGTATGAGATAGAAATATTATGAAATCATTATGATACATACCCATCCACCAATTACAGCAACGTACGGGGAGAAATTCTGCATTAAGCCATTGAAAAATCGCTATTCCCCCTCGTCTTTCCTGACAATTTTATTTGGCGGAGAGACGGAGCGGCCAACAGCGCCCATGTCCTTGGGCCAGACACACGGGCGAAAGGGACAAAATGGGCGCAGATCGAAATGACGCTCGTTTTACATACAGGATGCCAGCTTGGCTGTGCATTTGGCGAGAATATCGAGATATCCTTCAACATCCCATGCTGAACGACCAATGAAGAGGCCATCGATATTAGGGCAAGCGATCAGCTCTGCGCAATTATCCGAATAGACAGAGCCGCCATAAAGACAAGGAGGTCTATATCCCAAGATCTCCTCAGCAAGAGCCAGAATGTAGCCCTGTCGCGCATCGGCATAGTCTGATGGCGCTGGCGTGCCCTTCTCTCCAATTGCCCACACCGGTTCATAGGCAAACAAGATCGGAGCCTTCTTCTGCCGAGGCGACAATCGACCCAAGGCACCACGGACCTGATCTGCCAAAATCTCAGATGTCCTGCCAGCATCTTTTTGCTCGCCTGTTTCGCCAATGCAAATAAGGGGAATGAGGCCATGACGAATGGCGGCTTCTGTTTTCAAGCCGACAGTTTCGTCCGTCTCTGCGAAAAATTCCCGTCGTTCACAGTGGCCCAGCTCGACCATATCAAGATTGCAATCCACGAGCATAGAGGGCGAAATCTCGCCTGTCCAAGGCCCCTCGTCCGCCCAATGCATATTCTGAGCGCCAACCTTGACGTTGGTCAGAGATAATGTGGCCTTAACCTCTCTTGCTGCTGTAAAAGAGGGAAGAATGAAACGCTGGATATTTGGGGCGCTATCCCTATCAGTTTCAGCCAGACGCCTTGCAAAGGCCTGCGCCTCATCGAGCGTCTTGTTCATCTTCCAGCTCGTGCCGATCCAGATTTTTGAGTTGGCATTCATTCCAAGCGTTCCTCCAGCACATCGTGACCGATCCTCTGCGTCCTGCGTGGAAACGCATAATCCTGTTCACGTCTGCTTCGCTTACCAAGCGTCCTTTTCCTGTACTACCGCACGAGCAGACGCACAACCAAATCCATGGACAACCATCATGTTTTATTGTTGGGCCTGTCTACTTTCGGTTTGTTGAAAAGATTGGTCGCCCATCACACACGGCAGTTGCCTGATTGCACCCTGAATTGAACACAAGAAGCGAGCGCAACTCACTCCATGCAACTCAAATCATTATAAAAAATAATATTATGTACTGATAATGGCGCCATCAATATTGCCAAATTGTATTGATATTGCTAATCACTATTTTCATGACAAATTGGTGGCCAGATCCTGCAAAGCTCAAAAGACCCGTCTACAAGACTTTGCAGGGATTGATAATAGACGCGATCGATGCGGGGGACTTGCAGCCGGGCGACCGGATGCCAACCCACCGCGATTTCGCTTATAAACTCAACATCTCGGTGCAGACTGTTTCTCGCACCTATGATGCCCTATGCAAATTGGGCTATCTGGCAGGAGAAGTCGGGCGAGGCACTTATGTGCGCTTTCGAGAAGCCACAGACACCCCGATGCCCTTTGTGCCGAACCGACAGGAAGGCCTGATCGACCTTTCCATGCTCAAGCCGGTAACCTCGTCACTGCATTACGACACCATGCAGCAGGGTCTTGAGGATCTGTCACGGGATTTCACCAAGGATCTGGTGCAATCCTTCCGCCCTGAAGAAGCCTTTCGCGAGCACATCAAAATCGCCTGCCGCTGGCTGAAATCCCATCACATTCATGCGGATCCAAGCCACACCACTTATACGAACGGCGCTATTCCTGCGCTGGTTGCCTCCATCATGAGTGCCGCGCCTCCGGGCTCTACGATTTGCGCCGAAGAGGTCAGCTTTCACAGCATCCGCCCCTTATGCGAATATCTAGGTGTGCGCCTTGAAACCGCAGGCATGGACGAGGAAGGCCTGATACCGGAGCAATTCGAAGCGCTTTGTCAGAACCATTCCATCCGAGCCCTTGTGATTTCGCCGACTGTCTCGAACCCCAGAGCCTATGTGATGGGGAGTGCAAGGCGGCAGGAAATCCTTGATATTGCGAGGAGAAATGACGTTTTTATCATCGAAAACGATGTCTTGGGTACCCTGATCAAAAATGCCCCGCCGACGCTGCATCAGCTCGATCCGGAACGCGTCTTCTATATTACGTCTTTCTCCAAAACCATCATGCCCGGCTTGCGCGTCGGTCTCCTGATCACCCCGCCTTCCATGTATATTGTCACCAAAAACCGCCATTTGGTCACCAACTGGATGGCCAACCCCCTGACAGTCGACTTACTGACGCACTGGTTTGACAATGGCACGGCAGACCATCTTATATCGTGGCAAGCCCACGCTCTACAGCAACGCCAGAAGCTCGCCGCCAGATTGCTCAAGGGTCACAGCTATCTGAATCACAAATGCGCACCTCACATCTGGATTCCCCTTCCAGAAATCTGGCAGGAAAGTGAATTTGTGGAAAGAGCGCGGAAAAATAATGTGGCGATCGCGGGCAGTTTACCCTTCATCATGGCAGAGCATTCAAATGAAGGTGACCCCATCAAACTCAACTCCGTCAGAGTGGCTCTAGGGCCTTGCAGTGAGGAGCAATTGACTCACGCCCTCAACATCATAGCAGCTCTATTGGGGGCAAGATCCGAGAAACCGCTGCCTATGTTTTAGGCCAACTGCCGTTGAAATTTTACTCATTTGCATAGCGTTGAAACAGAGTCAGTCTTTAGGCTCAAGTTAAATTGTCATGATTTAATGTTTCAATTGACCTGAAATTGTCTCTGTTTGATTGTGTGGCAACAACAATAAAAACGCATTCATATCCGACAACGAGGGAAGTGATGAAAACTCCATTTGTTAAAAAATTATGTACGGCAACATCTGTTGCCTCCCTGCTCGCCGGTTTTGCTCTTGTGCCTTCCATGGCCCAGGCGGACACCTGGAAATATGCTATCGAAGAAGCCATCAACGAAGTGCAGGGCGTATACGCAACCAAATTCAAAGAAGAAATTGAAGCCAATTCCGACCATGAGGTTCAGATTTTCCCTTATGGCACGCTTGGCGAATCTGCCGACACCATGGAACAGACCCAGGCAGGCATCCTGCAGTTCGTTGACCAGTCTCCCGGATTCACCGGCGCTCTGATCCCGGAAGCGCAGGTCTTCTTTGTACCTTATCTGTTGCCGACCGACACCGAAAAACTCAACGAGTTCTTCCGCACCTCCAAAGCAATCAATGAAGATTTCATGGGGCTTTATGCTGATCAGGGCCTTGAATTGCTCAAGATGTTCCCGGAAGGCGAAGTCGCCATGACAACCAAGGAACCGGTGCATAGCCCGGAAGATCTCAACGAGGTCAAGTTCCGCGTCATGACCAACCCGCTTCTGGTGGAAGCCTATCAGGCCTTTGGCGCCACTCCTACTCCGTTGCCGTGGGGCGAAGTGTATGGCGGTCTTCAGACCAACATCATTCAGGGACAGGAAAACCCGACGTCCTTCATCGAATCCACCAAGCTGTATGAAGTCACCGACGTCATCACCTATGCGGGTCACAGCAATTTCACGACCGCAGTCATGGCCAACAAGGAATTCTATGACGGCCTGAGCGATGCTGACAAAGAGCTGGTTCAGAATGCAGCAACCGCAGCTTTCGATTATATCCTCGACTATCAGAAGGGGCTTGAAAAAGAAGCTCTTGATGCAATCAAGAAAGCCAAGCCATCCATCGAGGTCAATGTGTTGACCGAAGAAGAACGCGCTCCGTTCAAGGCAGCTGCTGCCAAGGTGGAAGACAAGTTCATCGAGATGACCGGCGACAGCGGCAAGGCCATTCTGGATCAGATGAAAGCTGATTTGGAAGCCGTCTCTGCTGACTGATCAAAAGCCAACCGGTAGCGGGAAATGCCTTGGGCGTCTTTCCGCTACCGGAGCAGGATTTCCAGTCAAGGTATCAACCTCCCTCTTATGCCCGATAGAACAGGGCCATGAGTGCTGGTGCCCTGACCATGCTGGAAGCGGGCTTTCGCTATCCGCTTCTTTTCCTTGGTTTTTGCTTCAGTTGGGAGCTTGCCATGTCCATGGACAATCATTCGGACACGACCCTGCCGGGCGTGCTGGGGCTGATTGACATATCGATCGCCAAGATCGAGTCAATGATGCTGGCCCTTGGGGTCATTCTCATGGCGACCAATACCGTCGCCAACGTTATCGGTCGTTTTGTTTTTCAGAACAGTATTTTCTTCTCTGAAGAATTGAACCGTTTTCTGATCGTTCTGATCACCTTCTCTGGCATCTCCTATGCTGCCAGACAGGGACGCCATATTCGCATGTCAGCAATTTTTGACAAGCTGATGTCTCCTGCACGCAAGGTGCTCATGATTATCATAGCGATCTGCACAGCGGTGATCATGCTCGCGCTGGCCTATTTTTCCTACTCCTACATTCTCACGGTCGCCAAATCCGGCCGTGTTCTGCCGGCTTTGCAGATCCCTGTCTATTGGATCTATCTGTGGGTGCCGGTCGGCCTGTTTTTGACCGGGCTGCAATATATTCTGACTGCTATTCGCAACATCACGTCCAAGGATATCTATCTTTCCAGCCAGGTGCTTGAGGGATATTCCGAAGACGAATACGAGGTTTAGGAGCGTATCATGGCTATTACGATGTTCCTCGTCATGGTGGCGTTGCTGCTGATCGGGTTCCCCATGATGGTGCCGCTTATGGCTGGCGCCTCCATCGGTTTCTATTCCATGTTTGGCGGCTTCGGCAAAATGGATTTCATGGTTCAGCAGTTCATGGCGGGCATACGGCCAGCCTCACTGATTGCGGTGCCCATGTTCATTCTGGCCGCAGATATCATGACAAGAGGTCAGTCTGCCGGTCGCCTTATTGACATGGTGATGAAATTTGTCGGCCACATCAAAGGCGGTCTGGCCGTGACCACAGCTGCAGCCTGTACATTGTTCGGTGCCGTTTCTGGCTCGACGCAGGCAACTGTGGTTGCCGTTGGCTCGCCCTTGCGCCCACGCATGCTCAAGGCAGGTTACGAGGATTCCTTTGTGCTGGCCCTGATCGTCAACTCAAGCGACATCGCCTTTCTCATTCCGCCATCCATCGGCATGATCATTTATGGCGTTGTGTCCAACACCTCCATTGCCGAGCTGTTCATCGCGGGCATCGGTCCGGGTCTGTTGATCCTGTCGCTCTTTTCGATCTACAGCATCATCTATGCCTATGTGAATGACGTCCCTACCGAACCGAAAGCGAGCTGGAAAGAGCGCTTTGAAGCGGTTTTGGGGGCAATCTGGCCTCTTGGCTTCCCGGTTATCATCGTTGGTGGCATCTATGGTGGCATCTTCTCGCCCACCGAGGCCGCTGCGGTCTGCGTCTTTTATGCGGTGGTACTGGAAATGATCGTCTTCCGGTCTCTCAACTTTGGAGATCTTTACGATATCTCCAAGTCGACGGGCCTGATCACGGCGGTTGTCTTCATTCTGGTTGCCGCAGGGGCTGCCTTCTCATGGGTCATTTCCTTCGCCCAGATCCCTCAGCATATTCTGGCGGCCATCGGCATTTCGGAAATGGGAGCGATCGGGGTTCTGATTGTCATTTCCCTGTCCTTCTTCATTGGCTGCATGTTTGTGGATCCGATTGTGGTTATTTTGATCTTGGTGCCGATCTTTGCTCCGGTCATCAAATCTGTCGGACTGGATCCGGTTCTGGTGGGAACCATCATTACCCTGCAGGTGGCTATTGGCTCAGCGACGCCGCCCTTCGGGTGTGATATTTTTACAGCGATGGCAATTTTCCGACGCCCTTATTTCGATGTTATCAAGGGAACCCCACCATTCATCTTCATGTTGATCATGGTGTCAGCGCTGCTGATCATGTTCCCGCAGATTGCATTGTTCCTGCGTGATATCGCGTTTCGCTAAATGGGAGGAGATGGCGAATGTTTGAAAGGATAATCGTGCCGATAGACGGCTCACCCTGTTCTCTGAATGCACTGGAAAAAGCAGTCGAACTTCAGAAATTGTGCGGGCTAGAATGCGTGCTCAAGATCATCTGTGTCTATCGCCATCAGGGGGCGCGGGAGGCTTCGGTTTCCATGGTGCGCCCCTCCACCCCCGATGTCATAGACAAGGCCTTGTCCCAGCATGCCCGTGAGGTTGTGCAGGAAGCCAAGAACAGAGCCTTCGAGATGGGCGGGCGTAACGTCACCGCCCATGTCATGCAAGGTCCAACGGCGCGCACCATCATGCGCTTTGCCTCCGAGCATCAGGGCGACCTGATTGTCATGGGCGGGCGTGGCTATGGCGACCTGGAAGCCCTGCTTCTGGGCAGTGTGTCACACAAGGTGACAAGCCTTGCCCATTGTCCCGTGATGATCGTGCGTTAAACGCCCGCTCTTTGCTTTGGTGAAAAGAAACAAGAACAGAAAAGAAGAACAGGCCATGGTGACCCAACTCAATCTGACCTTATCCCTGCGCAACAAGACCGTTCCCTGTCGGGTGGGCCTGCTGCTGTTGGAAACGGACCATACGACCGAGCTGGAATTTGCGCGGCACATGCCGCACGATCTGGTCGGGGTCTATGCCAATCGGGTCACCTATGCCAATCCCACCACGCCAGAAAATCTGCGCAAAATGGTTCCCCTTCTGGGGGAACGGGCCGAGCAGATTTTGCCAGAGGCGGATCTTGATGTTGTCTATTATGGCTGCACCTCAGCCTCCTTTGTCATTGGCGACGATGTGGTAGCGAGCGAGATTAACAAGGCCAAACCGACCGCAAGCGTGGTAACGCCCACATCAGCAGCCCTTGCAGCCTGTCACCAGCTACGTATTGGCTCTCTGGCCATCTTGACGCCCTATCTGCCCGAAACCAGCGCGCCGCTGGAGCCTTATTTTACAGAGCGGGGCATTTCTGTCGCCAAGCATTCCTGCCTTGGCATAGAGGATGACCGCATCATGGCGGCGCTCGATGCCCGCAGTCTCATTCAGGCCGCTGTTGAGGCCGATCACCCCTCGGCGGATGCCCTGTTCATTTCCTGCACGGCACTGCGTGCGCTGGAAGTGGTGCCCGAGCTTGAGAAGCGTCTTGGCAAACCGGTCATCACCAGCAATCAGGCGGCCATCTGGTACATCCTGCGTCTTCTTGGCCTGCCCCAACCCGTTCGCAACAGCTGCCAGCTGTTTCACACCCTGCCTGAAGCCGCCTGACAGGGGTTCATTCACGCCACTCTTTCGAGGCCTGCCATGACCCGCCCGCACCAAGTCCCCTCGCCCGACACCTTTCAATCGCTTCCCATATCCCTCTCCGACATTCTTCAAGCGCAAAGACGCATAGCACCGCATGTAGTGCAAACGCCCATGCGCCATTCGCAAACCCTTTCCGAGAAGACCGGCGGCGACATTCATCTCAAGATGGAGCATCGCCAGCATACTGGCAGCTTCAAGCTGCGGGGCGCTACCAATGCCGTGCTTTCGCTGACCGATGAGCAGAAAGCAAAAGGCATCGCTGCAGTATCGACTGGCAACCATGGGCGTGGGCTTGCCTTTGCGGCCCGCAATGCCGGAGTGCGATGCGTTATCGCCATGTCCGAGTTGGTACCGCAAAACAAGCGCGACGGCATCGCTGCTTTGGGGGCTGAAGTGGTCATTCACGGACGCTCGCAGGATGAAGCGCAGCAGGCAGTCGATCGCATGGTGGCCGAAGACGGCATGGCGACCATTCCCCCCTTTGATCATGCCGATGTCATCGCCGGTCAGGGCACGCTTGGCTTGGAGATCTTGCAGGACCTTGCCGATATCGACACCGTGCTGGTGCAGCTTTCCGGCGGCGGGCTGATTTCTGGTGTGGCTGCCGCGATCAAGGGCATCTCCCCCAAGACACGCATTATCGGCATTTCCATGCAGCGGGGTGCTGCAATGCATGCCAGCCTTGAGGCGGGCAAACCGGTGCAGGTGGAAGAATTGCCGACACTGGCGGATTCCCTTGGCGGCGGCATTGGTCTTGAGAACCGCTACACTTTTGCGATGACAAAAGCCCTCGTCGACGAGGTGATCCTGCTGAGCGAGGAAGAGATCGCCGAAGGCGTACGTCATGCCTATTGGCAGGAAGAAGAAATTTTAGAGGGGGCTGGCGCTGTCGGGATCTCGGCCTTGCTTACCGGCAAGATCGAGGCCCCGGGGCGCTGCGTGGCCATCCTGTCGGGTCGCAACATAGACATGTCCATGCATCACAAGCTGATTTCCGGCGAAATGGTTACGCTTTAAGGAGGCACCGATGTCCATTCTCATTCTGTCCGAACAGGATTTACGCCAGGCGGTCACACTGGACGCCGAGAGTGTCTCTTGCATCGAAGAGGCAATCGAGAGCCTTGCAACAAAGCAGGTCGTCATGCCGCCGATCCTGTCGATGGAAATTCCGGACTTTAACGGCGAAGTGGATGTCAAAACCGCCTATGTTCCCGGTCTGGATAGCTTTGCCATCAAGATCAGCCCGGGCTTTTTTGACAATCCCAAGCTCGGCCTGCCCAGCCTTAACGGTCTGATGGTTTTGTTTTCCGCCCAGACCGGCATCGTGGAAGCGGTGCTATTGGACAATGGCTATTTGACCGACCTGCGCACCGCTGCCGCTGGCGCTGTTGCTGCCAAGGCTCTGTCGCGGGCCGATTCCAAGGTGGCTACGATTTATGGTACGGGCCTTCAGGCGCGTTTGCAGCTGGAAGCCCTGTGCCTTGTCCGACCTATTACCTCCGCCCGCATCTGGGGACGTTCGCCAGACAAGGCGAAGGCGACGGCCACCGAACTTGGCGAGAAGCTCGGCATCGACATAAAAGCCTTCGAAAACGGGCAAGAGGCCGCCAAGGGTGCGGACATTCTGGTGACCACGACACCATCGCAAAAGCCCATTCTGATGGCCGACTGGCTGGAGCCGGGCCAACATGTCACCGCCATGGGGTCGGACGCCGATTACAAGAATGAAATCGAGCCAGCCATCATCGGCAAGGCCAATCTCTATGTCGCCGATCGTCTGACACAGACACGCAAGCTGGGCGAATTGCGCTCGGCGATCGCAGCGTCTGTTGTCACCGAAGAGACGCAATTCCCCGAGCTGGGCACCATCGTTGCCGGCGCGCGTCCGGGCAGGGAAACAGAGGCGGATATCACCGTATGTGACCTCACAGGCATGGGCGTACAGGACACCGCGATTGCGACGCTCGCCCGCCAACGCGCCATGGCGCTAAAGGCCGGAGCCGAATTTTAAATCCAACAGGAATTCGTGATTACGAAACATTCAAGACAAGAAGGAACCGAGCATGACAATGGAACATGTGAAGCCAAGACTATTCTTCACTCAGGAAGAATATGACCGGCGGTTGGCCAAGACACGCAAGGCCATGCAAATGAAAGGCGTTGACGTCCTTATCTGCACCGAACCGGCCAACATGGCGTGGCTGACAGGCTATGACGGCTGGTCATTCTATGTGCATCAGTGCGTCATCGTGACGATGGAAGGCCAGCCGATCTGGTATGGCCGCACGCAGGATGCCAACGGCGCAAAAGTGACCTGTTATCTGGATCACGAGAATATCCTGAGCTATCCGGATCATTATGTGCAATCCACCGAGCGCCATCCTATGGATCTGCTCTCGGCCATTCTGATCGACAAGGGCTTTTCCTCGGCCAGCATTGGCCTGGAGATGGATAACTATTATTTCTCTGCCGCAGCCTATTGTTCCCTACTCAAGCATATGCCCAACGCCAACTTCGTGGACTGCAATGTGCTTGTCCATTGGCAACGCGCGGCCAAGTCAGCACCTGAGCTGGAGATGATGCGAACTGCTGGCCGGATCGTCGAAGCCATGCATGCCCGCATTCGGGAGCATGCCCGTCCCGGCCTTCCCAAGAACGAGCTGGTTGCCGAGATCTATGACGCATCCTTGCGCGGCGTTGAAGGCATCGGGGGCGACTATGCTGCCATCGTTCCGCTTCTGCCATCGGGAGCGGATGCCTCGGCCCCGCACCTCACATGGGATGACCGCCCCTTCAAGCTTGGCGAAGGCACCTTCTTTGAGGTGGCCGGTAGCTATCATCGCTATCATTGCCCGCTGTCCCGTACGGTCTTCATGGGCAAGCCAACCCAGCAGTTTCTTGATGCTGAGAAAGCCGTTCTGGAAGGGATGGAAGCCGGACTTGAAATGGCCAAGGTGGGCAATGTCTGCGAAGACATCGCCAATGCCTTCTTTGGGGTGTTGAAGAAATACGGCATCGTCAAGGACAACCGGACCGGCTATCCGATCGGTTTGGCCTATCCGCCGGATTGGGGCGAACACACCATGAGTCTGAGAGCCGGTGACAAAACGGTTCTGGAAGAAGGCATGACCTTCCACTTCATGACCGGACTGTGGCAGGACGGATGGGGTCTGGAGATCACCGAAAGCATCGCCATTGGCACCAACGGGCCGGAATGTCTGGCCAACGTACCGCGTGAACTGGTCATCGTCGACTAGGGAAAGACAAGCGTGTCGGGCCACCCTCAAATTTTTGCTTGTGGCAAGCAAGAACGAGAGTGGCCCGACCTCCATTCAGCCTGGAGGTAGGTATGCAGCAGCTGCTTGAAAAGACCAAAGAAATACTGGCGCAACTGGTGGCTTTCGAAAGCCTCTCGGGGCAATCCAATCTTGATATGATTGACTATATCACGAGCTATCTGGCCAGCCATGGCGTGGAGGCCAAGCTGTCTTATGATGAGACGGGCAACCGAGCCAACCTGTTTGCTTCCATCGGGCCAGATGTGGAAGGCGGCATCGTGCTCAACGGACATACGGATGTCGTTCCGGCACGAGGGCAGCCATGGACACACGACCCGTTTGACCTGTTGGAAAAAGACGGCAAGCTTTTTGGTCGCGGTGCGGTCGACATGAAGGGATTTCTGGCCTGTGCTTTGGCGATGGTTCCTCATTTCAAGGCAGCAGACCTCAAGCGGCCGATCCTGTTTTCCTGTTGCTATGACGAAGAAATCGGCGGCTTCGGCGCTCCCATATTGGCGCGGGATATCATTGCGCGAGGCCCCAAACCCTCCGTTGCCATTGTTGGTGAGCCAACCTTGATGAACCTGGTCAATGGCCACAAGGCGGGCTATGAAATGCATACCGACCTCATCGGTCTTTCCGCCCACGCCTCTGATCCGCGCAAAGGCATGAATGCCATCGAATTTGCTGCGCGCTATATCGGCAAGATCATCGAGATTGCCGATCGCTGCTCGATCAACCCGGATCTGCAAACGCCCTTCGAGCCTCCTTATACCACGTTCAATATTGGCACGATCAACGGCGGCGTTGCCCGCAACATCACCGCCAACAGCTGCTCGATTGACTGGGAATTGCGCCCTATTCCTTCCGATGACGGACGGGCCATTCTGGCCGAGCTGCAATATTTCTGTGATGACGAATTGCTTCCACTGATGTGGCAAAGCTACCCCGAGGCAGAGATCCGAACCATCATCGAAGCCGACGTTCCGCCGCTCTGGGCAGATGAATCCTCTGCTGCTGTGCAATTCGTACGCCGGATCACCGGCATCAATAACAGTGAAGTGGTCTCATTCGGCACCGATGCAGGGCATTTCGAGCGCGTCGGCATCTCGACCGTGGTATTCGGCCCCGGCTCGATCAATCAGGCTCACAAGCCCGATGAATATATCGAAGTCTCTGAAATATCACGCTGTCTTTCCTTTTTGAGCGACGTCTCGGATCATCTGGAAAGCCTCGACAGCGACTAGGGAGAGCCCTCACCAAACGGGCAGAAGATGAATCCTCTGCCCGATGGGGTCCGGGCAGATTTTTGCTCTGAAATTGCAACCATCTTTGGAGGCACATTCGCCTCCTCATGGCCCACTATCGGGCAAAACGAGGGGAGATGCGAAGATGCTTGACTCACAGACCAAAAACAGATCTCACGCCCTTGGGAAGCTGGATGATCTGCGCCTGTTCAAGGAATTTTCCTATATCAATGGCGAATGGGTGTCCCAGAGGGAAACTCCGGCCATTGCCGTGCATGATCCTGCGGATGGATCATTGTTAGGCACGGTGCCTGCTCTTGGCGCAAGCAAGAGCCGGGCAGCTGTTGATGCGGCTCAGGCCTCCTTTGGCCCATGGGCAGCCAAGCTGCCTCAAGAAAGAGCGGCCATCCTGCGCAAATGGTTTGATCTCATCCTTGAAAACAAGGAAGATCTGGCGCTGCTGATGACGCTGGAACAGGGCAAACCGATTTCGGAAGCCCGTGGCGAAATCGACTATGCGGCGAGCTTCGTCGAATTCTATGCGGAAGAAGCCAAGCGCCCCAACATCGAAGGTGTCACCTCCCATCTACCCGATGGCGAAGTGGAGGTCTGGCGCGAGGCCATCGGCGTTGTAGCGCTGATCACACCATGGAACTTCCCGTGTGCCATGATCACGCGCAAGGCAGCCGCCGCGCTGGCTGTGGGCTGCACCTGTGTTGTGCATCCGTCTCGGGAAACTCCCTATTCGGCTACGGCGCTTGCCGAGCTGGGTGAACGGGCCGGCCTGCCAGCGGGCGTTTTCAACGTTGTGACAGGCTATGCCGCAGAAATCGTCGAGCCGTGGACCCAAGACCCACGCGTGCGTGCCTTGTCCTTTACCGGTTCGACGGAGATCGGACGCCTTCTCTATCGGCAGTCGGCGGAAACGGTCAAGCATCTGGTGATGGAACTTGGCGGTCATGCGCCCTTCATCGTCTTTGCTGATGCAGATCTTGATCGCGCCGTTGATTGTGCCATCTCGGCCAAGTTCGCAACCTCCGGACAGGATTGTCTGGGCGCCAACCGTTTCTATATTGAGCGCTCCGTCTATAAGGCATTTGCCGAGAAATTCACCGCAGCCACCAAGGCCCTAACCGTTGGAAAGGGCTCAGACGATCCCGACATCGGCCCGCTGATGAACACCAACGCGGTGAAGAAGCAGAAAGAGCATGTGGAAGATGCTCTCGGGAAAGGCGCCAAGCTGCTCTGCGGTGGCAAGGGCCATTCGCTGGGACCGCTCTTTTATGAGCCGACCGTTTTGGGCGATGTGCCGCGGGATGCGTTGATTGCTCATGAAGAAACCTTCGGGCCTGTCGCCGCGCTCATTGCATTTGATAGCGATGAAGATGTCATCGCAATGGCCAATGACACCGAATATGGCCTTGTCGCCTATCTGCATACGGGCGACGCCAAGCGGATCTATGCCGCTTCCCGCGCCCTGCAATATGGCATGGTCGCCGTCAACCGCACCAAGGTCACCGGTGCGCCCATTCCCTTTGGCGGCATGAAGCAATCCGGCCTCGGGCGCGAAGGCGCTCGGCAGGGCCTCGAGGAATTCACTGAAATCAAATATGTGTGCCGCGACTTCTCTTGAGGGACGCGACGACCGAACAAGGCGCCCGACGCGCCAAACATTAGGAGAAAGATATGTTGGAGAATGATCAATTAGCGCAATGGGATCGGGAAAATTTCTTCCATCCGTCCACCCCGCTGGGCCAGTTCGCTCGTGGTGAACTGAACAACCGCATCGTGACCGGCGGCAAGGGTGTTTATATTGAAGATCGCGAAGGCAACAAACTGCTCGACGCATTCGCTGGCCTCTATTGCGTGAATATTGGCTATGGCCGTCAGGAAATCGCCGAAGCCATTGCGGCGCAGGCCAAGGAACTGGCTTACTACCACTCCTATGTGGGTCATGGCACCGAAGCCAACATCACGCTGGCCAAGATGATCCTAGACCGCGCTCCAGACCATATGTCCAAGGTCTATTTCGGTATGTCCGGCTCTGACGCCAACGAAACCAACATCAAGCTGGTCTGGTATTACAACAATGTGCTGGGGCGCCCGGAAAAGAAAAAGATCATTTCCCGCTGGCGCGGCTATCATGGCTCTGGCCTGATGACCGGTTCCCTCACCGGCCTTGAAACCTTCCATAACCAGTTCGATTTGCCGCTGCCTTATGTGGTGCATACGGATGCGCCTTACTATTTCCGTCGCGACAATCTTGGGCAATCCGAAGCCGAGTTCGTCAAACAGTGCGCGGACAATCTCGACGCCCTTATCCAGAAAGAAGGCCCGGATACCATCGCAGCCTTCATCGGTGAGCCAGTTCTTGGCACCGGCGGTATCGTGCCTCCTCCGGCTGGCTACTGGGAAGCCATTCAGGCTGTGCTCAAGAAATATGACATTCTGCTGATTGTCGACGAAGTGATCACCGGTTTCGGCCGCCTCGGCTCCATGTTCGGCTCGGATCACTATGGCCTGAAACCGGACATCATGACCATCGCCAAGGGCCTCACCTCTGCCTATGCGCCGCTTTCGGGCTCCATCGTGGCAGATCGGGTCTGGAAGGTTCTGGAAGACGGCACGGACAAATACGGCGCCATCGGCCATGGCTGGACCTATTCCGCTCACCCGATCGGGGCTGCTGCGGGCGTTGCCAACCTCAAGCTCATCGACGAGCTGAAACTGGTCGACAATGCCAAGGATACCGGCGCCTACTTTGTTCAGGGCCTTAAAGACGCCGTTGGCGATTTGCCAATTGTTGGCGACGTGCGCGGCGAAGGCATCATGGCCGCTGTCGAATTCGTCAAGGACAAGGACAGCCGCACCTTCTTCGACCCGGCAGACAAGATCGGCTATGCGGTGGTTGGTGCACTTCTGGAACGCCACAAGGTGATCGGCCGCGCCATGCCTCAGGGCGATATTCTTGGCTTTGCACCGCCGCTCTGCATGACCAAAGAGGAAGCCGACACCGTGATTGCTGCCACCAAAGACGCAATCGAAACGGTTATCGCCAAACTCTGATTATTACCAACGCAAAAGCAAGGCGGGCTCCATGCCCGCCTTGTTCGTTTTCCTACCCCATATTTTATTCTTTTCCATAGGCTGGTCGGCAGAGAGAAACTGTCCTTGGCCTTTTCCGGTTCAATTATGCTACCAATAGCAAAGAGCCAATGGGTTGCGCAGCAAACCCCATTTGCCCAATAGCCGATAGCGCACGGAGATTTGATAAAGATGCCTGCCGCAGGACTGAAACTGGATGACAGAGATTGGGCGATCCTGAAGATTTTACAGACCGAGGGGCGCATCACCAAGGCGGCTCTGGCGCAGCGGGTCAATCTCTCTCCCACCCCCTGCTGGGAAAGGCTGAAACGGCTTGAAGAGGCGGGTATTATCGAAGCCTATGAAACCCGTCTTTCCCTTAAGGCTTTCGGCGCTCTCGCCGTGGTATTTGTCGAGGTGGAGCTTGATAGCCATCGTTCGGAGGATTTTGAGCGGTTCGAGACGGCCGTTCAGGACTATCCGGAAATTCTTGAATGCTGGGCCGTGGGCGGCGGGCTTGATTATATTCTCAAGATCGTTGCCAAGGATGTCGATCACTATCAACGGCTCATCGACCATATGCTCGAATCCGATATCGGGCTGAGACGCTATTTCACCTATGTGGTGACGAAGCCGGTGGTCAACAGATCGGCTCTGCCGCTGGACAAGCTTCAGCTTGATTGACCCTCTTGCTTCCTTCTTTCAATACCGCAGTTCTTGGAGCCCCACCTATCTGATCGGCCATTGATGAGCCATGGTCTATTATCAATAGTGTTTAGCCCTATCAAAGATGAAAGAAGATAATCGTCAGATCAAGGCGCTTGATTGCAGGCAACGGAACCAATATTCCCTATCTATAAAATTTTCAATAATAGGTACAAGTGTCTATCAATAAAACATTTTTTTGATCGCTGAATGCAATCATTCAAGACATAATTCTTTGTATTTCGCTTCGCACTTAAAAAATATATCAGATTATACTTATCCAACCCTAGATTCGACAGACAAGATACTATTGGATATTGTCCGATTCACGGAAACGTGAGGATAGAGAAAATGTTCAATACGATCATGGTTCCGGTGGATTTACGTCATACATCCAATCTGGAGAAGACGTTGACCATCGCAGCTGAAATGGCCAAATCCAATGAAGCAGCGGTCATCTATGTCGGTGTTACCGGCCCCGAGCCAGGGGACTTGGGCCACACACCGAAAGAGTTCGGACAAAAATTACAGGCTTTTGCATCTGAGCAACAACAAGCTCGCGGGATTGAAGCAACGACCCACGTTATTGTTGCCAATGATCCGGCAATTGATCTGGACAATAAGCTGATGGAAGCCGTTGAAGCGACAGGCTCTGATCTGGTCATCATGGCATCCCATATCCCCAATATATCGGATTATATCTGGTCGTCACATGGCGGCCATTTGGCCAGCCACTCAAAAGCATCGGTCTTTCTTGTTCGTGGTTAACCATGGGTGCTGTTTTTGGCACCCAATATCCGAAGATTAATCTCATCAACCAAAATAATATCTATATGGAGGCTGCATCGTAATGACGAATGCCGAAGAAGCTGGCATCCCCGCACCGGAAGGCGATACGGAAATTATTGAAACTGATTACGAAATCGGTCAGGACAATGTCGAGGGTCAGGTTGGACCATTCGGATTTGACGTGCATAACCCGGTCTTTCTCGTCTCAGGCCTATGCATTGTAGCTTTTGTTTTTTATGCGCTGGCCCTGCCGCAACAGGCAGCATCCATTTTTGGCTGGCTGCGCCCGTGGCTCACGTCGACCTTTGACTGGTTTTTCCTTGGTGCTGCCAATATCTTTGTTCTTTTCTGCCTCTTTCTCATCGTCAGCCCTTGGGGCAAGGTGCGACTTGGAGGGCAGGATGCTGAGCCCGATTTTTCCTATAGTGGCTGGTTCGCAATGCTTTTTGCCGCTGGCATGGGCATTGGCCTGATGTTCTTTGGGGTTTTGGAACCGGTCTATCACATGGCGGTTTCCCAGCCTCTGGGGACTCCCTCCCCGCTGGATGGCTCGGGCAACATCATTGCCGAGAATGTTGAGCAGGCGAAAGCTATGGGGCTTGCTGCCACCATCTACCACTGGGGTCTGCACCCTTGGGCCATCTATGCCATTGTTGCACTGGCTCTGGCGCTGTTTTCCTTTAACAAGGGGCTGCCGCTGACGATCCGCTCTGCGTTCCATCCGATCTTTGGCGACCGCATCTGGGGCTGGACCGGTCACGTCATTGATATTCTGGCCGTGTTTGCCACCCTGTTCGGCCTTGCCACCTCATTGGGCTTTGGCGCGCAACAGGCCAATGCGGGCTTGCATCATGTCTTTGGCGTTCCCATCGGTACGCCGGTGCAGATCATCCTTATCACGATCATCACGGCCGTTGCCCTCTTCTCGGTGCTGCGTGGCCTTGATGGTGGTGTCAAGCTGCTTTCCGAGATCAACATGGGCATTGCAGCGTTGCTACTGCTGTTCGTGTTGTTTGTGGGGCCTACGGTGATGATCCTGACCGACTTTGGTGAAGGGCTCGTTGCTTATGTCGAAGATATCATTCCACTATCCAACCCGTTTGGACGGACTGACACAGATTATCTGCATGGCTGGACGACCTTCTACTGGGCTTGGTGGATCAGCTGGTCACCTTTCGTCGGCATGTTCATTGCCCGCGTATCGCGCGGCAGAACAGTGCGCGAATTCATCATCTGTGTGCTGTTGATCCCGTCTCTGGTCTGTGTTCTCTGGATGGCAGTCTTTGGTGGTGTAGCGATTGATCAGGTTCTGACCGACCCGCTGACCTCAGCGGTCAAGGACAATGTAATCGACAATTACAATCCGCCGCTTTCGCTGTTTGCGATGCTTGAAGGCTTGCCCTTCTCCAGCATCACGTCCGTGATTGCCATTGTGCTGGTGATTGTTTTCTTCGTCACCTCCTCTGACTCCGGCTCGCTGGTCATTGATACCATCACGGCAGGCGGCAAGATCGACGCGCCGGTTCCGCAGCGCGTTTTCTGGGCCACCTTTGAGGGCGCAGTTGCCATTGTATTGCTGGTTGGTGGCGGTTTAACAGCCCTACAGGCCATGGTGATATCCACCGGCCTTCCTTTCACAGTGGTGCTGCTGGTCATGTGCTATGCGGTCTATAAAGGCCTCAGTTCAGAGCCGCGCTAGAACATAAGCTTCCTGATTACGGAGTTCCAAAACAAACAAAGGCTCGTCATCTTTCGATGTCGGGCCTTTGTTATATCAGCAACATGCGTCTATTCTGAAAGCGCTCAGCTCCGTCTCACGGCTTGAGAATGGTGGCGCCGGTGGTCTTGCGGCCTTCCAGAGCTTTGTGGGCTTCTCCGGCGTCTTTCAATGGCACAGCAGCAACGACATCGGCTTTCACCGCACCACTGACGAGTTTGTCGAACAAATCAGCAGCGCGCGCTTCCAGATCGGCGCGCTTTGCCACATAGTCAAACAGCACAGGGCGACAGGCGGCCTTCGACCCACCGGCCAGATCGGAGAGTTTGAAATCCTCGATCATGCCAGACGACTGACCAAAGTTGGCAAACATGCCGAAAGGCTTGAGGCAACTGATCGACCCTCGCCATGTATCCTTACCAACACTGTCATAGACAACTTCGCAGCCCTCGCCACCGGTTAGTTCCATGACCTTTTCAGCGAAATTCTCTTCACGATAGTTGATGACATCACTATAGCCATGCTTAAGCGCCAGCGCGACCTTCTCCGCCGAACCTGCGGTGCCGATGGCGCGCGCGCCAAGGGCCTTGAGCCACTGGCCCAGAATGAGGCCAACCCCGCCAGCGGCAGCATGAACCAACACCGTATCCCCTGCCTTGACGGCATAGGAGGAAGTAACGAGATATTGCGCGGTCAGGCCTTTGAGCATGACGGAAGCGGCAAGGTCATCGGATATACCATCAGGCAGCACCACCAGACGATCAGCGGCAAGTACGCGCCGTTCGCGATAGGCACCAAACTTGAGGACATAGGCAACCCGGTCACCAACCTTGAGCCCTTCGACGCCTGCACCGATGGCTTCGACAACGCCAGCTGCCTCTGCGCCGGGGATCATCGTGTCTTCGGCCCAGGGATAAAGCCCTGTGCGATTATAAACATCGATAAAATTGACGCCGATTGCGGTGTGGCGCACCAAGGCTTCTCCGGGTCCGGGTGTGCCTGTTTCCAGCGCGCACCACTCCATGACTTCCGGACCACCAGGTCTGGAAGCGACAAGTGCCATATCCATTTTGTTCTCCGATTTTTGCACCGACGCCACAGCAATAAGCAGCGGCGGTGCCAAAGTCATATTTTTATGTCAGGCGCTCAGGCCAAAAATTCAGGGTCGACAGGCACCTGCATCGCAGTTACCAGATGATTGGTTTGTGCGGCCAACCCGACGACGGACAGCAGCTCGGCATAGGTGTCTTCAGTCATACCCTTGGCGCGGGCCTGCGCCGTGTGCGAATGCAGACAATAGGAGCAGGAGTTGGCGGCCGAAACGGCGATATAGATCATCTCGCGGGTCATCGGATCGATGTTGCCCGGCGTCATCATGACAGCCTTGAGCCCTTCCCATGTGCGCTTGAGCAAGGCCGGATCAGCCGCTCCCAGCGCACGCCAGAAATTGTTGATGAAGTCGGTTTTACGCAGCTCGCGGATTTCATCAAAAACTTCCTTTACGGCTGGGATTTTTTCGGCGTCTTCATCGGTGAGCAGTTTGACAGTTGCCATTATAATATCCTTCTAGGCGTGTGCCCATTCCATATAGAGTGAACGAGCCTTCTTGGTGATTGGCCCGTATGCGAGTTCCCGGTCTTCAATGCGAGATACCGGGATGACCTTGGAGATATTCCCGGTAGAAAAGATTTCGTCCGCTTCCATGAAGTCTTGAACGGTCAAGGTCATTTCATGGACGGTGTAGCCAGCATCACGCAGCAGCCCGAGGACACGCTTCCGCGTGATACCAGCAAGGAAGGTACCATTGGGAATGGAGGTGAATACCTCCCCGCCGCGCACCATGAAAACATTGGCGGTGGCCAGCTCCGCGACATTGCCCGCGCAATCGGTTACCAATGCATTGTCAAAGCCCTTCATCTGAGCTTCGCGCACCATGCGGGCATTGTTGGCATAAAGGCAGGCCGCTTTGGCATTGGTTGGAGCAACGGCAATGGTCGGGCGGCGAAACTGGGTGGTGGTGATGGAAAAGCCGGTTGGTTCAACCATCGGGATTTCTTCAAGGCAAAGCGCAAAATCGGTTGAGGAGGCAAGCGGTGGCAGCAACCCGACATCTCCCTCTTCTGCCCAATACATCGGGCGAATATAGACATCGGTATTGGGGGCAAATTTCTTGATGCCCTCCATCGCGAGTGCTTCGATCTCTTCCCCTTTCAGGGTCGGCGCCAGCATCAAGGCCTCGGCGGAACGGTTGACCCGCTGACAATGGAGATCAAGATCCGGCGAAACGCCCTCAAACAGGCGCGCGCCATCAAACACCAAAGACCCGATCCATGTGCCGTGAGAGGCCGCGCCCAGAATGCGCACATCGCCCTCATACCAATCGCCCTTGTAATAGGTCCACATCGCGCGCTTGGAAGCCATTGTCTTTCTCCCTCAAAAGGTTGGCAGGTCCATTAATGGACCGCCGCATACATGATTTTTTCTTCGGTTGCCTCGGCGGGTGAGAACTCTTCCACGATGCGCCCCTGTCGGCAGACGAGAATTCGGTCTGAGAGATTCATGATCTCTGGCAGGTAGGAGGAAATCACCACCACCGCCAACCCCTGATCGGCCAAGCCGTTGATGATCTGATGGATCTCGGCAATCGCGCCTACATCCACGCCGCGCGTGGGCTCATCGAAGATCACCAGTTTGGGTTCCTGCACCAGTCCCTTGCCGATCACCACCTTCTGCTGGTTACCACCGGACAACTCGACCACGCGGGCATTGTCATTGATGGCCTTGATGTTCAGCTTTTTGGACCAGGCGGCCGCTACATCGCTCATTTCGTTCTTGCTGATATACCAAGCCTTGTCATGACCGGCAGCGATGAGCCCGGCATAGATATTCTCGGCAATCGACATGGTTTCGAAGAAGCCTTCGCTCTTGCGGTCTTCGGTAACATAGACAATACCGTCTTTGACTGCTTCACGCGGCACATAATAGCGGGTCGGCTTTTCGTTGAGCACCACGGTTCCACCGCGCAGGAAGTCGCGCTTGTAGATGCCGGAAATGATCTTGAACGTCTCGGTACGGCCAGACCCGATCAGGCCGAAAACGCCGGTGATCTGGCCAGCGAAAACGGAGAAAGAGTTGTTGCGAACCATGGCGCCCATGGAAATATCCTGCACGGAGAGCACCTTCTTGCCCGCCTTGCGTACGCCACTTTCGCCACGATCGCGATAAAGCTCTCCCGAAAGGGTACGGCCGACCATGGCGGCAATCACCGTGTCGCGAGTGAAATTCTCGGTCTTGTCACTGGCCACCAATTCGCCATCGCGCAGGATGGTGATGCGATCGGAAATCTGCAACGCTTCCTCAAGGGCATGGCTGATGAAGATAATTGACACGCCGCTCTTTTTGAGCCGCTCGATCAGCGCGAAGAAATGGCGCTTTTCTTCCGGTGTCAGGGTAGCGGTCGGCTCATCGAAAATGATGACTTCGGCCTTGTGATGCACCGCACGGGCAATCTCGACCATCTGCCGCTTGGCGGCACCAAGGGTGGCGACCAACGCAGTCGGGTCTACAGAGAAGTTGAGCGATTGCAAGAACTGCTGGGCCGAAATGAAGGTGCCTCGCAGGCGATTGAGGAAGCTTTCAGAGCCCAGATAAAGATTCTGCGCCACCGTCATGGATGGAACAAGGCTGGTTTCCTGAAACACCATAGCGATGCCCGCTTCAAGGGCCTCATTAGGGTTGGTAAAGACCGTCTCCTTGCCATGATGGAACATCTTGCCATTGGTTGGCTCGACCACGCCCGCCATCATCTTGGTAAGGGTAGATTTGCCAGCGCCATTCTCACCGAGAAGCGCGTGTACTTCGCCCTTGTGCAGCTCGAAATCCACGTCCTTGATGGCAGGAACGCCGCGGTAGGCCTTGGTGATTTTTTCCATGCGAATGATGGGGTCCATATCCTTAGCCCTCCGCTTTCGTATCTTCGATGCCAAGCAGCAAATCACCGCCCTTGGAAGCGACGATGATCTCGCCACCATGCTCGATGGCGCAGCAGACACCATGACGGTTGCCATTTGAACGGCTGTGCATGCTGGTGATCGGGTTCATGGCCTTGCCCAACCGCACGACCATGCCGTAGGAACGAGCCGGGGCCCAAGCCTTGTAAACACCCATGGTGCGGATGCCACCACATTGCAGCGGCTCAAGGAAGCTGCGGTTGGAATAGAGCGCCGGAGCGATCCAGTAATCGCGGGGAACGCTTTCCATCATGTCATAGCGATAGTGCTTTTCCTGCAGCACCAACTCCACCAGACGGTTGCGCGGGGCAAAAACGGATAGGATAGCGCCACCATCCTCTGTCGGCATGATGCGGGAGGGATATCCGGGAATCTGGTCAATCAGCGTGGATAGATTCTTGTCCGCATCGATCTGCATCACGCGATGCTTCCAGCATTCAGAGAAGACCACACGGCCACCGCTCAAGGGGCACAGACCATAGGGATAGGCCAAGCCGCCTGCGACCTTTTCGAACGGCTCGCTGGGGGTATGGCGCACCCAGATAGAGCCGCAGGCCTTCTTACTCATCAGGTCGGCAGCCCAATCCGAGCAGGCATGTTCCGAAGAGCCATTGGCCAGCCAGAGAGAGCCATCATAGGAATAGGCCAGTGCGGTGATTGCCTTGATCTCTTCGAGCAGATGGACAGGTTCCCCTTCCACGAAGAGCTGGCCAGTTTCCAGAGCGACCGCCAGTTTATCGTCGGGCGAAACTGCGAGGGCCGTGATCGGCGCTTCGAAAGACCGCAACACCTTGGGCTCGTTGCCCTTATTTATGGCATAGATGGCATTGCCCGAGGTGGCAATCACCTCTCCTTTCAGCACAGCCAGATTGTCCGGTTCGGAAAGGTGGGAGACAATTTCGGCATCATCCAGCACCGTGTTGGGGCGGAAAGCGCCGTCCATGGGCGGAATGGTGACGGCCTTGCCGCGGAAAATATCGAGGATGGGATCGAGGATCATGCTTTTTCTCCCCAATAGGACGTCATGCCGGTCCAATTCGGGTCGGCGCCTTCAATATCAAACAAGCCGATGCGGTTGTTCAGAATGCCGCCAATGAAGAGCTTGCCCTTATGCTCGCGCATCGAGGTCACCATCGGGTGGTTCTGACCGGTAAGATCACCCATGGTCTGGATGATTGTGCCGCTGTCATCGAATTTGACGATACCGCCAGTGTTGATGTTCGGGAACAACCAGTCATCCTGCGGCAGGCGACGGGTCATGCGCTTGCGCATGTCCGGGTGACGCAGTGAGAGGTCAAAACTGGGTGTGCGCATGCCGAGCCATGCCATCCAGTAGGTGCCATCGGACGCACGGTTGATATTATCGGTATAGCCCGGCATATCCTTGATGACACATTCCACGGTGCCCGCCTTGGGGCCTGCGATCCAATAACGATGGATGCGACTGCGCCAGCTTTCCGAGAAGTAGAGCGACTGGCCGTCATGGGCCATGCATACGCCGTTGGTGTAGCGATAACCATCAAGCAGCGTCTTGGTGGAGCCATCCTTGGGATCATAAACCAACAGGCGCCCCGTACCACGGTTTTCAATAGAGTCGAGCATCCATTCATGGGCGTCATAGCGCTTGGTTGAGTCTGTGAAATAGATCTTGCCGTCAGGCGCGATGTCGAGATCGTTCGGATCACGCATGCGGGCGTCATCGACGATGGAGGTCAGCGAACGGCGCGTCTCGGCAGAAAGGCGCGTAACTTCGCGGTCCGGAGAGATCTTGTAGAGCCCCATGGCGCCAACGCAGGTGATAAGGTTCTGATCCTTGTCGAAGGCCAGCCCCAGCGGGAAGCCTCCGACATGGGCAAAGACTTCGGACCGTTTATAGTCGGGTGCAAAGTAGCGGATGATCTCGCCGTGGCGTGTGCCGCAATAAAGATGATCATCGCGGTCAAGGATCACATCCTCAGGTCCTTCCAACTCGCCCAGCCCTATATGCTGTGCCGAGGAGAGTTTGTTATTAAGGGAATAGGCCGAGCCGGATCCGGGTTCTGCGGATTCCGATTTGCCCATCTTGAGATAGACCGGTGCGACATAAATCTCGTTGAGCACCTTGTGACGGTTTTTCAGCCAGCGGATATCGATGGTTACAGCCAGTGCCAACATGATGCCAAGCACCATCTGGTTGGTGCCCGTACCGAAGCCAAGACGGATTAGACCGTTGGTCATCACCAGCACGATGATCGCGCCCATGATGCCCTTGACCACAGAGCCCCGACCGCCCCCCAAGGAGTTACCGCCAACAACGGCAGCCGTCAGCGCCAGAATTTCAAGACCGTGGCCTGTGCCCGGCCCCGCGCTCGACAGGCGTGTTGCCATGAGGAAGCCGGACACACCGGCACAAAAGCCTGAAAAGACATAGGTCATGAAAACAGTGCGCCGCACGCGGATACCGGCATTATGCGCGGAGCGGCGAGAGCCACCAACTGCCTGCACATGCCAACCGGGCCTCGATCGGGTTAGTGCAATATGGGTGATCAGCGCAAAGACAATCGCTGTCAACACCGGCACCGAGAAGCCAAACAGCGTGCCATCACCGATGAAATCCCACAAGTCGGACGACATGAAGGACATCTGCGTTGCGGCACCATATTGCACCACGAGAATATCAAACAGGGCGCGGCCAATGATGAAGGTCACCAGCGTGGTGAGGAAAGCGCGCAGGCGCAGAAAGCCGATGAGATAGCCGTTGATCGCGCCGCAGACCACGCCTGTTGCGATGGCAGCCAACAGACAGACCCACACCGGCGCTTCAAAAATGAAGAAGGTCCCAACAGACGCAAAGGTCGCCAGCGCAAAGATGGAGCCAACCGAAAGGTCGATGCCGCCCCCCAGCATGACCACCGACAACCCCGTAACAACCAGAGAGAATTCCCCCAGTTGCCTGGTGGATTCCTGCAAGGAATAGGGCCTGAAGAAACCCGGAATCGCAGATCCGAAGGCGGCCACAGTGATCACCAGGGCAATGAAGGGAATGGCGTTATCCGTCCAACGCTTGGTCAGGATCTCCCCGATGAGATGATCGGGAATGGTATTGTAGCGCCAGGCTTGCAGTCTTTCACGAAAGGCCATCTATCAATTTTCCGACGACTTGAGCCATCCGTCACGTAAGGGAGGATTCCAGAAAGAGACGGAGTGGGAATAGAAAAAACAAAGATTCCACCTGCTTGACTGCCGATCAGCACCGGCAAGGAGGCGGAGTGGAACGGGCAGTCCATAAGCACCCTGCCCGCACCTGATTAAGGCTGGCAGCACCCCAAAAGCGCTGCCAGACCAGATCGCGACTTTTATTCGCCGGCAGCTTCTGCCTGAAGTGCGGCAAGATCCCAGCAGCTGTCAGCCTTGAGGTTGTCTTTGGTGGTTGCCTTCAACAGCGTGTAGATATACGGCGCTGAAGTGCCTGCAGGCTGGCCGCTCTGGAGCAGATATTTGATGATCGCCACCATATTGTGGGTTTCCTGAGCCAGGTCAGTCATGACCACGGCGCCATAGGTGCCATCTTCGATAAGATCACAGTCTGCGGTTTTCTCACCACCGCCCGTGGTGACAAGGAACACATCGTCCTGCTTGCCAGCATCGCGAATTGCGGCAGCTGCACCAGAGGCATCCCCATCCCAGAAGTCGATGATGCCGCAGATATCAGGATTCTGCTGCAACATGGTGGTGGTCACGTTACGCGAGGTGGTGGCATCCCAGTTGGAATCAGGCTTGGCGACCACTTCAAATTCAGGATATTTGGCAAGCACTTCCATGATGCCTGCATATTGGAACAGGCTGGTTGCGTTGACCTGATCGCCCTGAACCAGACCAATCTTCTTGGAAGAATCCGGGCCACAGCCTTTGACAACGGCTTCCGCTTCCAGACGGCCAAGCTGGGTCCAATCACTCCCAACATAGGCATCAGCCTTGAAGTTGGCCGGGTTGTCCACGAGGATGACATAGATGCCAGCCTTCTGGGCGCGCTTCATCAGCTTGGAATAGGAGTTCATGTCCGGTGACATGACAATCAGAACGTCAGGCTTGTTTTCTGAGGCAATGGCTTCGGTGATGGCCTGTGCGCCAGCTTCCACGCTCCAGTTGGGATCGCGGGTTTCGAAGATGCCGCCAAAGGCGTCCACTTCACGCTTTAGGATAGCGGCCCAGCCCTGAGCCAGATCGAAGCCCATGGCCATCGGCACGAGCATGATACGCTTGCCTTCCATGGCCTTTGCATAGATCTGTGGTGCAGGGTCGCCAGCGGCAGCGGCCTGCGTAACAAGGGCGGCTGAGCTGATGGTAAGCGCCGCAGTCGCGGCCATAAGGGTCTTGATGATGTTCATGTCTGTCCCTCTGTTGGAAAGGATTGTGATTGCTCGGATTTTTGGTTTTTATTGGTATAGATACTGTTGGTTCTGGACTTTGTGGGTGTAGTGGGGTCTTGCGGGATCTTTACGGGGCTTGCTTTAAATGTCTCCCTGCTGCGCCGTCTGTTCATCACGCGGATTGAGAATACCGTCGACGATGATGGCGCCCAGCAGGATGCCGGCCTTGATGAGATTCTGGTAGAGCAGAGGAATATCGATGATCGTCATGGCGTTGAGCATGATGCCGATCAGGGCCGCGCCGAACAAAACGTTGCGCACGCCCCCTTTGCCGCCAGAAAGACCAATACCGCCAATGACCGTGATCAGCACAATGTCATAGAGCAGGTTGGAGTTAACGATACGGGTGTTGATGGAATGCAGGCTGGCGGCCGTCAGAATACCGGCGATGAAGGCAATGAGCGCGGAAATCACATAACGCAGCACCATCATAGGACGAACCGGCATGCCAGAGTTACGCGCAGCTTCCGGGTTGTCGCCTGCATAATAGACATAGCGTCCCCACTTGCTGTAACGCAGGAACAAAAAGGTGGCAAAGGCAAGACCGGCAAAGAGAAAAACCTCGACCGGAATACTCATAAAGCGCATACCGCCGAGGATCTCGACCCAGTGCCCGGATGGCACAGGGACAGCATCGGTATTGATCAGCTGGGACCGCACAAAGCCGAAAACGAAAGATGAGCTGGCCAGCGTTACGAAAATAGCGGGTACATCGGCATAGGCCACCAAAACGCCGTTAATCAGCCCGATGGCCAACACACCAGCCAAAGCCAGAACAAGAGCACTGCCCTCGCCCATGCCCGAATTGAGCATTTGCAGATAGCAGGCAACGGACATGGCCATAATGGCCACCATGGAAAGGTCAATGCCACGACCGATAATGATCATGGCCATGCCAAGAGCAAGGATCCCCAACACGGAAACAGAGCGCACAATGGCAACCAGATTGTTTGCCGTGAAGAAACCCGGCAGAAGCAACGACGCCAGCGCAAACATAATCACCGTAATCGCCAGCACGATGCTTTCCTGATTGAGATTTTTTATGAAGCTCATTGTGTGCTACCCTACTCCGTGCTTAGCACTGCATAATAATGATGCAGCAAGCCTTCTTGCCTAAACAATGAGCAGCGTAGCGTCAGTTGGACCAGCACGTCCAATGAATATTTTTACGTATAAACCATGCGCATTCTGCATGGATTGCAGTTTTGCGCAAAAATCAAACGATTATATGACCTGCAGATGCCCATATTGTACGGATTGAAGTGAAAATTCTTCCTGATATTGCTCGTTGCAAATATGGTCCCCAAGGGAATCAATAAAGCGCTGACCATAGGCAGGCAGCGGTTGGCGCACATTCCACATGGCGCAAATGCCGAAAGTAATCGGTTCGCCCTTGAGCGCTATGGGGCGGCTGCGCAGCTTCGGCCCCTGCGGCTGGGTAGATGATGGCACAACGGCAACGCCATTGCCGCCAATAGACATGGCCAGCAGCGTGTGGGGCGAATTGCTCTCCAAAACCACACGCGGCACCGTTCCGCTCACCCGGCAGGCTGCGTCAAACACCTCACGGGAGACATGCTTCTTGTTGAGCGTGAGAATGGGCAGGCTGAGCAGATCTTCTATTTCGATCAGATCGGCTTCATTGCCCAGAAACTCCGCGCCACCGACCGCCAGAAAACCGAGCTGCCCCAGAGGACGGCTTTCCAAAACCTCGATCGGAGCGGACGGTTCGGCGCTGATGGTCAGGTGGAAGACACCATCCACCAGCTTGCTCGCCAGCTCCGGTCCACCGCCATCTTCAAGGCGTATCTCGATGTCGGGATTGTCTTCGGTCCATTTCTTCAGAAAGCTCGGCATATAGCGCTCGATCAATTGCGAGCATGCACCGATTTTGAGAAGGCCGGATTCCCCTTCGGTGAGATCGTCTGCAAAGGTACGCAGCTCCCTATCCGCCACCAACACGTTGTTGATCTTGGCCAGCAGCGCCTCGCCCTGCGGCGTGAAGCGGATATTGCGGCCAGTCTTCTCGAAAAGCTTGACGCCCAGATAATCTTCAAGCGCCTTAACTTGTCGGGAAAGGGCAGACTGGGTGATATTCAACCGTTCCGCCGCCTTTGTGAAATTCATCAATTCGGCTACGGCAACAAAGCTGGTGTAATTGCGAATATCCATCAAAAATACCTTGTCTGAAGAAGAGCAATCTGGAAATGAATGTCAAAAAGCTAAGGCCAATTTTGAAATTTTGTCAAATTTTTGCGTCTTGGCAAGTCATAATCCGACAATTCTATACTGAACGACGCTTTGTATGCTTGTCTGCAAGCCAACAGCATAGTGTATTTTGAAGGCTATTTTTCCAACGAGACTTTCTGAATTATTTTCAATGTGCTATTGAATCTGAACCAGATGAGGACAATTTGCGTATCAGGGTAAATAATTACAATTTATTTGGAAATTTTGGTTAAGCTAATATTAGCTGACCGAGGCTGATCAGGTCTCATCGCCTCAAAATGCCATTGAGTTCGGAGTATGTAATTTTGCTGTCTCGGCTGACACATAATGCAGAGCGACAATCAAGCGCTCAAACAAGGCTTTTCCGCAAAGGAGGTTCGCCTCTTGTCGCGCTCTGCCTTGCGAGCACGCTTTTGTCTACAGGCTGGACCAGTCCGGCTGCTGCATTTGAGTTGTTCGGCTATGAGTTCAGCACCAGTGGCATCAAAGCCGTCTCCAAGACAGAACCGACAGCCGATATCCCAGACCCTGTCACCTATTCAGTCACGCTGACGAGCGATGACGAAGAGCTGACCGATGAGCTGAAAGACGCGTCCCTTCTGATCGAGAAAGAGGAAGAGCCCGCTTCGGGCACCACAGGCCTGTTGATGCGCGCACGAAGCGACCAGAAACGCCTCATTGCCGCGCTCTACCAAAAAGGCCTTTATGGCGGCACGGTGGATATCACCGTCAATGGCGAACGCTATGATCGTGTGCCGCTGGATGAGGACTTGTCTTCAGCCGGTCCGGCCAAGGTTGCCGTCTCAGTATCGAGCGGACGCGTGTTCACCTTCTCCAAACCGGATGCCCAGTTGAGCAACGGGGAAGCGATCGATCTTGGTGAATATGGCGTCATCGCCGGATCTCCTGCCTATTCCCAGCTGGTGCTTGATGCAGAAAGCGCCATTGTCGCCGACTATCAAAAGCGCGGTTTTGCTCTTGCAAAAATCGAAGAGCGCTCCCTTGCTGCCGATCACAAGACCGGCAAGCTGGATGTTACGCTGCGCGTTGACCATGGCCCACGAGCCCGTCTCGGACAGGTGACAGTAACCGGCAACGAGGATGTCAAAACCGAACTGATCGTCCAGCAGGCCAACATTCCCGTTGGCGAGACATACAGCCCCGAGGCCATTAGCAAGGCCAGCCGAAATCTCAGAGCGCTTGGCGTGTTTGACAGCGTTATCGTCAAACCGGCCGATGCTATACTGGATGATGGCAGCTTGCCAATTGAAATTTCCGTTAAGGAGCGCAAGTTCCGCACCATCGGCGCCGGTGTCACCATCGGCAATCTGGATGGTGTCGGACTGGAAAGCTATTGGGTGCATCGCAACCTGTTTGGCGGGGCGGAAAGCCTGCGCATTCAGGGCTCGATTGCCAACATCGGGCAGGACGACGTCAAGGATCTGGATTATAACGCCGACATCATCTTCAAAAAACCCGGCGTGATTGGTCCCTCCAGCACATTCGATGCCACGCTTTCGGTGGATTTCACCAATCCCGAGGCTTATCAAAAGCGCGCTGTCAGTGGCGAAGTTGGGCTGAGTTATCAGTGGACCGACGCGCTCTCGACCCGTGCGGCTTTCAAAACCGAATATGCACGCATTACGGACAGCTCGGGCACGGAAACCAACCTGCTCTTCTCCACGCCTTTGGAACTGGCCTATGACAAGCGCGACAGCAAGCTGGACCCGACCAAGGGATTCTATGCGCTGATTGACGCGGAACCAACCATCAGCAGCGACGGCTCCATCAGTTTCCTCAAGACGAGCGGAACACTTTCGGCCTATCAGTCATTGGACCGGGCCAAGCGCTTTGTGCTGGCTGGCAAAATCTCAGCAGGCACCATAGTGGGCGCATCCAAGAGCGATGTGCCGACGGACCGTCGCTTCTTTACCGGTGGTGGTGGCTCCATTCGCGGCTATTCCTACCAGATGGCGGGACCACGCGATTCCAGCAACGACCCGACCGGCGGACGCTCCTATATTACGGGGTCGCTTGAAGCCCGCATGAAGGTAACCGACAATATTGGCCTTGCGGCTTTTGTTGATGTCGGCAACACGTTCAACAGCTCCATGCCCAAATTTGAAGACGAATGGTACACCGGCGTCGGTGCAGGGGTGCGCTATCTCACACCTATTGGCCCGTTGCGCCTTGATGTGGCCGTTCCTCTCAAGAAAATACAGGATGAACCCAAATTTGGTGTTTATCTTGGCCTAGGACAGGCATTCTAGTTGTAATCATCTGTTGAACTGATTCTCCAGACTCTCCAGACATGAGGCTACTATGACGTCTGCTCGCACCCTGGTATTTCGGGGTTTCTATAGTCTGCTCTTTTTGATCCTTGCGCTGCTGCTGGTCGGCTATCTCCTGCTTGCCACCAGCTTCGGGCTATCGATGACAACGTCTTTGGTCAATTCCATTGCCAGCAGCGAAGAGCAAAAGGTCGAGATTTCAGGGGTAGACAGTCTTCTGGGCGACATAGAGATCGGCCAAATTGCCTTGTCCGACAAAGATGGGACATGGCTTACCGCCAAGGGGCTGTCTGGCCGCTATTCTCTTGCGGATCTGTTTGGCCTCACCCTGTCGGTGGATACGCTCTCGCTGGATGAACTATCGGTTGAGCGTCCGCCGCTGGCGAGCAGTCAACCGGCGCAGGAAAGCAGCAGCGATGGCTCCCTTATCCCCACCCTACCAGCCGTGGAAGCGCGGATCGACAGCTTGTCCATCGGGAAAATCTCTCTTGGTGAACCCCTCTTGGGCAAAGAGGCCGAGCTCACTCTGGCTGGCAACATGGCTCTTGTTGGCGCTCCCTTCCAGACAAACGGGGTGCTCGATCTTCATTATCTGGACGCCCCCGAGGATGGGCTTAGCGCGCGCTGGACGCTCAACCCTACTGCAAACCAGCGGCTGTTGGACCTGACATTCACTGAGCCGCGAGGAGGCCTGGCCGCGCGTCTGATGGACATTGCCAATCTGCCCGCCGTTGATGTGACCCTTAAAGGAGACGGACCGGCGGATGACTGGCGATCGGACCTTGCCGTTAAGCTTGATGGAAAAACCACTGTCAGCGGGCAAGTGGTCGTCGGCTTTGATGAAAGCGGATCGCGTGTCAATGCGAAGCTGCTGGGCAAGCTCTCCCCCTTCCTGCCCCAGTCTGTTCTTCCCCTCGTTGCCGGCACCAGTAACATCGACCTTTCGCTTGAGCAGTCGCAAGAGGATGTGATCGAACTGAAGCAATTCTCCTTTGCCTCAGGATTGGCGCGTCTTGAAGCCAATGGCTTTCTGGACAATCGGGATAGCAGTCTGGACATGAAAATGGCCTTTGATCTGGGCTCTGAGGGTACGCAGATTGAAATGCAGCAACAAGATGCACCATCGCTGATGATCGGGCATGTGGGCCTCAAGGGACGCATGAGCGGCACCTTGCAGAAAGCTGCCCTCACGCTTGATGGCTCCGTTGCCAGCCTGTCGCAGGATGCCATTACACTTGAGAACGCATCCCTGTCAGCCACTGCGCCGGAGCTTGATATTGAAAATCGCGAAGGAGCGATCAATGCCACCATGGCGCTCGATCAACTGGCCACAGGTTCAGCCCCGCTCGATGCGATCCTCTCTGGAGACAAGACCCTGCTGGTAGAAAGCGCGCTCGACGGAGAGACCATACGTCTCAACAAGGCCGAGCTGGTTGCTGGCCTTGCGTCCCTTACGGCAGAAGGGAGCTACGCGTCCGATACGCTGGCGCTTGATGGCACCCTTGCGCTATCAGATATCAAACCGCTCAATGAAGGACTTTCCGGCGCTCTGGGAGGAGATTTCTCGATTGAAGGAACGACCAGCAACCCACGGCTGACCCTCGCCCTGCGCGGTCAATCTCTTTCGGTTTATGACAAGTCGATCGAAAATCTCAAGCTGGTTCTTGCCTCCAATGCGGCACCGGACGCCACATTGACGCTTTCAGCGCAATATGATGGATCGCCGATAGAGAGTGCCCTTGAGCTTGTCACCAATGAAGATGGCAGCCGTTCTATCAACCAGCTCTCGGTCACGGCACCGGGAGCTGAAGTGAGCGGATCTCTTGCCATATCGCCTGCCGGGTTGGCCACGGGCGATCTGGATGCAGCCATCAAGGATTTTGCCGCGTTGGGGCCGCTGTTGCTCCAGCCTGATCTGAAGGGCTCACTTAAGGCCGACATAGCCCTGTCGGCTAGCGATGGTAAACAGTCGGTCACGGTGGATGCTTCAGCACCAGAGCTAGCAATGAAAGATATTTCTGTTTCCGCCCTAACGCTGAGTTCCCAGATCAATGATGCGACCGGAATCATGAGCATGAATTCCGATCTATCCGTTGAACGCATCTCTGCCTCTGGCGAAACCATCCGCTCGCTCAAGGCCAATATGAAAGGTGGCAACGGCACCCTGCCTTTCTCCATGACGGCACAAGTCTCTCAGGCACCTTTGGCGCTGGAAGGCAAGCTGTTGCAGCAGGAAGGGCAAACAGCCCTCGCGCTTGATCGCTTTACAGGCAGTTGGAAAGGCATCGATCTCGGATTGGTCGAACCGGTGCGTGTCGATTTGACCAATGGCGCCTCACTCACCAATGCCCTCAAGCTCTCTGTCGATAGCGGCCTTGTAACGGTTTCCGGCTCGGCAGGTGATCAGCTTGCCCTTGATATCGCGCTTGACGCGCTGCCACTGGCCATTGCCGAAAAGGTCGCACCAACGGGTGAGACCCCTACGGGTCAGCTGGATCTTACGGCCAAAATTTCTGGCTCATCAACAGCGCCGGAAGCCAGTTGGCAAGGCACGATTGACGGTCTCTCTGTTCGCTCAACGCGTCAGGCTGGCGTGCCTCAATTGGCGATCAGCAGCTCAGGTCGCTTTGAGAATAACTCGGTTTCCATGCAAAACCATCTCACCGGCGGCGGGGCAGACCTCAATGTCAATGGCAGCCTTGCGCTGACCAGCCAAAGCATGGACATATCCGCCGAAGGCTCGGTTCCATTCTCCCTTGCCGCGCGCAGCCTTGCCGATGCGGGTTTGCAGCTTGAAGGGGGGGCTTCAGTCTCGGCCAAGGTGACAGGCACTTTCAGCGCGCCAAATATCAATGGCACCATCACGACAAAAGGCGCGCGTTTCTCTGAATTCTCCTCGGGCATCGTTCTACGCGATTTGGGGGGCACGGTTCGTCTTGCCGGTCAGCAGGCATCCATTGAATCTGTAACAGGACGGTTGGGCCAGAAGGGCACGCTGACAGTCAATGGTACCATCGGGATGGACGCCAACGCCGGACTACCCGCCGATATCACCGTTACCATTCAGGACGGCAACTATAAATATGAAGAGATCCTCACCAGCCTGTTTAACGCCAAGATGAATTTGAAAGGCGACCTGACGGGGTCATCCGTTATCTCAGGTCAGGTCAATCTCAAGACAACCGAGATTCTCATTCCCGAGACTCTGCCCTCTTCGGTGTCTCCGGTGGATGTGTCGCACAAGAATGCACAAGGACGCGTCGCCGAGCAGGCGGAGAAATTCGCCCCCAAAGCCCAGACCTCCAGTAATACGAGCGCTGGCCCGGCCATGAGCCTTGACCTCGATATTCAGGCACCGCGCAGCATCTATATTCGCGGCCGGGGCATGGATGCAGAATTGGGTGGCTCCATCCGCATTACAGGCACCACAGCAGACCCGCGCCCGTTAGGTACCATCGCCATGCAACGCGGTCGGCTTGAGATACTGACCAAGCGGTTGGACTTCGATAGTGGCGATGTAACATTTGCCGGAACGCTGGACCCGGCTCTAGATTTTTCGGCGACCTCAACCAACAGCGGCACCACCTACACCGTATCCGTAGAGGGCTACGCCTCCGCGCCAGAGATCAGCCTATCCTCATCCCCTACACTGCCGGAAGACGAAATTCTGGCACAACTATTTTTCGACAAGGATCTATCCGAGCTCTCTGCCATTCAGTTGGCGCAGTTGGCCAATGCGGTGGCGACCCTTAGCGGGGCCAATTCCGGTCCGGGTGTTCTGGACCGCCTGCGCAACATGGCGGGTATCGACAATATCGACATCAAGTCTGATGCGGAAACCAACGAGACAACCGTCGGGGTCGGGCGTTACATCAATGATCGCACCTATATCAATGTCGAAAAGAGTACAGCCAGCGACGCAGGCAAGGTAAGCATCGATCTTGACATCACCGACCAGATAAAGGCTCATGGCGAGGCCAGCTCAGATGGAGAAACCAAGGCAGGTCTCTTCTTTGAGCGCGATTATTAAGAGCGAAGCAGCGGTTTGGAGACAAGCCCCCGTCTGCGGCAATGGCTAAAGCCGCTAGGCGCGCTTGGGGGAAATGTCCGGATCACTCTCGGGGTCATTGCTGTCGCTCGGACATTCCTTGACGGCACGCAGGCTTGATACCTGCAAGTCTGTCTTGTCATCTGGCTTTGCACCCAGAATTGAGCAGCGGATATCGAGCGGCACCTCATGCATGATCTCTTCGACCGTCATGGGACGGCTGATGAGATAGCCCTGCAATTGATCACATTCATTCTCACGCAGGAAGGCGGCCTCCTCGACCGTTTCCACGCCCTCGGCCACAATATCCATGCCAAGCCCTTTGCCAAGCCCGATAATCACCTTCATGATGGCAACTGCGCTTTTCTCCTGCCCGAGGGCGACAACGAAGTTACGGTCAATCTTGATGGTGTCAAACGGATATTTGGAGAGGTAGGAAAGCGATGAATAGCCTGTGCCAAAATCATCCAGAGCCAGTGACAGCCCCAATTTCTTGAGTTGTTTCATCACAGCTAGGCCGCGTTCATCATCTTCGATCAACATGCCCTCGGTCAGTTCCAGCTCTATTTGAGAAGGGTCGGTTCCCGTCTCATCCAGTGTCTGCTCAATTGTCTTGACAAAATCGCGCTGCTGGAACCCCAGCGGGCTGACATTGATGCTGAGATGTTTGCCCTTCAGCCCCTTTGCGGCATCCCGGCAGGCGCGTTTGAAGACCCAGTTGTCTATATCCACAATCAGACCACTGGCTTCGGCCACAGGAATAAATTCCGCCGGACTTACAAGCCCTTTCTGCGGGTGGTTCCAGCGCAAGAGAGCTTCATAGGAGTCGATCTCCAACGATTTGGCGTTGATGCGTGGCTGATAGTAAAGTTCGAACTCGTCCTCTTCGAGGGCCTTTTCAAGGTCTGCCTGCAACGCACGACGCTTTTCCATCAACTGGTTGAGGCCTGATCGGTAGATGTTGGAAATGTTGCGCCCGGTCTTCTTTGAATGATAGAGCGCAATATCCGCACGCGAGAATATGGTCTCCGCATCCTTGGCATGTTCTGGGCTCAGCGCAATGCCCACACTGGCACCCACCATCACGGATTTCTTTTCATCAATCTTGATGGGACGAGACAGCTCGTTAACGATCCGGTGTCCGGTATCTGCAGCTTGGTTGGTGAAAAGAATATTGCGTTGAATGATCGCAAATTCATCGCCTCCCAGCCGCGCGACGCTGTCATTCACGCCAGCCAACGCCTTCAAGCGTGCGGCGGTTTCCTTGATGACAATATCTCCGGCTGGATGACCATAAACGTCGTTGACATTCTTGAACCGATCAAGATCGATGAGAATGAGGGCGATCGCCCGCTGCGGCGTAGCGGTCTTTACGGCATTTTCCAACTGCGAGTTAAACAGCGAGCGGTTGGCCACGCCCGTCAGGGCATCATGCTGGGCCATGATGCGGATATGCTCTTCGGCTGCCTTGCGTTCTCTAAGATCAACAAAACAGGAAATGCGCACTTCCTGTCCCTTATAGTTGATCATACGCCCACGAATGGCGACCGGTATACGCTCGCCTGATTTGGACACAAGCACTGCTTCATAAGGCTCGCTGCAATTCTCCGCGATGGAGCGTTCGATCCGGCCGCGATGACGTTCATCGGCAAACTGCATGATCGACTTGCCGATCACTTCATCCAGACTATAATCCAGCAACTCGGCAATTTGCGGATTACCATCAATCACCATGCCATCATGGTGAATTGCGATCCCCTCAAAAGTGGCATTGGAGAGAGCCGAGATGCGTTCAGCTTCTTCAGATTGTGTCTTGAGGATCTCCAGCTCGCTCAGCTTTTTATGCTCAGCTTCAAGATTGCTCATGAGGTTGTTGAACAGGCAGGTCAGATTTTCCGCTTCATCACCGGCAACTGCAGGCAGTCTCTGAGAAAAGCCCCGCTGACCAGACAGAAGCTTTTCCATGGCCTCTTCCACATGCCCAACGCCGATACGCGTGGCATGCTCGGCAATATTCAACCCGATCAGTTCTTCCTCGCGACTTGCCCGCAACCGCAAGAAACGCTTCAAGAACCAGAAACAGATAAAACCAAGGCCGAAACTCACCATGAAGTTGAGGCCTGCCCCGAAAATCTGGATCATGAGCTGATAGTAGCGGCCATTTTCAAAATGCTCAGCAGGCGCCAGCAGGGCAAGTCCTATGGTTCCAACGACACCGGCAAAGCCATGCGCTCCGATAGCTCCGACGGCGTCGTCTATTTTCCATTTATGTTCCAGAACGCTGTTGGCAATGACAGCCACGAGACCGCCAATGGCTCCAATGACCATTGAGCCCAATGGCGTCAGGACTGCACAGCCCGCCGTGACAGCGACCAGTCCACCGATAAGGCCGGCAAGAGACTTTTCCGGCAGATAGTGGCCATCTTGATGATAGCCAAACATGAAACCGGTCACAGTGCCGAAACCGCCAGCTAGCACAGTGTTCAGTATAATGAAAGCGACACTCTCGTCGGCCTTGAGCGTTGATCCGCCATTGAATCCCAGCCAACCGATGAAGAGCAAAAGCCCGCCGGTGGTCGCAAGAACAGGGCTATGCCCTGCGAGCCGGATCGGATTGCCTTGCCGATCAAAACGGCCCTCACGCGCCCCAAGCAGAATGCAGCCTGACAGCGCTACCCAGCCGCCCGTGCCGTGCACCACGGACGAGCCTGCGAAGTCTATAAATCCCCAATTGGCAAGGAACGCCCCATCATTGTGTCTGAGAGCATTGCCCCAGGCCCAATGGGCGAAAACAGGAAAGATGATGGCTGAAAGAAAGAAAGACGCGACCACATAAGATGACAGTCTGATCCGCTCGGCGATGGCACCGGACACAATCGTCGCCGCCGTTCCGCAGAACATCACCTGAAAAACAAAGAAGCCCGCCTCTTGAGAAGTCAGATCCTGAAGCCCAAGATAGCGCCAATCCAGCCCAAAGATGCCATAGGACTTTCCAAAGGCCAGCATGAAGCCCAAAATGGTGAAGGCAGCCACGGAGAAGACGAAATCGAGCAAGTTCTTCTGTGCGACATTGATGGAGTTTTTCGAGCGCACCATGCCCGCTTCCAGCATAAGAAAGCCAGCTTGCATGAACATGACAAGCGCCGAGGCCGCCATAACCCATGTAAGGTCAATATTCGCCTTCAGACTGGATAGATCCGATGCATAGGCCTCACCGGTCAAACAGACTGTAAAAAACAACAATAGATACAACACCGATGATATACGCATACTGACAGAACATAATTGGAGCAAAGAAAAAGCAGACACAAGCCTACGCGATCTGCGTTAAATTTCGCTTTATTTTGCAAGTGTTGGTTTTACTCACGGCATAAAATACGATACTCACCAAAGCCCATTGTAATAAATACCCATGTTTTTCATTTAAGATCTAACACCTTTCAAATGCTTATCCTGCCTGTCGCCTTCTATTGCTCTCTCTTGAGATACTGTCTTTAAGACTAGCCATATTGACCCTGACCAGCGAGAAATCTAATCTCGAGTTATTCTGGGCAGACACGAGGGGATTCACACTGTCCGGATCGGGAGGGGTTTGAACTAGCTGATTTCATGCGTGTTTTGTTTGTTGAAGATAACATGGCGTTAGCCGAAACCGTTGTTGAGCGTTTTCGCAAGGAAGGGCATGTCATCGATCATGAAAGTGACGGGGACGAAGCGGACTATATTTTGCGTCAGAAGCAGTTTGATCTCATTCTGCTGGATATCAACCTGCCTGGGCGGAACGGGTTCGAGTTGCTCAGAGCCATTCGGGCGCGCAATCTCGATACGCCGGTGCTGGTGCTTTCTGCCCGTTCGGAGATTGATGACCGGGTCGTGGGGCTGGATGCCGGCGCAGACGACTATATGACCAAGCCGTTTGATTTTCGCGAGTTGATTGCCCGCTGCCGGGCGCTGGCGCGGCGCAAATCCGGTCTCGCGCGCAACCTGTTCACCGCTGGCAATTTCACCTTCGACTGGGGCACAAAGCTTGCCAATGTCGCGGGCAAGGATATCGAGCTTCGTAACAAGGAAGTGCAATTGCTCGAGCTGTTTCTCACCAGCCTTGATCGGGTTTTGACCAAGGAAGAGATCGCTGACAAGATCTATAATTTTGATGAAACTCCCAGCTTCAACGCGATTGAACAGACCATCACGCGCCTGCGCAAGAAGCTGGATGGCTCCCCTTTCCTCATCAAGACTATTCGAGGGCTTGGCTATATCGGGCATATGGATGAGACTTGAGCCACCCTTCGAGCGAGATCATGGGCACCGATGAAACACGCTTCCAAACGCCTCACACAGAAATCCATGCGTCACCGGCTCATTCTGAGCATGGGGGCAGGCTTTCTGGCCATTCTGACGGTGATCTGCATCGGCTTGTGGGGCTATGCGCAACAGGCTGCCAATAAATCCTATGACCGGCTGTTGCATGGGGCGGCCCTTGCCATTCTGGAACGGGCCAATCTGGCTTCGGGTGAGGTGCGGGTCGATATCCCCTATTCTGCCTTTGAGATTCTGGGACTGGCAAAGGAAGACCGCGTTTTCTATCGCATTTTCACGCAAGATGACGAGACCATCACGGCCTCTCACAATCTGCGCCCCAAGGCCAATTACAAGCCAAGCGAAAGCCCTGTTTATTGGGATGACGCTCTCAGTGGCGAGTCCGTCCGTTTCATGCAGCAGGCACGCTTTCTCACCGGAGATAACCGCTCACTTTGGGTTATCGTGCAGTTTGGCCAAACCTGCATTGCGCGTCATGACATGATAGCAGAGCTGTTCTGGCGCGGGTTTGCGATGGCGCTTTTCATCACCGTGGTAGGGTTGCTGTTTGTCTGGATCGCGATCAATAGCGCCCTTCATCCCCTGATCGACGTGGAGCAGAATTTGCGACAGCGTGACATTTCCGACTTCACGCCCCTGCCCGTCACACCGCCGCGCGAAGTGGCCAGCCTTGTGCTCTCGATCAACGGCTTCATCTCGCGGCTGAAGAACAATCTTGATCACTCGCAAATCTTCATCGCCGATGTGACACACCAGATCAGAACGGCCCTTTCGGCGCTTCAGGGCCAGTTGGAGCTGGCCAGCAAGGAGCAGTCGCCCGAGCTTTTGAAAGGCCGGATTGAAAAGGCCGAGCGGCAAAACCGGCAGACCATTCATCTGACCAACCAGCTGTTGGCCCACGCCATGGTCATTCACCGGGCCGACCAGAAGATTGTCTCCGATATTCATCTGGCAGATTTGCTTAAAACCGTTTTGCAGACGCTGCTGCGTGAGCATGTGAAGTCCGATATCGAATTTTCGGTCAATATTGCGCCCGAGATCGAGAATGGCGGCAAGACTGCCGATCTGATTGCAGGCGACAGCATCTCGATCCGCGAGGCCATCAGCAATGTCATAGACAATGCCATCAAACATGGCCCAGCCAACAACCGCATCGATATCTCTCTTTTTGAACATACTTTGAAACTGCGCGGCAGAGAGAGAAAGCAGCTGATCCTGCAAGTGGATGACGCCGGTCCGGGCATTCCGGAAGAACGACGCGCAAAGGTGCTGGAACGCTTCTATACCACGGGAACCGGCAACGACGGATCTGGTTTGGGCCTCAGCATCGTTGACGAGGTTATGCGCAGCCACAAGGCACAGCTCAGGCTCGGCCACTCGGCTTTGGGTGGCTTGAGCGTGAGAATGATATTCACCCGTAAAACAGTGGGGATACCCACATGAGCGCACAGAGCCTCTTCGCCCCTATTTCGCCTCTTTCAGTCTGTTCGGCTCGCTCAGCCAAATACATGCTTTTCGCGATCACAGTGTTGTTGACAGCAATGCTGGCAGCCATACCAGCCGCCTTCTCGCAAGAAAAGACCGAGATCGATATCTGGAGCACCACGGACACCGCCGCCTTTGAAAGCGTCATCAGGGCTTTTGAAATGGCCAATCCGGATATCGAGATTGCCTATCACGAAATCACCACCAACGCCCTGTTCGAGCATGTGCTCTATGCAAGGGACCGCAAGGACAACGCCATTGATCTGGTCATCAGCTCAGCCATGGACTTGCAGGTCAAGCTGGTCAATGAGGGGCTCGCCTCTCCCTTCAGTGCCGACCGTGCAGGCGCAACACCAAGCTGGGCTGAATGGCGCAACGAGCTTTACGGCTTCACCTATGAGCCGATTGTGCTGGTCTATAACAAGGAAGCCTTCCGGGGCTATCCGCTGCCCAAAACCCATTCCGATCTGGCGGATCTATTGATCAATAATCTGCCCACCTTCGAAGGGAAAGTGGGCACCTATGATGCGGCCTCGTCGGGAGCGGGCTACTTGTTTTTCACGCAAGATGCCATTCAGAGCGACAAGATTTTCCGTGTGATCGAAGCGCTCAGCCGCGCAAAGATGCGCACCTATGACTACACATCTGCCATTCTGGATGCAGTCGCCTCGGGCGATCTGATCCTTGGCTATAACGTCATCGGCACCTACGCGCTGGAGCGCGCCTCCAAGGATCCGAATGTCGGTATTTTCCAATTCAAGGATTATACCATTGTCATGTCGCGCACGGCCTTCATCTACAAGCATTCGAGGAAAAAGAGAGAAGCAGAGCGCTTTCTGGAGTTTCTGCTATCTGAAACCGGGCAAGAGAAAATGGCTCGGGACTCGGCCTTGATCCCCATTTCGCCAGATATGCGGCGGTTAAAATTGCCAGCAGATTCCACCAACGCCTATTTGCCAATCAAGATGGGCATCGGCTTGCTGACCTATCAAGACCCGCTAAAACGCAGATATTTTCTGGATGTCTGGAACAGTATTTTCAAAAAGCCGGAAGAGCAGTGATCGGGCGTGATCACCCCTTGCTCTTATCGGCGACAATGCGGTCAGCGAGATCGCGAAGGATGGTCAAGCCATAAGGCCAGCGACCGAAGCCAGCCTCGGAATTGATATGTCCGGCTTCCCCGACATCGATAAAGTCGGATGCCCAACCATCGGCCAGCCCCTTGGCGCGCGCAAAGGAGATGAGCTTGTCGTTATGGCTGGCAACCACCACCGTTGGAATACCCAGATTTTCGTGCGGAATGCGTTCTTCCACAGCAAAGCGCATGGGCTCGGCCGGGGCGACAAACATGCCGCCAACCACATTCAGCTCCCCTCGGGCTATGACGCAGGCCGAAGCAAGCGCCCCCAGCGAATGGCCGATGAGAATGGCGGGACGATTGCGCTTGGTCAGGAGCCTTCCCACGGCATCAATCCATAGCACAATATCGCGCTGATCCCAGCGGCTCTGATCAATGCGGCTGAAGAGATCGATTTCCCGCTCCCAAAAGCTCTGCCAATGTTCAGGTCCACTATTTTTAAAGCCGGGAACAAGCACAAAATCAAACTGTTCTGCATGTGTTGCGAGTGCCTCCAGAACCTCAGGATCTGTCAATTGTCTAATCAAAAGGCGACTCCATGAAAAAATGTTTGAAAGTATGCGTCGATAATCTAGTACCAACGCGTCTAATCTTCAACTCCCGCTTGAGAGATGGCCATTCTCTTTGAGAGCCCAGCGCAACGAACCTCTCGGACAGGATGAAACACAATGCTAACGCATTGTTTCTTTTATTTTTCTTTTGAGAATACGCTGTGTTTCAGAAAAGTGTTTGCTATCTATCGCATGCTCTCGTCCAAAATGCATGACAACTTTTGGCAAAGTTGACTTTATTTTTCCAAATAGCTTCGCATTCTTTCTTCCATGGCCCTTATAATGTCCCCTATTTCATGGGTCCGCGAGCGGGCGCAGGCGTGCGCTGGCTGATCGCAAATGAGACACCGTCGTGGCGTCATGCCGATATCCCGACGGGAAACCGCTCGCCCGTCCGCGCCATGGACATCAAGATCCCATAGTCGCCCTAGCGGGTGACTTTCTTCCAGCTCGACCATCGCCTTTTTGAGCTGATCCGCCTCACTGGCAACAGCGAATAACGCCTCCGGGCCAGTGGAGGCATTCTGAGACCAGAGCATGTGATTCTCCCAGCCCTTAGCCGAGAGCTTTTCATGCACGGCCCGCTCTGCCTCCTTGGCGAGTAACTCGCTCATGGGGCACAATTTTACCGGCCCGGGCATGACGACGGAAAAGGTGATTGTCGGCATGCGATAGTGAGCGAGGCCATCTTCGCGCCGACGCACCCGCCGTTCGCGGGCCAGCAGCATATCCTTAAGGGCGACCTCCGGGCCATCGGTCCAACAGGGTTCTTTCATGGGGCCTCCGTGCTTGCCGACAACCCCATCGCATCGATGCGTGCAAGAAAGAGGGTAACACCTAGCAAGTCAGCGCTCCCGCCGGGACTGAGATTCCGGTGAATGAGCGCTTCATCCATGGCCATCAGCCTTGCTTGGAAATCCGGGGCAAAAACACCGCCCTGCCCCTTGAGCCGTTGCGCTTCGCGGCGCACGAAAAACAGTCCTTCCATGCCGCCACGGGCAACCAGATTGGTATCCCTGTTGCGGATGAGCAATTCGAGCAGAGCAGCAAGCAACGCGGTGTCCTCGTCCTGCCCTGCCTCTCTTGAGCAAAGAAAGGCAGGAAGAGCATAGAGCCGCACCAATTCAAAGCCGCTTTCCGCTTCGCCCCGAGCGCCAGTGAGGCCATAGCGACGATAGATATATTCCCCAGCGGTGTTGGCAGTCTTTACGCGGTTGGCGAGCTCTCGTTTCACCAGCCCCTTGACCATTCGCGAGGCTTCGCCACAAAGCCCAGAGACCGAGAGTCCTTCCCCGCGCCCGAGGCAACGTCCGGCTGCGCCGAGCAACAGGCCAAAAGCGAAGATGCCGCCCTTGTGTGTATTGATACCGCTGGTAGCCTCATTCATTGCCTCTTCGCAGATAAGACCGTGTCCGCGCAGAGCCTGCAGCGCAACAGAAGCAGGATCACCCGCTGTTTCCATGCCCGCCTTGACGAATGACGCCATCAGAGGGCGCAACGCGTCGGCACTGGCAAGAAAGGTCGCCAGCGTCATATCCTTGTGCGAGCCGTTGTTGCGGGCATCCACAAGCCCCGGCTTTGGCGTGAGGGTTGCTTCGGCAACGAGGGCTTCATGGACAAGGTCGGCAAGGCGCTCCGGCAGGGACGACCACGCAGGGGCAACAGGAGAAATCGATATCCCCAGTTGTTCCTGTTTCAATAGTCCATAGGTTGGCGCAGTGGCGATCTCCAAAGAAGGATCACTAATCACTTCCTTAAGATCGCCCTCACCTATCTCCTCATCCATGAAGGACCCACTTGTCATTTGGCAACCTGACGCACGGTGTCGATCACAGTGCCATCACGATAGCGGACAACGCCGACCACCTTGTCGAGGAACTCGATCGGCTTGGGTTCACCCGTAATCGAGATCGCCCGCTGATAGAGTTCTTCCATGGTGCGAACCGGCAGATTGGCAGCGCGCAGCCGCTCTTCCACGTCTGGTCGGTTCGGGTTGACGGCTATGCCGTGATCTGTGACCAGCACACCGACCGTTTCGCCCGGCGTAACCCGCGTGGTGACATTCTTGACCACGGTCGGGATGCGCGAGCGGATAAGCGGCGCGGCCACGATGGACAATTTGGCCCCAGCTGCGGTATCGCAATGGCCGCCAGAGGCGCCTCGCATGACACCATCAGAACCGGTCAACACATTGACGTTGAAATCAAGATCGATTTCCAGTGCCGACAGGATCACCATATCCAGCCGATCCACCACAGCCCCTTTCGACATGGGACTTGCGTAATAGTGAGCCGAAATCTCAACATGGTTGGGCGAGGATTCCAGCGAACGGGCGGCCACCGCATCAAAGCTCTGTGTGTCGAGCAATGTGCCGATCAGGCCCTTATTGTGCAAATCGACCATACCACCGGTCTGACCGCCAAGCGCCCATTGGGCCTTGATGTCCAAATGGCGCATGCGATCTTCCAGGAAGCGGACCGTTGCCGTGGACGAGCCGCCGGTACCGGTCTGCATGGAAAAGCCATCCTTGAAATAGCCCCCATGCTCCATGACTTCTGCCGACAGGCGCGCAATCAGCAGCTCGCGCGGGTTGGTCGTGGCACGGGCGGCACCAACGGAGATCTTGGCCGGATCACCGACCTCATCCACCTGCACGATCCAGTCCACCTGATCCTGACGAATGCTGGCCGGGGCATTCGGATAGGCGACGATTTCCTCGGTCAGCATAATGACATTCTTGGCGAAATAGGCATCGACCATGGCATAGCCCAGCGACCCGCAGCGTGAGCGCCCTGAAAAGCCGTTGGCGTTGCCATAGGCATCGCATGCCGAAACGCCGATAAAGGCGACGTCGATGTTGATTTCACCGGTTTCGATGAGAGCGCAGCGCCCCCCGTGAGAATGCACGGTAATCGGTTCGTCCATCAGCCCGTGGGAGATGGCATCGGCCAGCTTGCCACGCATGCCGGAGGTGTAGATCTTCCGGATCACGCCATTCTTGATATGCTCAATAAGCGGCGCGTTGGCAGAGACCAGCGAGGAAGAAGCCAGCGTCAGATCCTTGAAGCCCATATCGGCAAGGATCTGCACCACCATATTGATGACCTTGTCGCCCTCGCGATAGGCATGGTGGAAGGAAATGGTCATTCCGTCCTTGAGGCCCACACGGCGCACAGCTTCCTGCACCGTATCGACCAGCTTGCGATCAAGCTTGGCGACTGGATCGGCCAGATAAGGAATTTTTGCTGCAAAGCCCTGAAACAGTTCTGGTTCTGCCACCGTCTCGCTCCTCCCCGGAGTCGAATGATTGTTCTTGTCCATTGTCAGCCCTCCCTATCGTCTCACGCCGGAAGCCTGAGCGCGGCTCAGAACTCGTTTGGCGCTATCCACGATGGGCGCATCGATCATCTTGCCATTGAGCGCGATGACCCCCAGCCCTTCGGTCTCTGCCTTTTCAGCCGCGGCAACGACACGGTTGGCATAATCGACATCTTCCTGTGTTGGGGCGTAGGCATTGTGCAAGAGTTCGATCTGACGCGGATTGATCAATGATTTGCCGTTGAAGCCAAGCCGTTTGATGACGTCGACTTCCTTGAGGAAGCCTTCCTCATTGTTGATGTCGGAATAGACGACATCGAAGGCATCGATCTTGGCGGCACGGGCTGCGTGCAACACGGCGCAGCGGGCATAGAACAGCTCAGAGCCATCGCCGCGTTCGGTCTGCATGTCGACCACATAGTCAAAGCCGGCCACAGCAATGCCCATCAGGCGTTTGGAAGCGGTGGCAATGGCGACCGAGTTGATCACACCGGACGCAGATTCAATGGCAGCCATGAGCAATGTCGAGCCAACTTCGCGGCCGCATTTGCGCTCGAGCGCCTCAACGCAGGTTTCCAGCTCCTTCACATCATCGGCCGTTTCTGTCTTGGGCAGGCGGATGACGTCGGCGCCGCCGCGCACGGCGGCCTCGAGATCATCCTTGCCATATGGCGTCGACAATGGGTTGATACGGACAACTCGCTCAATTCCATCATAAAGCGATGATTTGAGGGTGTGATAGACCAACAGACGGGCAGCATCCTTTTCGCGCAGGGATACCGCATCCTCAAGATCGAACATGACCGAGTCCGGCTTGAAGACGAAAGCGGTCGAGATCATCGCGGCATTGGAGCCGGGGATGAACAACATGGAACGACGCAAAGTCATGACAGGGCCTCCCACTCTACCGACTTATCACCTGCGGCGCGCAGAAGAGCGGCTTCCAGGCGGGCTTCGATCACGCAATCCAGCGCGCCCTTGTCTTCAATGATTACGGTGGCCCCTTCGGACACGCCGAGCTTTGCAAAAGTCTCTTGCGCGACCTTTCGGATCTGGTCGCCGAACTGGTGCTGAACTTCGCTGTTCAGGATCAATTCAAGCGGTCCTTCTGACGGTGAGACCCTGACAAAGAGATCGCTCGATTCGAGTGTCCCCGCCAACGCCTCCTGTATGATCTGCATGTTTCGCTCCTTTAGATTTTTAAAATCGATGGCACGCATGGCGGCGACAGGCCGTCAGCTGTCAAACTGATGTGGCATATTTATTCATGATCAGATCAAAGGTCGGTTTGGGTACGAACTCCTTGATCTTTTCAAAGTTTCCTCCCGCCAACAGGCGGCGCACTTCTGAAGCGGAAACGGCGATGCCGCTGCGCTTGGTGCGCTCCAGCTCAACCACCTCGATGGAATGGGCTATGGAGCTCGGCTCCTGGAGCCAGAATTTCATGTCATTGTTGTATTTGCGCGTGGTATCGCAGAATGGCTCGGTGCCGACAAAGCGGTGGGTCACGCCAAGGGCCGGGGCGATATATTTGCGGAAGAGCAACAGATCGACCGCGGTGCGGCATTGACCGACCATGCCTTTGTCCTTGAAGAAATAGGCCGGGAACGTGGCCCGCGAGACCATATATTTCGAGCCACCATGCAAGGTGAGATTGGGAATGTCCTTGGTCATCTCCTTGGCCAGCATGAAGCGATCATGATAGGAGAAGAGCGAGGCATCTTCCTTGACGATGAACAGGTGGAGCCAATCACAGGATTTCGCTGCTTCGGTAATCAGATAGAGGTGACCGAGCGTAAAGGGATTGGCGTTGGCTACCACGCAGCCAATCTTATCCCCCTCCACCTTGTAGCGGGCCAGAGAGGCACAATAATTCTTGATACCGACCGGCGTATTCTCTAGCAGGGCCGTCTGTCCGGGCACTTCGACCAGCGGATAGAAGCCGCAGCCCAAAAAGAAATCCGCATTATGCGGCTCGGTATAGACGAAAAGAATTTGATATCCCTGACTATGGGCGAGATAGGTTACCTCGCTAACGAGCCGCAGGCTGATCGCGCTGCCTCGCAGCGTCTGGCAAATGGCAACATCCTTGATGATGCCTTTTTCGAAGCCTGCACAGGCTACGAGCCGCCCTTCCTGCCGCGCTGTTACGAAAAACTCGATTTGCTTCTCGTAATCAAGGCCGCAACTGGCCAGCAGGTCGACGATTTCCCTTCGGGCCACAGGGTCAGAGGCCGGTTCAACCGTCAAGAATTCCAATCCGTCGCTCACTAGCACATTCCTTTAGCCGTTTGAGCAATCAGAATTTACATTGTCACACCGTCTGAAAGCCTCTCAGTGGCACCATGGCACCCTGACATTAATCGGCTAGGAGAGAGATCGTCGCAGGATTGCGGACAGTGACAATGGATATTCTCATTCCTTGTTGATTGCGGTTTCATCCACCCTCATTGATTGCCGGTTTTTCACTTATGGCCACTTTCGCAGTCACAGTCGCAATCATATTAATCGCCCTTTTTATCCGATATTTCCGTCAAGTCTCTGACCGAGGTCATAATCGCAGCAATTTAGCCAAAAAAACTGTGATTTTGTCGAAGAAATCGGATTGCTTTCCTTTGAGGGCTTTTAAGAGAGTGCCAACCCAAGGCCGGCACTCCCCTTGTTTCTGATGCAAATCCCGATCCGTTATCGTTGGGGGACTGGTTTATTATGTCGGACCGGGAGATGCGTCTTAATTGGATACTTCCTCTTCAGCTTCAGCAGAAACCGGTTTTGGTTTCTTGGGCATGAAGCGGCTGACGAAGATAGGGAGCACAAAGCCGATGATCGAGATCGACCACAGGGTGATCGCGAGCGGGCTTGCGAACAGAACCGTCCAGTCACCATCAGAAATGGTAATGGCGCGGCGCAGGTTGCTTTCCATATTGTTGCCCAACAGCACCCCGAGAATGACCGGCACCAGCGGCACATCAAGCTTGCGGAACAGCCAACCGACGACACCGAAGGCCACCATGATCAGAAGATCGAAGCTGGACCCGGCAATGCCGTAGATCCCGACAAAGCTGACCATTGCAACGATCGGCATCAGGATGCGCGGCGGCACCAGCAGCACGCGGATAAAGATCCCCACGAACGGAATGTTGAGCAGCAGCAGGATGAAGTTGCCGATGAAGAGCGCAGCAATCAGGCCCCAGACCACATCAGGGTTGTTGGCAAAGAGCAATGGACCGGGCGTGATGTTAAGCGCCAGCAGAACCGCCAGAAGAACGGCGGTCGTGCCAGAGCCGGGAACACCGAGCGCCAGCATTGGAACCAGAGCACCACCGGCAGCAGCGTTGTTGCCCGCTTCAGGCGCAGCCACACCACGCGGGTCACCTTTACCGAAGGTGCCATTCTTGTCGAGCAGACGCTTTTCCATGGAATAGGAAATGAAGGACCCCAAGGAGGCTCCGGCACCGGGCAGAACACCGGCAATGAAGCCAACGATACTGGTGCGGATAATCGAAGGGAAACTGCCCCAGAAGGTCTTCATGGTTGGCGTCAGACGACCAAGCTCGACCTTTTTGCCTTCTGCATCCGCATCGCCGTGGCGATTTTCGATGAAGATGAAGACTTCCGAGATCGCAAACAAGCCGACGATGGCAACGAGGAAGTCAATGCCATCATAGAAATGCACGAGACCAAAGGTGAAGCGTGGCACACCGGTCTGGGTATCCACCCCGACCATGGCAAGGCCAAGCCCGACCATCGCTGCGAAAGCCGATTTCGCCTGATTAGTGGAAGAAACACCGCCCAGCGTGGCGAAGGCCAATGCGAACAGAGCGAAATATTCAGCAGGTCCGAAGGCCAGCGCAATCTTGACCAACTGCGGCGCCAGCAGAACCAGTCCCCAGGTTGCCAGGAAAGAACCGATGAAGGACGCAAAACCGGAAAGCGCCAGCGCCTCCCCGCCTCGGCCATTGCGCGCCATGGGATAGCCATCAAGGCAAGTCATCAAGGCAGGCGCATCACCGGGGATGTTGAGCAGGATGGATGAAATACGACCGCCATACATGGCGCCGTAATAAACGGAGGTCAGCAGAATGAGAGACGGCGTAGCGCCAAGGCCCAGCGAGAAGGCCAGAGGAATGAGGATCGCGACCCCGTTTGACGGGCCAAGACCGGGCAGCGCGCCCATGATGGTTCCCAGAAAACACCCCAGCAGCGCCAGAATGAGGTTCTGAAAGGTCATCGCAATCACAAAACCGTCTGCAAGAGACGAAAAAGTTTCCATAATCCGATCTCCTTAGAAACCAAGCGGGCCTTTGGCCAACGACAGGCCAAAGAGAAGGTGAAAAATGACATAGATGCCGACGGAGATGGATATACCGACCACCACAGACTGGATGGCGGATGTCCCCAAACGCCAGGTGAGATAGGTGGACGCGACAGCCGTTGCGATCACAAAACCAACAATTGGCAGAAACTCGGCATACAGCACCATCACGACGATGGAGGCGACAAGCTCGACGAACCGCGGAAGCGTCGGCCATTTGGGCGCGGCGTCCGGTTTCAGAATGATTGTCAGGGACGAGATAGCCAGAATGGCGGCGATAATCAGCGGGAAGGCCTTGGGGCCGACAGCATCGGAGAGAAAGCTCTCCTCGATTATCATGGATGAATAGGCAAAGAGCGCGGCCAGCAGGAGCCCAACAGCTCCGAAGATACGATCACTCATGATCATTCCCTCGTTAGACGGAAATTGCGGCGGCCGGTCTCAGCCGCCGCAACCGGGATAGCTTATTGTTATTTGATGATGCCGATATCGCGAGAGATCTGCTGGATTTTGGCAACAGATTCACCAACAAACTGCTCGAATTCTGCGCCCTGCAGATCAAGCGGAGCCAGACCGTTATTCTTCATGACAGTCTTCCACTGTGGGGTATCATAAAGTTCGTCGATCTTGGAAACCCAGAAGTCATAAGCTTCGTCGCTCATGCCCTTTGGTGCATAGAAGCCGCGCCAGTTGGCACCAATGGCGTCAATGCCCTGCTCTTTCGCAGTTGGGAATGCGGCATAGTCGCCATCAAGACGTTCCGGAGACAGAACGGCAATCACGCGGATATCACCTGAATCCACGAAGCCTTTTGCTTCTGAAATATCGCCGGAGAATGCCTGAACAGAACCAGCCAGCAGCTGGGTTACCGCTTCGCCACCACCATTGAAGGCAATATATTTGACTTTGCGCACATCGCTGATACCTGCGGCGTTGGCTGCGATCAGAACCTTGAGATGGTCCCAGCCACCAACAGCGGACCCACCAGCAACTGCAATAGAGCTTGGTTTGTCTTTAAGCTGCGTCATCAGTTCAGTAAGGTCTTTGATCGGGCTATCTGCAGCCACTGCAATCACGCCATAGTCTGCGCCAATGGCACCAACCCAGCGGACCTGATCCATGGTGTTGCCCGGATAGGCACCCTGTGCCAGACGGGTTGCTGTTGCCGAAGAGGCAGCCACGATGAGGTTGCTATCGTCACCACGCTTGTTGACCACGGCTGCATAGGCAACGCCACCGCCACCACCAGCAAGGTTTACCACCTGCATGGTGGAACCGATCAGGCCGAGATCCTGCAAGGATTTGCCAACCTGACGGCAGGTGAAGTCCCAGCCACCACCAGGGTTGGCAGGAGCGATACATTCCGGATTTTCAGGTTCGAACGCTTGCGCTGCGGCAGGTACGAGAGACATTGCTGCGACAGCGAGTGCTGCGCGGACCACTTTGGAAATCATGATTTCTCCTCCACAATTAAGCCAGCCTTATTTTATTTGGCGGGCCATCGCGGGGATAGTAGTCTGCTTGTCTGACAGGAAGCTGTCACAGTGGAATGAATATTGTGGTTTCAGTATTATCCTAATTGATAATATAAAAGGCCAAACAAGACAGTCTCGCCCGTTGTGACACCTTGTCTTCACCTTTTCTTTTTCTTTTATTTCAAAAAGGGTTAGATCAGTTTTCAAGAGCTGGTCGACAAATTCTGACCGAGGTAATAAATGGTTTTGAAATTTACCTGATAAGACAGAATTTCTTTATCTGTCAGGAATAGAAGTCCGACATTTCTTGCCTGTTCCGGCGTTTTACTGATCCGACCAACCTGCGAATCGTGCTTCGCCAAAAACACAGCCAAGAGACAGACAGGTAAGTATCAAAAAGAGCGGCATTCAATGCCGCTCCCCTATTCTTCGCACTATAATGGCACTTGGCCTGCGCTCTTGTGCTATTGCTAGAGGTTGCCAAGCAGATCGTTGACGCGTTCTTCTATACGAGCCAGCGCATCATCAACGGACTTGTTACCATTGATGGCGGCTGCCAGTTCTTCACCGACAATATCCTGAAGCGCAAACTGGCGCATTACGCCTTCCGGCAGGGTCTGCCCGATCTTGGCGATCTCGACGATCTTGTCGCGGTGCGGCAGAGCCTTGAATTCAGGCATATCGAACACGGCTTTCACAGCTGGCAGATGGCCGGTGCGAGCCCATTCATAGTCATTGTCTTCGAGGAATTTGAAGAGCTTGCCGATGGCCACCATCTTGTCTTCATCGCGATCGCCACGCGGAACTGCCCAGCCATGCCCGTCCACATAGGTGGCGTTCTTGGCCGGATAGAATTGCGGCACCGGATAAACGGTGTAGCCACCGGAGAGCGCATTGCCCTCTTCCTTGGACTGGGCATCCAGATCGCCGATCAACCAGGTGCCATTGACCTCAATACCACCTTCACCAGAGGAGAAGCCGGAGACTGCTGCCGAATAGTCCATATCGAGCGTGGAAAGGCCTTCGTCATGGATCTTCTTCATGAATTCCAGCGCCTTCTTGGCTTCAGGGCCAGAAAGATCGATCTTGGACGGATCTTTGAAGAAGTCATAATCCTGCTGCATCATCAGCGTGTAGAAAATGCGCATATAGGCAGCGGTTTCGTTGGCATAGATCTGTACCAGATATGGCTTGCCGGTTTTTTCCTTGAACTGTTTGCCCTGTTCGAAGAATTCATCAACCGAGGTCGGCAGGATCGGTGTACCATCGGCATTGACGAGACCAGCTTCCTTCATCAGGTTGAGGTTGACATGGAACAGCATGGTCCAGTTGTCAAACGGCAGGGCATACATCTTGCCGTCCTTGGTGGCGCCGCCACGAGCAGCATCGGAGAAATCTGCCGGATCGATGCCAGCCGATGCAAACAGATCATCAAGCGGCATGAAGAGGCCACGGGTGGAGTAATCGGAAATCGCTGAATAGTGAACCGAGACCACATCGGGCGCTGCGTTGGAAGCGAGCTGGGCGTTGAGCTGATTATAGCCGGGCCATTCTACGGTGGTCACGTTGACCTTGATGTCCGGATTTTCCGCTTCGAACTTGTTGACCAGAGACGTGATAATGCCGCATTCGCCAACCGCCTTGGAGACGTCGGTAACAGTGCCATAGTCCGCTTCGCATGCGCCGAAGAAGCGTTGCAGTTCAATCGTCGTGTCGGCCTGTGCCATAGTGGCCATGCCGAGCAAAGCGGCAGAGGCCGTTGCCAATAGAATGGATTTCATTTTTCTCTCCCTATGTTGGGGCCTTCGCCCCTAAAATGACCGGCCTGCCCTCCTATTTCTTCCCTCTTCCAGAAGGCTGCCGATAATGTTAGCCGCCCATAGCTATTTGACGGCTCCTCCCGAAACAGCGGTCACGATATTCCGCTGGAAAAAGATATAGACAATGATGACCGGCAATGAGGCGAACACCGCCTGTGCGGCCAGAAAGCCAAGCCCCTCGGTCTGAGCGAAATTGCGCTGTGAGGATGCGATGCCGATGGTCAGCGTATACATGTCCTTTTTGGTGGCTGAAATCAGCGGCCACCAATAATCGTTCCACGCCAGCAGGAAGGTGAAAATACCAAGCGTTGCCTGCGCTGGCATGGTCAGCGGTAGCAGCACCTTCCAGAAAATGCGGAAGCGCGGCGTGTTGTCGAGCAGGGCAGCTTCGTCGATCTCCTTGGGGATGGCGCGGAAAAACTGCGTCATCAGGAACACACCAAAGGCCGAAGACATGCCCGGCAGCATCAGGCCAAGATAGCTATTATGCATGTTGAGCCAGCTGAACATCTGGTGACGCGCGATGATGACCGCCTGCTCCGGCACAGCAAGACCAAACAGCACGATGACAAAGATCGTCTTGCGGAATGGGAATTCCAGCCGCGCGAAGGCATAACCTGCCAGCGACGACAGGGTGAGCACGCCCACAGTCTGCCCTACAGCAACCACCATGGAATTGAGAAACCAGCGAAAGACCAGACTGGAATGGAACAGATCTGTATAATTCTTCAAGGTATATGGCGCCGAGAACACAGCCTCGGACCCACGCATCAAAAGCGTGTTGTCCTTGAAAGACAGCCCCAGCACCCAAAGCGCTGGTGCGATCATGACAATTGCGAAGACGGCAGCGATCCAGAACAGGGCGCGGTTGGATGTCAGCTTGTCAGGCGAAAAGCTTTTGTTTTTCTTGCTCAGAACAGCCATGGCTCAAGCCTCCCCTTTTCGCGATGTCACCCAATATTGCACCATTGCCGCCAGCAGAATGATGAGGAACAGCACTTCGGAAGCAGCCGTGCCCATGCCGACATCCCAGCGGATGAAGCTGGTATCGAAGATATAGAGAACAATCGGACGCGAAGAGCCCGCCGGTCCGCCGTTGGTCATCAACTGGGCCTGTCCGAACAGCTGAAACTGCATGACGATCTGCACTATGGCCACGAGCACGATGGTGGATTTGATCGAAGGCAGCGTAATACGCGTCAACACCCGCCAGCGGCTGGCATTATCGAGCGCTGCGGCTTCATAAAGGTCAGCGGGTATCTGCTGAAGCGCGGCAAGAAACAGCATCATAGGCAAGCCCAGACACCACCAGACAGTTGCCACGCCAACCGAAAAGAGCGACCAGCCCTCGGTGGAAAGAAACCCGATCTGCTCCCAGCCCATCTTATCAAACAGCAAGGCCAGCAGGCCATCGCCGGGAATGAAGACAAAGCGCCAGATCAGCGTGACGATGGTGACCGACAGGACAGTGGAAGAAAAGAACAGCCCGCGCAGCAGCGACGAGGCGCGCGTGGTCTTGTTGAGTGCCAAAGACAGGAACAACCCCAGCGCCACGAGGGTGGGCACAGAAACAAGAACGAAAATGACCGTATTCCAGACTGCCTGTCCAAAAACAGGGTCACTGAAGACGCGATAATAGTTTTTGAGGCCAATAAAGCGGGCGCCGCCGAAAAGGTCGCTCTTGTTGAGCGAAAGCCACATGCCCCAGAAGAGCGGAAAAACAAGCAGACTAAGAAAGACCGTCATATAGGGCAAAATGAACAGGGCATTTGACCAGCGGGAGCGACGATAGGACTCAGCCATCTTACGCCTCCTCTGCCATATGGTAGGCGCGCCCAGAGCCATCGAAGACATGCAGGGCGGAGCGATCAAAGTCGAATTTCACCGTTTCCCCTGCCCTGACCGTCGAGCGGCCGCTGTCCTCAACAATCATTTCCAGACCGGTGTCCAGCTTGCCATAGAGCAGTGTGCGTTCTCCAAGCCGCTCAACAACGGTGACTGTCAGGTTCAGCCCATCCGCACCGGATTGGACAACATGGGTATCTTCAGACCGAACGCCCATGGTTGCGCCATCCAGAGCAAAGCTTGCGGGCAGCGGCACTTGAGTTGCGACCATGCCTGCTCCTTCCACCTCCAGCGTTGCACCTTTTTGATCTGGGCTTTGCGCGCTGACAATGCCTGTGATCGGCATCATCGACATGGCGGGCGAGCCGACAAATTCGGCAACAAAACGGGTAGCGGGGCGCTGATAGATTTCCATCGGCGTGCCGATCTGCTCGATCTTCTTGTCATGCATGACAACGATCCGGTGAGCCAGCGTCATGGCCTCCACCTGATCGTGGGTCACGAAGATCATGGTCGAACCGAGCCTTTGGTGCAGCTGAGCCAATTCGAGACGGGTGCGGCTTCTCAACGCCGCATCGAGGTTGGATAGCGGTTCATCAAACAGGAACGCCTTGGGTTCCTTGACGATAGCCCGCCCGATGGCCACGCGCTGGCGTTGACCGCCGGAGAGTTTGGCAGGCCTGCGATCAAGCAGATGGGCCATCTCCAGCGTTTCGGCGGCCGATTGGACGCGTCTGTCGATCTCGGCTTTGTCGACCTTGAGATTTTCCAGACCAAAGGCCATATTCTGCGCCACGGTCATATGCGGATAGAGAGCATAGGTCTGAAACACCATGGCCACGCCGCGCTTGCCCGGAGGCAATGTATCGATCCGCTCGCCTCCGATATGAATCGTACCCTTGTCGACTGATTCCAGCCCCGCGATCATCCGCAGTAACGTTGACTTGCCACAGCCCGAAGGGCCGAGGAAAACAACAAACTCACCAGCCTCTATGCTCAGGGAAATATCATCGAGCACTGTCAGGGCTCCGTAAGCCTTGGTTACGCTATTGATGTCGATGGTGGCAGACATGGGTCTCTCTTTTCTCGAAACGCTTCGATGGATCATAAAGTGGCTTGCAGGCAGCCGGAGCCAAACGCCTCCTCTATTTCAACCGGATCATGCGATAGCTGAGCGGGGCCAGCTTTACCGACAGCTTGCCATCAGCAATACTGGTTCCTTCGCCATCGACAGGGGCGACCGGCTCCTCATTCGGTCCGTTTGTCTTGTCCAGCGCATACCCCCCAATCACCTTATCCATGGTCACAGACGAATGGACGAAGCCTTCAAGAGATAGTTCCACATCGAGTGCTTCGCTTTCATGACGGTTGACAAGGAAGAAGCTGAGGCCGCCATCGGCCTCTGTCAGAACGCCAGCCACATCCAGATACGGCACATTCTTGGCAAAGTCCGTTTCATACCCTTCCACGTCGACCGCCAGATCCAGCGCAGTGCCACGACCATATTTGGAGGCATAGAGATAAGGATAGAAGGTGGTTTGGCGCCACGCCGGGCCATCTTCAACGGTCATGATCGGGGCGATCACATTGACCAACTGGGCTAGGCACCCGACCTTGACCACATCCGAGCGGCGAATGAAGGTGTTGAGAATGCAGCCGACGACGAGAACGTCGGCAAAGTCATAGATGTCTTCCAACAGCGCCGGGGCATGCGGCCAGCCATGTTTGCCTTCAAGAACCGGCTTGTCCTGCTCTGCGGAATGATACCAGACATTCCACTCATCAAAGGAGATATAGACGTCCTTCTTGGAGCGTTTCTTGGCCTTGATGGTTTTGATAACGCTCGAAATCGTCTCGATATAGGTTTCCAGCTCCATAGAGCGGGCGAGGAAATTCTTGGTATTCTGCTCGTGATTTTCGAAATACATATGCAGCGAGATATAGTCGACGCTGTCATAGGTGTAATCGAGCACGGTATATTCCCATTCGGGATAGGTGGGCATGTTGGGCGTGGAAGAGCCGCAAACGACCAGCTCGATATCCTTGTCGAATGCGCGCATGGCCTTGGCGGTTTCAAACGCGGTGCGGCCATATTCGGCGGCGGTTTTCTGGCCGATCTGCCATGGGCCGTCCATTTCGTTGCCAAGGCACCAGAGCTTGACGCCCCAAGGTTCTTCTCGGCCATTCTGGCGCCGCAGGTCTGACCAGTAGGACCCACCGGGATGGTTCACATATTCAAGGAAGGCCCGGGCTTCATCCAGACCACGAGAACCCAGATTGACCGCAAGCATCATCTCGGTTTCAGCCTTGGCAGCCCAATCGGCAAATTCATGAATGCCGACTTGATTGCTCTCGGCGGTGTGCCAGGCCAGATCGAGCCTTACGGGGCGCTCTTCCTTGGGGCCGATGCCATCTTCCCAATTATAGGCTGAAACGAAATTGCCACCGGGATAGCGCACGACAGGCACATCCAGTTCTTTCACCAGATCCAGCACATCCTGTCGGAAGCCCTGTTCATCAGCACGGGCGTGGCCGGGCTCATAAATGCCGCTGTAAACAGCACGGCCGAGATGCTCGACAAACGAGCCATACAAGCGAGGATCAATTTTGGCGACGGTAAATTCTTTGTGCGCAGTGACTGATGCACGCATGCTGGCTCCTCCCATTTATATCATATTTTATGATATTGTTCAGCATTTATGATGCTAACAGAAGGGGTAACTTACCGTCAATAGGTTGTTGGGGAGAGAATTAAAACCCAAATTTCTGATATGATTTATAATTTGAGGGCTATAACAAGCCAGTTTGGGCTATCGCCTTGATCTTGCGCTATCTTTATCGGAAATTCGGATTTACATTTCCTACACCAAACCCGATCACGTCCTTAGTCTAAGCACAATATCCTGATCATAATTGCCAAAGCCGCGGCCAAAAATATTGAGTCCCCCCGGATTTTTGGCTTCGTCCGGCACAGCAATCCGCACCCGGATCGAACGATGATCATCAAGCTCCAGATCCGCCAATGTGATGTCGGAGACGCGCATGCCATCGACATAGGTGCCGTCAGCCGTGACGCGAAAACTTTTCAAATGACCATATTGAGAGCCCGCCAGTTTCCACCAGTCAGGCGTATATTTGCCGCGCTGGTCTCCATAGTCTCCCGGCGCGGTCCAAACAGCTATCAGCTTGTCATTAATGGATATATTGATATCCGACGGCCAGTCATCCGATGTCCCCGGCACTTCAGAGGAGAGCTCAAGAACCAGTTCCAGCTCCTTGATCTCCTTGCCGGCAATGCGAGCATTGTTGGGGAACTGATATCTGACATATCCCTTTGTAAACCATAGCAAACCAGCTTTCATACGTTCTGGCGAATGAAAGGTATCAGGGCTATCAAGGAAGCCAATGATGCCCTCGCTGGAGCAAAGACCACAGGGAGCCGTCGTATTGCAGCCGGAATAGAGCCCGACCGGCATAGCCACCTCGATCAGATCCTGATCGGTCTGTTTGGGCTCCTTGAAGGAGAGCACCACCTCATCATAGGCGGTGCGACAGATTTTCTGGCTCCCCTTTTTGGCCTTCTGGCTCTCGGTCTCGATGAGGCCTGCTTTTTCAAGGGAATTAACGTGAGTAGAAGTGGACGATTGGGGCAGCCCAAGCACATCGGCTATGTCATTAACATTCATCGGCCCCTGCTTGTTGAGCAGAGTAAGAATGGACAGTCGCGCAGGAGCGGCCAGACTTTTGAGAATGTCTATTCCGTTTTCCGGCGTAATCAGCATATATCGTTTACTCATCCCACTTACCTCACTATTTCGATATATATCTGATTTCTTGATTTTTTCCAAGCAATAAAGAGCAAACTCCCCCTATTTGCCGTCCGCCCCACGGCCTACTGATGCCATTTCAATGGGTAAAATGGCCTTCCATCGGACTTGATGGAGGTAATTCACGTCGATCTATTGAAAACTATTGCCGAGATCGGACCGCAGGCTCTTGAAATCTTCCAGAGAGCGCATGGTCTTGTCTTCATCAATCGCAGCCAAATCCAGAATGACGGCATTGGCTATGGTCATCGGCACGACGAGGGATTGCGGTTGACCGGCCTCGCCGCGTGAGGCGGCTATATGCACATGGGGAGCGGGATCAATCCGTGCGCCCGAAAGATCTGTCAAAGCCAGAACCCGTGCGCCGCAGTTCTCCGCGATCCGCCGGACATCCAGCAGCACGCTGGAGGGTTTGCGGAAGCAATTGAGCCAGACCACGTCTCCCTCCGTCAGAGCTGCCAGTTTTTCCGGTAGCAAATGCAACTGGCTGGAAAGGTCCTCGGCTGCATAGCCTGAGCGCATCAGGCGCCGAGCGATAAGGTGTGACAGGGCTTCGGCGTGACCCGTACCGAAAATATAGATGCGTCTTGCTTTACTCAAACTCAGCGAAAAGGCACGGACTTCCGCATCAGTCACGCTGTTCCGAACCTGCTCCAGCGCGGCAATTTCTCCATCCAGCATGGACGCCAGCAGGCCTGTTTCTTCGGCCTTTACCAGACGAGCCGCCATACGCGCTGAAGCATGCTGGAAATCATCGCCCCGCTCGATCAGATTTGTTTGCAAAAAGGCGCGGAACTCAGGATAGCCCTTGAAGCCCAACCGGCGGGCAAGACGCACTGCCGAGGTGGGATGGACTCCGGCCCGCGAGGAAACTTCCTTGCCATTTTCCATAGCGGCGCGAACTGGATCCCCCATCAGCACGTCTAGAATACGTGTATCAGCTTCAGTCAGTTTGGCTGAATTCTGCTTTATGAGATCGCCCAGAAAGATTGGCATTGCCGTGTTATTGCTCATTGAAAATCCAAACCATCTCAGTCCGTATTATCGCGCCTTGCCACCGCCCCATGTCGTTGGCGCGATAACGCCTTCTTTCTTCATGCCCCATCGCCACTGGTAAGCGCAAGCCCGTTAAGCGGGATTGACCCGCCCTCCGTCAGCCTTGGAGAAATAATGGGCACGATCAAGATCCACATTGATCAGCACATCGCCGCCGCCCTTGGTCAGGCTGGTGCGTTCTTCAATCAGGGTCAGACGCCCGGCATCGGTATCGCAATGAAGGATCACATCCGAGCCTGTCATTTCAGAGAGCGCGATCCTGCCCGGCAGACAACATCCCCCTGCCCCATCAGGGTTGATGGAAAGCGCCTCTGGCCGCAAACCGATTTCGATATCCGCGCTTCCTTTCCAGAAAGGCACCTTATCAGCGGGTAGAAAATTCATGGGCGGCATCCCCAGAAAGCTTGCCACAAACTGGTTTGCAGGCTGATCATAGATGGCCTCGGGGGTGTCGAACTGCTGCAAATAGCCGTCCTTCATCACAGCGATCCGATCAGCTAGAGATAGCGCTTCGGTCTGGTCATGGGTCACATAGATGATCGTCGCACCGAGCTGGCGGTGTAGAGCCTTGATTTCGGTACGCATGGCCACGCGCAGGGCGTTGTCCAGGTTGGAAAGCGGCTCGTCCATGAGGAAGGTGGAGGTATTGCGTGCAATGGCACGCCCCATGGCGACACGCTGGCGCTGACCGCCGGACAAGGCGCCCGGCTTACGATCCAGATAAGGCTCAAGCTGAAGGGTGCGGGCCACTTCAAGAGCGCGGGCGTTACGCTCCTTTTTGGGCACCTTGCGCAGTTCCAGCCCGAAGGCGATATTCTCGCGCACGGTCAGATGCGGATAGAGCGCGTAATTCTGGAAAATCATGGCGATGTCCCGATGCTGGGGCAATTGCTCGTTGGCTCGCTCCCCCGCGATCATGATTTCCCCGTCCTGACACTGTTCCAGCCCCGCAATCAGACGCAGTAACGTTGACTTGCCACAGCCGGACGGACCGACAATGACGATGAACTCGCCATCCTCGATATCCATGGATACGTCATGGAGAACAGGGGTGGCGCCATCATAAGACTTGTTTATGGCCCTTAGAGAAATCGAGCTCATTGGCCTGTTCCTTCCCGCATCTGGTTGCGAATGGCGACCGCAAGACTCGGCCGGTCCGTGGTGAAAATCTTCACTCCCATTGAAATCGCCTTGCTGATTTGTGGTGTCGTATGCGCAGCCCAGCAACCAAAGGCCAGACCAGCATCCTGCGTGGCCGCCATCAATGCGGGGCTCGCCTTGTCGATATGCACTCCAATCTCGGGAATGCCCCGCGCGCGGGCAATGTCCAGCACGCCTTTCTCTCCCAGTTGGGTCAGAACAGCCGGACTCACGAGCCAGAGACGAGGCCGGTCGGTGTGCTCGGCGATCTCGTCCAGATAGTCCAGCAGAAAGGACGAGAAATTGGCCGTGCGCAGCATGTCTTCCTTAGCCAGCAGCTCCATTACGCGGGGCACAAAGCCCTGATAAGGCTTCCCGTCGGCGCCGGGCTTGAATTCACAGCGGAAGACCACAGAACTGTCGTCAAAGATTTCACACAGCTCCTGCAGCAGGATCGGGCGACTGTTATGGCTGAAATTGATGACCGCCGAGAGAACCTCGCGCGTGGGCAAGTCGGCAATGGCCCCTGCCGTATCGGTTGTGCGGTCTAGCGTGGCATCATGATGCACGATGATGTCGCCATCCTTTGTGGGGTGGACATCAAACTCCACCTCTTCCACGGCCATGGCCGCAGTGGCCGTGAAGCCAGCCAGAGTGCTGTCGCCATATTCAAGCGTGCCGCCACGATGGGATGCAATACGCGTCATGTCTTTCTTTCCTTCAACTATTATCTTATGAGCCCGGCTGATCGGGTTCGTCATTTTACGGCCCCCATCGTGATGCCGCGGACCAGATGGCGTTCAACAAGGGCAAAGCCGAGCAGAACTGGCAGAATGGAAATGGTGGAAGCGGCCATAACGAGGGGCCAGTCGATCACCCCTTCGCCGGGATTGATGCGATAGAGCCGAGCCAACCCCACCTGCAGCGTGTAGAGATCATCCTTGCCAATGGCGACCAGTGGCCAGATATAGCTGTTCCATTCGCCGATAAAGATATAGAGCGCCATGGACAGGATGGCTGGTCTGGACAAGGGAACAATCACACGCCAGAGCACCTGCAGGGATGTCGCGCCATCCATATAGGCAGCTTCATCGAGCGAACGGGGAATGCCGCGAATATATTGCCGCAGAAAGAAGGTCGCAAAGGCGCTCGCCATGGCTGGCAGAATAAGACCGGCATAGCTATCCAGCAGCCCCACCTTGGCCAATGTGAGGTAATTGGGGATGAGGCTGATATGACTGGGGATCATCAGGGTGGCCACCACAGCGCCGAACAGCAGATCGCCACCGCGAAACCGAAAGCGCGCAAAGGCATAGGCGGCCAGCGTGGCAATGGAAATACCGCCCACAGTAACGATGCCCGACACGATGACGCTATTGAGCAGATAGCGCGCAAAATGATACTGCCCTACGGCGCGCCCATAGTTATCGACGGTAAATTCCAGCCCGCCGGCATAGTAGGCATCGGCCGTCTGGAAAGACAGCCAGATGGAATAGAGCGCTGGCGAAAGAAACAGCAATCCGAAGAGAAGCGCAAATAGGGACTGAACGGGATTTTCAAGCTTCATAATGCACCTTCCGGCCAATCACGCGAGATTTGATGAGAGACAGAGCGATCAGCAGAATAAACAGCAACACGGCCAGCGCAGAGCCCGTCCCGATATCAAACAGGGTAAAGCCGACGCGATACAGCATATTGACCAGCATGTCCGTTGCGCTTGCAGGGCCGCCGTGGGTCATCACATTGACGATGGTAAAGACCTGAAACGCCTCGATAACGGAGATAACCAGCAGAAAGTAGGTGGTTGGCATCACCAGAGGCATGGTGACGCGGCGAAAGACATGAAAACGGCGCCCGCCATCCACGGCGGCGGCATCGTATAGTTCCTGCGGGATCGCCTGTAGACCGGCGATATAGATGACGATGTCATAGCCAATCTGCTTCCAGGTATTGACCAGGATCAGCACCAGCAGCGCCAACTGCGGGTCTTGCATCCACGGGATCTTGCCCACGCCGATATGCTTAAGCAGCGCGTTGGCGACTCCATAGTCGGTGGAGAAAACCCACGAAAAGACGACAGCGATGGACACTGTCGACGTGACCGAAGGCAAAAAGAATGCGCCACGCAACATACGCGGAGCGAATTTCTCCGATGTCAGGAAACTGGCGGCCATCAACGCCAACGCCAGACGCAAGGGCACGGAGATGATGGCAAAAATCGCCGTTATCTTCACCGAGTTCCAGAACTCGGTCGAGGTCAGCAGCAGCTGATAATTCTCAAGCCCGACAAAGGGCTTGGTGGCAGACATGAAATCCCATTCACGAAAGCTGAGATTGATGCTCGTGGCAATCGGGATATAGGTGAAAACCGCAATGAAAGCCAAAAGCGGCAGAATGTAGAAATAAGGCAAGAACTTGCGGGCCATGGAGGCAACCTGTTGCAGATGGGTCTTGCGGCGGGGACTGCATGCAGCCCCCGCCCTGTAAGACACTCAGAGACTATGGAACCTTACTTGGCCAGACGGGCCGCTTCTTCGCGGGTCTTGGTCGCGAATTCAGAGAGGACGTCCTTGACGTCGCGCTGACCCAGAGCCATGGCTTCCCAGAGGCCATATTCGCTAGCACGCATCCAGGTAACCACCGGCGGACGCGGACGACCACGGGCAAAGTCGAGCTGGTTGATCGCAATATCGATACCGGGTTGCTTGTCCAGAGCTTCTTTGGCCAGATCCTGCTCTGCCGTGTGCTTGTTAATCGGCATATAGCCGGTGCCGGAGAACCAGATAGCGTTGGATTCAGGAGATGCAGCAAAGCTGATGAATTTGTAAGCCGCGTCTTTCACATCCTGCTCAGCAGTGGAAAGAATGCCGATACCGGCACCGCCGATTGGTACAGAGCAGACCTTGTTGCATGGCATAGGGAGCACGCCCAGATCATCTCCAAGGGCCTTTTTAGACCGCACATAGTTGCCGGTGGAATTCATCATGATGCCGACCTTGCCGGACAGAAAAGCGTCGCGGCCGCCTTTTTTCTCGTCGGTCACACCATCTGGCGAGGCGACATGATACTCATGCACCAGAGAGGCCATCCACTGATAGGCTTCGATGGTATTGGCAGAATCAAGCAGGATTTCGCCGGTTTTGGAATCGATGAGGTCGCTGTCATTGTCCATGACCAGCCCCCAGCGGGCAAACTGGCCCGGAGCAACAATGCCGGTGATGCCTTCATCGCCGAGCTTGTCGGTGATCTGTTTGGAAACCTTGAGCAGATCATCATAGGTTTTCAGAGCAGGCTCTTCAGTGAAGCCGGCGCGCTCGAAAATGCCTTTGTTGTAATAAAGCACGGGCGTGGAGGAGTTGAAGGGCACGATATAATTCTTGCCTTCAAAGACGCCAACCTCGCGGGCAAAGCCGAACAGATCCTCTTTGAGCGGATCATTATTCACATAGTCAGTGAGGTCCGTCAGCACACCACGATCAGCGAAAAGACCATAGCGTGTCACTTCCATGATTACAGCATCTGGCTCACGATGGGCAGGAATGGCAGCCTGCAGTTTGGCCACGATGTCGTTATAGTTGCCGATGAATTCGGGCTTGATTTCGACGCCGGGATTGGCGGCTTCGAAATTATCAATGATCTTTTCAAGGGCCTGGCCGTTTGGCTTTTCCGGGTTGAAACTGTGCCAGAAAGTAACGGTGGTGGCGGCCATTGAAATATGGGCTGAACCGACGAGAGCGATCAGGCTTGCTCCGGCCAGTTTAATGAAATTGCGGGTCAAAGGACTCTCCTTGCAACTAAAATTGCAGTAAATTACAAGGAGCAATTACAATAGCAATATAACAGCTTTTGTACGCCAGAATGAAAATTTGATGACAGGCAGCAATGCGCAAACCCGCAAATTTCTTCAATCTTCTCTATAATTCAATAGGTTGGAAGTCATACTGGACAACACTCCTCAGCCGACAATTCTGCATAAGGAGCGGTGTAGACAGGTATAGCACGCTCGTCTGACACTTTTAGGACAAGGGCGAGCTTAGTCTTTATCGCCGATAAAGTCAGTGGAGACATGACAGCTGGTGCATCCCGCACCGCTGCTTGGGCAGGCATGGCAACTCTTGCGCCCTTTCCAAAGCCGGATATAGAGATAGCCGATCGCTGCGGCGATCACGAGCCCGAGGCCCAGAGAATCCCAAACACCTTGCAAGGCCGATGCAGCCTCAGTCGCCGATTGCATTGCTTGCGTCTCCATAGCGGTCTCCTTTCATCGTGAACCGCTTCAAGCCAAATTCTCATCCGGTCGCACAACCAGAAAACCAAGATCAGCCTTCCACTACCCGTCAGTCTACATCCGAAGCGCCCCCCTGTCTGCTCGTAAAGAAACGGATGGTTTCAAGGCTAGCGCCGTTCCATAGCAGCTCAAAACGCATCAATAGCGAAATCATCCATATTCGCGCAATTATTATCACTATTCTTTTGTCATAAAGAAAAACTGTTGAAAAACACCTCTCACCGACCGGCAAATCAGTATTCACGCCGGTTCTTTGAAGAAAAACACACGCGCCTCATTCGGTGTAATGATAGATATCCCCGGTGGTGAGAAATTTGCGCCGATCTGCAGAAACGCGATAGTAGGACGGGCTCACGCCCATATATTGCTTGAACATGCGCGAGAAGAAATAAACGTCATTATAACCCACGGCGAGCGCTGTTGCGTTGACGCTTTTACCGGTCAACAGGATGTTCATCGCCTTCTCCATCCTCTTGAATTCCATAAACTTTCTCGGAGTATAGCCAATCTTGGCCTTGAATGCCCGGCGGAAGTAATCGTCATTATAGGGCACTGAGGCAATCAGGCGTTCGGCTTCATCCTTATCCAGAGGGTCGCGCGAAATCTGGGCGGCAATCAGCATGACATGCAGTGACAAGGCATCCTGCCCTCCCAGGTTCTGCAATGAGTCCTCGCTCCAGCGCACAAAGGCACAATCGAGATAAGCCAGCAGGATCACCATGAAGAGATGCACTTGCTGCAGGGTTGTAGATGAAGATGGCGCGATAGAGCGGTAATAGCGCACCAGCGATTCCAGCTGTTCCCAGTTGGGCAACTGCACCACCGGCTTGAGCTCCATCTGCTGGATCAGGTCCACATTATCAAACAGGGTCAGCGTAAAATGTTGAGCAACTCCAGTATATTGGTCGCCATGATCAAGACGGCCTTCAAAATGCGATCCGGCAGGAATCAGCATCGCCTCGCCGCGCTGCTGACGCACTTCGACACCGTCGAGAAAATACTGTGCGCCCCCTGTCAGGCAGACAACCAGGTCATGCACGTCGTTTGACTTATGCACACTCCAGGTTGAAGAATGGCGCATCTTGATCGTTGATCTTGAAAGATTCAGGTTCAACGAGGTGGCAGGAATTCCCTCCAAAATCGAATGTTCGGTTTTATCCATGATTTTGTTCATAATCCTTCATTCCATTCGCATCAGCACCGTGTTGATATGCGCGAAACAAGAATACTGGAGGAAATCAGAAGACGTCCCTTGCTTCTGTTGGTATTATCGAGAGGGTGACCTCGGAAATTCACTCTCATGATGTGCACTAAAATGAACATCTCGCATATCCATGTCAATATGTAGACGTCGTTTCGTGCATCAACCTTTAGGAATGCAACTCGATTTCCCGCGGAGTCCTCGGCTGTTTGCCAAGGGTCCGGATTGTTTGACTGTCGGGTGGGGATTGGAGCCCTTGCCATAGGCAGCTCATTTCACGGTGATGAGCCGCGTTTGCAGCCATCATCCTTGTGTTAAACACCTAACGGGAGGATAGAGCCTTGGGCGGCGAAAATCGCTATCTCGGTCTTGCCTACCTGTCACCCTACATTGTGGGGTTGCTGGTCTTTACGGCTTTTCCCTTTGCTTACTCATTCTATCTGAGCTTCACGGATTATTCCCTGATGAGCTCGCCGGAATGGGTTGGCCTGGACAACTATACCAAGCTGTTCACCCGGGACCGCACCTTTGACAAGTCACTCAAAGTGACCTTGATCTATGTGTTCTCAACGGTTCCGCTCAAACTGGTCTTTGCACTGTTTATTGCAGTCATCCTGAACTACAAGCTGAAGGCCATCAACTTTTTCCGCACGGCCTATTATGTCCCTTCCATTCTTGGCGGATCGATCGCGATCGCCGTGCTGTGGCGCTATGTTTTTGCTGACACAGGTCTGGTCAACATGGTTCTGGGAGCCGTTGGTATTGAGGGTATCAACTGGTTTGGCGATCCGACCAACGCGCTGTTCACCATCACGCTGTTGCGCTGCTGGCAGTTTGGTTCGGCCATGGTGATCTTCCTTGCGGCCCTGCAGGGTGTCGACAAGTCACTCTATGAGGCTGCTGCCGTGGATGACGCCAACCAATGGCAGGTCTTCCGCCATATCACGTTGCCGCTGATCACGCCGGTGATCTTCTTCAACCTGATCATGCAGAGCGTGCAGGCTTTCCAGGAATTCAACGGCCCTTACATCATCACCAATGGTGGCCCGCTGAAATCAACCTATCTGTTGCCGCTTTACATCTATGACAAGGCCTTCAGGAACTTCGAAATGGGCTATGCCTCGGCGATTGCCTGGATCCTGTTCACCATGATCATGGTTCTGACCGTTGTCGCTTTCTGGTCTTCCAAAAAGTGGGTCTATTACGCTGGCGACAAAAGGAGCTGATCCCATGACAGTAGAAGTAGCTAATTCCTCGGTTGCCGAGGATATGGAACGCGTCAATCGACAGATTGCCCGCCGCCAGAAGATCAACTCCATGGTTCGCTATGTCCTGCTGATCGTCGTTGGATTTGTGATGCTCTATCCGCTGATCTGGCTGGTAGGCGCATCCTTCAAAACCAACTCGGAGATCTTCTCCAATCCGGGCTTCTGGCCCAAGGAACCGACCATCAGCGGCTATGTTAAAGGCTGGCAGACCTCCACGCCCTACACCTTCGGGCATTTCTTCTGGAACACCTTCCTGATCATTCTGCCCAAAACGATCGGAACATGCATCAGCGCGTCGCTGGTAGCCTATGGCTTTGCCCGCTTTGAGTTTCCTTTCAAGCGCTTGTTCTTCTCGCTGCTTATCGCAACGCTGCTGCTGCCAAATGTGGTGACCCGCATTCCGCAGTATCTCCTGTTCCGCGACATGGGCTGGCTTGATACCTTCCTGCCACTCTGGGTGCCTTCGGCGCTCGCGGGGGACGCGTTCTTCACCTTCATGCTGGTGCAGTTCCTGCGCGGTATCCCGCGCGATATGGAAGAAGCGGCTCGTGTGGACGGTGCGAACAGTCTGCAGACCCTCTGGTACATCGTAACGCCGCTACTGGCGCCTGCGCTGATCTCGGTCGCCCTGTTCCAGTTTATGTGGACCATGAACGACTTCCTTGGTCCTCTCATCTATCTGTCCTCGGTAGACAAGTTCCCTGTCTCCCTGGCTCTCAAACTATCCATCGACACGACGGAAGCCTTCGACTGGAACCAGATCCTGGCAATGTCCGTGCTCGCAATCACGCCTGCGCTGATCGTCTTCTTCATGGCGCAGAAATACTTCATCGAAGGCATCTCAACAGGCGGAGTTAAAGGGTAAATCATGGCACACCTTCAACTTAAGAAACTCGTTAAACGCTATCCCAACGGCTTCGAGGCTGTCCACGGCATCGATCTGGATGTTCAGGATGGTGAGTTCATGGTGCTGGTCGGCCCGTCGGGCTGCGCAAAATCCACCACGCTGCGCATGGTTGCCGGTCTGGAAACCATCACCGGCGGAGAAGTCCGCATCGGAGAGCGGGTGGTCAACACCCTCGCTCCGGGACGTCGCGGCATCGCCATGGTGTTCCAGAACTACGCGCTTTATCCGCATATGAAAGTGAAGAACAACCTTTCATTCGGCCTGCGTCTAGCTGGTCGCCCCAAAGATGAGATCACAGCGGCAACCGCCGAGGTTGCTGAAATTTTGGAGATTGAGTCCCTGCTGGAACGCTTGCCGAAAGAGCTTTCCGGCGGTCAGGCCCAGCGTGTAGCACTTGGACGTGCCCTGATCAAAAAGCCAGAAGTCTTCCTGTTTGACGAACCGCTTTCCAACCTCGATGCCAAGCTGCGCGCGTCCATGCGCGTCCGTATCACGGATCTGCATCGTCGTCTCAAGGAAGAAGGGCGTCCGGCCACGGTCATTTATGTGACCCATGACCAGACGGAAGCCATGACCATGGGTGATCGCATCTGTGTCATGAAGGACGGCCACATCATGCAGGTTGCCGATCCGGTGACGCTCTATGACAAGCCGGACAATGCCTTCGTGGCGGGCTTCATCGGCACGCCCGAAATGAACCTGATCCCGGCAGACCTGTCGATTGCAGGGTCTCACAGCCTCAAGATCGGCACCCAGACCATTGGCTTGCAGGACACCCTCGCCTCTCGCATTCAGGCATCTGCCGACAATAGCGAAGTGACGCTGGGCATTCGTCCGCAGCATTTCCATCTGGTTGACGACGGCACGCCGGATTCACTGACGGGCGAAGTTTCAGCGCTCGAATTCATGGGCCATGAAGTCTATCTGCATGTGAATGTGGAAGGCCATTCGCTCATCGTGGTTGTTCCGGGTGAAGAATATGACCCCTCCAAGGTGCGCGGTTCCAGGGTGACTCTCAAGGTCAATGAGGCCCGCGCCCATATCTTCGATCAGGCAAGCGGCAAGAATATTTCGCTTACCTAAGTCCTCCAGCACCTGTTGGCGGTGGCTCGACCGCCAGCAGTTGTCACCTGTCTGCGCTCAGTTCCTCCTCCTTCTCTTCTGCTGAGCGCAGACGCCCCCTCGAGCCACATTCACTGACAGGAGTGAAACTCTTGAAATCTACTGCGACTTTCCTGACGATTCTGGCTGCCGCGACGGCTCTTAGCGCATCAGTCAACGCCGCCGAGCTGCGCATGTCCTGGTGGGGTGGCGGAAGCCGCCATGAAGCAACCCAGGCCGCGCTGAAAATCTGTGGCCAGAAATATGGCCACACGATCAATCCGGAATTCACCGGTTGGAAAGGGTACCTGGAAAAACTGACCACACAGCTGGCTGGTGGCACAGAAGCCGATATCATGCAGGTCAACTGGCCATGGCTGCCGCTCTTCTCCTTCAAGGGTGATGGCTTTGCAGATCTCAATAGCTTCAAGGACACCATCGACCTCAGCCAATGGACAGATGCCCAGCTTGATGCCGCCACCATGAATGGCAAGCTCAACGGCCTGCCGCTGGCGACCACCGGGCGGGTGTTCATGTTCAACAAGACTGTGTTTGACAAAGCTGGCCTTGATCTGCCCAAGGACTGGAATGAGCTGATCGCTGATGCTGCTGTCATTCAGGAAAAGCTGAGTGAGGATTCCTACCCGCTGGAAGTGACCGAAGACAATCCGGTGCTTATCATTATGCTGATTGCCACCCAGAAGACCGGCAAGGACATGATCGATCCGGCGACCAACCGCATGGCATGGTCACTGGAAGAGCTGACCGACGCAGTCAAATTCTACGGCAATCTGGTTGACAAGCACGTCACCCGTAGCTGGAAGTCCTGGGCCTCGGAAGGCAATATCAAGCTTTATGAAAGCCCGAAATGGTCCGATGGCAAGATCGCTGGCTCTTATGAATGGGATTCCACCTATTTCAAATATGCCGATCCTCTTGAAGGCAAGGGTGAGCTGGTTCCCGTTTCCATGCTGAAGGTGGATGGCGCTGTCACTGAAGGTGTCTATCGCAAGCCATCAATGGTCTTTTCCATCTCCAAACGCAGCGAAAACCAGAAAGCCGCAGCGGAAATTCTCAACTGTCTGCTGACCGAGAAGGAAGGTATCGAGGCACTGGGCGCGACCCGTGGCCTTCCCGCTTCCAAGATCGCAGCCCAGACGCTGATGGACGCAGGCGTCGTGCGCCCCGAGCTGGTTTCCGCCAACAAGATCGTCATGGCAGGCACAGGGCCAACCGTTTCGCCATTCAACGAGCATCCGCGCATTCGCGAGAGCTTCAAGGATGCCATCGAGATGTATGCCTATGGCGAGTTCAGCGCGGAAGAAGCCGCTGACGAGATCATCTACAACGTCAATGACATTCTGGAAAAATACGACCAGTAAAGCAAGCAAGTTAGCGCCGGGCGGGCCACACCCTGCCCGGCGTCCCGACCCAAGATGAGCGAGAAACCATGATGACTATCACCGCGTCGGCAATCACCGCGCGAACAGTTGCCCTTTGTCTGAACCCGGATGGAAAAGCACGCTTTTTCCTGCCGCAAAAGAGCCACTGGACGCTTTACAAGACTGGAGAAATCGTGCGGTCGGGTGAAACGGATCGCGTGATCACCTTCATCGATTGCCTCGACCCTGCAACGCAGTATGTCTTCGAAGTGGACACTGGTGAGAGCTTCACCTTCACCACGGCAGAATGCGCTGGCCGGGTTGATATCAGGGATTTCGGTGCCCGCACGGAAGCGGCCAATAACGGCGCTGCGATTGCGGCTGCCCTCGCTTCGGTTCCCGTGGGCGGAACGCTCGCCATCCCGGAAGGGCTCTGGCACACGGGGCCCCTGTTTCTTAAAAGCGACATGACGCTCCATCTGGAACCGGGAGCAAGACTCACTTTCATCACCGACCGTGATCAGATCCCCATTTTGCCCGCCCACACGGCTCAGGGCGACATGCTCGGCTCGTGGGAAGGGCTGCCCGATGCCTGTTATGCCTCCATCGTCACGGCCATCGGCTGCACCAATCTGGAAATCACCGGCTCAGGCACGCTGGATGGCGCTGGCGCCGAAGGAGACTGGTGGAGCTGGCCCAAGGAACGCCGCAATGGCGCGCGCCGCGCCCGCACCCTGTTCCTCAACAATTGCGAGGCGGTGACCGTTTCGGGCATCACCGTGCAGAATTCTCCTTCGTGGACTGTGCACCCACTCTATTGCCACGACATCGAATTTGTTGCTCTGGCCATTAAAAACCCGGCCGACTCTCCCAATACGGACGGGCTCGACCCGGAATGCTGCAGCGATGTATTGCTTGAAGGCATTCATTTCACCGTGGGTGACGATTGCATTGCCATCAAGGCTTGCAAGCGCGGTGACGATGGCTCGGACGATCACATCCGCCCGTGCGAACATATCACCGTGCGCCACTGCTATATGGAGCGCGGCCATGGCGCGGTGGTCATTGGCTCGGAGATGAGCGGCTCTGTGCGCCATGTGACGGTTGAGCATTGCGAATTTCTGGGCACGGATCGTGGCTTGCGTCTCAAGACGCGACGCGGTCGTGGCGGTGAAATCGCCCATGTCCGATGCCGCAACATCACTATGCAGGAAGTCCACTCGGCCATCGTGGCCAACTGCTTCTATTTCTGCGACCATGATGGCCGCTCTGAATGGGTTCAATCCCGTGCGCCCTACCCGGTCGACGCCTCGACCCCTTCCATCCACGACATAGAGATCAGCGATCTCGTAATCCGTGACGTCCGCGTTGCGATTGGCGCCTTTTATGGCCTACCGGAAATGCCCATTCGCTCCGTCTCAATCAACAATATCCATGCAAGCTTCGATAACAGCACCGAGGGGGATGTGCCCGTGATGGCTCTCCATGTCCCGACCTGTCATCATGTTGGTTTCTCAACGGAATTTGCCGAATTGAATTTCCAGAACGAGCATGAGTATTTCCCTCTTTCCATTGAAAAAGAATAGGCAGACATATGTTGACTTCTTATTTCCGCCATTACGCAGAGACCTACAGCGCCTACAAAAGCGGTCCGATATGTTATGAAGATGGCTGCCTATATCGCGGGCTGATCACCCTTTATGAAGCGACAGGCGAGCAAAACTGGCTCGATACCCTCATTGCCTTTGCCCAGAAGCAGGTCGCCCCTGACGGAAGCATGACGGGCTATGAGCTGGAAGAGTATAATATCGACAATATTCTTTCAGGCCGCGCCTTTCTCTATCTCTACAAGAAGACAAAAGACGAGCGTTATCTGAAGGCTTGCCAGACTCTGGCTAAGCAGTTGGAAACCCACCCCAAAACGGACGGTGGCAACTATTGGCACAAGAAGCGCTACCCCTATCAGGTGTGGCTTGATGGCCTCTATATGGGCCTGCCGTTCCAGATCGAATATGGCCAGATGACTGGTGACGAGGCGCTGATCGACAACGCCCTTGGACAACTTGCCCACGCGCTCGAGATCATGGGTGTGGGGCAGAATGGTCTTTATGCCCATGGCTATGATGAATCCCGTGCGCAATCCTGGGCAGACAAGGAAACCGGTCTTTCTCCCGCTCATTGGAGCCGCGCCATTGGTTGGCTGACCGTTGCGCTCGTCGATATTTGCGAACTTGTCGGCAAAGAGAAAATGGGGCCGGTCTTTGCACGTTCCGTTGATCTGCTTGGCGAGATCGTCAAGCTGCAAAGAGAACAAGGAGCCTGGCTTCAGGTGATCGATCAGCCAGACCTTGAAGGCAATTATCTGGAGAGTTCCGCAACGGCCATGTTCAGCTACGCGCTTTTGAAAGGCGCTCGCCTCGGACTTGGTTCGGAGTTTGTTGCGCCGGGCCTCAAAGGGCACGCCTATCTGGAGCAGTTGGTTGCCGATAGTGATCCGCAGCTATTGCCAAACATCGTCTGTGTTGCCGGTCTTGGCGGCTTTGATGGCAACTATCGCGATGGCACGGCCGAATATTATGTGTCAGAGACAATCCGGGCAGATGACGTCAAAGGCGTTGGGCCTTTTATGATGGCCTCTGCTGAAAAGCTGTTGCTTGAGAAATGACAAAATAGCTGCGCATTTGCCTTCGCAGCCACATGCGCTGACTTTGATGTCAGTCGCCTTGCAAGCCCGGACAGACGCCCGGGTTTCTTTTTTGCGTCTTGCCAAAGGGGCAAAAAAAAGCCCCGTCATGACCTACGGGGCTTTTAGTTTGCTTACAGTTTTTACTTGTGGCCCAACGCCTGCTCTTTTTGCTCTGACCATCTACCGACCATGACCTGTCGGTGAGCTACTTGGAGCAGGCTAATTGGAACCTGGCGGACCGGATGTCCCCCTCGCCCATGCGGGTGGAAGTGACAAGAAACGGGAGGGGCATACGGCCTACGCCTTTTTCTTATTCTTATTTCTATGCGGGCTTTTTCTTCTCCGTCTTGAGGGTTACAACGCTCGCACTTTGTTCTTTCGCGCTTTCTTGCAGCGCCTTGGCTTCCTGCCGTTTGGCTTCTTCGCGCTCGTAGGCTTCGATGAAGGGGCGGCCGTAATAGCTGTCCATCATGATCTGCTTGAGCTCGGAGATGAGCGGGAAGCGCGGGTTGGCGCCGGTGCACTGGTCATCAAAAGCAGCCACGGCCACTTCATCAATCTTGGCAAGGAAGTCGGCTTCGGCAACCCCTGCATCCTTGATGGAAGCGGGGATTTCCAGATCAGATTTCAGCGCTTCAATCCAAGCAATCAGATTTTCAACCTTGTTCTGCGTACGCTCACCGCCCAGCCCCAGATGATGGGCAACCTCGGCATAGCGCGCCCGTGCCTTCGGCCGGTCATACTGCGAGAATGCCGTCTGCTTGGTTGGGTTGTTGGTAGCGTTGTAGCGGATGACGTTGGAAATCAGCAATGCGTTGGCCAGACCATGTGGCAGATGGAAGGCTGCCCCGAGCTTATGTGCCATGGAGTGACATACGCCAAGGAAGGCGTTGGCAAAGGCGATCCCGGCGATGGTGGCGCCGCTATGCACATGCTCGCGGGCAACCGGATCATTCGCTCCGTTCTGATAGGCTGACGGTAGATTTTCCTTGAGCAATTTCAGCGCCATCAGCGCCTGTCCATCGGAGAATTCGTTGGCCATGACAGAAACATAGGCTTCCAGCGCATGGGTCACCGCATCGATGCCGCCAAAGGCCGTAAGGGACTTGGGCATATTCATGACGAGGTTGGCATCCACGATAGCCATATCCGGAGTCAGTTCATAATCGGCAAGAGGATATTTCTGGCCGCTGACATCATCCGTCACCACAGCAAATGGGGTGGCTTCCGAGCCAGTACCCGAGGTGGTCGGGATGGCAATCATCATCGCCTTTTCGCCCATTTTCGGGAATTTGTAGATGCGCTTGCGGATATCCATGAAGCGCAAGGCCAGATCCTTGAAGCTGACATCTGGATGCTCATACATCACCCACATGATCTTGGCTGCGTCCATGGGCGAGCCACCACCGATGGCGATGATCAGATCAGGATTGAAGGCATGGCATTTCTCGGTGCCCTTGCGGACGATGGAAAGCGTCGGATCTGCTTCCACATCGGCAAAAATGTCGACATCAATGCCCTGCGCCTTGAGCAGGCGAACAGCCTCATCGACATAGCCATTGGCAAAGAGGAACCGGTCCGTCACGATCAGAGCGCGCTGTTTGCCCTTGAGATCCTTGAAGGCTTCAACCAGACAGCCGCGACGGAAATAAATGGATTTTGGAACCTTGTGCCAAAGCATGTTTTCCTCGCGTTTCGCCACGATCTTCTTGTTGATCAGATGCTTCGGTCCAACATTTTCAGAGATCGAGTTGCCACCCCATGAGCCACATCCCAGCGTAAGAGATGGGGCCACATTGAAGTTATAAAGATCACCGATGCCGCCTTGCGAGGAAGGCATATTGACCAGAATACGGGCCGTTTTCATCTTCTTGCCAAAGTCCTCGACACGGTCGGAGCATCGGTCCTGATCGGTGTAGAGAACGGAGGTGTGCCCAATGCCACCAAGGGCGACCAGCCGGGCTGCAGTATCGGCGGCGTCCTTGTAATCCTTGCGGCGATAAAGGGCGATGGTTGGCGAAAGCTTCTCATGCGCGAAGGCTTCATCTTCCACGCCATCCACCTCAGCCATAAGTACTTTGGTTTCCTGCGGCACGCTGAAACCGGCGAGTTCGGCAATCTTGTAAGCGGACTGGCCAACGATTTCGCTGTTGAGACGGCCGTCCGGGAACACAGTACGACGCAGTGCGTCGGTCTGTTTTGGCGAAAGGATACAGCCGCCATATTTGGCGAAGCGATCCAGCACAGCCTCATAGACTGCATCAACAATGACAACGGCCTGCTCGGAAGCGCAAATCATGCCGTTATCGAAGGTCTTGGACATGAGGATTGAGGAGACGGCCCGCTTGATGTCGGCATGTTCATCAATCACGACGGGGGCGTTACCCGCACCCACACCAATGGCTGGTTTACCGGAAGAATAGGCTGCCTTCACCATGCCCGGGCCGCCGGTGGCCAGAATAAGATTAATATCGGAATGGCGCATCAGGGCGTTGGAGAGATCCAGTGTCGGTTCATCAATCCAGCCGATAATATCCTTTGGAGCACCAGCAGCAACAGCCGCTTCAAGCACCAGTCGCGCCGCTTCGCAGGTCGCCTTTTTGGCGCGGGGATGCGGGCTGAAGATAATGCCGTTGCGGGTTTTAAGCGAAATCAGCGCCTTGAAAATGGCGGTAGAGGTTGGGTTGGTCGTCGGCACAATGCCACAGATGACGCCAACGGGTTCGGCGATGGTCATCGTGCCACCAGCCTCATCCTCTTCAAGGATGCCGCAGGTAGGGGTATCCTTGTATTTGTTGTAGATATACTCGGAGGCAAAGTGGTTCTTGATCACCTTGTCTTCGACAACGCCCATGCCGGTTTCTTCAGCAGCCATCATCGCAAGCGGAATGCGTGCGTTGGCGGCAGCAAAAGCGGCCTGACGGAAAATGCGGTCAACTTGTTCTTGGGAGAAGCTTGCAAATTTGGCCTGCGCTTCTTTCACGCGGGCGATCTGCCGATCTAGCTCTGCGGCATTGGTAACAGACATTTGTTACTCCGTATTTCAGGCGCACGAACCCGTTCCGAGGCTTTTTCCTCCCGGTCAGATCTGCGCCACTTGTTGATTATCGCGTGCCCAGTCGGGTGCCACGCGCCCCGCTCCAGCGAAAAAGCCTCCTGCATGCCATACAGGCAAGCCCTCCTCTGCCAGCTCCTCTCCGTTACCCTTTGCGTGCAACGATACTGGCCGCCTTAGCGATAAAGACAGTTTATAGTATTGACGACAAAGACGAATTACGGAGCTTTACGTAACCTGCCGTTTTGGGCTGAAATTGGCATATTTCGCTTCGCACCGACAGGCGGAAACCGGCAGGAATCCTAGAGAAAAACTAATTTTTCCTAATTTAAAAATCCTGTTACTAATTTTACCAAACAGTGAATTGCCTGAAATTTCCTTCTTTTCCCTTCCTTGAATTTATAATTATGCATACCTGATATAACTAACTTACATAGCTAATGGACGGTTCCGTTGCTGATCAGCCTAAAATCCTTCTAAAAAGTCCACCTCCGCTTCAATCGGTGGCAATCCGGACCGACGCTGTCGCAAAATGGTCAGGCGCTTGGGCCGGCCGGGCAGCAGAGTGAAACAATTGTCCGAATAAAGGCGATCCCCGCCATGATGGTAGGAGACGAAGAAAGCGGGCTTGTCCGTTTGCAACTCGATCTCGCTATCACCGGTCGGCGTTGTCAGCTCTTTGGCCGTGATGGTTGGCCGCCCGATGTGATAGTCTTTGGGGCGCTTGGGCCAATAGTCATTCTCGCCCTGAATGGCCCCGTCTTCACTGCTCCAGATGATGTGCAGGATGGCATCCTCACCGATCTCCTCATGCGACAAGGCCATAGCCTCGATGCTGCGATCAGTTGGCACCTCAAGAGTGCAGTTTCCCAAGGCCCGCACGGCACCCGTCATGGACACCGCTTCCAAGCGAATGAAAATCTTAACGGGCAGCGGCATGTCATTCACCGCCCACAGTGTCACTTGTCCGCTCTTTATGTCCGGCTGAGCAGAGACAAGCACCGGCGCATAAAAGCGCCTTGCCATATAGTGCAGCAACTTCCAGCCGCCTCCATATTCAAGGCTTGACCAGCTGGCCACCGGCCATGTGTCATTCAATTGCCAATAGAGCGTGCCCATGGTGCGTGGTTTGTTGCTGCGCCAGAATTCAATCGCCGTCTTCATGGCCAGTCCCTGCCCGATCTGACTGAGATAGGTCATATCCCGGAAACCATCGGGAAAACGGAAATAGCGAGCGAGCGTCTCAACGATGCGACTGTTCCCACCCTCATTGCGTTGATGCACGTCCATGATCGGGGATGAAACATTGCGGTCCTGCGGCTCGGTAAAGCTCTCGATCACGCGCATGGAGGGGAAGGACTGGAAACCGAACTCGGAGCAGAATCGCGGGCGCACTGAGCGGTAATGCTCAAAATCCTTGGCCGAGTGCCATACATCCCAGAAATGCATATCGCCAGCAGTGTCATCATGCCAGCTATCACCGAAATTGAGCGGCCCGATAGAGGGCGAAGAGGGCCAGAAGGGAATCCCCGGATCTTCCTGAGTGAGGCATTCTTCAAGGGCAAAGTTCAGCCGCTCATACATGGCCAGATAGCGATCGCGATCCTTCTTGCTCTCCTCAAACCAGTTGATCGCGCCAACCAGCTCATTGTCACCACACCATAGGGTCATGCAGGGATGGCCGGAAAGCCGCCGCACCTGCTGGCGCGCCTCTTCGCGCACAAGACCAAGCCAATGATGATCGGCCGCGGGGTAGAGATTGCAGGCAAACATGAAGTCATGCCAAACCATGATGCCCAGTTCCGAACAGAGTTCATAGAACCAGTCCTGCTCATATTGCCCCCCGCCCCAGACACGAACCATGTTCATGTTGGCCTCAACAGCCGAGGTCAGCAGATCACGGACCTTCTCGGGCGTTGCGCGCGCTGGCAATGCGTCGCCGGGTATCCAGTTTGCACCACGAGCGAAGATCTCTCTACCATTGATACGCAAGGCAAAACGCGATCCGATATCGTCCTTGTCTGTCACCAACTCCACAGTGCGCAGGCCGACCCGCCGGTTTATGCTCTGACCGTCCAGCATGACGGTTAGGTCATATAAGGGCTGGCTTCCCTGCCCGACGGGCCACCAGAGCTGCGGCTCTTTGACCTCAATCTCCAGAGTCGCCTTACCCTCACCGGGCCAAATGGTGACAAGGTCACTGATGACGCGCCCGTCGAAATTAGCGGCGAGCGTCAATTCTGCAGGCTCGAATGCCTCGTAAAAGGCGGTCAGTTCCAAACGCACCTTCCCTTGCTCATGGTGCTGGCGCACCAGCACATCATCAAGGCGCAGCTTGTCGAGACGCTTGAGGGTCACGCCACCATAAATGCCAAGCGGCGATAGGGCGATGTTCCAATCCCAACCAGCGTGGCATTGCGCCTTGCGAAGGAAATTGTAATGAGGCAGGCGACAGTTCCAGAAGATGTAGGGAACGGGGAAAGGAAAGGCATCCTTGCAAGCCTGCGCCACTTTGCTGTTAGAGAGGAACCGTATGGATAGCAGATTTTCACCCTTTTTAAGCGCTGCCCCGAGCATGAAATCATAGCGCAGGAACTGGCTTTCACAGCGCCCGATTTCGACATGATTAAGCGTGATGATCGCATGGCAATCCACGTTGAAAAAGCTCAATGCATAGCGATCTGCCGGATCTCCCTCAAACAGGAAAGACGTTTCGGCCTGCCACTCGCTTTCGTGAATCCAGTCAAGGCTCTCTTCGGTATCGCGCCAATAGGGATCGGGTATCAGCTCTTCGTTCAAAAGAGCCGAATGCAGATCACCGGGCACGGCAAAAGGCACAGAAGCTCCATCCGCGATGCTCTTGCTCAGGCATCGGATCGTCCATCCATCATGAAGGGGCTGCTCGGTGGTAAGCGAAGAAAAATGCTGTGGCATCGGGGGCTGTCCTTCCGGCTCTGATTTTCACCATACGCTAGGCTTGATATCAGAATAAGACGGAACGCCACGCTTGACCACAATGCTTGATGTATCAGCGACGAAAATTGAATGGAAACAATGGGCTTCTAACGGCATGTTTGCCGGACGAACGAGCTTCTGCGTGCAAAGACAGACCGGAAAAGCAGCCTTTTACGCCTCATAAGAGAGGCAGGTTTGTTTCTTCATGAAGGGCTTGGGCATGACCGAACTGAGCCAGATTTGGCGTAATTTCAGCACTGACTTTGTGTCAGGCTTTGCCCTGAACGGGCTTTGTGTTTGGTCATCCGGGTTAGAGAGGCTTTCGAGCCAGCCAAGAGGCTGGTGAGTGCATCTCTGTATCGACTGTCCGATCCGTATAACCGGGCAGGAAAGATTGGTATGCCTGTTTGCAGGCTGACAACTTAGTGGTTGAAATTGTCTCTGATGCCAAGAATGAACAGGTCTTGTTCGTTTGGCTGACGGCCACTCTGAATGTCGCTGGAAATACGGGATGCAGCGGGAACTGCCATCAATACGCTACCAACTGCTCCTGCAACACCTTTGATGCTATCAAACATTTTGTAATCCTCTTTCGTGTTTTTCTAAGCATTTCAACTGAGGACACAATAGCGCCAAATCCGATAAGCAAAAAGTGCTTATCTGCAAATTCTGCCTTGCGCCAAACGCATAGCATGCGTTTTTTCATTGTTTTTCCTGCATTTACGCGATCATTCACACCAGCCGAGCAGTGTATCACACCGCTATTCTGACTGGAATTCGGGCTGTCTGGACACAGACAAAGGCGGCAAAGGCTTCTCCCATGGTTCAACGAAGACAATGGCAGTGTGGCCGATATTGCCCTGCGCCAATCGGGATGTACCCTTATCGATTGTGAGGGCATTGGGGTTGCCATGGATATCCATACGCGCCCCTTCCACCTCTGCCGCATCAAACCAGGCCCCCGTCTGCAAGGCGATGCAATCGCGCCGCAACTCCGGATCAAAATGAACGCCAGCAAAGGTTGCCCCGCGTGCATTATGAAGCCTGACGATGCTCCCCTCTTTGATGCCACGTTCTGCGGCCGTGTCCGGATGCAAGCGGCAGACCTCTCGCCCCTCTATCTTGCTTTGCAGAGATTCAGAGCCCTGATCATTCTGGCTGTGCAAGCGCGTGTCTGACTGGGCTGAAATCATATGTAACCCACCTTGCGGCGCGTTTAGGGTGCTTTCTACCGGCATCAGCCAAGCAGGGTGACCGGGACAATCATCCAGCCCGAAAGAGGCAATGGTCTCGTTGAACAGGGTGATCTTGCCGCTTTCCGATCCGAGCGGGTGCTTTTCCGGGTCGGAGATATAGTCGGCGAGCGCGATCCGTGTTTCCTCAGCATCTTCAAGCCGGACAATACCTTGCTGTTTGAACTGATCGAACTCGGGTAGCTCCATGCCCTGCTCCTGAGCGAGCGTGCGGGAACCATCCCAAAGCCAGCGCAGCCACTCTTCCTGCGAACGCCCTTGAGTGAAAGCCTCTTCCAGTCCCATTTTTGCCGCGATGAGACGCAGGATTTCATGGTCATCTCTGGCCTCGCCAACCGGCTCATGCACCGGCGACATGTAGATAAGAGATGGTTCGGTCTTGCTGAGCATGATGTCCGTGCGTTCCAGCGGCGTGGTGGCGGGAAGCACGATATCGGCGCGGCGAGCGGTGGCTGTCCACCCCTGCTCGAAGACGACGACGGTTTCAGGCTTCTGCCAGCCCTTCTCGAGACGGAGCAAATCCTGATGATGGTGATAGGGGTTACCGCCAGACCAGAGCACCATATGGATATCGGGATAGGTGCGCACCGTGCCATTATACTGATAGCTTTCACCCGGATGCAGCAACATGTCGGTGACGCGGGCAACGGGAATGAATTCATCAATCGGGTTTTTGCCCTGCGGAATGGAAGGCCATGCCATATTCTTGGTGGAGCGCCCGATGGAGGCCACGCAGCCATAGCCGAAACCATAACCGGTGCCCTTCTGCCCGATTTGTCCCAACATGCAAGCGAGCGCCAGACCGGCCCAGATCGGCTGTTCGCCATGATCCGTGCGCTGAACGCCCCACGCCACATTGATCATGGTGCGACTAGCGGCCATATCGCGGGCCAATTGGCGGATCGCCTCAGGCGCGACATCACAGATGGCGGCGGCCCAGTCGGCGCTTCTGGCTTCCTCGCCCGTCTCCCCGAGCAGATAGGCACGCAACTTTGGCCAGCCGGAAGTATATTTTTGCAGGAAGGCTTCATCATGCAGGCCTTCCACCAGCAGAGTATGACAAAGCGCCAGCATGAGCGCAGCGTCCGTGCCTGGGCGGATGGAGAACCACTCCGCATTGGGCATGTCGCTCTTTTGCGGCGAGACATTGACCATGCGGCCTTTCATCTGGCTGAGCCACTGCTCAGTCTGGTGCCGCGCTGTGCCAGAAGAGGCAACCTGCGCCGGACGCCCGGAAATTCCGCCAAAAGCAACAAGCATGCTGCAATGCTCGTTGATATGGGCCCAACTGGTCATCTGGTCCTGAAACTGTCCTTGAGACATGCCCAGAATGTGAGGAATGAGCACCTCGCCTGCCGCATGAGAATAGGTTTCCCGCGCCCGAACGAAACCGCCCGCCAGATTGAGAAAGCGCTTTAACTGGCTTTGCGCATGATGGAAGCGCCCGGCGCTCGCCCAACCATAAGACCCGCCATAGATTGCGCTGTTGCCATGGGTCTTGCTGATGCGGATCAGTTCTTCGGCCACGCGGGCGGCGGCCTCGTCCCAACTGACTTCAACAAAGACATCATCATCGCAGCGCTTGGCCCCGCCATCGCCTTCCAGCCAGCCCTTGCGGATCGCAGGCTTTAGAATGCGGCTATCAAGATTACGCGAAGCACTGAGCCAGCCCTTGCCGATGCGCGAGGGTGCGGGATCATCCGCGACCGGTTTGAGTGCGTTGTCGTGGACTTCATAGGCACCCCAGTGCGCAGCGGTGTATTTCATGGTGATCATCTCTTGCGGCAGGATTGGTTTATACAGCGAAAGTATGTTGCTTTCATCGCTAGCATTTTGCGGGCCTGCTAGGCAAGCGATTGTAAAAGCCGGCCCGAACACCTTATATAAGAAAGATAACGGAAAACCCTTAGCCAACGCCACAGGAAGAGACCGGATAGTTTTATGGCCCAGCCAAACACACGCCCAGCCCCAACATTTGCCTTTGACAACAGCTTTGCACGCTCGCTGGAAGGGTTCTATGTGCCATGGCAGGGCGAACAGGCACCAAAGCCCCGGATTGCCCTACTCAACGAGGCCCTTGCAGAACAGCTTGGCTTGTCACTGGATGCTTCTGACGAGACATTGGCCGCAATCCTTGCTGGCAGTGAGACAGCCGAAGGCTCTGAACCGGTCGCACAGGCCTATGCGGGGCACCAATTTGGCGGTTTCTCACCCCAGTTGGGAGATGGCCGTGCGCTGTTGCTTGGCGAATTGCTCGATACTGAAGGACAGCGTTTTGATCTTCAGCTGAAGGGCTCGGGCCGTACGCCCTTTTCCCGTGGCGGCGATGGCAAGGCGGTGCTTGGCCCGGTTTTGCGGGAATATATCATGGGGGAAGCCATGCATGCGCTCGGCATCCCGACCACACGCGCCCTTGCTGCCGTAACAACGGGAGAACAGATCCGTCGGCAGGGCCTTAAGCCCGGAGCTGTTCTGGCGCGCGTGGCATCGAGCCATATTCGCGTCGGGACGTTCCAGTTTTTCGCAGCACGAGGAGCATGGGACGGCGTGAGCAAACTGGCCGATTACACCATCATGCGCCATTATCCAGAGCTGATGGACAAGGAGAACCGCTATCTGGCTCTGTTTGAAGCCGTAGCCCGACGGCAAGCAAAGCTGATTGCGCAATGGATGCAGGTCGGTTTCATTCACGGGGTAATGAATACCGACAATGTTGCCCTTTCCGGCGAAACCATCGACTACGGCCCTTGTGCCTTCATGGATCAGTATGATTCCGCCACGGTCTTCAGCTCGATTGACCGCAACGGGCGCTATGCCTATGGCAGTCAGCCCCAGATCGGGCAGTGGAATCTGGCCCGCTTTGCAGAAACGCTGGTGCCTCTAATCGCACCAGATGACGAGAATCGCGCCGCCGAACTGCTCACTGATGCGCTCACGGAGTATATGGCCAGCTACAAACAGGCGTGGCTCACAGGTATGGGCCGCAAAATCGGCCTTGCGTCAGCAGAAGGCAAGGACACGGCCCTTATCCAGATTCTGATGGGCACCCTGCAAGGTGAGCATGTTGACTTCACGCTCTTTTTCCGCCGCCTTGGCGACAGCCTTGTGAGCACCGAAGGCAAAGTGGCTCTTCTGGCATTGTTTGATGACCCGGAAGCCATCGCCGGATGGCTGAAGGACTGGCAGGCAAGGCTGGAAGAAGAAGGCCGCCAGGCAGACGCGATTGCCGAAGCGATGTCCAAGGTGAACCCGATCTATATTCCGCGCAACCATCTGGTCGAGGCGGCCTTGCAAAAGGCGGAGGACTTCGCCGACCTCAGCGAAGTGCGACAATTGCTTGATGTGCTCGCCAATCCCTATGAAGAGCGCAAGGGGCTGGAAGACTATGCCCGCCCTGCCCCGAGCGATTTCGGCCCCTTTGTCAGCTATTGCGGAACCTGACCGGCTAATGCCATCAGGAAAGCGGCCCTTCAAAGATGCGACGACGAGCGTTGCGGATATGCTCCTGCATCCGCATGCGGGCGGCATCCATGTCGCGCGCGCGAATGGCATTGAAGATGCGGTGATGCTCTTCCTGCACGATGACACGGCGGGCCTGCTTGCTGCGGGATGAGAGATTGCGCGAAATATCCATCGCTTGCAGGGATACCTCGGTCAGCGCCTGAAAGGAACTGACGAAGAAGTGGTTGTCCGCCGCCTCGCAGATTGCCAGATGAAAGCGGTAGTCTTCCCCGGTTCCCATGTCGCCGGTTTCAATGGCATCATCCATGCGCTTCAGCTCGATGGACATCTTGTCCAGATGCTCGACACCGGCCCGCTCGGCTGCAAAATAGGCCGCCTCCCCTTCCAGCATGATACGATATTCATAAGAGCGCTGAATGTCGGCAATCGATTCAATGGGCGCAAATTGCAAAAAGCTGTCGTCTGGCCGCTTGAGTACAAAGCTGCCCGAGCCGCGGCGAGAAGCCACAAGGCCGCTTTCACGCAAGCGCGCAATGGCCGCGCGTACCGTAGGGCGGGACGCTCCGAGATCTTCAGCCAACTCGGCTTCAGTCGGCAATTTGCTGTTTTCAGGATAAACGCCGGTCACAATGCGGCTCAGAAGCGCCTCATAAACGGCGTCGGCAAGGCTGGGGGCTTTCTGATTGTTTTGGCTTGATTGCGTCACGGGTCTTTTTACCAATTGAGCAGGGGCGCAGGCTGTCCAGCGACGCCGCTTGACTTGAATTACGGTCTTTTTGAATCGGATGATACTTCGATTTGCGGCTGACGGTATCACCGATTGCCAAGGCGATCAATCTTGGCGGTTTATGCTTAAGTATGCCTAAATTGCATACAAAAGACTTAATCAATGTTTTAACACTCATGGGTTATATGAATTCTTTGCGCTTCTCAAAAGGCCTATGGACTATTACCTAATAAGTCAAGCAAGGCACCCCAACGAGACGAAGCGCACAGGCTTCCGGCGGGTGCCTAAACAGTCAACAGATTTCCGGGAGCGCTTTGCTGCCCGTGATGGAGAAAAGAAATGTCTATCAGACCAATTCTTTCCACCACCCAAGCTCAGGAAACCATGGAAGGGGCTGGCGTGCGCCTGCACCGTGCCTTCGGTTTTCATGATCCCAAGCAGTGCGACCCGTTCCTGCTGTTTGATGATTTTCGCGGCGATGACCCGGAAGATTTCATCCGTGGCTTCCCTTGGCATCCGCACCGCGGCATCGAAACCATCACCTACGTGCTCAATGGCACAGTCGAGCATGGCGATAGCCTTGGTAACCATGGCAGTCTTGGCGCAGGTGACATCCAGTGGATGACGGCTGGCTCTGGCATCATGCATCAGGAAATGCCCAAGGGAAACGAGAAAGGCCAGATGCATGGCTTCCAGCTCTGGGCGAACCTGCCAGCAAGCCTCAAAATGACGGCGCCGCGCTATCAGGATGTTGAAGCCAAGGAAATTCCGCAGATCATTGATGACGACGGCACCAGCGTCAAAGTTGTTGTCGGTGAGTTCTGGGGCAAACGCGGCCCTGTCGACGGCATTGCAGCCGATCCGCTTTATCTGGACATTTTCGTTCCGGCTGGCGTGCGCAAGCGCTTCAAGATCGACACCTACCGCAACGCCTTTGCCTATGTCTTCGAAGGCGCGGGCAAGTTTGACAATTCCTCAAAGCCACGCGGCATCCTGCTCGAAAAGGAAGTCATGGGCGAGGAAGTGAATATTCGTGACATGTCCGGTAACCGCACGCTGATTAATTTCGGCACCGGGGATGAAGTAGAAGTTCTGGCCGGTCCGCAAGGGGTCCGCTTCCTGCTGGTCTCGGGTGCTCCTCTTCAGGAGCCAGTCGCCTGGCATGGTCCGATCGTGATGAACACCAAGCAGGAAATCCATCAGGCCATTCACGAATTGCGCAATGGAACCTTTATCAAGCCGGCTCATTAAGTCAGTAGGCCGGGCAAACTTCTAAATACCAAAAACAGACAGAGACAAAACCAATGGCAAAAGTACTCGTTCTTTATTATTCCGCATATGGCCACATCGAAACTATGGCCAACGCTGTTGCTGAAGGCGCAAAAGCCGAAGGCGCTGACGTCACCATCAAACGGGTTCCGGAACTTGTTCCCGAAAACGTGGCAAAGGCCTCTTACTACAAGATGGATCAGGAAGCCCCGATCGCAGATCCTAATGAGCTTGATCAGTATGATGCCATTGTCGTTGGTGCAGGCACCCGATTTGGCACTGTCGCCTCCCAGATGCGCAATTTCTGGGATCAGACCGGTGGCCTCTGGGCTGCTGGCAAGCTGACCGGCAAGGTTGGCTCGGTCTTCACCTCCTCTGCGACCCAGCATGGCGGTCAGGAAACCACCATCATGGGCTTCATTCCGACCTTGCTGCATCATGGCATGGTGGTCGCAGGTCTGCCTTATGCATTCCAGGGCCAGATGGGTATCGAGGAAATGAAGGGTGGCTCCCCTTATGGTGCAACCACCATCACCGATGGTGACGGCTCCCGTCAGCCTTCCGAAATCGAACTGGAAGGCGCCCGTTACCAAGGCTCTTACATCGCCAAGCTTGCTTCCAAGCTTGCTGACTAACTCCTGCTTGTTGCGAGAAGAACGCGCATAAGCCGTCAAAACCGCAACCAAGGCCAACAAGAACAACAAAAACAACATCTCTGGTCTGGAGAACAAACCAGCCTCCAGACCGGACAAGACAAGACTTAAAAACAAAAGCACCGACAAGAAGGAAGGAAACATTATGGGACTGCTCGTTGATGGCAAATGGCATGATCAGTGGTATGACACCAAATCCACCGGCGGGCGCTTCGTGCGCAAGGATTCCGCTTTTCGCAACTGGGTGACGGCCGATGGCTCCGCAGGCCCCACAGGTGAAGCCGGATTCAAGGCAGAAGCCGGGCGCTATCATCTCTATGTTTCCTACGCATGCCCCTGGGCACACCGCACTCTGATTTTCCGCGCCCTCAAAGGGCTTGAAGACATAATCTCGGTTTCCGTGGTCAATAGCTTCATGGGCGAAAATGGCTGGACCTTCGAGGACGCAGATGGCGTTATTCCCGATCCTCTCTTCGGTGCCCGCTATCTGCATGAAATCTACACCAAGGCCGATGCGACCTATAGTGGCCGTGTGACGGTGCCTGTGTTGTGGGACAAGAAAACCGGCACGATTGTTTCCAACGAGTCGTCCGAAATCATCCGCATGCTGAATTCCGCTTTTGACGGCATCGGCGCAAAAGCGGGTGATTTTTGGCCGGAAGCTCATCGCGCAGAAATCGAAGAGCTGAATGAACGGATTTACCACACCGTCAACAATGGCGTCTACAAGGCCGGCTTTGCCACGACCCAAGCGGCCTATGAGGAAGCGCTTGTTCCGCTGTTCGAGACGCTGGACTGGCTGGAAGCGCGGCTTTCAAAATCACGCTTTCTGCTGGATTACGGCCAGACGGAAGCCGATTGGCGCCTGTTCACGACCCTTATCCGCTTTGACTCGGTCTATTACGGCCATTTCAAATGCAATCTACGCTCGATTGAATCCTATCCGAACCTGTCCAACTATGTTCGCGACCTTTATCAGCAGTCAGGCGTGGCCAAGACAGTGCGGATGGATCACATCAAGAACCATTATTACACCAGCCATGACATGATCAACCCGACACGGATCGTGCCCATGGGCCCTCAGATCGACTATAACCGACCACATAACAGGGTTCAGTTGAAGGCGGCCTGAATGCTGAAAGAGCATTAGAGAATTCGGCAATGAATAGATGTGAAGCAAGAGTGATGACATCACTCTTGCTTTTTTAAGTTATCAGCGTGCTCATTCAGAGCGGTGCGCAGGACTGTCGCTTGATAAGTTCGCATGAAATCAGATTGACAAAATTTGAATGCTCGCTGCCCTTCACGATTTCAGAAACCGCCCGCTGTCCCATTTTAAAATAGGGCAGGCTCACGGTCGTCAGCTGAGGTCGTATATGTTCCGAGATGGTTTTGAAATCATCAAAGCCCATGACAGACAGCTCAGATGGCACCTTGATGCCCAGATCCCCGGCCGCATTCATAACCATGAGCGCAATGCGGTCATTACCGCAAATGATGGCTGAAGGGCGATTGGGTGCGGTCAGCACCTCTTTTGCCTTTTCATAGGCGATGTAGGTTTCACCGACATCGAAATAGCCCGAAACGCCCAGATGGCACATGTCCGAATTGAGCGAGAGCCCCTGCTTTGCCATAGCCTTGGAAATCCCTTTCAGGCGCAATGAAGTGGCCGGGTCTTCATGGGGCAAAGAGATAACCGCAATATTGCGATGTCCCAACTCCAAGAGATGTGATGCCTGCAAATAGCCCCCCTTTTCGTCATCGGGCAATATGATCTTGCCGTTGCTGTTGACGGGCGTACAGTTCATATAGACCACGCTTTCGTCACCAAAGCAGTCGGAATGATTGACATATTGACGATGCTGGGACGCGTAAATAAAGCCTGCGGCCTTGTATGTGCGAAACATACGGCAGATTCCTGACAAATTCTGCATCTCGCCTTCAAGCGACCCGACAAGCAGAATTCGGCCATTTGAGAGCGCCTCAGCCTGCGCTCCGCGCAGGAGTTCTACCGAATAAGGCGATGTTGCAACATTGTCTGCGATAAAACCAATAAAGGAAAATTGCTCCAGATTGTTGGTTCTTGTTGTGTATTTTTCCAGATAGCCGGTTCTTTCAGCCACCTCGTAAATACGCTTAGCGGTCTCTTCACTTGAACATCTCTTACCGCGCAACGTAAGAGACACAGTCTTATTAGAGACGCCAACTTCTCTAGCAATATCTGCTAAAGTTGCCATTGCCTACCCCACGGAAATAATTGAACGCTCTCATGTACAGACCCCAAATACAGACAAGAGAGCGTGGTCGTAATTCCAGCATATCTGATAAATCACACGCGCATTTTTTAAGCAAAAGACAGGAGGATATAAGCAGATACGCTGACCCCAGAAAAGAATCAACGCACTATGGTTGAAGCTATCTTTTATTGTCAAAATTGCTCTTTGTTTGCAAATAGAAATTTACATTAGCGCTTGTTTTAAATCGGATATATTGTCACGGACACAGTTGTACAAAATCTATTTTTTCAATTTATTGGTTTGACCACTCAAATCTGTCACAATGACCAATTCGTCTATTTGAATATTTCATCAATTATCAAATTTTCGATAATTTTGAAATTTTACAAATTTTACAAATCCGGCCCTTCCCTGCTAGCGCAAGAAAACAAGCTTGTTCTGGTTAGGTCAGTCGTCTATGCATATTGCATGTAGTAAAGATCTGTTTCAGATCTGCGTGTACTTCAAGACTTCAATATGTTTGATCTATTTTCTTGCCTGAAAAGTCCCCAGCTTAAGTAAAGGCTCCCTTTCATGTCGGCGATCAGTTCTCCAAGAAATCTGGGCATTTTCTTTGCCATTCTAGCCACGATCATTTTCTCTATGCATGATGCAATTTCCAAATTGCTCGTGGTGGATCATTCCGTCTGGTTCATCATGATGGTGCGTTATTGGTTTCATCTCATAGTCGCCTCCATCTGGGCTTTGATGAGCAAAGAGGGACTTGCCTCGGCGGTCAAAACCCCGCGCCCGTTCCTGCAGATTTTACGCGGCTTATTGCTGGTCACGGAGATCGCCCTCATTATCTACTCTTACAGCATGCTCGGCCTTGCGGAGGTAACCACCATCATCATGGTGCATCCGCTTATCGTGACAGGGCTTGCCGCGGTTTTCCTTGGGGAACAGGTCGGCTGGCATCGCATCGGGGCGTTGCTTGTGGGCCTTCTGGGGCTGGCGATCGCCATGCAGCCAAGCGGCAATATCTGGGGCTATGGCGGGTTCGTGGCTTTGGCGGCGACCTCTTCCTTTGCGCTTTACCAACTGTTCACGCGCCTGGCGAGCCGCCGTGACACCACTCTGACCTCTTTTTTCTATGCCGGGCTCATTGGTGTTATCGCGACCACATGGCCAGGTCTGCAAATGGCTCCTGCCCTGTCCGAGATGAACTTTCCCCTGCTGGCCGGGGCCTGCATCTTCAGCACGGCAGCTCATTTCAGCGTCATGAAAGCCCTTTCTCTCACAGAGGCAAGTGCCATTCAGCCCTTTACCTATATGCAGATTGTGTGGTCCATCCCCATTGGCTTTCTGGTGTTTGGCGATCTACCGATCTGGTCCACCATTCTGGGAGCCATCATGATTGTTGGTGCCGGGCTCTATGCCATTCACCGCAGCAATCGCTAATGATGAATGCGTGGACCGGTTGCGCTAGAACCGCTCCAAACGCCAACGCATTCCTAGATCTAAGGTCTATAGGCTTCTGCATAAGATGAGCCTAGAAAGCGACAGGCCCCCCTTGCTTCCGAATTATGACTATATTCCATATTGTTAGATATCCCTCCCTTTTCTAGAATGAAGAGAAGGGTTCAATGGTGGATTGGCATTGCATGATGGTCATACCGTCGCGTTATTTCGAGTGAGATATCGCATACGACCCGTTCGCATCGGCGAAAAGGCCCGATATAGAAAAATTGGCCGCGCAGAAGCGCTGAAGGGGCCTAGACGTCGAAACGGACGCTTCTTGCAGTGTTCCGGCAAAATGAGTGCGTCCCCCGCATGTTCCCTTTCCAGATTGCCATGTTCGGCAGGTCTTTGCCGTCGACCAGAATGTGTCACAGGCTTTTATCTCTTCGAACGCGGCAGAGCGAGAAGGAGGAAGCAGCATGACCATCAAGAGCATTCTCTATGCCTATAGCGGAGAGCAGGATGAAGGGAGCGGTCTCGACTTCGCGATCAAGCTCGCTCATCATTATGATGCATGGCTCACCGGTATCGTGAGACATGGCTATTCCAAGATGGAGCGGCGCATCGCCACGATTGTGTCTGACGAAGTGCATCTGGCTGTTCAGAATGCCGAGAAAAAGCGGATAGCCGAGATAACACAGCGGTTCCAGGACACGGTCAAGGCAGCCAATCTTGAAGGCCGTACCACCTTTATTGATGTCGAACCGCATATGATGACATCCATCTCCGAGATCGCCCGTTGCTATGACATGGTGATCACTGGCAATCACCCTGAAGATGAGCAATATGAGTTTCTCGCCGCCTATCCCGACAGGATAGCCCTGCAAAGCGGCCGTCCGATTGTCGTCGTTCCGGATGGTTTCAAATCAAAGGGACCAGCTCGCAAGGTCCTGATCGCCTGGGATGGCAAACGCACCATCGCCCGCGCGGTTGGCGACGCCATGCCAATGCTGGAACAGGGCACGCAGGTCACCTTGTTGACTGTTGGCGCCTCCCACACGGTGGATCAACATCCAGACCATGGCATCATGGGTCTGTTGGAGCGTCATAATGTAGAAGCATCCCACATCCATGATCGCGGCACAGGGCGCTCGGTCGCCGAAACCATTGTTCAAACGGCAGACGAAATGGGCTCTGATCTGATTATCATGGGGGCTTATGAGCACTCGAAATTCTCACAGGACATTTTCGGCGGTGTCACCACCGAAATGCTGCAGAGTGTAAAAGTGCCAGTCTTCATGGCCCACTGATGTCTAGAGACCGGACGTTTGACAATGGCAAGCGCGTCAGTCGGGATCAATATGAAACTTGCACCTATTGACCCTCGAAGCGTTCAGCTGGCGACATGAAGGATGGTTTCCAACGTTTCCCTGGACAGGGGAAGCGGATTGCCCTTCATGGATGACGACATAGCGGACGCTTCGGCGACAGAAGGGATCTGGGCCGCCTCCAGCCCCAGATCTCCCAGACCGGGCAAAGCGTTGGCGCGAGACCAGCTTGCCAATTGATCAAACGCCTGATCGGCGGAGCATCCCAAGGCTCCGCCGATACAGTTTTTGACAAAGGCAAAGCGCTCGTTCAAATCGGAACGCACTGTCTCGCTCAGATCTTCGCTTGTCTGCAAAGCCTCTTCATTTGCACTTAACACATATGGCAACAGAGCACCGCATAGAGCACCATGCGCCCCCCCTGTAACGCCTCCCAGCACACCAGCCAGACCATGCACAGCGCCAAGCCCGGCATTGGCCAACGCAAGGCCGCCACACAGGCTGGTCCAAGCCAGGGCATCCCTGGCTGCTTTGTCTTCGGCTTCCATCAGCCTGGTCAAGGCTTTCATCCCCTTGGGGATCGCATCGTAACAGATGAGGTCTGTTAGCATATTGGCCTTACAGGAAAGATAGGGTTCGATGACCTGTGTCACAGCATCCAGCCCGCTGGCCAGCGTAATGGCGCGCGGTAGATTGTCCGTCAGCGCCGGATCAACAATGGCCATGTTCGGCAGCATGCGCGGATCTCTGAGCGAAACCTTGCGCGCAGCCTCAGGCACAGTGAGTACGGCATTCTTCGTCACCTCGGCGCCTGTGCCTGCCGTCGTTGGCAGAGCCGCAAACGGCAAAGGCTCTTGTTCCAGAGGCAATCCCTTGCCAACCACCTCGAGATGATCCATCACCGGCCGCTCAGCTGGCACCAGGGCAGCCAACGCCTTGCCCGCATCAATCACTGCGCCCCCTCCGATCGCGACAACGGCACGCACCCGCGTTGCGCGCGCATGAGTGACACCGTCTTCTATAAGAGCAATATCCGGCTCTCTGGGCACGGAGAGGCCCACAACCTCCACCCCCAGCTCGATCAGCGCATCTGACAGCCACTGTACACGCCTGCCTTCGCGCCCATGTACCAAGAGCAATGGCGACCCCAACTTGCCGATCTCTGATATGGCCTGCTCCGCCTTGCCACGTCCGAAGTGAATGGCCGAAGCCGTCATAAATTGAAAGGAGGAAGAAGAAAGTGACATGGAGTGCTCCGAGAATAGAAGATGGCCGTGATTTGCACGAATGTATCTATTATCAAAAGCCCCTTAGCCTTGCAGGTCAAGGCAAGACCTGCGCTCACCGCTTATCTGCGCTCGTTGCATTGCATCATAGAATATACGTATAAATAGCTAATTTTCTTATATTTTCTGTCTTTACGCTATCCTGCTACCTCAATAGATTCCCGCTCACTCCATGCACTGAGCGCATAGCTGAACTGTCTTTCAAAAAATATATCTAAAACCAAAGGATTAGTTCTAAATATTAAACAGCACCCCCTTAACAACATTTGCGTTGCGGTGCAAAAACCTCATCGATATAAGTGTTTATACGGAATTATTTCCTCTGAATCGATGATTTTTGGGTACATCTTTTTTCGCCGACAGTGCCGTGTGAGCTATGCATTTACTGCAAATCGCTCATTACAGCTATTATCATATTGATTTTAAAAGATTTTTTATCACGAATTTGAAACCATTCAGTTTGCGTCCCCCTAGGGCTTTGATATATACTGTGCTGGAAAGTCAAGGAGGGAGTTCTTACTAGAACAAGGCTGCAAATCTCAAAATGCTTCTTTCTTGCTAAAAACCCAGGCTACTTCCCCGATTTAGACGAGCGACACGTTCTGCTTGTAACGGGTGAGCTATGCCCAAATGATGGTTGTTGAGCCATCACACGAGACCGAAACGAATTTACTCGTTTAACAGTGAGGATACCAACTATGAATTATATGAGTGATAAACCCGTTGTCGCCGATCCTTGGCAGGGTTTCTCGGATGGTGAATGGCGCAACAAAATCGATACGCGCGGCTTCATCCAGGAAAACTACACTCCATATGATGGTGACGACAGCTTCCTCGCAGACGCTACCGACCGCACAAAACAGCTCTGGGAAGAACTGGGCGTGCTGCTGAAAAAAGAACGCGAAGCTGGTGTCCTCGACGTTTCCACGATCCCGACATCCATCGCGGCTCATGATGCTGGTTACATCAACAAGGACCTGGAAGTCATTGTTGGTCTGCAGACCGATGCGCCTCTCAAACGCGCCATCATGCCAAACGGTGGCCTGCGTATGGTTGAAGGCGGCATGGAAGCATTCGGCTTCAAGCCTGACGAAACCGTTCATGAAATCTGGACCAAATACCGCAAAGACCATAACCAGGGCGTTTTCGACGTATACAGCCCTGACATTCTGGCTTGCCGTAAGTCCGGCGTTATCACTGGCTTGCCTGATGCTTATGGCCGTGGCCGTATCATCGGCGACTATCGCCGTATCGCTCTTTATGGCATCGACTTCCTGAAGACCCAGAAAAAAGCTGAATTCGACGAACTGAACGACGCTGTGTTCGACATGGACACCATCCGTCTTCGTGAAGAGCTTTCCGAACAGTTCCGCGCTCTTGAAGAACTGCGTGAGATGGGCCTGAAATACGGCGTGGACATGTCCAAGCCTGCGACCAACGCTCGCGAAGCCATCCAGTTCACCTATATGGGCTACCTCGCTGCTGTTAAAGAACAGAACGGCGCAGCAATGTCCTTCGGTCGTACCTCTACCTTCCTTGACATCTATATCAAACGCGATATGGATGCTGGCCTGCTGACTGAAGAACAGGCACAGGAAATGATCGACGACATGGTCATCAAACTCCGCATCGTTCGCTTCCTGCGTACACCGGAATATGATGAACTGTTCTCTGGCGATCCGACCTGGGTTACCGAATCCATCGGCGGTGTTGGCCTTGACGGTCGTTCCCTGGTTACCAAGAACTCCTTCCGCGTTCTGAACACCCTGTTCAACCTGGGCCCTGCTCCAGAACCGAACCTTACTGTTCTGTGGTCTTCCAAACTGCCTCGCGGCTTCAAAGACTTCTGCGCAAAAGTTTCCAAGGAAACCTCTGCTATCCAGTATGAAAACGATGACCTGATGCGTCCGAAATGGGGCGACGACTATGGCATCGCATGCTGCGTGTCCGCTATGGCCATCGGCAAACAGATGCAGTTCTTCGGTGCTCGCGCCAACCTCGCAAAATGCATGCTCTATGCAATCAACGGCGGCGTTGACGAAAAATCCGGTAAGAAGGTTGCTGAAGGTCTGGAACCGATCAAGGGCGACATTCTTGACTATGATGAAGTCATGGCAAAATACGATATCGCCATGGAATGGCTGGCCAAGACCTACGTCAAGGCTCTGAACGCTATCCATTACATGCACGATAAATATGCCTACGAACGCATCGAAATGGCTCTGCATGACCGTGACATCCTGCGCACCATGGCTTGTGGTATCGCTGGCCTTTCCATCGCAGCTGACTCCCTGTCTGCAATGAAATATGCCAAGGTTCATGTGATCCGTAACGACGAAGGCCTGGCTGTCGACTACAAGATCGAAGGCGACTATCCTGCATTCGGTAACAACGACGACCGCGTTGACGAAATCGCAAGCTACCTGACCGAAGCTTTCATGAAGAAAGTTGCTGGTCAGCCTTACTTCTATCGCGATGCAATGCCAACCCAGTCCATCCTGACCATCACCTCCAACGTGGTCTATGGCAAGAAAACCGGCAACACCCCTGACGGACGTCGCTCTGGCGAACCATTCGCTCCGGGTGCCAACCCAATGAACGGCCGCGACAAAAAAGGCTTTGTTGCTGCTGGTGCATCGGTTGCCAAACTGCCATATGACTTCGCACAGGACGGCATCAGCTGGACTGCTTCGGCAACCCCAAGCTCCATGGGCCACAACGACAACGAACAGATCCGCAACCTGGCAAACTGCCTTGACGGTTTCTGCGATGCCGGTGGCTTCCATGTGAACGTCAACATGCTTCGCCGTGAAACTCTGGAAGACGCAATGGAACATCCTGAGAATTATCCTCAGCTGACCGTCCGTGTTTCCGGTTACGCTGTGAACTTCATCAAGCTGACCCGCGAACAGCAGCTTGACGTTCTGAGCCGCACCTTCCATGACCACATGTAAGGTTGAGCTCAAAGCTCATCTGACCTGAAATGAGACGAGCCGGAAAGCACTGCTTTTCGGCTCTCTTTTTGCCGCCAATCTGTTCGCAGCCCCTCTATGCATCTGTGTTCCAATCACCATATATCTGGTATGGTTCTGGCAATAATGCTAATGAGAATCGACTGCATCGCGAGCGGACCCGCAGGCTTTGAGACCTGCAAAAAACCTTGCTGCCCTTCCGCACGAGCCGGAAAGCAAGCGACAGGCACTGATACCAGACCAAACGTTCCCCAAAGGAGGGCCGGCCTTGAGCACAGCCGAAAACCAATCCCACGCACATGAACGCAAAGACCCGTCCGAATATGGCTTCCTGCATTCCATGGAATCCGGCGCAGCTGTTGATGGCCCGGGCATGCGCTTTGTCTTCTTCATGTCCGGGTGTCAGTTCAAATGCCTTTATTGCCATAATCCAGATACCTGGAAGCTTCACAATGGCACCTATCTCGACATTGACAGCGTGCTCAAGGAAATCAAGGGCTATGCCCGCTTTCTCAAATTTGCCGGTGGGGTAACCTTCTCAGGCGGCGAACCGATGATGCAAGCACCTTTCGTGGGCGCTGCGGCACGCGCCATCAAAGAGAAATTTGACCTGCATATTGCGCTCGATACGCAGGGCTTTTTGCATGGCAATGTGGAAGACGACTGGTTTGATGCCTTCGATCTGATCATGCTTGACATCAAGCATATCAATCCGGACACCTATCTGGAATTGACGTCTCAGCCGCTGCAGCCAACGCTCGATTTTGCCCAGCGCATGGTGCGCCTGAAGAAGGAAATGCGCATACGCTATGTGCTGGTTCCCGATTGGACCGATGCCAAGGAAGACGTTGAAAAGATGGCCGATTATGTCGCCAACCTTGGTGATCTGGTTGAACTGGTCGAGGTTCTGCCATTCCATCAGCTGGGCACATCCAAGTGGGAAAAACTGGGGCTGGAATATAAGCTCAAGGATCTTCGAACGCCAACACCGGAAGAAGCCGAAGCAGCGCGCGATATCTTCCGTGCGCGCGGCTTGACGGCGACCTGATCGGCACTCTCAGTACGAGAAACAAAAAGGCCCCTTTCCATGGCTCATATGGAAAGGGGCCTTTGTTTTCTGTGTGGCTTTTAGAAGCTATTGACCTACCGAACCAGCAAACTAAAAGGCATCAAGTTCAACGCGCAAGCCAGCTTCCGCGCTTGAGCGTTCCATGGCCTCAATCAAACGCTGAACCGCCAGCGCATCGCGCCCCGGCGCGACCAAACTGTCCGCCTTGCCTTCCACGACGTCGGCGAAATTCTCGATGATCTTCATATGCCAGTCCGACGGAAAAGCCATAGGGTCCGCTCCGGCTCCGGACTTGCCTTTCTCGGCGAAATTCTCCTCGGTTCCGTCGCGCCAGATAAGGTGCAGGCTTCCCCCTTCGAGAATGGCAGACCCTTTGGTGCCATCGATACGGATGGATTCCGATGAACCGGGAAAGCTCGCGGTTGTCGCGCAGATATTGCCCACGGCTCCGGATTCAAACAACATGGCAGCGCTGGCAAAATCTTCCGCTTCCATCTCGTGCAACTGCGTGGTAGCCAACATGGCCTGCACAGACTTGACCGGCCCCAGCAGGTGCAGCATCAAATCCATGACGTGAATGGCCTGCGTGATCAGCACGCCCCCGCCATCCTGATCGTAGGTTCCTCTGCCGGGCTGGTCGTAATAGTCTTGTGAGCGCCACCAGGGCACATCCACACGCACCATGGCGATCTCGCCAAGCTGCTTTTCATCAAGCAGTTTTTTCAAGCGAAGAGACCCCGTACGAACGCGATGCTGGAGCACGGTTCCCAAGTGCACCCCAGCCTTTTCACACAGATCGACAATCTCGGTTGCTGCCGGAAGGGTGCGCTCAAGCGGCTTTTCCATGAGCACATGTTTGCCGGCCTTAGCCAGAAGCCCCACGATATCCAATCGGCTATCAGGCGGTGTCAGCAACAATACTGCGTCTGTTTCACTATCTTCAGCAATGGCTTCCAAAGACGGAAACGCCTTGACCTGCATCGCCTCGGCGGCAGATGCCAACCGGTTCCTGTTTCGCATATAGAGCCCGGTCAACTCGACACGCTCATGTAAAGATTCAAGCGCGGCAACATGGGCACGCGCGGCCATCCCCAACCCAATTACTGCAAGCTTCATGGTCCCTCCATCACCCGACCATTTCTTTGTCTGGTTGATCCAGACTTTGGCCTGCCGGTGCATTCTTCTTGCTTCCTGTAACGATGATCGAAACAGTTCTGTTTGGCAAGTCATGTTCTGGTATGGCGGCTAGTGTGCGGATGCAACAGCCATTTTTAAACAACGGCTTCCTTGGCCGTTTGCTTTCTGCACCTTTGTTGTCGCAAAGATCAAATTGAAGTATAGGAAATACTTCAAATATCGTGCATGATCTGTTTTGCGAGCGGCAGGACTGTCTTGATGCCGTGCCTTCCGTTTCTTCAGCCCTGTAGGTGTATCATGGCAAGCAGCTATTTCCGCCCAACTTCCCTACCCACTCCCTTGGCTGGCCTAGCGCTTGGCATTGGCAGTCTGGGCTGGTGTCTTGAGAATACCGGCCTGTTTTCAGGCATGGCAGCAACCACAGGCGCCATTCTGAGCGGCATCCTTCTTGCCCTGTTGTTGGTCAAGTTCCTCTGGGCTCCGAACCTTCTCAAAGATGAGCTCAAGCATCCCGTGATTGGTAGCATCCTACCGACTTACAGCATGGCCCTGATGCTTGTGTCTGCCGCCATTGGAGGACGGATTGGCACCGGCCTGTGGCTCGTGGCTGTCGGTCTTCACATTATCCTGCTGCTGTTTTTCTTTTGGGAGCGAGGAAAGAGCTTCCGATTGCCGCAACTGGTGCCCAGTTGGTATATTCCGCCTGTCGGCATTATCGTGGCTGATCTTACAAGTCCGGGAGGCAGTTGGGCAGGATTGGCCATGGGGCTTTTCTGGTTCGGGCTCATCAGCTATGCCATCATGCTACCTGTCATGCTTTATCGGCTCATTTTCGAGCCGGAAGTGCCGGATGCAGCCAAACCGACCATTGCCATTCTGGCGGCTCCTGCAAGCCTCTCGCTGGCGGGCTATCTGGTGATTTCCCCTGCCCCATCTGAGCTGCTGGTTATACTCTTGCTCGGCATCGCCATTCTGATGACGGCGATAACCTATCTGGGCTTTTTCAAACTATTGCGCCTGCCCTTTTCTCCGGGCTATGCCTCCTTCACCTTCCCTATGGTGATCGGAGCCACCGCACTTTTCAAATCAGTTCCCTTTCTGGCGCAGTGGGGCGCAAGCGATGGCACAGTGGCGACATTCCTCTGGCTGGCCAGATTGGAGTTGATAATAGCGACGCTTGTGGTGGGCTATGTTTGCTGGTGTTATGCGCGGTTCTTTCTGGCCAAACAGGCAAAGCCAACAAACAATCATTGAGATTAGCATCATTCCGATCGAAAAGGCGGTATTGCGCGCTATTTGCAACCTTATTGTCTATAAGATGACATAATTCGAATATAGAGAATTATAACATGGGCAGTAATCCGTATATCCCTTTAAAAAGGCAGTACACATGATGCCACAGAAGCGGACCAGGCTTCCACGCATCTTCGGCTCATGAGGACCTTTTCCGGCCCTGTTTATCAAGACTTACAGAGCACCGGCCGGCGACAATCAAGACGAGACTGTCTGGCTGGGCCTTTCTCGGAGATTGTTATGACCAGCAATGCACCTCAGAAATATTCTAGTGCTATTATCCTTCTACATTGGCTTGGCGCATTATTAATTATCGGCCTAATTATCGTTGGTTCTCTTATGGAGGACATGACGGGAGCCAGCAAAATGCAGCTTCTTTCTTTTCATTATTATGCAGGTCTGGCCACCGGCGCCCTGTTTCTAATACGGCTGGTGTTCTTTTTCATCAATGCTCGCCCTGATGCAGATCCTTCCTGGCCCAAATGGCAGGCAAAGGCCTCAAAGGCCGTTGAAGGTCTTCTTTATCTTCTGCCACTTATCATGGTTGCAACCGGCATGATCGCCATGTCGATCTACGGTCTGAGCAGCTTTGTCGAGAGTGGTGACTATGAAGGGTATCAGGCCGCTCATCGTATCTGGCCGATGCTTGTGCATAGCCTCACGGCCAATCTGCTCATTGCAGCGCTGGTGTTGCACGTGCTCGCTGCGCTTTATCATCATTTCGTGCAGAAAGACCATGTGTTCGATCGCATCACTTTTCGCAAAGCAAGCTGAATGAAAGCCTTCTGAACTGCGAGCCCTTGCATAGGGGCAGGCATTGAAGCGTAAGCATCGTGCCAAAGCTTAGAAAAAAGCCGCTGCAGGATTTCTCCCGCAGCGGCTTTTTCTTAGTGAAAGGATGCCTGTTTCTTATGCCTCAAATTCAATGAGCAGATCCTTGGCATCGATTTTACCGCCCGGCGACACATGCACTTCCTTGATCACCGCATCACGTTCGGCATGAATACCGGTTTCCATTTTCATGGCCTCGATGGTGAGCAGCAGATCGCCGGTGCGGACCTGCTGACCTGCCTTGACGCCGATGGTGGCGACAACGCCGGGCATCGGGGCGCCAATATGGTTTGGATTGTTCGTCTCGGCCTTCGGGCGCATGGCGGTGGTGGACTTGACCAACCGGTTCGGTACGGTGACGGAGCGTGGCTGACCGTTCAGCTCGAAATAGACCTTCACGTCACCTTCATCATTGGTCTCCGAAATGGCCTGCATGCGGATTTCCAGCGTTTTGCCCGGAGAGATCTCGGCCGAGATCTCTTCGCCCTGCTCCATGCCATAGAAGAAGGTTTTGGTTGGCAGCGTGCGAACCGGACCATACAAGCGATGACGCCCCATATAGTCGAGGAACACCTTCGGATACATCAGGTAGCCGTTGAGGTCCTCATCATCAATGGCAAAGCCTTCCAGCTCTTCGGACAGCTTGGCGCGGACGTCTTCCAGATCCACTGGAGGCAAATGCTTGCCCGGACGCTCGGTGTTGGGTTTATCCCCCTTGAGCACCTTCTCGATGATATTGGCCGGGAAGCCTCCTTTCGGCTGGCCCAGATTGCCGCGCATCATGTCGATGACAGAGTCCGGAAAGGACAGGTCAACCGTTGGATCTTCCACCTGCTTGCGGGTCAGCCCCTGAGACACCATCATCAGAGCCATATCTCCGACCACCTTGGATGACGGGGTCACCTTCGGGATATCGCCGAACATCAGGTTTACGTCAGCATAGGTCTGGGCGATTTCGTGCCAACGCTCTTCAAGCCCCATGCTGCGGGCCTGAGCCTTGAGGTTGGTAAACTGTCCGCCGGGCATCTCATGCAGATAAACCTCGGAAGCTGGTGCGGTGGTGCCGCTTTCAAAGGCCGCATACTGGCCGCGAACCGCTTCCCAATAACGGGAAATATCGCGGATCGCTTCCACATCAAGACCGGAATCCCGATCGGTATTGCGCAGAGCCTCGGCGATGGACCCAAGGCAAGGCTGCGAGGTGGAGCCGGAGAAGGCGTCCATGGCAGCGTCCACAGCATCCACGCCCGCTTCGCTTGCGGCCAGAACGGTGGCGGCAGAAATACCGGAGGTGTCATGAGTGTGCAGATGGATCGGCAGGCCGACCTCTTCCTTCAGGGCCTTGACCAGAACACGAGCCTGAGCAGGCTTCAGAAGTCCGGCCATGTCCTTGAGGCCGAGGATATGCGCACCAGCGTCGCGCAGATCCTTACCCATTTTCACATAATAGTTGAGATCATATTTGGCCCGGTTCGGATCATAAATATCACCGGTGTAACAGATGGTGCCTTCGCACAACTTGTTATTTTCAAGCACTGCATCCATGGCAACGCGCATATTCTCAACCCAGTTGAGGGAGTCGAACACGCGGAACAGGTCAACGCCTGAGATGGCGGCCTGTTTGACAAAGCTCTGGACCACATTGTCCGGATAATTGGTATAGCCAACACCGTTTGATCCGCGCAGCAGCATCTGGATCATGATGTTGGGCATATAGCTGCGCAAATCGCGCAGACGCTGCCATGGGCATTCCTGCAGGAAGCGATAGGCTACATCGAAGGTTGCGCCGCCCCACGCTTCAACGGAGAAGAGCTGCGGCAGGTTGACCGCGTAGCTTGGCGCCACCTTGATCATGTCTATGGAGCGCATGCGGGTTGCCAGAAGGGACTGATGCCCATCACGCATGGTGGTATCGGTCAACAGCAGCTGCTTCTGCTCTTTCATCCAGTCGGCAACGGCCTGTGGGCCTTTCTCATCAAGCAAATTGCGGGTGCCTGCCGCTGGCTTCTCTGCCCGAGGTGCCGGAATGACAGGGGGCCGCAACCCTTCGGCTGGACGGGGCCGATCCTTGGCTTCAGGATGCCCGTTTACCGTGATGTCCGCAATGTAGGTGAGTACCTTGGTGCCCCGGTCGCGCCGCTTCTTGAAATCAAAAAGCTCAGGCGTGGTATCGATGAATTTGGTGGTGTAGCTATTGTTGAGGAAGGTCGGATGCTTGAGCAGATTCTCGACAAAGCGGATGTTGGTGGAAACACCGCGTACGCGGAATTCACGCAAGGCGCGATCCATGCGGGCAATGGCCTGCTCTGGCGTTGGCGCCCATGCGGTCACCTTGGTCAGCAGACTATCATAATAGCGGGTGATGACACCGCCGGTGTAGGCGGTGCCGCCATCAAGACGCACGCCCATGCCGGTGGCAGAGCGATAAGCATTGAGGCGCCCGTAATCGGGGATGAAGTTGTTTTGCGGGTCTTCGGTCGTCACACGGCACTGCAGGGCGTGGCCATTCAGCCGGACCTCTTCCTGACTGGCAACGCCGGTGGCTTCCTCGATGGTCTTGCCTTCAGCAATCTTGATCTGCGACTGTACGATGTCGATGCCGGTCACTTCTTCCGTCACCGTGTGCTCGACCTGTACGCGCGGGTTCACTTCGATGAAGTAGAAGTTGCCGCTATCCATGTCCATCAGGAACTCGACGGTACCGGCGCATTCATAATTCACATGCTTGCAGATCTTGTAGCCTAGTTCGCAGATTTCCTTGCGCTGTTCTTCGCTGAGATAAGGCGCAGGCGCACGCTCGACCACTTTCTGGTTCCGGCGCTGCACAGAGCAATCGCGCTCGAACAGGTGATACATGCCGCCGTGGCTGTCACCCAGAATCTGAACCTCGACATGGCGGGCCTTGATGATCATCTTTTCCAGATAACCTTCGCCGTTGCCGAAGGCGTTTTCAGCTTCGCGGCGCCCTTCGCGGATCTTGTCTTCCAGTTCATTCGGGCCATTGATCGGGCGCATGCCGCGACCGCCGCCACCCCAGCTGGCTTTCAGCATGAGGGGATAGCCGATCTTTTCGGCTTCACGGGCGATCTCTTCCATGTCATCGCCCAACACTTCGGTTGCCGGAATGACCGGAACGCCCGCTTCGATTGCCACTTTACGTGCCGACGCCTTGTCGCCAAGCTTGCGCATGGTTTCCGCTTTCGGGCCAATGAAGGTGATTCCAGCCTCGGTGCAGGCATCCACGAATTCGGGATTCTCGGACAGCAGCCCGTAGCCGGGATGAATGGCATCGGCGCCAGATTCCTTGGCAACGCGGATGATCTCGGAAATGGAGAGATAGGCGGCAACGGGGCCCATGCCAGCCCCGACACGATAAGCTTCGTCCGCCTTGAACCGGTGCAGGGAGAGTTTGTCTTCCTCCGCATAGATGGCAACTGTTCGCTTGCCCAGCTCATTTGCTGCGCGCATGACTCGAATGGCGATTTCGCCACGGTTAGCAATCAGAATTTTCTTGAAGTCAGCCATAACTATTCCCGGTTTCTGTCCCTTGAGCGAGCCCCTAGATGCCTCTCGCCGAAGGGTAAGGATGATCGAAAAGGATGGGTTCCTGTCCCGTCCCCTATCTCAAGCCCGTCGCCGACGGCCTTATTGGATAGGGCTCTGCATTATCACGTTATACGTGTAAGTCTACCAAGCACTTTTGTGAGAAATATACCAATTGTCGCATCGTAATACAGGTTTTGTGGACATTGCCTCCTCTCTTGATTTATATCAAATCGAAAGCGAAGAACAATAGCCATTCAATGACTTGTGGACCATAGGCACTTTTTGTCGCCCTTAAACAAGAGGGTAAGGCGATCAATCCGCACTCTTCAAAATCGACGCAAAGAGCGCACGCACAGTGTCGCTCATCGGTTCTGGTTCGCGACTTTTTTCATTGATATAAACATGCACAAAGTGGCCGCGCGCCGCCGTTACCTGATCGTCATTGCGAAAGAGGCCGATTTCATAGCGCACCGAGCTTGTGCCAATATGTGTAATCCTCAGGCCCACGGTGACGACATCGGGAAAAGAGATCTCCTCAAAATAGGTGCAGCCATTTTCCACAACGACACAGATCTGTTCATCATTGGCCACATCGAGCGACATATTTCCCATCAGCCAGGCAGCAATGGCGCTGTCAAAAAGAGAATAATGAACGGCATTATTGAGGTGACCAAAGCTGTCATTGTCGTTCCAACGAGTCGGAACCACCTGAAAGGCTTTGTAGTCGGCTCTTGTGTCAGGTCCAATACGCATAGTCTCATCCCACCAACTGAATCAAAATAGCAATCATCGCGCGCTTAGCGGCGGGCATTCCGCTTATAAAGGATCAGGGCCCTACGGGTGCCCGATCCGAAATCAGCGTCGATGACGCTTTTATAGAAGCCCTTGTCTTTGAGCGCGATCTGAACCGCCTCGCGTGTCTCCTCAGAAAGCACGCCGGGGGCTTCAAAGAAAATCTGCTGGGTATCCCTATCGTCCAGCACATAGGCTTTCAGCAACAGGGTTGCGGCCTGCTGGGGGCTGCGCTCAACGCCTTGCCCGCGATCATAGAAGATGCCCAAATCGGCTGACGCTTCGGCAATGTCCTTGTCGCTGGCCATCTGGTAGAGCTCCGCAGCACGCTTATAGTTCCGCGCAGTGCCCACACCATCGCGATACATGGAGGCAGCGAACACCATACCACCGGGATTACCCGCCTCCGCGGCCTTTTCGAACCATTGGAGGGCCTGCGTCTGATCCTGGGCAACCTGTTCGCCATTTTTATACATGACCCCCAGATAGGCCATGGATTGGCCGCTGCCCAGATCCGCCCCTTTTTGGGTTGCAGCATGGGCAAGCGCAGGCTTGCCTGCCTTATGCAGCCCGCGTGTCAACTGGGTGTAGAAGCGCGCTTCCTGCGGATAGGCGGCGATGGCATCCTGACAGGCGGCAATCACCTTGTCTGCATCAAGATCGGCATAGAATACCCCTTTGGCAACGGCATCCGGATCGAAAGGATGGGCAGCCAAGCGGTCACACGCCATTTCTGGTGCGGGCCCGACAGGCGTTTGTTTCGCAACAGGGCCGGTCGCTTTTGGCTCAGTACTCTCGGCCTTCGCGCTTGGCGCTTCAGGCTTTGTTGCTAAAGGGATGTCAGCCTTTTCCTGTGCCTCAACTGATGCCTTCTCTGGAGTGTCCGCGGAGACCTCCTGCTTGATGGTTGGCTTTGACGCTTCTTCAGGTTGCGCCATTTGAGGGGCAGCAGGCGCCTCTGGTGCAGGCTCCTTGGCCATGGAAGGTTCTTCGGGGTCAACCGGTTCTGTTATATCATCTGTCTTGGAGTCAGAGGTTTCTTCAACCGGCGTCTTTGCATCGGCGGCCTCTGCTTCCGAGGGTTTTTCTACCGAGGGCTTTGCCGCTTCGGTCTTTTCTGCGACAGGAGCCTCTTGGTCATCCCCCATCTGATCGGTTGTAGCATCGGCTATTTCGGGTTCTGCCGAGTTGACCTCAGCGGCTTTGATTTTGGCTTCGCTCGAAGAGAGGATCATCGGCTGATTGGCCAAGGTCTTGATGGTTACACGATAGCCCAGCTCGGGCATATTTTCCGGCTTTGCGCTGGGTTCAGCGATGATCACTCCATCCTTGAGGCCCTGCACGCTCCATTCAACGGTCGATTGACCATCTGCACCATCGGTATCCTTCCCGGAAAGTGGCGTGTCGAATTCGATCTTGTCACCAATGGCAACCATGCTGTCTTTGGGCAGAACCAGTTCGATGGCTCCGGAGTCTTTGATAGACGACACAGTGGTTGTGACATCGACCGCCTGGGCATGGGACAGGACCGTGGAAAGCAGCAAAGACACGCCCCCAAGTCCTGCGCCTCTTAGTACCATCCTGCCTGTTCCAAACCAATTGCCAGCCATTCTCACACCCCTTATTTCGCCAAATTCAACGCGAATCTTTGCTTAACACAATATAAAAGCGTTACCATTTTATGAGCCTGTTTGCATGATTTTGGCACAGACAATCAAGTCATTTTGATTGTTTGCCATGACTGGAGAAGAGCAAATGCAGCGCAAAAGCGCCGCGGTGTCGTCCGCATGAGAGATAACAAGCGCAGCTTCACAAGCCGTATCAAAAAGGGACAAACGCGCATCAATCAAAAACATTTTATTTCTCTTATGACATATTTGCTCTCAAAATCGTCGCAATAATGCTACATACTGTCAGAACTCGTTTGTTGCTTACATTTCATAAATGCCGCCAGCCTCTCGCTCATAGCCTATTATTATTGAGAAGAAAGAGACAGCGGACTGTTCATTGAAGACCGGAGGGGACCTATGGCCCGGATTCTATCTGCGATAGTCGCTCTAATTCTCATTTCATTTTCCGCATCGCAAAACGCATGGGCTCTTGATGGCACCTATCGGGATGAAGTGATCCTCTCGCGCGATACGGATTTTTATGGCTTCGACTTCAAGACGCTGAAAAAAGTGACGCTGGATCAATGCCAGTCGGCCTGTTTGAAAACGCGCGGATGCAAGGCCTTTACCTATAATGTCAAAGCCGAATTCTGCTTTTTGAAATCTGATTTTGCCAAGGCAACGCCGTTCAAGGGCGCGATTTCAGGTCGCATTGCGACTCGCTTTGAAGAAGAAGATATCGGCAAAGCCGCTCCCCTTACCAATCTGCCTCAGAGCATCCATAACGCCGCCGCCAAGATGTATAAAGAGGTATCATCCTCTAGTCCCGACGTTGGAACTGGCACCATCGGCTTTGATGAGCTGATTAAACGCGGCTATGGTGCAATGGACTTCAATGATCCGGCCCGTGCCATGACCCTGTTCCACAGTGCTTTGGCAATGGATCCGGAGGCCAGCGACATCTGGCATGCCTACTCACAGGCTGCGGCGCAAGCTGCCCGCACCACTCAAGACTTGAGAGAAGCTCGCACGGCGCGGGCCTCAGCCATCAATGCAGCTCTCAATGCCTATACGAGTTCTCGCACGCGCACCAACCGTGCAGCCGCTCTCTCCCAGCTCGCCCGAGCACTAGAAGCAACCGCGCGCTTCCGCGAGGCTATAGACAGTTTCAAACTGGCGCTTGAAATGCGCGAAAATCCGGCAGATCGGGCAGACTATCGCCGCCTTCTGGAAAGCCATGGCTTCCGCATGATCAATCACAGCATTGATGCGGATCTGCAAAATCCGCGCATTTGTATTCAGTTCTCCGAAGAACTGAAAAAGGGCTTCGGCGATTATGCCTCCTATATTCGCATCAATCAGCAAGAACCCAAAGCGCTTGATGTGAGCAAGCGGCAGATCTGTGTAGAAGGGCTTGCCCACGGCAACAACTATCAGCTGGATGTGCGCGAAGGCCTGCCTGCGGACAATGGCGAGCAACTGCTTTCCAACCTGCAACTGGATCTATATGTGCGCGACCGCAAGCCGGGCATGCGCTTTAGCGGCAACAATTACGTGTTGCCTGCCAGCAATCGCCGCGGTCTTCCTCTGGTGTCGGTCAATGCCGATGAAGCCAAGCTGGCACTCTATCGCATCAATGACCGCTCTCTGGCGCAACTGGTGCGGGGCTCCCGTTTTCTAAGCCAACTTGAAGAATGGCAACTTTCCGACCTGACAGAAAATATGGGCTCTCCGGTCTGGGAAGGCTCCATGGCAATCACACCGGAAAAGAACCGTGAGGTGGTCACAGCCATTCCGATCGACGAGGCCCTGCCCGAGCGTGAGCCGGGGGTCTATCTCATGACGGCAGCCGCCACGACCATTGATCTGAACGACTATCCCTCTGCCGCAAGCCAGTGGTTCGTGATTTCAGACATCGGACTGACGACCTTCTCGAGCACCAAATCCCTGCCCGCAGGCAGCAGCAGCGAGGCCAGTGATGATCTGGGCGGCCTTCAGGTCTTTGCCCGCTCGCTGGAAAGCGCAGCGCCACTCTCCGGCATCAAGATTCAACTTATCGCCCGCAACAATGAAATTCTGGGCAGCGGCACCAGCGATGCCACCGGCATGGTCACCTTCGATGCAGGGCTCATGCGCGGCTCAGATGGATTGTCTCCGGCGGTTCTGACGGCCAGCAATATAGACAAGAATGATTTCGTCTTTCTCGATCTGACCCGAGCCGGTTTTGACCTCTCTGATAGAGGTGTGACCGGTCGGCCGTCGCCGGAAGGGGTCGATGTCTATGCATGGACCGAGCGTGGGGTCTATCGCCCTGGCGAGGAGGTGCATGTCTCTGCTTTGGCGCGCGATGACACCGCCCGTGCTGTGAAAGATCTGCCGCTCACCTTCTCATTCCTGCGCCCCGATGGCGTGGAAGCCCAACGTCTGATCGGCTCGGGCAAGGCGCTCGGGGGGTATTCAGTGGATCTACCCCTTCTCAGTAACGCCAAACGCGGCGGCTGGCGGGTTCAGATCTTTGCCGATCCGAAGAAACCGGCCCTTGGCGAAGTGAGTTTCCTTGTCGAGGATTTCATCCCTGATCGTACCGATATGACCCTGACGCCCGACGGAGACGTCATTGCCGTTGGCGATAGCGCAACCGGTGCCATCGAAGGGCGCTATCTTTATGGCGCTCCGGCTGCCGGTCTCGCCCTTTCCGGCGATATACTGGTGCGCGAAACCCGCAAGATGGATGGCTTTGAAGGCTATCTCTTTGGTCTGGCCGAAGAAGAAGATACCGGCATAGAGCGGATACCGCTGGGCCCACTGCCCGCACTGGACGCAGACGGCAAGGGCCAATATGACTTCAGCCTCGGAGCGTTGCGTGCCTCCACCCGCCCCAAGATCGCTGATCTGGTTGTGCGGATGCAGGAAGGCTCCGGCCGCGCCATCGAGCGTCGGGCGCAATATCGCGTCAAACCCGACGATATCATGTTGGGCATCAAGCCCCAGTTTGACGGCAATCAGGTGAGCGAGAATAGTGACGCACAGTTCCAGCTCATAGCCGTATCTCCGGATGCCAGTCGGGCGAGCCAATCTAGCGTGGATTGGTCCCTCGTCAAGATCGAGCGCCAGTATCAATGGTATCGCAACGGGTCTAGCTGGTACTCGGAATCGGTGGATCTGGAAAGCAAGGTGGCTGACGGTCAGGTCGATCTGGGCACGGGCGACCCTGCCAAACTGTCTCTCCCGGTTGAATGGGGCCGGTATCGGCTGACCCTTGGCGACAGCACCAGCGTTGAATTCCGCGCAGGTTGGGCCAGCGCAGGCTCGCTTGATACGCCAGACGGGTTGGAACTGGCGCTTGACAAGCCAAGCTACAAGGCAGGCGAGACTGCCAAGCTGAAGGTTTCACCGCGCTTTGCAGGCAAGCTTCTCCTTGCCATCGGCACAGACCGGATCAGCAAGACGCTGTCTGTCGATGTTCCGGCTGAAGGCACCACGCTCGACATTCCGGTGGAAGAAGACTGGGGCGCTGGCGCCTATCTGCTGGCCAATCTCTATCGCCCGTCCGACAAAGGCGCGTCGCGCAATCCGATGCGAGCCATCGGTGTGGAATGGCTGGGCGTCTCGCCTGAAGAGCGCGCCCTTTCCATCAGCATGGAGGCACCAGAAACCATCCGCCCACGTGAACAGATGGAAGTTCCGGTCAAAGTGGATGGCCTCAAGGCCGGAGAGGAAGCCTATGTTACGGTGGCTCTGGTGGATGAGGGCATCCTCAATCTCACCGGATACAAGACGCCTGATCCTGTCGGGCGCTATTTCGGCCAGCGGCGTCTGGGCGTGGATATTCGCGACCTTTACGGCCGTCTGATCGATGGCTCGAATGGCGCATTCGGTGCCCTGCGCACGGGCGGTGACGGCGGTGGTCCACAGATGGATGCCAGCGGCGATGTGCCGACACAGGAACTGGTTGCCTTCGTCTCCGGCATCGTGCGCCTTGATGAAAATGGCGCAGCCAAAGTCGCTTTCGACATTCCGCAGTTCAACGGCACAGCACGCCTGATGGCAACCGCCTGGACCGACAATGCGGTTGGCAGCAGCGATGAAGACACCATCATCCGCGACCCCATTGTGGTGCATGTAAGCTTACCCAAGGTTCTGGCACCGGGCGACACCTCCCGAGCCATTATTGAACTGACCAATCTGGAAGCCCCCGAAGGGGACTATCATCTGGAATTGATCACCAGCGAGAGCCTTGCGCTGGATATAGCCAAGGCACCGGAAACCGTCACCCTCAAAAAGGATGAGATGGTCTCCCTCTCCGTGCCTCTTACCGGGTTCAAGGAAGGCATGGGCGATGTCACCGTCAAGCTGACCTCCACTTCAGGCGACGGACTGGGCATTCTTTATGATGCGCAGATGCCGGTGCGTTCTGGCGTGCTTCCGCTGACCACTGTGACACGCGTGCCGCTAACCGCCGGGGGTGGAGAGCTGAAGCTGGATGCGGCATGGATGGCCGGACTGCAAAAGCACAATGCCACCCTCTCGGTATCGGTGAATGAACCAGGCACCTATGATGTTGCCTCTTTGCTCATGCAGCTGGATCGCTACCCCTATGGCTGCGCTGAGCAGATCACGAGTCGTGCCCTGCCACTACTCTATGCCAAGGAACTGGCCTTCAACCTGCCTGAAGAGCTGGCCAGCCTTTCTGGCACGGCAATGAAGGAACGCATCGAGAAAGCCATCAACAAGCTCTTGTCCTATCAGAGCGACATGGGAGGCTTTAGCCTTTGGGGCGGCGGCTATGTTGACGATCCATGGCTCACGGCCTATGCCACCGACTTCCTGACAAGAGCACAAGAGCAGGGCTTCAAGGTGCCGCAAGAAGCAATGAAGCGGGCCTTGCAAGACATCAAGAATCGCCTCGCCTATCAGAGCGATCTGCAGCGGGATTCAGCCAGCGTTGCCTATGGTCTTTATGATCTGGCGCGCAATCGCATGGCCTCGGCCGGAGACCTGCGCTACTATGTAGAGACCAAGCTCGACAGCTTTGACAGTCCCTTCTCGCGGGCTCAACTGGGCGCAGCACTCGCGCTCTATGGGGATCGCACTCGCGCCGAACGGGCCTTTGATTCAGCCCTCTGGCTGGCGGAACGACGCGAAGGCGACATGGCGATGTCAGAAGGCGGCGTTTATAGCTTCTCCAGCCTGCAGCGCGATGTGGCTGGCATGTTGGCGCTGGCTTCCGAGGTCAGCCCTGCCCTTGGCAGCCTTGAAGGGATCAAAGCTCTTGCCCGCCGCATTCATGATCCCGAAAAGCGTCTCAATACGCAGGAGCAGGTCTGGATGGTTCTGGCCGCTCGCGCAGAGGCAGAAGCCACCGCGGATCTGGGTATCTCGGTCAATGGCGTGGCCAGTTCGGGGCCTCTGGTGGCCTCCTATAATGGGCAAGCCATCGATGAAGAGCCTGTCACCATCGTCAATGGCGGCGACGCCCCTCTGGAAGCGCTCGTAACCGTGGTTGCTTCACCATCAGAGCCTCTGCCTGCAGGCGGAAACGGCTTTGCCATTTCGCGCAGCTATCACGCACTGGATGGCAGCCCGGTCAATGTGGCTGAGGTCAAGCAGAATGAACGCCTTGTCGTGGTGGTCAATGCGACCCAGTTTGACGACGAGCCTTCTCGCCTGATGATCAGCGACCTGCTACCGGCTGGCCTTGAGGTAGAAAATCCGCATCTCGTGAAAAGCGCCGAGCAGCAAAATTTCAGTTGGTTGCCGAAGACGGATGTCGCCCATGTGGAATTCCGCAAGGATCGGGTGCTCGCCGCCATCAACCGCGAACAGGGCGGAGCCAAGGACTTCACCATCGCCTACACGGTGCGGGCCGTCTCTCCGGGCAGCTTCATGCATCCGGCTGCGGTGATTGAAGACATGTACCGGCCTGAAAAGGCGGCGCGCACAGCAAGCGGCTGGATGAATGTCATCCGCTAGGAAGAAACGAGCACGTCCTTGTTGAAGCTGCGTAACAGACAGAAAGCCATGCCGAAGATGCTCTTTGGCATGGTCGCTGGTTTGGGGTTTCTCATCCTTGTAGGTCTGGGAAGCGTCGGCGGATTCATGGTCTTTGATCGGATCAATCCGCCACCGCTCGACAAACTCACCGATCTCTCCGTTGAAGTGGTCGACCGGGATGGAGCCTTGTTGCGCGCCTATACCAACAAGGCCGGTCAATGGCGCCTTGGCGCGGATCTTGATGGCGTCGATGCCGAATTCATTGACACTCTGCTGACTTATGAAGACAAGCGCTTCTGGGACCACGCAGGCGTAGACCTGCGCGCCATCCTGCGGGCCAGCTGGCAGTTGCTCTCAAATGGCCGGATCATTTCGGGCGCATCCACCATATCCATGCAGCTTGCCCGCCTTCTCGAACCACGCGAAAAACGGAGCTTCAAAGCCAAATTCTGGCAGATGTTGCGCGCTCTGCAACTCGAAGAACGCATGAGCAAGCGGGAGATTCTGACCGCCTATCTCACGCTCGCCCCCTATGGCGGCAACCTTGAGGGCATCCGCGCGGCATCGCTTGCCTATTTCGCCAAGGAGCCCAAAGAGCTGAGCTTGGCGCAGGCTGCGCTGCTGGTGGCCCTGCCCCAATCGCCAGAGGCCCGCAGGCCGGATATTTCGCCCAAACGCGCCCTTGCTGCACGCAACACCGTACTTGAGCGCATGGCCATCGCCGGTCTCATGCCAGAAAGCGAAGTGACCCGTGCTTCGGCGCAACCGCTGGAGGCTGTGCGTCATACCATGCCGCAATTGGCCGCCCATGTGGCAGATCGCCTTCACAGTCAGTCGTCATTGCAGCGGAAGCATCAAACAACGCTGGATCGCGATCTTCAGGAAAAGATGGAGCAAGTGCTTCTGGATGCCGCCGGCAAGCTGGCGCCAGATCTCTCCGCCGCCCTCATTCTGGCAGATGGCAAAAGCGGGGCCATTTTGGCTGAAGTGGGCTCAGCAGACTATCTCAGCGCTGCGCGCTCAGGCTGGATTGATATGACTCGCAAACAGCGCTCGCCGGGCTCAGCTCTCAAGCCCTTTATCTACGGCCTTGCCTTCGAAGAAGGGCTGATCCGCGCCCAGACCCAGATTACAGACAGCCCCGTGGATTTTGGCGGCTACAGGCCCAAAAATTTCGATATGGGCTATCAAGGCGATGTGAGCATCCATGATGCGTTGCTGCTCTCGCTCAACGTGCCCGCAGTGGCGCTGCTTGATGCGGTTGGGCCAGCTCGCCTGATGGAACGATTGAAGCGTGGCGATGTATCGGTCAAACTACCCGAGGGCAGCGATGTGGGGTTGGCGATCGGCCTTGGCGGGCTGGGTATTACCTTGAAGGATCTCACCCAGCTCTATACGAGCTTTGTCAATGATGGTCGGATCAAGCGGCTGCATGAACAGCCCCTGACACCTTCAGCAGGTGCTACCATCCGCATGCCGGTGCTGGACCGCGAAGCCAGTTGGCATGTTAGCCATATTCTCAAGGATGCCACCCCGCCACGGGGCACAGGCAAACTTTCCATCGCCTACAAGACCGGTACGTCCTATGGCTATCGCGATGCCTGGTCTGTTGGCTTTGACGGCCGCTATGTCATTGGTGTCTGGGTTGGTAAACCGGACAACAGCGCCGTGCCGGGCATCACGGGGCGCAGTGCCGCCGCGCCCATCCTTTATGAAGCCTTTGCCCGCTCCGGCCTGACGCTTACCCCCTTCCCCAAGGCGCCATTCGGTGCGCAAGAGCAAGCCTTTGCCGACCTGCCACCAACGCTCAAGCATTTCAGAATATCCAACCTCTGGACCGCGCCTTCCCAAGTGCCCGAGGCTTCGCCCCAGATCAGCTATCCACCTGATGGAGCCAGAATAGAACTCACCCCGACCGCACAGGGAAAACAAATGCCTCTGGTTGTCAAATTGCAAAATGGTAGGCCACCCTTCCGCTGGCTGGGCAACGGGCGTGTCTTTGCGGCAAACGGTCGCAAGCGGCGCATCAGCTGGATGCCTGATGGTCAGGGCCAATCAACGCTTACAGTTATCGATGCAGCCGGTCGGGCCGACAGTGTCAGCGTCTTCCTGAAAGTGCCAAGTGAGGCCCCCTGACGGGTCAAAACCCCAAGAGAGTTTCATCGTGGGATACTTGCTGTTGTGCCTGCTGACGCAGTTCATGAAACAGTTTTTCCTCTTCGATGAACTTCACCGCCGATCGCATCGGCATTGAATCACCCAAGACGCGGGAGAGCAGCCAGCTTCCTTCCAGCATCAACATCGCCTTGCGCAATGGCAGATAGGATTCCTCTGCGGACAGACCGAATTTCCCTCCTTCTTCAATGGCTTTCATTCTGATTCTTGCATAATGCTTGCGTGCTTCCTTGCTGAAAATTTCGTTGCGCTCTCCCCCTTCCTGCAAGGTTGCAGACACCGTCATGAAGCGCCAGTTTTCGTTTTCCTCGAAAGACGCGTAAACCTTTTTGCAATACTCAACCATCGCATCGTGATAATCGCCCCCTTCAGAATGCGACTTGCGACAAGCAGCTTCGATCATGTTGAGTAGCAATTCTGCGGAGTAGCGGGCAGCGGCAACAGCAAGATCGCTTTTGCCGCCGGGGAAGTGATGATACAGCGATCCGCGCGTCACACCCGCTGCCTGCAGGAGGTCGGAAATACCAGTAGCTGCGTAGCCCTTTTGACGCAACAAATCGGCGGCTGCGACAACGAGTTTCTGATATGTGGAATGTTCCATTATTTTTTCTTTACAGCACTAGACCATTCGGTCTAAACAGGTGACGGCCTTCATATTTGGAAATGAGTTTCACCGGATTCAGATGCCCCGGAGGAAGACCAAAAATGCATAGCTCTATGCAGTAGCCATCTTATATCAAGATTCGGCGTATCATTACTCGTTTGTGAATAAAGAGAATGATTGAGCATGCTAACTGGCCATGTAGAGAAGCCTTCCTAGGTACCATCTGTCGTGAAATGGCATAAATTTCCTGTTTTAGTCCCCACTAGACCCACGGAAATATGCCATAGACCATACCGCGCCTCCCCCAGATATGGCGCGGTATGGTCGCTTGGCTTCTGAAACGTTTCAATCCGCATTTTTCCTTGGCTATCTGACACAAAAACCGGCCATCAGAACGCATCTGAAAGACGGTTTTAAATCTGTCAGGCAAAAAGCCAAACCGTTGCTATTTGCTGAAGACCACCGTGCGATGTCCATCGATAAAGACACGGCCTTCTGCATGCATGCGCAATGCACGCGAAAGGACACGTGCCTCGATATCGCGCCCACGGCTGACCAGTTCGTCCGGGTTATAGGCGTGGTTCACCCGTTCGGTATCCTGCTCGATAATCGGGCCTTCATCCAGATCCGGCGTTACATAGTGGGCCGTGGCACCAATCAGTTTCACGCCGCGTTCCCATGCGCGATGGTAAGGCTTGGCCCCCTTGAAGGCTGGCAGGAAGGAGTGGTGGATGTTGATGATCTTGCCGGAATGCTTGCTGGACAAGTCATCGGACAGAATCTGCATATAGCGGGCAAGAACGACAAGCTCTGCGTCGGTTCGCTCGATCAGCTCGTCCATCTTGGCTTCCTGTTCTTTCTTGTTATCCTTGGTCACAGGCCAGAGATAGAAGGGGATGCCAAGGCGTTCCACCGTGTTGCGGGCATCGGCGTGGTTGGACACCACGGCCTTGATATCCAGCGGCAAGGTACCCTTCTGCACACGATAGAGAATATCCTGTAGGCAATGATCAAATTTGGAGACCATGAGGATGGTCGAAACCTGCTTGTCGGCAGGTTGGAACGAGATATTGGCTTCAAATTTGGTTGCGAACTCGTCAATCGAGTCTTGCAAAGTGGCAAGATCCAACCCTTCCGGGGTCGCCAGAACAACGCGCATGAAGAAAGAACCAAGACCGTCTTCCCGATTGGAATCCGCTGCGGGCTGGAAGAACTGGTTGCTCTCCAGAATGTTGCATCCGAAGGAGAGGAGACGCGCGCTCAGGTCAGCCACAACACCGGGCTGATCGGGGCATGTCATTTTCAAAATCATGCTCATGGGTCTGTTTCTTTTCAGTCAAACGAATAAGGCACTGGACCGCCTCTTTTGAGGAGGAAAAAGCCAATCAAAGATTGAGCGGGACATTAGCCAACTGTTGCGCGATAGGAAAGGGTTAGGGCCGCGAACAAGGCAGAGTTTGATAGGTTTTGCCGTGAAAATTTCGTAATTTTGCATTTCACTGCCTTTTCGGCGCTATGTGCAGGCGATTTTTGACCCTTGGATATGGGCAGCTCGGTGAAAATGCTGCAACAGTTTGATGCAATTTGATACAGAGAGTGCGTTGACTTCCACCGGAGAGGACGGTAGCCAGCTAAGAATGGTGTGAGGCTATTAGCCAAGCTTCAGGAAGATCAGGAAAACCAAAATGAGCAAAGCCGAACATGTTGTCGTTGTGGGGGCCGGACAGGCAGGTGCTACGCTGGTACAAAGGCTGCGAGAACTGGGCTATGACGGCGCCTTGACCCTGATTGGGGCCGAACCCTATCTGCCCTATCAACGCCCACCGCTCTCCAAGGCCTATCTGCTGGGCGACATGGATCTGGATGGCCTGACCCTACGCCCGCAGAGCTTTTATGACGAGCAGCAGATTGCTCTGAAACTCGGCGCGGCAGTCACCGCCATAGATCCCGCCAGCCAGACGATAAGTCTGGCAGAGGAAAGCATTGCTTATGACCATCTGGTGCTGGCTACCGGAGGAGACGCAGCATGCCTGCCTGCAGCGCAAGGAGGCGAACTGGCCGGGCTCTACCCCATCCGCGGGATTGATGACATCAACAAACTGGAGCCGCAAATCGTGGCAGGCCGCAAGGTGTTGATTGTTGGCGGAGGCTATATCGGACTTGAGGCTGCGGCTGTCTGTTCCAAGCGCGGCCTTGATGTCACCCTCGTGGTGGCATCCGAGCGCATCCTGCGACGGGTCGCGGCACCTGAAACATCTGACTATTTCCGCCAGCTGCATCAGAGCCACGGCGTCCGCATCATCGAAGGGGCACAGTCGGTTACGCTTATCGGGGATAAAGAAGACGGAACAGCCGGGCATGTCTGCTGCGCGCGGTTGGGCAATGGCGAAGAGCTGGAGGCCGACTTTGCGATTTGCGGCATCGGGCTGAAGCCGTCTGTCGAGCTGGCAGAAATGGCTGGGTTGGCGCTGGAAAATGGCATCCGGACGGATGATTTCTCATGCACCTCCGACCCGCATATCTGGGCTGCAGGCGATTGCACAAGCTTTCCCTATCGCGGCGGGCGCATCCGGCTGGAAAGCGTGGGCAACGCCATTGATCAGGCCAAGGCAGTCGCGGGCAACATCGTCGCCAGCCTCAAGGGCGAGGCAATGAAGCCCTATATTGCCAAGCCGTGGTTCTGGTCAGATCAGTATGATGTCAAATTCCAGATTGCGGGCCTCAACAGCGGCTATGATCGCGTAATCATCCGCGATAGCGGTGAAGGCGCAGCGTCTCACTGGTATTACAAGGGCGAGGAATTGCTGGCTGTTGACGCCATGAATGATGGCCGTGCCTATATGGTCGGCAAGCGACTCATCGAAGCGGGCAAGACGGCTGACCCTGCCGTTGTCACCAACACCGCCATTGACCTCAAGGTGCTGATGAAGCGGGGCTGATGGTGAATGCGGCTTCCCCCGTCTCGGCTCAGTGCCGCTTCATCGGCACCCCTGCCACATAGGTTTCGGCCACAGAGCGGTCATCAGACATGATCTGTAGAATGAACAGTTCTTCTGACAGAGACTGACAGGTCTCCATGCGCAGAGCCATGGCGGAGGTGGCTGCGCTATCGAGCACGACGATATCTGCCTCCGAGCCAACATCCAGGGTGCCGATCCTATCTTCCAGACCAAGCGCAAGGGCGTTGCCTAATGTCGCCCAATAGAAGGCACGCAAGGGATGCATTTTGGTGTCGTCGCGCGTGGAGAGTGCCTTATAGCCTTCATGCAGGGTGCGCAGCATGGAATAGGACGTACCGCCACCGATATCGGTCGCGATGGCACATGTGGCGCCACGAGCCCGCAAGCCTTCATAGTCGAACAGACCCGAACCAAGGAAAAGGTTCGAGGTCGGGCAGAAGACGGGGCGCGCCTTGGTATCAATCAGCACATCAATTTCGCGAGGCTGCATATGGATGCAATGGCCAAGCAGCGCGTTGGAGCGCAGCAGGCCATACTGCTCATAAATCCCCAGATAGTCGGGCGCATCGGGATAAAGCGCCATGGTCTGTTCGATTTCGGCATGGTTCTCATCCAGATGGGTCTGGATGTAACAATCGGGATGCTCTGCAGCCAGAGCTTGGGCGCTTTCCATTTGCGCCGGTGTCGAGGTGATGGCAAAACGCGGCGTGATGGCATAATGCGCCCTGCCCTTGCCATGCCAAGTGGCGATCAGAGCCTTGGAATCGTCATATCCGGATTGCGGTGTATCCCGCACCCCTTCGGGCGCATTGCGGTCCATCAGAACCTTGCCGCCAATCACACGCATGTTGCGTCGCTCAGCCTCGGCGAAATAGGCGTCTGCCGAGCTTTTGTGCGATGAACAGTAGGCCACTGTGGTGGTAGTGCCATTGGCGATGATCTCATCAAAAAAGCGCGTGGCCATGGCGGCACAGTGATCAGGATCGGCATAGCGGGCTTCGGCCGGAAAGGTATAGTTCTCCAGCCAGTCCAGAAGCTGTGCGCCCCAGCTGGCTATCACCTGCACCTGCGGAAAATGCAAATGGGTGTCGATAAAACCCGGCACGAGCAAATGAGGGCGATGATCCTTGATGATCGCTTCCGCGCTCGCCTTGGCCTGCACTTCGCCAAAAACCCCTCTGGCTTTGATCAGTCCATCCTCGATCAACAGGGCACCATCTTCGATATAGAGATGTGCGCTGTCATCCTCGGGCGTCTGAGGCTCTCGCAAAAAAGTTAGCAGTCTTCCGCGCAGGATCGTTTCAGCCATCATTTGTCCTATAGTCGTCTATTCCGAAAGCGAGGTGGGCACTAGCATGGGTCAGCGCACAGCACTATGCCTCAGGGGAAATCCTGATGCCAGCCCAAAATGAGGTGACCTCCAGTTCCTCCTTGGGAAGAAGCCCGCAGAGCTGCTCCATTGGCGTTTAACGCATAGTGAATTGAGTGCTTTTGGTTTGTTCAAAAAACACAATACCACCTCGATACCAATGCAATCTGTGAAACAACTTTCATCCGCTAACGATTGAATTTGCATCGTCATTCGGAAGACGAATTGAAATTGGCTTTGATTGGTCTTCTACTCTTGGTAGATGGGTTGGCTCACCTGAAGGCTCATCAGCCAGTCCATTGCAAATGGGGACGGGAGCGCATTGAGCGCCCAGTGAGGAGATTTGGCAATGGCAAGTTCAGAGACCATGTATATGGGGATAGACGGGGGCGGCTCCAATTGCCGCGGACGTCTAAGAAGCGGGGATGGTTCCCTTCTTGGAGAAGCAATCAGTGGCCCGGCGCGAACCAGTCAAGGCATCATGGCGGCGCAGGAACAGGTTGCGTGCGTGGCGCGAGAGACGCTAAAGGATGCCGGCTTCGGCGCAGAAGTCCTGGGCAATACCCATGTGGGGATAGGTCTTGCGGAGCTTCACATCAGTGCAGACAAGGAAGCCTTTTGCAACTGGGAACATCCCTTTGCTTCCTTGCGGGTCTCCAGCGATGCTCACATCGCCTGTCTTGGAGGACATGGGGGCGCACGCGATGGCGGTATTCTGATTCTTGGTACGGGCAGTTGTGGCTATGGTCTGGTCAAGGATCATCCGGTGAATGTCGGCGGCTGGGGCTTTGACCTTTCAGACATGGCAAGCGCGGCGCAAGTGGGCGTGTTGGCCTTGCGCTATGCAATTGCAGCGCTGGATGGCATTTATGAAGTCAGCACAATGACAGACCATATCATGGCGATGTTTGGTGACAGTCAGGAAGAAATGGCCCTGTGGGCTAGCAGGGCCACACCACCGGACTTTGCCGGTTATGGTCATCTTGTGGTTCGGTTCGCCGAAAAAGAAGATCCGGTGGCCCTCAAACTCATGTCTGACTGTGGCACACAGGCCAGTGCCATGTTGCGAGCGCTGGCTTGGCGCGGCATCAACCAGATTGCCCTGATGGGCAGCTACGCCGAGGCCGTGGAACCATGGCTGGAAGCGGAAACAACCTCCCTGATTGTTCCGCGGCTGTATGATGCCCGTGATGGCGCCATTCTCATGGCTGGCGGCTCCCTGCCTCCTTTGCAGCCAAACCATGAGCAGGATATGGGATACAAAGAACGATACGGTCATGGTTGAGCTTGACTGCTTCATCGAGCATGTCAGGCAGGTAGCTGATCTTGAGGCCCCGAGCGCCACACCGCTTTATCTCAGACTCCAACGCGGTATCGAGAAGGCGATTGAAGCTGGTCTTGTTGCTGTCAATGATGCCTTGCCTGCCGAGCGTGAGCTTGCCCTTGCTCTGGGCATTTCCCGCGTTACGGTGCGTAATGCAGTTCGGGTACTCGTGGACAAAAGCATTCTGGTGCAGCGCCATGGTGCGGGCACCTTTGTTGCCTCGCGCCTTGCCCTGCGCCCAAGGCAGATAGCAGGCTTTACCGAAGACATGCAAATAAAGGGGCATCCTACGGCAGCTCTGTGGCTGGAACGCTCAAGCGGGCCGCCCACTCCGGAAGAGTGTGAAGCGTTGCAAATCATGCCCGATAGCCCTGTCAGCAGGCTGTTTCGATTGCGCATGGTGGATGAAAAGCCAGTATGTCTTGAGCATACGGTTCTCCCTCATAGCGTCTTGCCAGACCCGACCGCCATCGAGACATCGCTTTATTCATGGCTGGAAGATCACCACCAGCGCCCGACCCGTTGCGTACAGACCCTGTCAGCACGGTTGCTGGATGTGAGCAACGCCCATCTATTGGGTGTACCGACCGGCTCTGCCTGCCTCTATGTAGAGCGGCGGTCCTTCATCCGGCAACGCAACGAGCACGCAGAGGCCGGGGCAAGATCGGGAGCCAGGGTCGAGGCCGAGGTAAGATCCGGGGCTGGTACGGGCTCTCATTCTGCTCATGATGGAGCAGACAAGCCAACCCGAAGAATCAGCCTGATCAGGCAAGAGGATCATCCAATCGAATTTGTGCGCGCCTATTTCCGTGGAGACCTCTATGAATTCGTCTCTGAATCCAAAATTTAACCCAAGTGGTCGGGAAGCTTTGGCTCCCATGGAACCGTTTGTTTTTCCTACCTAGCCCATCAAATCCACTACCGGACGTGGAACATCCCATCTGTAATGCTATGATAAGGGAATCCCTCTTGCAGCAGCAGGATTCTCGCCATGAGCTTCCTTGCCAACCGGACCGACGCCATGAAACAGATTCTGATGCATGCCCGCCTGTTTGATGGCGACCAGTTCCACGCTGGCAAGGCCGTGACACTGGAAGACGGTCGGATCAGGTCCATCATCGACAGCCCCAACAAACTGGGCGGCTATGAACCGCATGACCTCACAGGGCTCGTTCTGGCTCCCGGATTTGTGGACGCACAGGTGAATGGCGGTGGTGGCGTGATGATCAATGCAGACACAACCCTGCCACAGCTAGAGGCCATGGCAGATGCCCATAGGGCCTTTGGCACCACATCAATGCTACCGACCCTAATCAGCGATGCATGGCCAGCCATGGAGCATGTTGCGCGACTTATCGAGCAGGCGCACCGCCATTGGGGCGAAGATCGCAGTCTGTCCGCGATCAAGGGCGTGCATTTCGAAGGTCCCTACCTCAATGCAGCCCGCAAGGGTGTCCATCCCGAAGAACAATTGCGCCCGGTAGATGATCGGGCAGTGGATTTGATGACACATCCCGATCTTGGTGTCCGCCTCATCACGATCGCGCCGGAAAAAGTTGGTCCAGCCTTCATTCGGGAGTGCGTTCATCAGGGGGCTCTGGTTTCGGCAGGCCATACGGCTGGCAGCTATCAGGATATGACGGCAGCCATCCGGGCGGGCCTGCGCGGCTTCACCCATCTGTTCAACGCCATGACACCCATGGGCAGTCGTGAGCCGGGCGTGGTTGGGGCTGCGCTTGATGATCCCGATACATGGTGCGGTCTCATCGCGGATGGCTTTCATGTGCATCCGGCTTCCATGCGCAACGCCATCAAGACCAAACCGCGCGGCAAGGTGATGCTCGTGACCGACGCCATGGCGAGCGTGGGGTCTGACGAGGCAGCCTTCACGTTGCATGATCAAACGGTCACGGTTCAAGATGGCAGATGCCAGCTCAAAGATGGCACCTTGGCAGGCTCGGCCCTCACCATGATAGGCGCTGTGCGCAACGTGGTCGAGCTGATCGGCCTGCCCCTGTCGGAAGCCCTGCGGATGGCGTCGCGCTACCCGGCCAGCTTCATGCGCATGGATACATCGCTGGGGTTGATTGCGCCTGGCTTCAGCGCCGATCTGGTAGCCTTCGATCCGGCGACATGGACCGTCAAACACAGCTGGATCAATGGCTTTCACCGGGCACACTGAAGGGCTCAATCCCCGTCAGAGGACAGCTATCAGTGCCTGAGATTTTGATTCAAGCAAGGCGTCCCATTCTTCAGAAACTGATTCAAGTTCGGCCACCGACAGGCGCAAAAATCACTTCAAGTGTACGCAAATTCGTGAATCTTATCAAAATGATAGGAATCACTTTTAAAAGAGAGATTCAGACGGTTCAAGCCGTTAACAAATTGATTCAAGTCGCAGGTAGCAAGGGTGCCTTCGCAGGCTGCCCCACAGTCACTATAGGCTCGAAAGGCCCGCGTACGAGCAAAGAAAAACCGGAGGTCACCTCGGCGCCCCCGGTTCATGACCCTGCTTTTCTTCATCAAATGAAAAAGCAAGGAGAGAGCCTTAAAGGGCTGCCTTGATGCTTTCTGCAATGGTCGTTGTCGGATGACCGATCAAGGCAGACAGGGTTTTGGAATTGTCTTCAAGCCAGCCGCCCGCAGCGTTGGCGCTGGAGTCAGCAAGCACTTGGGCAAAGCCTTCCGGCACGCCTGCACCTGTCAGCGCAGCGATATAGTCTTCCTTGGACATGTCCATATAAGCAGCCTTCTTGCCGGACAGGGTCGCGACCTTGGCGGCAAAGGCACTCATCGTGAAAGACTCATCTCCTGCCAGCTCATAGATCTTGCCAGCCTGCTCTTCAACGGACGATGTCAGAACCACGGCAGCCGCTTCGGCATAGTCAGCGCGAGACGCAGAGGCAACACGGCCCTCGCCAGAGCACCCGATCACAGCTCCGGTTTCCAGCACCTGTGCGAGATTTTCACTGTAGTTTTCGTTATACCACCCATTGCGCAACAGGGCATGAGGAATGCTGGATGCATTGAGGATGGCCTCTGTCGCCGCGTGCTCTTCAGCGAGCAGCATCGGAGACTGATCTGCCCTCAGGATGGAGGTATAGGCCATGAATTTCACACCATTGGCTTTGGCTGCCTCCACCACGGCTTTATGCTGAGGCACACGCTGGCCGACAGCGCTCCCGGAGATCAGCAGCAACTTCTCGACGCCCTTGAGGGCTTCAGCATAGCTTTCAGGCTGATCATAGTCGGCCTTACGCACGGTGATGCCCTTGGCTGCCAGATCAGATACCGCTTCTGGATTGCGCACCAGAGCAACAATTTCGCTGGCTTCGGTTCTCTCCAAAAGAGCTTTGATGACAAGGCGACCAAGATGGCCGGAGGCGCCTGTTACTGCAATCATGTTGTTTCCCTTCTTCGTTGCTCTTTGAGATGAGCAGACGGTTTATCATTGATGTTGACGCTAATATGGGGTTGCTGCATTGTTATCACTAGAACTCTTTTTCAGAATGGATAGTTCCATTAATGAGTACAATCGGATATCAGCATCTGCGCCCACTGGCGATATTCGTGCGGGTTGTCGATGAAGGCAGCTTCGCTTCGGCTGCCCGTTCCCTCAAATCAAGCCGCTCGCGCGTGTCTGAGCAGATCACCCAATTGGAGGATGATCTGGGCGTGCGCCTTCTGCATCGCTCCACGCGCAAACTGTCGCTGACGGAAGAAGGCCGCAGAGTTTATGACAAGGTGCGCGCCCTGCCCCGCCTGCTTGAGGAAACCATAGAGATCGCTACGCAGGAAAAGCCTTCCGGGCGTGTCTCCATCACCGCGACCCACGATGTTGGGGTTTCGCAATTGCTGCCCGCACTGGAAAGTTTCCGGGCTCGCTATCCCGATGTAGAGCTGGATATCATCCTCAGCGACGAGCGGCTTGATCTTGTTGCCGAAGGGATCGACATGGGCATTCGTATTGGCTTGCCGCGCGATGACAGCCTTATTGGGCGGGTGCTCTATGAAGACAGGTTCTGTCTTTATGCCAGCCGGGACTACTTGGCCATCCATGGCATGCCGACCGATGTGCAGGCGCTCAGCCAGCATCGCTGGGTTTGTCTGAACAATGTCAGCCCCGGCGGGGTGCATCGGCTGTTCCGCGGCAAAGAGCTGATTACCCTCACCTCGGCCCGGTATGAGCTATGCAATTCACCGCATATGGTGATTGCCATGGCGATGGCAGGCATGGGACTGGCGCAGCTGTTTCCCTCGACCATACGCAAAGAGGTCGCCGCAGGGCAGCTGGTGCCCATCCTGCCAGAATTGACCGGAGAGACGATGATCTTTTCGCTGGTCTATCCATCCCGCAAGCATTTGCCACTTCGGACGCGTGCATTGATCGATCATCTGTTGACCGCTCGCTTGTTTAAACCGCATTGAAATTGAGGCACGGCGACGTACAAGGTCTCTTTTTGACAGGGCTACAGGCAAACAAAAGCGCCCGGAGGATGCCCCCGGGCGCTTTCAAATCATGTTGGACAGTTCTACAGCTTATGAAATCAGCTGAAGCAGCGTGTCCAGAGATGCCTTGGCATCGCCGTAATACATGCGGGTGTTCTCTTTGAAGAACAGCGGGTTCTCGATACCGGAGTAACCAGTGCCCTGACCGCGTTTGGAGACGAAGACCTGCTTGGCTTTCCAGACTTCCAGAACCGGCATGCCGGCGATCGGAGAGTTTGGATCTTCCTGCGCTGCAGGGTTCACGATGTCGTTGGAACCGATCACGATGACAACATCCGTTTCCGGGAAGTCTTCGTTGATTTCGTCCATTTCCATCACGATGTCATAAGGCACCTTGGCTTCAGCCAGCAGCACGTTCATATGACCGGGAAGACGACCAGCCACCGGATGGATGGCGAAGCGAACTTCCTTGCCCTTGGCGCGCAGGCGGCGGGTCAGTTCAGCAACATTCTGCTGAGCCTGAGCAACGGCCATGCCATAACCAGGAACGATGATCACGCTATCTGCATCTTCAAGGCTGGCAGCAACACCATCAGCGTCGATTGCGATCATCTCGCCTTCGATTTCCATGGCCGGGCCAGTGGAGTTACCAAAACCGCCAAGGATCACCGAGATGAAGTGACGGTTCATGGCCTTACACATGATGTAGGACAGGATGGCACCAGAGGAGCCCACCAAAGCACCGGTCACGATCAACAGGTCGTTGCCGAGCAAGAAGCCGGTTGCCGCAGCAGCCCACCCCGAATAGGAGTTGAGCATGGAGACAACAACGGGCATGTCGGCACCACCGATGGCCATAACCATGTGAACACCGATGACGAAAGCAATCAGCGTCATCAGATAGAGGGTCCATGCGCCTGCACCGTTCATATACATGATGAGCAGGATGAAGGACACAACCACCATCACGATATTCCAGAGGTGACGACCCGGCAGAAGCAGGGCTTTACCATCAATGCGGCCAGCCAGCTTGCCATAGGCAATCAGGGAACCGGTGAAGGTGATCGCACCAATGAAGACACCGAGGAAGATCTCGATCTCATGGATGACCTCTTCGGCAGGGGTCGGAAAGGCATGCGCAGTCATATCGGAGTTGAGACCGATGAAGACAGCAGCCAGACCCACAAAGCTGTGCAGCATGGCAACCAGCTGCGGCATGCCGGTCATTTCAACGCGCTTGGCGACAACAGCACCGATGACGGCGCCGATGACAACTGCGATGAGCAGAACGACAGGGCTGGCAGCGAGCACAGTGCCCAGAGTGATATCATGCGGATCGATCGGACCGAAAACGGTGGCCAGAACAGCGATCGCCATACCGACGATGCCGAACCAGACGCCGCGCTTGGCGCTTTCCTGATCCTTCAGTCCACCCAAAGACAAGATGAACAGCACAGTAGCCGCGATGTAGGCGGCGGTTTGCAATTCAGCGTTCATAATAACCTCCGCCTATCAGGATTTCTGGAACATCTGCAGCATACGACGGGTAACCATGAAGCCACCGACGATGTTGATTGAGGCGATCAGGATGGAAATGAATGCCAGAAGCAACACAATCCATGACCCTGAGCCAAGCTGCAGGAGCGAGCCGAGGATGATAATCCCCGAAATGGCGTTCGTCACAGCCATAAGCGGCGTGTGCAGGGAGTGGCTGACGCCCCAGATAACCTGGAAACCGATGAACACGGCCAGTACGAACACGATGAAGTGGCCCATGAAGGCAGCAGGTGCATAAAGGCCGATAAGCCCCATGACAACTGCGCCAGCCACCAGAAGGCCGATCTGCTGACGACCAGCCTTACGGGCGGCAGCTTCTTCTTCGGCCTTGATTTCTTCAGGAGTCTTTTCCTTGACTTCCTTCTTCGGCTGAGCCGCAATCGCCTGAATTTTCGGCGGTGGAGGCGGGAAGGTAATTTCGCCTTCAAAGGTCACGGTCGCGCCGCGGATCACATCGTCTTCCATGTTGTGGTTGATCTGACCATCCTTTTCAGGGGTCAGGTCGGTCATCATGTGACGGATGTTCGTTGCATAAAGCTCGGAAGCCTGTGCGCCCATGCGGGATGGGAAGTCGGTATAGCCAATGATGGTTACGCCATTGTCGGTTACGACTTTCTCGTCCTTGACCGTGCCTTCAACGTTACCACCGCGTTCGGCAGCAAGGTCGACAATCACGGAGCCAGGCTTCATGGCCTTGACCATGTCTTCAAGCCAAAGCTTTGGAGCGGGACGGTTCGGGATCAACGCAGTGGTGATCACGATGTCCATGTCGCCAGCGATTTCGCGGAATTTGGCAAGCTGGGCGTTGCGGAACTCTTCGGACTGTACCGAAGCATAACCGCCGGTGGCCGCGCCATCTTGCTGTTCTTCTTCAAAATCCAAATAGACAAATTCGGCGCCCATCGATTCGACCTGTTCGGCCACTTCGGGACGCACGTCAAATGCATAGGTGACAGCACCGAGCGCAACGGACGTACCGATTGCGGCCAGACCGGCAACACCGGCGCCAACAATGAGAACGCGTGCAGGCGGCACTTTACCGGCAGCAGTGATCTGACCGGTGAAGAAACGACCAAAATTGTTACCCGCTTCGATAACAGCGCGATAACCGGCAATGTTCGCCATGGAGGACAGAGCGTCCATTTTCTGGGCGCGAGAAATACGCGGCACCATTTCCATTGCGATGACATTCGAACCAGCAGCCTTGGCTGCTTCCATGCCTTCTTCGTTGCCTGCAGGGTTGAAGAACGAAATCAATGTCTTGCCCTTGGCAAGATATTTCAGTTCGTCAGACTCTGGCTGTCGCACCTTAGCAACAATGTCAGCAGCCTCCCACAGCGCAGCCGCGTTTGGTACAATTTCAACGCCCGCTTCTGTATAAACCGCGTCGGAAAAACCGGCCAGAACACCAGCACCGCTTTCCAGGACACAGTCATATCCCAATTTCTGAAGCTGCTGTGCCGAAGACGGCGTCATGGCTACGCGCGCCTCTCCCTCGAACAGCTCCTTAGGTGTACCTATCTTCACGACAGACTCCCTTCTCACAAAATGTTAATGCTCCCCGCTGAGTCTCCCCAGAAAAGAAGCAAATTACCCTCCGGCTCTTATAGTGCAGACCAAAGTCAAATTGCCAAGCCATCTTTGTGGATCAGTTGCGCGTTATCCGGTGCGATTTACCAAAATTTGTCCCGCATCGTGGTAATTTTTCCTCATTTACGCAAATTCACATAGATAAATCAGACTATTCGACATACTCCCAACAGACACCAAAACCACCTTTTCGGCAATTTGATTTCTGTATCCATTATCAATAAGCGCGGCAATCATCCAGATGGATGCAAAGCAGGATATTTTCCATAAGAGCCAATATGGACCATATCTCTCTGAGCCACAGTGGGCGCTAGCCTTATGTGATTTCAAACCATACTGCACTGTCTGCACATTAGATGATTGTAGCGCTTTGTGGAAGAGATGGAAGTGATCCCAGAGAACAGCTTTTCTGTATCGAAATGCCTATTTTGACAATTGCTTTGACCAGAATCACCCTTTTTCCACGACAATTTGTATTGATTATCGATATGGGCCGATAGGAGCACGCTCTATCTTGGTGTAGAGAGCTAATCGGCATAATGAATGGTTGTAGCCCGTGCACGATTTAGAATAACCCTCACAGGTGCCTCTTCAACGAGCCCAACCTTCTGGGCTTCGCGCAGGGTGACTTTCTTTTCTTCACCTACAATCAGGACATGCGCCTTGCGGGCACGCTCCAGAACCGGGGCCGTGAGCGTAAAGCGCGGTTCTCCATCTTCGTGACCGCGAACCACCATGACGGACGGCGCCCATAGACCGAGAGCTTCTTCCAGAAGGTCCGCATTGGGAAAGAGCGCCGCAACGCGTGTGTCTGTGCCCATACCCAATATGCAAACATCAATCGGCAGAACCTCATGCAGATCGGTTGCGATCAGAGGCAGAGCGTCTTCCGGCTCGGAAACCTCGTGATAAAAGGGATGGAACTGTGCTTCGGCAGCCCTATTCTGCATCAGAAGCGTACGCACCTGACACCCATTCGAGTGTTCGGAAGATTCAGGCACAAAATGCTCGTCAGTCAGGATGACAGACACGCAGTCCCATTCGACTTTTTGCAGACTGAGTTCGGTCAGGAACGCGCGCGGGGTTTCTCCGCCCGGAACGGCAAGCGTGGCTCTTCCCCTCTTGCGGATGGCTTTATTCAGTTCAGCAGCCACCTGTTCGGCAAGGCCTGCCGCAAGGCTACCTCGGTCGGGATAAACTCGGGTTTCAGTCACGTTTTTCTCCTGCTTTCAGAGCAAGCTGCGGATCTGCAGCGAAACAGGCCCTGTTCATTCTTTTCGGCAGGGATAAGCACGACCGCCGCAACGCGTGTCACTTCAGGAAATCTTTGATCCAGTCCTTACTGACGAGCAGTCGGACTGGCCAGCTCCTTCGAATCGATCCCGATGCCTCTTCTGGCTTATTAGGACTGGCACATTGCAGTTTTATGATTGTTCAAAGGTGACAGAAGACATGAAAAAGGCAGCGCCTTGATGAGGCGCTACCTAAATAGGCTTTACGGAGAAATCGACGATTGATCGGATCTAGTGCAAGTCCGGATCAAAAGTCATGGCGTTGATCGCCCCTTCAAGACCGAAGTTGGAATTGCGGTAGAGATAGATCGGCATGTTGACGCGGAATTTGGTATGACGACCGCCCTGATTGAAGCCGCGCAGAAAATGCGGGTTCTGGAAGATCCATTCGTTTTTCTGCAGCACGCCACCGGTCAGGAAAACGCCGCCATAGGCGGAAATATAAAGCGCCAGATCGCCAGCCACGGCGCCCAGATGATGGGCAAACATGTTGATGGCGCGCACGGCCAGCGGATTACCCTCGGTGCGGGCGACATCAAAGATATCGCGCGCCGACATCTCCGAAGGTTCCTGTCCGTCGAGAAGTTCCAGAGCCTTCATCAGATAGGGAATGCCGGTACCCGACAGGATCGCCTCAGCTTCCAGAGCAAGGCATGGAGAGCTGTCCATCTGTGTTTCCGGCCACAGTTCGGCAAGCTTTGTGAATGCGGCGACTTCGTCAAGGCTATGGGGCGCAACGCGCACATGGCCCCCCTCACCTTGCAGCACCTCGGGCTGATGGCCAGCCCAGACTTGGGTGCCAACCCCCAGACCGGTACCCGGACCAATGATCAGGCGCGGAGGCGTCGGGGCTGGCGGGGTTTGCAATGGGCCAGGAAGCGTGCCCTGAATAAGCGTGAGGTCATCTGGATCGGCCGTAACGAGAGACCAGGCCGCCGCTTCAAAATCGTTCAGGATGCGTGCGCCTTCGGCTCCGGCTGCCACGATGAGATCGGCTTGCGAAAATTGCTGATTGCCAGCATTGGTCAATGTGACATAGCCATTCTGGATAACACCCGCTGCGGCCACCACGACATGGCGCGGGCTCGATCCAATCTTGCCAACGAAGCTTTTAACCGCATCGGTCAAGTGCATTGTGCCGGTCGTATCGAAAGTATGCTGTTCCTTGATGCGGCCATCCACCGCGGCAGCCAAACGCATATTGGTTCCACCAACATCGGCAACCAGTTCCCAAGCCATTGCGCTTCCCTCACAAATTTATAGTCTGACAAACAGGTTTCACTTCAACAGACAGCGCCTCAATCCATGGCAAGTCTTTGCCACACTGCGCCGGGACAATATCGTCCCGCCCGAACCACGCTCTGCATACAGGGAATTCCAGTTATTTTCATCCCCCAAATTAATTTTACTTTTCTATAGAACCGTCTTTGAGCCATTGAAAGCTCCTTTTTCGGATAGCAGTGATCCGATGGAAAGCTCCCATTGGAGAGACAGTCTATAGATCTTCAGAAGATCGTATTCTGAAGGAGAGGTCAAACTGCTATTGTCCAGAAAAAAGGGGCGACCGGTTTGGCGCCCCTTCTTTGATAGATTGAAAGCGGATGGAGCGCATCAAACGCCCTGTCATGCGTCATGCGTCATGCGCAAGATCCGCCAACTTGGTCAGCCGCGTGACAGCAAGGCGCTCGGGCGCGCCTTGGCAATGCCCTGAAGGACAAAACCGGCAACAAAGGCCTTGATCACGTCGCCCGGAATGAAGACCAGAACCATGGAAGCAGCTTCCATGAAGGATTTATCAAGGCGCACAGCCATGCCCAGGACACCCAGCAGGTAGAGCACGAAGATGCCGCCAACGATGGACGCGAAGGTACCGGCGATGAGCAGGTTGCCCTTGCCCCATTTCTCCACGATCAGACCTGTAGTATAGGCAGCAAATGGCCAGCCAAGGAAGAAACCGACGGTCGGACCGGCAAGCACGCCCAGACCACCACGGCCACCAGCCAGCAGCGGCAAACCGGCCAGAACCAGCACAATGAACAAGATCATGGAAAGGGCACCGCGGCGCGCGCCCAGCACGACGCCAGCCATCATGACACCAAGGCTCTGAGCGCTGACGGGCACGCCGAACGGCAGCATGAATTGAGGCATGAGGCCCAATGCGGCAACGAGTGCCGCAAAAAGAGCGATAAAGGCAACTTGGCGTTCCATATTCTATATTCTCCCTTTACATTCTATTCAGCGCGAGTTTGGATCGCGCTATCCGACTGAATTTCTTTGGTCTTTGTATTCTGAAGCCCACCGCGCGCCTTCAGCGCTTCGGCGACCCTATCGGCATCATCAATGGCGCTGAGCGCCAGCGGCACCAGAAGGCGTGGACTTGTTCGCCGGGGGCTTCGCGCACGCCAGGCCTGATTGAGCTGGGTTCCTCTTTGCAGAAACAGCGGTGTGAAACGGATGACCAGCCCCATGGCAAACCCAAGTGCGCGAGGCGGCAGGCCAAGCGCATGGAATGGCTTTGCCAGCGTTTCTATTACGGCCATCATATCATCAAGACGCGATGTCATGGTCACCAAATTTGCAAGGCTGACCGTCGCGATTATCTTGAGACAAATGGCGAGCCCTTCCTCGATGCGCCCCGTGACGACCTGATAGATGAAGATAATCGCGACAAGATAGACAACCGGCTTCAAGCGCTGGGCACCCAGTTTCGCAAAATAGCGCCCGGCAGAGGCATAGAGCAAAACCACCGGAAGGCAGGAGGCCAGCAGCAGGCGCCAGTCAGCCAGCGGCCAGAGCACCAGCGTAAAGAGGCACAGCAGAAGAAGCTTCAGCCACACAGGCAATCGATGCATCCAGCTTCTTTGCTCTACGGTCAAGGACAGCATCAACCCTGCTCCCCATTCGTGGCGGGCAGGCCGGGGCCAAGAATTTCGTCATCGCTGAAGACCAGACGTTCCATCTTCTCGCGATAGGCTGGCAACACATCGGCCGGGGCGCCATCCGCAATCAGTTGGCCTTTTTCAAGCCAGAGAATGCGATCATAGCTCTCCAGATGGTCAATATCGTGGGTGACAAGCACCACTTGCTGCTCAAGCCCGTCCAGCCAATGATAAAGCCGCCGCGTGGTAGGCCAATCGAGACCGGCAAAGGGTTCGTCTAGCAACACCGCCTTGGGCTGCATGGCCAGCACGGCCATCAGGCAAACCAGATGCCGCTGCCCTTGCGACAGCGTAAAGGTGCCCCGCTCGGCCCAATCAAGCCGTCCGAAGGATTGCAGGAAACCGCGCGCGGCCTCGCGGGCCTGCTTGCGGTTGCCAGAAAGGCTCTCCAATCCGAAGGCGATTTCCTCTTCCACTGTCGGGAAGATGATCTGATGATCGGGATTCTGGAAAATGAGTCCGATCGTTTCAATGGCCTTTTTGCGATCCTTGGCGATGTCGACACCATGCACGCGGATTTGCCCAGCCTCAGGTTCAATGAGACCGGAAATCATGCGTGCCAAGGTGGATTTGCCCGAGCCATTACGCCCGATCAGACCAATGCGCTTTTCACGCATCTCTATGGACAGGTCCTTGAAAAAAGGCTTGTCATTCAATTGATGGTTTACCCCATCAAGGACGATGGCATTGTTCATCATGTCACTATCAGCCGCATCTGAGGCGGCGCCGGAGCGAAGGTCCGAAGGGCCATTTTCGAGATCAACGATAGGTCAACTCCAGATCACGCGAGCTTAAAGGCTCAAAATCTGCACGCTCGGATGGCCATGGCTACAATTGACGCCAAGGGGCAACAGCGTGCGGGCTGGCAAAGGTCATAGCCAAGAATGGACACAAAGGCCAGCAATCAGACCCATCCCAATGGTTCCTTTTGTGGAGAAACTGATCACAATTGTCGCAGATTGGGCCCAAAGGCCCTGTTTGCGATCTATCCGAGGTAAACCAAAGGTAATTTGCGAGTAACAGCACCAAAGGGCGATGCCACGCAGCACCGCCTTTTGATATTTCAATCATGAAGCGCCCTTTGCGCAGCGTCCGCTACTCGGCCAAGCCAAGCGCCTCGAGATGTTTAACCGTTTTCGGCAACAGCTCCTTGCGGTCGCGCGCTTCGATGATCAGGCGCGGCGCGGCGTGGATGTCCGATAGCGCCTTGAAAACACCGCCCCAGGGAATGGACCCCTCACCCGGATGCCAGTGGCGATCGGCAAAGCCATCGGCATCCTGCAAATGCACATGCCCCAGAAGCGGACCGGCGACGGTCACATAATCCGCCACCGGAGGAGCCTTATACTGGCCATGGGCCAGTTGGGCATGGCCAGTATCGAGGGAAACCTGCAACATCGGGCTATTGATGATTTCCACCAATTCACAGCGCAACGCCGGATCGGCATCATCGATATTTTCCAGCATCAGGCAACAGCCAATCTGCTCGGCACGCTGGACAACAGGTTCCAGTATTCGCTGCGCTGCTTCAAAGATATTCGGCTTGAGATAGGCATAGTTGGTGAAATTGAGGCTGTGCCAGAATGTGAAAGGGCTATGCACGACCATGTGTGTCGCGCCCAGCTTTTCGCATTTATTAAGCGCATCGAGCAGACGCACCGTCACAACCTGCTGGATCAGCGGATCGGTCGCAGCCAGATCGAGGCTGAAAAACGGGCCGTGAATGCCATGCAGGCCCCTGAAGCCATCCAGAACATCCTTATAGGCCTCGATCAGGTCGTCCTGATCGTCATCCAGAACATCCACCATGCAGAAATCCTGCAATTCGATGGTGCGGTTCTTCTCAAAAATCCAGTCTTTCAGAGAAACAAGTTCATCATATTTGAGCGAAGCGCCAAGCACTGGCAATGAAGGCATGGGATGTAATTCCTTTTATCTGGCCTGTTTTTCAAGCCCGTATTTCAGGCCTGTATTTTTGGCTCTGACTATTTGGTCAAGGTCGGGCCGACTCGTTGGTTTGGCCTATTTAATACCAGCTCGCATGAAACTTTGAACAAACTGTCTCTGGAAAAGCAGAAAGCCCACAAGAAGAGGACCGGAGGTCATCAGGGTTGCCGCGTTGATCACCGACCATTCCACTCCTGACTCTGTCATGGAAAAGACCGAGAGGCCCACGGTCAACGGACGGGTTTCCACCGAGTTGGTGACAATCAGCGGCCACAGGAAGTCATTCCAGTGCGCAGAAACCGACACAAGGCCAAAGGCAAGATAGGTGGGTTTCGCCAGCGGAATATAGACCCGCCAGAGAGTACCTATCAGCCCTTCCCCTTCGATCCGAGCCGCATCATCTAGCTCTTTGGGGATGGTCATGAAGGTCTGGCGCAACAGAAAAATGCAGAAGCCAGAGGCAAAATAGGGCAGCCCGATTGCCAGAATGCTATCCACCAGCCCCAACGTACCCATGGTCTCATAGTTCTTGACCAGCAGGATATCGGGCGTAACCATGAGCTGCAGCAGTACCAGCGTGAAGAGGATAGTCTTGCCGGGGAATTTCAATCGCGCAAAGGCATAGGCGGCGAATGTGCTGAGCACCAACTGCGCGCTGAGCGTCATGGCCACAAGAATCATGGTGTTGAGGAAATAGCGCGCAAAGGGTGCCTGCGCCCACGCCTTTGGAAAGTTTTCCAGCGTCAGCGGGGCGGTCAGTGTGAAATTGGTCTCATAGGCCGAAGGGTGGAACGCTGTCCAGACGGCATAGGCCAGCGGCAGAATCCATAGAAGGGCAAGCAGCCAGGCCCCGAAAGTCATCAGCGCCCGATCGAGACGGGCTGCAAGCATGGTGTCTTGAGCAGTCATTTGTAATGCACCTTACGATCGAGCCAGAAGAATTGCCCAATGGCCAACAGCGAGAGAACGAACAGGATGACCACAGTCATCGCGCTGGCCGAAGCGGTGTCCCAATATTCAAAGGCCGTTTCATAAATGTGATAGAGCAGCAATCTGGAGGCATTGTTCGGCCCGCCGAGGGTCATGATGAAAATATGATCGATGAGGCGCACCGAATTGATAATGGCGTTCACCAGAATGAACAGGGTCGTGGGCATGATCAGCGGCAGGGTGACGCGGCGGAAGAAGGTCCAGCGCCCTGCCCCTTCCAGCTTGGCCGCCTCGCGCAAGGGTTCCGGAATGGTCTGCAAGGCGGCGAGATAGAAAATCATGAAGAAGCCGGCATTCTTCCAGACGGCAACCACCAGCACCGTATAAAGAACCGTGTCAGGGTCGCCCATCCAGTTCTGCGCGGGCAGATCAAACAGGGCGCGGATCTGGTCGATGAGCCCGAAGCTTGGGGTAAAGAAAAACAGCCAGATGTTGCCCACCGCGATCATCGGCAGCACGGTCGGCGTGAAGTAGGCCATGCGCAGAAAGGAAAGCCCAGCCATGCGACTATGCACAAACAGCGCCATGACCAGAGCAATGATGATGGAAGCAGGGATCGTGATGGCGGCATAGATGAGGTTGTTCCAGCAAGAGCGGATAAACACATCATCTTCGAGCAGATAGAGATAGTTATCGATGCCGACGAAATTCGCCGGACGACGTCCGTGGGGCGTCGAGAAAAAGCTGCTAATGACGGTTTCAATAGCTGGAATATGGGTAAAGCCCATGAGCAGCACCATCGCCGGTAACAGCAGCAGCAGAGCATATATCCAGTCGCGTCTCATTCTTGCCCCTCACATGCGATCCATCGCAAAGTCATAAAAGAAGCGAGGGGAAGACATCCCCCTCGCAAAAGCCAATCGCAAAGTGGATCAGCGATAGTTTTTCAGAACGCGTTCCGCTTTCTTCTGAGCTTCTTCAAGCGCTTCCTTGGGTGATTTCTCACCAGCCAGAGCGGCATGAATGGCGTCGTTGAGGAAGTTGGTCACTTTCTGGTTTTCATAGGTGGACAGCTCTGCAACCGCATATTCAAGCTGATCGCGGGCAACGGCAGCCTGCGGCACGTCCTTGGCGTAGGCTTTCATGGCTTCGGTTTCCCATGCGGCCGGGCTTGGAGCGACATAGCCGGTTGCGATGGACCATTTGGCAGCCTGTTCCGGAGCAGAGATCCATTTTACGAAATTGACAGCGGCTTTCTTCTGGTCTTCAGAGGCATCCTTGAACAGAACGAAGTTGCCGCCACCGGTTGGTGCGCCGTAGCGTTCATGCTTTGGCAGGAAGCCGACACCAAAATCAAACGGAGCATTGGTGCGGATGTTGGTCAGGTTGCCTGTGGTGGTCCAGATCATGGCGGACTGACGCTCGAAAAAGGCTTTCGGCGTGGCAGACCAAGAGGTCACGCCATCTTCGATGACCTTCTCTTTTTTGGCCATATCGACGAGGAACTGAAGGGCTTCAACCACTTTCGGGTTGGCAAAGTCGGTCTTGTTGCCGTCTGCATTGGCCAGAATGGCACCTGCTGGCGTGGACAGACCCTGGAACAGCCAGTAAGGGAAGCCATCGAGCGGAATGCGCAGGCCCCACTGGGTTACGTTGCCGTTGTCGTCCTTTTTGGTCAGCTTGTGCGCATAGTCGACCATCTCTTCCCAGGTTGCCGGGGCTTTGTCCGGGTCAAGACCAGCTTCCTTGAAGGCTTCCTTGTTCCAATACATGACGGGCGTGGAGCGCTGGAAAGGAATGCCCCAGGTTTTGCCGCCGGTCTGACTGTTCATCATGAAAGCAGGATAGAAAGAGCCGAACCATTCCTTGCCTTCTTCTTCAGTGACGAAGTCATCAAATGGCTCGATCAGGTCCTGATCGATCAGGGTGAACATGTCGGTGGAGAGCAGCACCGAAAGCTGCGGGGCGTTGCCGCCGCGGGCAGCCGTCATGGCTTTGGTCAGGGCGTCGGTATAGGAGCCGGCATAGATCGCATCGATATTCACATCTTCGTGGGACGCGACATAGTCTTCGGTCAGCGACTGGATGGTATCAGCTGCCTTGCCGCCAACAGAAACCGGGAAATAGAATTGCAGGTCAACAGCAAATGCTGGCATGGCAACAGCGCAAAGCATGGCTGCTGCTAGAGTGGATTTGAGAAAACGGGAAGCCATGGGTATGGTCCTTTTCATCCTGTTTGACTGTTAAAAATAGATTTGGTTATCGATCAAGACCGCAGGGCCTCGACCAGTTTTTGGGACTTTATGAGACGTGCCCCTGATGCCTTGTCGAACAAGGCCAGTTCCTCAGGAGCGAAGGAAAGGGAGACCGGACTGCCTGCAGCAAAATGGCTTCTGCCAGAGGCCCGCACGGTGATCATTTCATCGCCAACCAGACAATCGAGCATGGTGTCTGCGCCCTGAAACTCGGCGGCAGCGATGGTGGCCTTCAGAAGGCCCTTCTCATTAGGGGTTACCGCTTCCGGGCGAAGCCCGAGCAACAGTTCGGTGCCTGCATCACGGCTCAGTTGCTGGCCCATATCGCCAAGCGCTGAGGCTTCGAACAGGCTCATGGGGGGTGTCCCGATAAAGCGGGCGGCGAAGGTGGAGCGTGGCGCATCATAAAGGGCGCGCGGCGCATCGACCTGTTCCACCTGACCTGCATTGAGCAGCACCACCTGATCCGCCATGGTGATTGCCTCGGCTTGATCGTGGGTGACATAGACCATGGTAAAACCGAGCTTTTGTTGCAGGGCCCGCAGCTCAACCCGCATTTCGTGACGCAATTTGGCATCAAGGTTTGAAAGCGGTTCATCCATCAGGCAAATGGAACGCTCGGCAATGACGGCACGGGCCAACGCCACGCGCTGCTGCTGTCCGCCGGAAAGCGCGCCGGGTTTGCGATCCAACAGTTTTTCAAGGCCCATCAGCTCGGCAACTGCGAGCAGCTTTTCGGTGCGCTGCTTTTTCGGCTCCTTGCGGGTCTTGAGGCCAAATATAATATTCTCGGCCACATCCAGATGTGGAAACAGAGCGTAGGACTGGAACACCATGGACAGATCGCGCTTGTCTGGTGGACGGCGGGTGACATCTTCATCGCCAATCCGAACCGTTCCTTCCGTGGCGGTTTCCAGCCCTGCAATGATGCGCAACAAGGTCGACTTGCCGCAGCCGGATGGTCCGAGCAAGGCGGTGAAAGAGCCCGCAGGAATGGATATGTTCACGCTATCGAGCGCCTTGGTCTGATCCCAGCTTTTGGAGATCGACTGCAGCTCGATTGATCGCCCGTGATGGGCCGGATGTGCAGCGCTCATCGCGTGCCTCGTTCATAAGGGTCGTTGCCCGCGTCTGCCTTCTCATCACGGCTTGTTTCATTGGCAATAATGACGCTGGCCGAGCCGAGCCCGCTTTCAAATGGATGCGGAATGGGTTCATCGCAGACAATGCAGGACACATCGGAAAGATGCCCGCCCCGCACATGGGCCGCGCGCCCGAATTTGCTATGATCCATAACCAGAAAAGACTTTCGGCTGTTTTTCATGATGGCCCGGCGGCTCCCCACTTCAGCCTCGGAGAAGTCCAGCAGGCCGCCATCGGGCGTCACACCCGCCACGCCGAAAATGCCGAAGTCCACCTCGAAGCGATCAAAGAAGGCCTCCACATCCGAGCCCAGAATGTCCTTGTCGCCTGGGCGCACGCTGCCGCCCGCAATGGTCACAGACCAGTCGTGGCGTTCGCTTGCCTGCATGGCAACATTGAGGTTGTTGGTAAAGACCTTGAGATTGGCCTTTTCCTGCAAGGCCTCGATGACCATTTCCGGGGTGGTGCCTATGGAGAGCGCTATGGTGCTGCCATCGGGAATATGTTTGGCAACTTCAAAGGCAATCTGCCGCTTGGCGGTTACATTCATGATCTTGCGCTTGGCATAAAGCAGGTTGCCGCTCACGGGTGGTGGCTCCACCCCGCCCCAGACGCGACGCAGTTCGCCAAGCTCACACAGGGCGTTGACATCACGGCGAATGGTCTGCGTGGAAACATTAAACTGTTCGGACAAGGCATCGATGGCTGAAAAGCCGCTTTCGGTAACCGTCCGAATGATTTCCAATTGCCGTTCGCTATACTGTTTCATAATGCCCCGATCCGCTCTTGCGACTCTCATAAAGAGCCACCTTGTCCTCGTCCCCTCCAGTCAGGGGCGCCCACTTGTGGCTTTTGCCAAAGCTGGCACCCCCATCGCCTGGAGAGGCTAAAGGCTCAATTGCTCTGTTTATGAGGGGACGTTAAGACGCGAATATTTCAGCCATTTGAACGTTATGTGACATTCAAATGAAATTGAAAATGAACATGAGATTTTAACAACCATCTCTTTTCTGACTGAATTTTATATTCTTTTTCGAATTTCCCGACTGTGCAAAGATGCTCAAATGACCATCGCTTTCACCCAGCGTCATGAAGGAAGCATGACAGGGCTAGCGATAGGGGCTGGTCTGGTTTGGGCGTTCCTGCCAGATTCCATTGCTGCAAGGCCGCGCTCTGAGCCGGGTCGATTGACCTCGTCTTTTGTCAGCAAAGAGTCGTCATTCCATTATCTGATTGTCATCTTTGCGGGGCATAGTCACCCGACTTCGGGAACCTCATCGAGCGTTCCCGCCTTGAAACACAGGTGCCTGCCAGATGATCAAAAATCCCGATATGCTGAAATTCATCCATCTGACCGATTGCCATATTGTCAAGGATGGCGGTGCTGTATACGGCCAACAGCCAGCAGGCAGGTTGCGCGCAGCAATCGACAGCATCAACAGCGAGCATCATGATGCAGACTTCGTCGTCATAACAGGTGATCTGACCCATCATGGCGATGATGCTGCTTATGAAATATTTGCCCGTGAACTACGGCGGCTGTCCATTCCGTCCCATCTTCTCGTTGGCAATCATGATGACGTGCGTACCTTCCGCTTTCATTTCCCCGAAGCACAGCGCTGCGATTGCGGCTTTATTCAAGGCTCCAAGCGCACGCCATTCGGCCTGTGCCTGTTTCTGGATACCAGCCAGCGCGGCAGTGATGTGGGGCGTTATTGCGAAGAGAGGCAAGGATGGCTGAAAGGCGTCTTGAGCGAAACCTCGGGGCCGGTGATGCTGTTCATGCACCATCCCCCCTTCGCCATCGGCCTGCCCGACATGGATGAGAGCCGCCTTGAAGATGCGGAGGCTTTCTGGCAGATCCTGAGGCCCCATCGCCATCGCGTGCGGCATATCTTTGTCGGTCATGCCCATCGGATGGTCTATGGCAATTGGCGCGGGCTGACCGTTTCCTGCATGCGCGGGCTCAACCATCAGGTGGCCCTAGAGATGACATCCTCTCCGAAGGGGCAATATGGCAATTTCGAAGCTCCAGCCTATGGTGTGGTGCTGGCCAACGAAGAGCAGATCATGGTGCATATGCACGATTTCATGGATCGCTCGGATCGCTTCATCTTTTAGCGGCTTTAGTCGGTGATCACCGCCCCTTGCGGGGTCATCAGCATGCGGGCCAGTGTTTCATCCATATGCCGCGCCCTCAGATCAAGCAGCTTCTCGGCATAGGTGAGTCGCGTGCGCAGATAGGCTTCATCCTCGGCGACATTGTTAAGGCACTGGGGATCTTTTTGCAGATCGAACAACAGGGCTGGAAAGCCGGGGATGTGCACATAGTGAAAGGCTTCGTCTCGCAATACCGCAAGCGAACATTCCTCCTGCCGCATACGGGCCTTGAGTTCGGCGCTGCCCGCACGCTGGGCGCGGAAGTCAAACTCGTAAAAGGCGGCATCGCGCCACCCGCTTACGGGATTGCCGCAGACATGCTCCATAAGCGAGGTGCCATCAAGCGCGTTGGTCGCCTCATCACCAAGAATTTCAAGCAAGGTGGGGAAGATGTCGGCGCTGGACGTAAAGGCGCTAACCGTCTCGCCGCGGCCGCCGTCCGGTGTCCGGATAATCAGAGGGATGTGATAGCTGGAGGCGTGAAACCCGCCCTTGCCGAGCATCCAGTGATCCCCCATCATTTCGGCATGATCGGAGGTAAAGATGAAGACCGTATTCTCCCAGAGCCCGCGCGCCTTGAGGCTGGCAATCAGCCGGCCAATGACGGCGTCGACTTCCGAGATCATGCCATAATAGAGGGCTCGAATACGGCTGATATCATGAGCTGACAGATCCTTGACACGCCCTTTCGGGTTCGGGTTGCCGTCCTCATCATAGGTGAGGAAGCTCGATAGCCCGTTATGCTGCATCATCAAGTCGGCAAACGGGTGGCTTGCCGCCTCGGCTGTGGCGCAGGGATGCCGATCGAAGGCAGGTGCTGCGTCTTGAGTAGCCTCAGACGCATACATGCCGTTGTAAGGCTCAGGCACAACAAAAGGCGGATGCGGACGAATGAAGGAGAGATGAGCAAAGAAAGGTGCATCCTCCTCCCGCTGCTCATCCAGCCAATCTTCCATCTTTTCCAGCAGAAAGGCCGTCGGTGTTTCATCTGCCCCGTAGCAAGGCGGCAGCATGGAGACCCGTTCTCCCGGTTCCATCGGCGGCGTGTGGGCCTCAAAGCGGGAGGCAACATCATGGCCGCGCGTCTTGAGCCATGTCAGCCATGGCTTGTCATCTTCGGGCAGCGCTTGCCCCACCTCCATGCCCGGTAGCACATTCTCATAGGTGGTCAGAGCCGGATCATCTGGTGCCAGAGTGCGCGGGTCGAGCGCCGTGTCCGTGTAGCCGAACAGCGTCGGCTTGTAACCAGCCCTGCGCCCGGCCTTGGCGAGCGTATCAAACCCGTCAGCCAATGGCGCTCCATTGCGCACCACCCTGTGGTTCATCTGGTAAAGACCGGTGTAAAGAGTTGCCCGCGCCGGCGAGCAAGGAGCCGTTGCACAATAGTGATTGCGAAACAAAACCGCGTCGGCCGCCAGCGCATCCAGATTGGGGGTCTTGAGAGTCGGATGCCCCACCGCGCCCAAACAATCACCGCGCCACTGATCGGCCGTTACAAGAATGATATTCGGTCTGGACATGGCGCGGGTTCTCCTTAAATCCGATCAAAGGATCTTTTAACAATCAGAGTGTTTCGATCAGGGCTGGCAGATCGGCCACCGTGTCGATGACATAATCCGCTCCCCCCTCTTTGAGTAGCACAGTGGCGGCCTCTCGCAAGCTGGCAATTTCCCCCTCGGAAAGCGCAGCCAATTCTTGCGGCGTCTTGCCGACGAAATTGCCGGAGAGCGCCAGCCCGACCGTGATACAGCCTGCGGCGACACCTTCCTTGAGGCCCGGCACCGTGTCATCCACCTTGATGACAGCAGAAGACGGATAGACGGCCAGATCCACGAAGCTCTGATACATGCCCAGCGGACCGGGGCGGCCCTCGGCCAGATCATCCGCACAGATGAGATTATCCGGCTCGAACCCCTGTTTCTTCACAACAGGCAAGACATGCTCCATGATCGAGCGGGTATAGCCTGTCGTGGAGCCAATCTTGATGCCGCGCGTACGCAGCCAATCGATGGTTTCCAGCGCACCGGGCACCAGATCGGCATAGTCGGCAGCGACCTTTTCATTCATCGGTACGAAGATCTCATAGATCTTGTCGACATCGGCATCGGTTGGTGCCTGGCCATATTTGGCCTGCCATTGGGCCGCGATGGCGTCATCGTCCATCATGGCGCGGATATGGTTCCATTTGGGCAACCCCATGGGGGCACGAGCCTGCTCAATGGACGCCTTGATGCCAAATTCCTCGAAGCATTTGACGAAGACGCCCATGGGCGCGAAGCTGCCGAAATCCACCAGCGTTCCCGCCCAATCAAATATAACCGCTTTTATCTGTGTCATGATGTTCTCTCTCCGAATGGCCTTCAAGCGTTCAGCTTCTTGCGCTCTTCAAAGGCTGCCAGAGGCGGGGCGGCGCTTGTTACGCCCAGTTCCTCAAGGCTCTGTTTTGCCGCAGCCACAACGCGACGCATGATGGCTTCATCCATCTGGCCGATGCAGCCAATGCGGAAGCTTTCCACCACCGTCAGCTTGCCCGGATAGATGATGAAGCCCTTGTCTTTCATCAGCTCATAGAAGCGATCAAACAGGAAGCGCTCATCGGCCGGGCAGAAGAAGGTAACGATGATCGGCGAAAGCCAACGCGCATCGAGCAGGGTTTCAAAGCCCAACGCCCGCATGCCGGCGACCATCACGTCGCGATTGTTGGTGTAGCGGGCCCCACGCACCGCTACACCGCCCTCGGCCTCATGGGCTTTCAATGCCTCAAGAAATGCGGCAACCACATGGGTCGGCGGTGTAAAGCGCCACTGGCCGCTCCTTTCCAGATTTTCCCATTGGGCATGAAGATCAAGACTGAGAGAATGGCAGTTGCCTTTGGTGGCGATGAGTTCACTGCGGCGCACCAGCGCAAAGCCAAAGCCCGGCACCCCCTCGATGCATTTGTTTGCCGATGAAACCAGCGCTTCATAGCGGATCTTGTCAGGCTCCATGGGCACAGCACCAAAGGCAGACATGGAATCCACCAGCAGCTTGCGCCCGGCGGCATAGGTGGCCTGGGAAATCTCGGCGATGGGGTTGAGAATGCCCGAACTGGTTTCGCAATGGATCGCCAACACATGGGTGATAGCCGGATCATTGGCAAGGATATCAGCCACCTCGGCACCACGCGGAGGCAGATAATCGCCCTTGTCGAGCAGATGATAGGCCCGGCCAATGGCTTCCATTGTCTTTGCTGCCCGCAGACCATAGGCCCCATTGGCCAACACAAGCAATTTGCCATCCTTGGGCACCATGGTGCCGAGCATCGCTTCGACCAGATAGGAGCCGGAGCCTTGCATGGGGATGCATTCAAAGGCACCTTGTTCCGCCCCCAAAAGAGCGAGCAGTCGGCGGCGCATATCGGCAGTCATGGCGCGGAAGTCGCCATCCCAACTGCCCCAATCCCTCAGCATCGCCTGCTTGACGGCAAAGGAGGTGGTCAGCGGACCGGGCGTCAGCAGAAAAGGCTCGCCCATTTCGGGATCAGGCAGCAAACTGCTTTTCAGATTGTTGGCACGTTCATTGTCCAGCTTGGACATCGGACGATCCTCTTCTCGTTAGGCTTTCTTGTTTATTGGGGAAGCAGCAGAGCTGGTTGCTTCCTTTTGGGTCTGGTTTCTAATCGGTGGTTTCGGCGCTTTGTTTGTCGCGGGAGAAATCGAGCTCATCCACCCTGTGGCAGGCCACAAAATGCTCTGGCGCTATTTCCTGCCAGTGCGGGATTTCACTGGCGCATTGCTCCGTGGCATAGGGGCAGCGGGTGTGAAAGCGACAGCCGGATGGCGCGGCGAGCGGGTTGGGAATTTCACCTTCCAACCTGATCGGATCGAAACTCTCGTCCGGATCTATGGTCGGAATGGCAGACAAAAGCGCGTGGGTATAGGGATGGCGCGGCTTATAGAAAAGACTCTCGGTTGGCGCATATTCAACGAACTTGCCCACATACATCACGGCCACACGATGGGACATTTGGGCCACCACAGACAGATCATGGGCAATGAACAGAAAGGCAACGCCCATTTCTTCCTGCAGGTCTTTGAGTAGATTGACGATCTCTGCCTGAATGGACACATCCAGCGCGGAAACACTCTCGTCGCATACGACAAAATCAGGCCGCGTTACCAAGGCCCGCGCGATGCAGATGCGCTGGCGTTGTCCGCCCGAGAATGCGTGGGGGAAACGGCGCAGATGCTCCAGATTGAGCTTGCAGCGACTTGCGATATCGCGCACCCGCTGATCGATCTTGTCGCGATTTTTCATCATGCCGGATGCGACCAGAGGCTCGGCAATGATGTCGCGCACGGTCATGCGCGGGTTGAGCGAAGAATAGGGGTCCTGAAAGACAAGGCTCATGCGCGGGCGAAAGGAACGCAGAATGTCACTCGCCATATTGGCAATCGAATGGGGACCTTCAGAGAAGACCATGCCCATTTTCTTGCGAAACCGGCGCAGCTCTTCCCCTTCCAACTCATCAAGATAGATATCATGCTCGCGGGTGTGGAAGATTACATCGCCCGCAGTGGGGTCAATGGCGCGCAGAATGGCGCGGCCAACGGTGGTTTTGCCAGAGCCGGATTCTCCTACCAGACCGACCGTTTCGCCTCGTCTGATGTCAAAGCTGACATCGTCGACCGCTCGCAGATAGGAGACTTCGGATGAAAAGAGTTTCTTCTTGCGGATCGGGAACCGGACCTCAAGATTCTTGACCTCGATGAGAAGCTCGTTCTCTTGTTTGCTGCTGTTGTCCATCCTTGTTGCGTCCATGATCATGCGCTTGCCCTTTGCTGTTTTTCATGCAGGAAGCAGCGCACGGTGTGATCTTCCCCCACCTGTAAAATCTGCGGCTGATGTTGATCGCAGAGCCCGGCAATCACCTTGGTGCAGCGGGTATGAAACGGGCAGCCTGTGGGCCGGTCGTTGGGGCTGGGTATGTCTCCGGGAATGGGTGTCAAGCGATCATGCAAACGATCAACGCTGGGCAAGGCCTTGATCAGTCCTTGCGTATAGGGATGGGCCGGCTCGTGAATGACCTTGTCGGTCGGTCCTCGCTCAACAATCGTACCCAGATACATCACCGCCACATCATCGGCGATATGGGAAATGACGCCCAGATCATGGGTAATGAAAATCATGCCCATGGAGAGATCGCGCTGCAGGTTACGCATCAATTCAAGCACCTGTGCCTGAATGGTTACGTCCAGCGCGGTGGTCGGCTCGTCAGCTATCAGCAAGGCGGGACCAGCCGAGAGAGCGAGCGCAATCATAGCCCGCTGACGCATGCCGCCGGACATTTCGTGAGGATATTGATCAACGCGGGCTTCCGGATTGGATATACCCACCTTGTCGAGCATTTCAATGGCGATGCGGCGCGCATCCTTGCGTCCGACATTGCGATGCAGCCGGATCGCTTCCACCATCTGGTTGCCGATGGTGTAAACGGGCGAAAAGGACGCCATGGGCTCCTGAAAGATCATACCAATTTCGCCCCCCCGAATATGACGAATGGCCCTTCCCTTTTTGCCCAGCTTGTTGATATCGAATGTCTTTCCGGACTTGTCGGTATAGAGAATTTTCGCTTCACTGGAAATGATGCCGTTGCCGGGAAGAAGCTGCATCAGCGCCTTGGTGGAGATGGATTTACCCGAGCCGGATTCCCCAACGATGCCCAACGTGCGTCCCGGCTGGACTTCAAAGGCAATATCCTGAACCGGCGTGATCAGCCCTTCATCTGTGCGGAAGGAAATGGAGAGATTTTCTACTTTCAGCATGATTGATATCCTTCCCGTTTCCTATCGTGCGTCCGAATATGGGTCGGCCGCATCGCGCAGACCATCGCCCACCACAGTGAAGGCCAGCACAGCCAGCACCACGAAGATTGCGGGAATGAACAGCCAAGGCGTCTGCTCGATGACTCGCACCGACTGGGCCTGTTGCAACAGAACGCCCCACGACACCGTAGGTGGTCGCAAGCCGAGGCCGACGAAGGACAGCGCCGTCTCGCTTAGGATCATGTAGGGGAACGAGATCACCAGATCGACGATGATAAAGCTGGTAAAGCTGGGCAGCATATGCTGGGAAATGATGCGCAACGGGCGCGCTCCGGCCAACCGTGCCGCCACCACATAATCCTCCGAACGGATGGAAAGCAGCTGTGAGCGGATGCGTCGAGCCAGCGTGGGCCAACCGAAAAAGCCTAGGATGAGCGTCATCGCGAAATAGACTTCTGTGGTGGACCATTCCTTGGGCATGGCTGCGGCCAGCCCCATATAGAGCGGGATGATCGGCACCACGCGGATGACCTCGGTCACGCGCTGGATGATATTGTCCACCCAGCCCCCGGCATAGCCAGCCACGCCACCGATGATGAGAGCGAGCACGAAAGAGATCAACACGCCAATCACGCCGATGGAAAGCGAAGTACGCGTCGCATAGATGGTACGCGAAAAGACATCGCGGCCCAGATCATCCGTACCCCACAGATGCAGCTTGGCACGCTTGTCATCCAACAAAAAGAAATGGATCTTGGAGGGGATAAAGCCCAAAAGCTCTGTCTTTTCCCCTTGGGCAAAGAAGGTGAGATAGACACGCTTCTCGGGATCGGGCACCGAGATAGCCCGCAACGTCACGGGATCGCGTTTTGTGCTGACACCATGCACGAAGGGGCGCCATGAACAACCATTCTGATCGCAGAAGAGCGGCACTTGAGGTGCACCATCTAGATATTTGGTATCGCGGCTGGTTGGACCATAGGGCGCCACGAACTCGGCAAAGATGCCCAACAACGCCATGAAGATAAGCACAGCAGCAGCAACCATGGCCGCACGATGGCGGCGGAAACGCCACCAGATCAGGGTCCATTGGCTGGCTGAATAATATTTGAGCCGCTTCTTGTGTTCCTTTGCGCTCTCTTTCGAGCCTTTGGTTGAGGTGGACATGGAAGCGCCGCTGTCTGTGATATCTGCCATGATCAATTGCTCCCCAGTTTGATGCGCGGATCAAGCCAGGCCAGCAGCAGGTCCGAAATGAAGTTCATCAACACAATCACAAAGGTAAGCATCAGCAGGATGGCTCCGGCGACATACATGTCGAGATCGAGATAGGCATTGAGCAGCAATTCGCCGAGCTCTGTCAGCCCCAGCACGACGGCAACGATGGGGAGCTCGGAGAAGATACGGTTGACGTCAAAACCGATGGTGGAGACCACCGGATTGATGGCAAGGCGGGCGGGATATTTGATCAGCAACTTGGTCTCCGGCACACCACGGGCACGCGCTGCCGTAACCGAAAGCTTGTTGAGTTCATCTGACATGGTGGCGCGAATGGTCTGGATCTGATAGGCGACCGCGGACCAGGCCAGCACGAAGGCCGGAAGCCACAGATGCTTGATCAGGTCCCATGCCTTGGCAAAGGACCAAGGCGCATCGGACATGCCCGTTGAAAACAATCCACCAATGTCCGCATCGAACCAGAGATTGACGAAATAAAGCAGAATGAGAGCCAGCAGGAAGTTGGGCAGAGCCAGCCCCAGATAAGAAAAGATCGTGAGACCGTAATCAGCAAAAGAAGCCCGCCTGACGGCGGCATAAATGCCTATTGGGATGGCAATCAGGTAGGTGAGCAGCAATGTTCCAAACAGGATCGCCATAGTCAGCCAAGCCTTGTCACCGATGACCTTGGTCACATCGGTCTCAAAGGCGAAGGCCTGCCCGAAATCGCCATGTAGAACGATGTTGCCAATCCAGTCGACATAGCGCAGTGCCATGGGTTTATCGAGGCCGAAATCATGCCGGATGGCCTCAATGTCCGCTTCCGTAATGGCGATACCGGTGCCTGAATATTTGCGGAAGGCATAGCGATCCGCATAGTCACCAGGTGGAATTTCCATGATCAGGAAAACCATCATGGAAACAAGCACCATCGTGACAATCATGCCAACCAGTCGCTCAAGCGTAAAACGAAGCATTATCGGATCCCCACAGGAAAACCCTGCCGACATAGGCAGGCACTGATGCGGGAGCACTCCCCCGCACCTGATTGGTTAGGACAGCCTTGTCGATGGCTTTATTTGGACAGGAACCACTGTTGTGGGCGGTATGGGTATGTCCAGTAGAAGTCGTAGGACTTGGCCTTGATCGGTTTGACGTTTTTCAAATCATTGCGATAAAGGAAAGGCGCGACGATATCGCCGACGGTGCCGATTTTCAGCAGATTGTCGACATGGATCTTGACGATCTCGGCGCCCAGTTTGTTGGATTCCTCAGAGCCCATGGAAACCTGCAAGAACTTCTCGGACAGGTCATAGAGCTTCTTGACATAGGCTGGTGGCTCTACGCCTTCCTTGCCATCGGAATCCATCCACTGGGCCCAGGCAAAACCGGTGCCCGGGTTGAAGACATCCCCGAATGGCGGGATGAAGGCCGTCACATCCTGAGAAATAGCAGGACCGGCGGTGCCGTCATATTTCCAAGTTGTCAGATCAAGATCGTTGTTGTTGGCGCCAGCGCGATATTCATCAGAGGTCACCTCTTTAAGATCGATGCGAACACCCACTGCGGACCAATAGTCACGCACCAGTTCCATCATCTTCACTGGCACACCCTGAGAGGAATAGATCAGGCGGATAACCAGCGGCTTGCCATCCGGACGTTCCAACGTGCCGTCACCATCCGCATCCTTGAGGCCCATATCGGCGAGCAACTCTCTGGCATGATCAGGATCGAATTCGATATCCTGATTGAGGATGTCTTCGGAAACAAAAGACACGGTCTTTGGTTCGGCCGGAACACCCTGTGCCGGAGTCCCCTGCCCCAGATAGACAATCTCGTTGATTTCTTCACGATCCAGCGCAATGGACATGGCGCGTTCAAAGCGGATGTCATTGAACAGCTTGGCCAGCACAGGATCCTTGTGGGTGCGGTTAAAGGAGAAGAAGATATTCTCCCCGAAGGTCGGCGCGTAGGAAACGGTATAGTTGCCCTTGGCTTCATTTTCCTTGAGCAGCGGGAAGTCCTCCAAGAAGACAGCCTGCTGTTTCCAGACGACTTCGCCATTCATGATCTTCAGATTCTGGACTTCCTTGTCCTTGACGTAGCTTTCGTCAATTTCTGGAATGTAGGGAAGCTGATTGCCTGCGGTGTCAACCATATGGAAATAAGGGTTGGCGACCAGCTTGCGGCCTTCGGCATTTTCTTCCACCACAATGTGGGATTCCAGCGTCGGCACCACGGCACGACCGAATTTCTCGGCAACTTCAGCGTCCTTCAGCAGCGGGCTTGGCACGTCTTTCCAGTCGGAGCCGCCATAATACATCTTGATTGCCGCAGCGCCATTCTCAAGCCCCATATCCTTGGCCAGCTTGTCGGCATCCTTGTTGTATTTCGGCATGAACTGGGCGAGGAAATGCTTGGGCTGGAAAGCCTGACCATAGTCAACGGCGAAGCGGTTGAGAATGCCCGGCGTCGGCACAGGGAATGTGAAGGAGACGGTGACATCATCCAGCGCCTTGACAACGGCGGGCTCTCCGGCGAACAACCAGCGGCCCGGCGTCTTTTCGTAAACATCTTTGTTCAGGATCAGATCGTTATACCAGAATTCGATATCAGCTGCGGTGAAAGGCTCGCCATCGGACCATTTATGACCCTTGCGCAGGGTGAAGGTCAGCTGCGTGTAGTCGTCATTCCATTCCCAGCTTTTGGCAATATTGGGAACCACGGTCTGCAGGTCATCGGCATAGCGCACAAGGTTTACATGGCGCACGGAGAGAAGATCCGAGGTGCCAGATTCCGTCCCCTTGGAAAGGCCGGTAATCACGCCACCATAGGTGCCAACGGCATCATAAGGAGCAACAACAAGCGGCTCTTGCGGCAGACGATCGGCAAGCGCTGGCAGCTCTTTGTTGCCGAGGATCTGGCTGTTGAATTTGGCGATATCCGGGTTCTGGGCAAAGGTCAGCTCGCAGCTACCGGCTTTTTGAAATTCGGCCAACTCAAACTGCTCAGGATAGGCAGAGGTCAGGCCTTTCATATCTGCAACAGTTGCTACCGGGCATGCAGCAAAGGCTGAGGCGCTCAGCGCGACAAAGGCCGCTCCGGCGAGAAAAACGGATTTGGGGCTCATTGGAAGGTCTCCCTGTTTGGATTGAGCAGCCCCTTCCTAGAGATACTATTTAACAGTTTTATGAACATTTACTATCTATAGCTTAAGGCTATCGATTGAACCATGACACATAAAAGTCACAATCCTTGCGTGCAAGTCATTGGATATTTCCATTTCTCTCATCACTCATTGTCTTGAAGGGCATTAAACATTGCCCTGATTGCTGAGACATGCCGCATTTCAGGAAGGCAGGCAAGATAATGTGAAACGGTAAGAGTTTCATCTTCGATGGGAATGATGACCACATTGTTGGAAGGCAGCACCTCCCCTTCCATCGCCACGCCAATGCCCATTCCACTGTTGATCGTCGTCACAATCGCCCCCCAGGACCCAAGAGCAAGCAATGTGTTCAGTTGCACACCGGCAGTCGATGCGGCCTTTTCAAACACTCGACGCGTACCAGAGCTGTTTTCCCTCTGAACAAGAGCCGCATTCGATACGTCTTGCCAACTGGCCGCCCCCTTCTCGCAAAGAGGATGATCCGGCGGGACGACGAGCACGATCCGTTCCGTTCGGATTTTTTCGACATGCAAACGGCTAGGGGCCTCATCAGAGGTGATGAAGACGACATCAAATTTGCCATCTTCCAACAAGGGCAAAAGATCATTAGAAGCCATCGCTCGCGCTTCGATCTCCACCTCTGGAAACTTGGTCATGAAGTCTGACAGAATCGGCATGGCAAACTGATAGGTAGAATAGCCAAGGCGCAGGGACCCGGCCTGCATGCGGCGTCTTCCTTCAAGAGCATGTTCGATCTCATCAGTCATCGCCAGAACGGAACGAATGCGAGACAGGATTTCCCGGCAGGTATCCGTCGCCTCCGCCTGACGCCCGTTTCGATGGATCAACTGCGTGCGATAATGCTTTTCGAGCGCAGAAAGATGGTTGGAAACCGAGGGTTGGGAAATGCCCAACTCTTTTGCCGCAGCAGAGAAGCTACCAGTGCGCACAACCGCTTCAACTGCGCGCATCTGATTGATTGATAATTTCATTTCCCGTCACCCGTAAGTCGCTATGCACATTTAGTGGATCACAGATGACCGCAGGATGACAAGATTGTCGCCTCTCAAATCGCAAAAGTTCGCCAAAAAACAAAATTGCGAAAAACCTGAAATATCGAGCAAAAACAACGCTCCGAACATGGTGCAAAAGCAACGATTACGCAACCATTCCGTTTATCAAGACTTCTTTTCTTGGATTCTAAAGTAGTATCGTTTAATGAGAACGGTTTTCGTTCGCACTTTACAATTTTTCTCAAGTGATAATTAACCAACTTGCTTCTGTTGGTTGTGCTCAGCTGCTTATGGCAAGTTTTTGTAGGTCGATTTCCTTACAGAATATCTTTTTCACGCCATTCTATATTAGAAATGATTGACACAATTGGCCTGTTTGCAAAGTGCGCATTAAGGGAACTCGTCCACAGCTTGGCCCGGGTAATAAATTACCTTTCAAATCAAGCAATAAAGCGAATTTTCGATTCTCATGTTGTGCTGAATGGGCAGATGAGAATCACCCAAGTCTTCTTTGCGGCTTAAAGCGTCATGTCTCTGCATGTGATGTTTCAGCGTCTCGAGAGGGAAGCCTGCCTACCTAATTTGGCCAGCAACAACAGCCAGGGAACCCCATGAAACAGCAAATCAAACATATCAAGGGGATGTGAGAGCGTGCCAGCAACCAGCATCTTGAGCTTTTGCCAGATATGCGGTTCGGGCACAAAAGGTGCCAATCCCAATGTCAGGGCGACGATCACAAGTGTGCTGACTGGCAGTTTATCCAGAAACTTCATTATGCGCATTCCACTCCCGCTCTTGTGTCCGTGCCTTGACGGAGCTTCCCATTCCCCCTGAGCAATCCCTGCCCGCTTGAAAAGGCATAGACAGCGAAGAAGTTAACGTGCCGAATGGCTATCGTTATTTGGCAATAATCGCAACAATCCATTTGACTGAGACCATTGACCAAGAAATTTGATGGATAGGCTACCTTGCCACCGCACAAACTGCTCTTATATCCTTAAGGGACTAAGTAAAAAAGACAATTCACAGAGGGGTAATCAATGTTTGATGCATCAAAACTGATCAATGAATTTCTGGGAGCAGCCGGTGCCCCCGGAACACAGTCTCAGGGCACCGGGGCTGGCAATAGTGATTTGATGCAACGCGGTAAGGATTATCTCTCACAGAATGCTGGCGGCATTGGCGGTGGCGCTTTGGCCGGAGGCTTGGCTGGCTATATGATGGGCTCCAAGAAGGGGCGCAAAATGGCCAAGAAAGCCGCAACCTATGGCGGGTTGGCGTTGGTGGCAGGCCTCGCCTATAAGGCCTATTCGGACTATCAGGGCAAGAAGGCCGGTGTTCCGGTTGTTGATGGACAGGTCGGGCGAGGTGATCAAACCATTCCCGCTCATCTTCACACCCCTGAAGGAGCTTCCTCTCGCAAAATCACCCATGTACCAGTGGTACCCATGGGGTCCGGGTTTGAAGTCAACGAAATGACGCAGCGTGCCACAGGGTTTGGAGCAACGCTTGTCAGCGCCATGATTGCAGCGGCAAAAGCCGATGGCACTATCGACGCGCAAGAGCAACAGGCCATTTTCGAAAAAATTGGCCAAGAGGATCTAAGCGCTGAAGAAAAGGCCTTTTTGCTCGATCAGATCAACAAGCCCCTCGATATTGACAGCATCGTCTCGCAGGCACGCAGCACAGAACAGGCCATGGAAATCTATCTGGCCTCACTCATGGCCATTGAACCGGACACCCCTTCCGAGCAGGCCTATCTGTCTTTGCTGTCCGCTCGCCTTGGCCTTGAACCCGAGCTGATTGACCAAATTCACCAGACCCTTCTAGAAGCAACTGACTAAGGCTCAAAGGTCAATCATTCCCGAAAGTCTTGCTGTCATACAGTGCAGATTGCCGCTTGGTGCGCCCTTGGTGAGCTGTGTGAATCCAGCCCCAGAGATGACTTGCCTCGTCAGGCTCTCAACATCACGGACCATAAAGATAGCGGATTGCTAGGCATCTGCCCTACGCCCTAGACTGGCTCGAAGGCGACAGTCAACAAAGCTGTATTTCCGGGGAGTTTGCTCTCCGGAACTATACAGTTTCACATTCACTTACCAGCTCAGATCGAAAAGCTGACGCCGCTCGAAGTGGCATACCCCAGATTGGACTGCTGATAGAGCTGCTCCATCATTCGGACCATAAACATATCGCCCTCTGAGGTGGATTGCTCGGTCTCAAGACTGGAGGTACTGCTGACAGTGGTGTCATCCTCATCGGTCTCGGTCTCAGTCTCGCTGGCAGCCCCACTTGGAGGCGGTGGCGGTGGAGGAGGAGCGGCCGCCAAGTCATCGCTAGAAGATGTGTCATCACTATCAGACAAGATCTCTTGAACCAGATCCATCAAGGTCTGCGCACTATCGGTTTCAGAGCTTTCCGCTGAATCACCGCTTATGCCCAATTGCTCCTGAAGTTCTTCAAGCGAAATCGAGCCATCGCCATCGCTATCTATACTGGCGAATAAATCCTCAATGCTGGTTTCATCTTCAGATGAAGCACTTTCCTCAGCTGGCGGAGGTGGCGGTGGCGGCATTTCCTGAAGGCTCAGATAGTCGCCGGAAAGATTGGATCCGCCAACAGCAGCATTGAACTCTTCTTCACTCAGAGTGCCGTCTGAATCAGTGTCAAATTCTCCAATTATAGAAGACGCTTCGCTGGTGCTGTCATCACCACCAATCAATTCAGCGAGTTCGGACACACCGATTGCGTCGTCGCCGTTCGTGTCTGTCTTGCTTATTAATTGCTGCCATACTTGGCTGGAGCTGGTGGAACTACCAATCACACTCATCGCATACCTCCATATCATTAAAGATGAAAATAGGGACGCAAATTCGATGCCAGTCGGCCATTTCGGTTAATATAATTTTATCATTTTAAATCAATGACTTAATTATATTATATGAGCAACAACTACAATAATTGGAAAACCTTAGAAACAAAACGGGATTTCAACTGAGGGAGACTGCATATTTTGCCTATGCCGGGAAAAATATGCCCGGCAAAAACACAAGCACACACGGTCTCATTCACTCAGTTTCAATTCCAAAAATGTCAGGTCCAGCCAACGGCCAAACTTTGTGCCAACTTCATGCAGGTTTCCCGCCTGATTGAAGCCCAGCTTTTCGTGCAGCCTGATGGAGGCTTCATTGCCAGCTTCAATGCCTGCGACCATCACATGAATATCAGTCTGCTTGGCCTTGCTGATAAGAGCTTGCATGAGCGCCTTGCCGATCCCCTGCCCCCGGTGGCCTTTTTCTACATAGACCGAATGCTCCACGGTGTGGCGATAGCCATCCCACGCACGCCAGGGGCCATAGGTGGCATAGCCGGCCACAGCGCCCTGCTCGTCTTCCAGCACAAACAGCGGCCAGCCATCTTTCTGCTTTGATGCAATCCAGTCGGCTCTGTTCTGAACGGTCACGGTTTCATCATTCCAGATGGCGGTGGTGGTGCGCACGGCATCATTATAGATCTCCGCGATGGCGGCAGCATCTTCCGGCTTTGCGCTTCTAATCATTTTACTATGCTCCCTTTGCTTCTGGATTCTGGTCAGCGCTCGAGGCTCACCCAGAGCACCACAGCATCTTCCTTGCTGGTGGTTACACAGCAATGACCCATGGAGCTGTCATAATAGACGCTATCGCCCGCTTGCATAGCCAGTGGCCGATAATGCTCGGTATGCAGCTCCAACTCGCCGGAGAGCACATACATGAATTCCTCGCCGCGATGGCGGATCCAGTCACCGAAATCGGAAATATCTCGCGCCTTGATCGTGCTGACATAGGGCAACATCGCCTTGCTGGTTAGCTCGTTGCACAAAAGCTCATGGGAATAGGTTGCGGTGACCTTGCCTTCGCCCTCGCCCTTACGGGTCACATCCCGCCGCCCGGTCAGATCGCTCTTGCCGCTTTGCAGGAACAGGTTCGGCGTTTCCAGTTCCAACGCCTGCGTCAGACGACGCACGATGTCGAAGCCCGGGCTGGTCTGGCCATTCTCGATCTTGGACAGGGTCGAGCGACCAATGCCCGCATAACGCCCTGTCTCTTCCAGCGTCCAGCCTTTGCGCTTGCGTGCCTCGCGCACCATTTGGCCCAACTGATCCATGCCGGGGGCTCCGGGTGCCGAAGCACCGGCCGGAGCAAGCACACCGGGAATGGCTTCCGTGACAGATGTGTCCTCTTGGAGGCTTTCGATGGCGCCAAATTCCCCGCGTTCCAGATCACCCATGTTCCACTCCTGTCGTCGCTGTCCTGTTTGGGCTGCAAATTCGCACAAATTTCTCTCAAGGTCAAAATCTGCAAAGGACCCCCTCTTGGGTAGATTTTGACAAGCATAAGCATCATTATTGCATATAGGGGAAAATTCCCCTATAAGAAACTTAACAAGAAACCACGTGAAGAATCGGCAGCTTTCCGCGATCCTCTATGTTTCCTAAAAGCCCTAGCCGATCGTTTCCCTTGGAAAAACCGCGGGAGACTGTCACGATCCGGAGTGTGACAGCCACAGGCAAAGACAAGGATTGAGGAGCAGGCGATGACCTTCAAACTGACCGATTATGAAGCTTATGATTTTGCCAACCGACGCCATATCGGGCCGTCGCCGAGCGAAATGGCTGAAATGCTCAAGGTGATTGGCTTCACCACACTGGATGAGCTGATCGATGCGACGGTTCCGGCGTCCATCCGCCAGAAAGAACCGCTCAAATGGGGTGGTGCACTGGCCGAAGGCGACACGCTGCATCACATGCGCAAGGTTGCTTCCAAGAACAAACTGCTCACCTCGCTCATCGGTCAGGGCTATTACGGCACCAGCACCCCGCCGGTCATCCTGCGCAACATCCTTGAAAATCCGGCCTGGTACACAGCCTACACCCCTTATCAGCCAGAGATCAGCCAAGGCCGCCTTGAAGCGCTGCTCAACTTCCAGACCATGGTATCCGACCTAACCGGCCTTGAGATCGCCAACGCCTCATTGCTCGATGAAGCCACAGCCGCAGCGGAGGCCATGACCATGGCCAAGCGCGCAGCCAAGTCCAAATCCAACATTTTCTTCGTGGATGAGAATTGTCACCCGCAGAATATCGCTGTCATCGAAACCCGTGCAGAACCGCTGGGCATCGAAGTGAAGGTTGCCGCTCCTGAAGAGCTGGAGCCAAGAGAAGTCTTCGGTGCGATCTTCCAGTATCCGGGCACCCATGGCCATGTGCGTGATTTCACCTCTGCCATGGCAGCGCTGCACGAGAACAAGGCCCTTGGCATCGTGATTGCCGATCCGCTGGCACTGGCGCTGCTGAAATCTCCGGGCGAAATGGGTGCAGACATTGCCGTCGGCTCCACCCAGCGATTTGGCGTTCCGCTTGGCTATGGCGGACCGCACGCAGCTTACATGTCTTGTCGTGATGCCTTCAAACGCTCCATGCCGGGGCGCATCATCGGGGTGACCATCGACAGCCATGGCCGCAAAGCCTATCGCCTCGCCCTTCAGACCCGAGAGCAGCATATTCGCCGCGAGAAAGCCAACTCCAACGTTTGCACCGCACAGGCGCTGCTGGCCGTCATCGCCTCCATGTATGCGGTCTATCACGGGCCGGATGGCATCAAGGCGATTGCGCAATATGTTCATCGCAAGACCGTACGTCTGGTCGACGGCCTCGAAAAACTGGGCTTCAAGCCAGAGCCGGATGTGTTCTTCGATACCATCACGGTGGAAGTGGGCGCGCTGCAGGGCGTGATCCTCAACGCAGCTGTCGCCAATGGCATCAACCTGCGCAAGGTAGGCAACAGCAAGATCGGCATCAGCCTTGATGAGCAGACCCGTCCGGAAACCGTGGAAGCGGTCTGGAAGAGCTTTGGCGGCGAGCTGACCTATGGTGCCTTCGAGCATGAGCGCGAGCAGGATATCCCCTACCGTCTGCCAACCAACAATCTGCGCACAACCGAGTATCTCACGCACCCGATCTTCCATCTCAACCGTGCCGAAGCCGAGATCACCCGCTATATGCGTCGCCTCGCCGACCGCGATCTGGCGCTCGACCGGGCCATGATTCCGCTTGGTTCCTGCACCATGAAGCTCAACGCCACCATCGAGATGATCCCGATCACATGGCCCGAATTTGCCAACCTGCATCCGTTTGTGCCCGATGATCAGGCGCTGGGCTACAAGGAGATGATCGACGATCTAAACGAAAAGCTCTGCCTTGTGACCGGTTATGATGCCATTTCCCAGCAGCCGAACTCGGGCGCGCAGGGCGAATATGCAGGTCTCATCACCATTCGCAACTATCACATGGCGCGCGGCGAAGGCCATCGCGATGTCTGTCTCATCCCGACCTCGGCCCACGGCACCAACCCCGCCTCGGCCCATATGGCCGGTTTCAAGGTGGTGGTCGTCAAATCAGCCGAAAATGGCGATATTGACGTTGAAGATTTCCGCGCCAAGGCCGAAAAGCACAGCGCCAATCTTGCCGCTTGCATGATCACCTATCCGTCCACCCACGGTGTGTTCGAGGAAACGGTGCAGGATGTTTGCGCCATCACCCATGAGCATGGGGGACAGGTCTATATTGACGGGGCGAACATGAACGCGATGGTGGGGCTTTCCCGCCCGGGCGACATTGGCGGCGACGTCAGCCATCTCAATCTGCACAAGACCTTCTGTATTCCCCATGGCGGCGGTGGTCCGGGCATGGGACCGATTGGCGTCAAGGCACACCTTGCCCCTTACCTGCCGGGTCACCCTGAGCGCGATGCAGCCATCGGACCGGTGTCTGCCGCGCCATTCGGCTCGCCATCCATTCTGCCAGTCAGCTGGGCCTATTGCCTGCTGATGGGCGGTGCTGGCCTAACCCAATCCACCAAGGTGGCCATCCTCAACGCCAACTATATCGCGGCCAGCCTCAAGGGCGCCTATGATACCCTTTATGCCTCCAAGGCCGGTCTCGTGGCCCATGAGTGCATTCTGGAAACCCGTCCGCTCAAGGACAGCTGCGGCGTAACCGTGGACGATATCGCCAAGCGCCTGATGGACAATGGCTTCCATGCACCGACCATGAGCTTCCCGGTGCCGGGCACGCTGATGGTCGAGCCAACGGAATCCGAGCCCAAGGCCGAGCTTGATCGCTTCATCAATGCCATGCTCGACATTCGCCGCGAAGCACAGGACATTGAAGACGGGAAAATCGACGCGGAGAATAATCCGCTGAAAAATGCCCCTCATACCGTGCGCGACCTTGTCGGCGAGTGGGATCGCCCCTACTCTCGCAAACAGGGATGCTTCCCGGCGGGGGCTTTCGAAGTGGATAAATACTGGCCACCGGTCAACCGCGTCGACAATGTTTATGGTGACCGCCACCTCATCTGCACCTGCCCACCGGTGGATGCCTATGAGGAAGACGAAGCTGCGGAGTGATCCGCAGCACCTCTCATTGAGTGAGCGCCTATGTTCCTCTCCATCTTCGACATCTTCAAGATCGGCATTGGTCCTTCATCGTCCCACACCATGGGGCCGATGAATGCGGCCTTGCGGTTCATAGATGATTTGCGAGTGGGGGGCTTCATGGGTGTCGATGCTGGAGACGTCCGGCGCATAAGTTGTTCGCTGCATGGCTCGCTGGCTTTCACCGGCAAGGGCCACGCAACAGACCGCGCAGTTATCCTCGGGCTTCTGGGCTTTGCGCCAGACCGGCTTGATCCGGATGACGCTGAAGCACAGGAAGCACGGGTACGCGAGGAGAAATTTATCGAACCAGAAGGGTTCCCGCGGCTGCGCTTCAATCCGGATGAAGACCTCATCTTCGATTATGGCCCATCGCTTCCCGGTCACGCCAATGGCATGAAGCTGTTCGCCTATGGCGAAGGCAATCGACAGCTGGCCAGCGTCACCTATTATTCCATCGGCGGCGGTTTCATCGTGACAGCCAGCGAAATGGAAGAGAAAATCAGCCACAAGCCCGACGCGCTTCATCAGGCACAGCAAGCGGCAGGGTTCCCCTACCCCTTCGGCTCGGCTGCTGAAATGCTGGCCATGGGGCAGCGCTCCGGCCTTTCCATTGCCGCCATGAAGCGCGCCAACGAGGAAATCAGCCTTCTGCGGCAGGAGCTTGACGCAGGCATTGCCCGCATCTGGCAGGCGATGCTCTCTTCCATCGATAGAGGCCTGGCCAAAGATGGCATTCTGCCCGGAGGGCTCAAGGTCAAGCGGCGCGCCAAGCATATCCATCAGCAGCTCATCAGCAGCCACGGCGACAATATGCCGATGCCCCATCAGGTCAATGACTGGCTGAGCTGCTACGCAATGGCGGTCAATGAGGAGAATGCAGCAGGCGGGCGCGTGGTCACCGCTCCGACCAACGGCGCGGCGGGCGTGGTGCCTTCCGTTTTGCGTTACTATCGAGACCACTGCCCCGGCTCCAATGATGCGGGCATCACGACCTTCCTTTTGACCGCGGCGGCGATTGGTGGCCTCATTAAGCATAATGCATCCATATCGGGAGCTGAGGCGGGCTGTCAGGCCGAAGTCGGTTCCGCAGCGGCGATGGCGGCCAGCGGCCTATGTGCGGCTCTAGGCGGCAGCAATGAGCAGATTGAGAATGCGGCAGAAATCGCTCTGGAGCATCATCTGGGCATGACATGTGATCCGGTCAAAGGACTGGTTCAAGTGCCTTGTATCGAGCGTAACGGACTTGGCGCCATAAAGGCCGTGTCAGCGGCTTCCCTCGCTCTATATGGTGACGGTTCCCACTTCATGCCGCTCGACAATTGCATCCGCACCTTGAGGGAAACCGGTCGCGACATGGATGAGAAATACAAGGAAACGTCGCTCGGCGGGCTCGCTGTCAATCTACCCGAATGCTGAGTGAGACATGGAGACCCAATCAGGGAATGCGCAATTCCAATTCATTCACACATGGTTATTTTGCAGTGCAAAAATTGGGAAATACGATAATTTACGGATGCCCACCTCCGTAAAAATCAGTAAGTATCTTCTACAAAAGTAGGAGACTATAATGGTTGGCGTAGATCAAGACCCTGAGTTGATTGAAGTGGCGCGCGCCATAGCGCTGGATGCTGAAGCAATCTCACCGAGCACATGCACAATGGATGTGGAACCGGCTTTTGCGGCATTGGACACGCAGCTTCTCGCCTACAGCATCGGGCGCGACCGGGTCCGAACAGGTGCTGTGTCTTATGATTTCCCTATCCTGATGCAAGCCATCGAACATGTAATTGCGCACGAAAAGTCGGCAAGCCTCTAATCCTGAACATGTTGCAGCGCACTAGAATATGCAGGAAACGCTATAGTCAGGCTTGTATCTGATTTGCATGACAGCAACGGGCGTCCCTTCCAGCCCATCTGTCAGAATATATTCTTTATTGATCAGAGGCTCCCCCACCTTGATCCCCAGATGGCGCGCTTCCAAGTGATTGGCTTTTGAAGCAGAAATACACAAACCGCCGTGATAAAAGGGGTTCTTTTCCAGAAGTGTTACGCAGGGCGCTTTCACCTTGCCACCCTCTTGGAACAATTCGGGAAAGGCATCTCTGCGGAACCAGCTACGCTCAAATTGAAAAGGGGTCTCACTGGCATAGTGAACCCCCTCTGTCCGCAAGCACTGATCTTCCAGCCCCGTCTCTCCAATATTTTGCAAGAGCACGGGCAGTGCGCACATTTCCCTTTGAAGAGAAACATAGCGATGCTCCTTTCCCATCGCTTCGATTTCGCGACAGGGGAACTGGATTTTCAGATTGGCCATCCGTTCGCGACCATCGCGCACACGGCTGCCCGCCTTGCGCCTTCGGTCAATAATCTGTTCTTCGGCCAATTCCCCCAATGCACGATTGACCGTCGCTCTGGCGCAATCAAATTGCGCAGCCAGCTCTGTTTCCGTTGGCAGCAAATGACCTGGCGGCCATTCTTTGCTCCGGATCATGGAAGAAATATACTCCTTGATCCCAAGATATCCACTTTTAGGCACGCTCCCTATACATCCTCCGCCAGAAACAACCGCAGCCTTGGCGCTTTCAACGCGAATTTTTCGTTGTCTTAACCACCCTCTGCACCTATATGGCCGCACATAAATATTTTAGCCCAAAAAATATATTAATTCTTGTACAATCAATCAAGACTATATTTATAGTTGCATTTCGCATTCTGATTTTCACCAAAAAGACACGCATCGGCAAGGCTTTGATCCCCTTACACGGGCGCTGTCCTAGCCTTGGAAGGCACTCTGTTGGAGCCTACCATCGTCTGATCAACCGCGCCCTAGGGATGCACTTCTTGCCAAGGGCTGTGATTGGCGGCACACTTGCGTCCTCACGCCACGTATAAGGAGACTTGAGTTGATAAAGCCAGGGCACAGCTATAATGCCGCCTGTCATTGCGGTTCCGTACAATTTCGTGTCACGATATCGGAAAATGACAAGCCGCCGAGACGCTGCACATGTTCCATCTGCCGGATGAGAGGCGCCGCGGCAGTTTCAACACCATTGGATGGCATCGAGTTTCTCAAAGGCGAGGAGATGCTGACCAAATATCAATTCGGCACGATGACCGCCGAGCATTATTTCTGCTCCAAGTGCGGTATCTATACCCATCACAAACGCCGCTCTAGCCCGAATGAATATGGCATCAATGTCGCTTGCATCGAAGGCGTCAGCCCGTTTGATTTTGAAGAAATCGTTGTTTATGACGGAGTCACTCACCCCAAGGATGGCGACGGTAAATCGCACATTGCTGGCTATTTGCGCTTTACCAAGGACTAGAAGGGCTGTCGCTCTCATTCCCCCTCTTCGCCCAATTTCTCGGCAAATGTAGTGCACAACAAAAAGGCCGGAGCGTGGTTGCTCCGGCCTTTTCTTTATTCTTGTTTCTGGTCACCCAGGTTTAACCACCAAAGTCATCGAGCATGATGTCTTCGCGATCAACACCCAGATCAAGCAGCATGTTGATCACGGACTGGTTCATGATCGGAGGACCGCACATGTAATATTCGCAGTCTTCCGGAGCTTCATGGTCACGCAGATACTGTTCATACAGCACATTATGAATGAAGCCGGTGTAACCGTCCCAATCATCCTCAGGCAAGGCATCAGACAAGGCAACATGCCAAGTGAAGTTCGGATGTTCTTCGGCCAGCTTGTCGAAATCTTCTACATAGAACATTTCGCGCTTGGAGCGAGCACCATACCAGAAGGTGATTTTCCGTTTGGTATCAAGGCGCTTGAGCTGATCGAAGATATGCGAGCGCATCGGCGCCATACCGGCACCACCACCAACAAAGATCATTTCCTTTTCGGTATCACGAGCAAAGAACTCGCCGAACGGACCGGAAATGTTGACTTTATCACCTGGCTTGAGGTTGAAGATGAAGGACGACATCTGGCCCGGAGGTACGTTCGGCTGGCCCGGAGGTGGGCTGGCGACACGCACGTTGAGCATGATGATGCCTTTTTCTTCAGGATAGTTGGCCATGGAGTAGGCACGCTCGATCGGTTCTTCAACCTTGGAGACATATTGCCAGAGATTGAATTTATCCCAATCTTCGCGATATTCCTCAGCAACATCAAAGTCTTTGTAAGCGACCTCATGAGCTGGTGCTTCAATCTGGATATAACCACCAGCGCGGAAATTCACATGCTCATCAGCGGGCAACTGCAGGACAAGTTCTTTAATGAACGTGGCCACGTTGTCGTTTGATTTGACTGTGCATTCCCACTTCTTGACGCCGAAGACCTCTTCAGGCACCTGAATGGACATATCCTGTTTCACAGCGACCTGACAGGAAAGACGATCGCCTTCCTTTGCCTCACGCTTGGTGATGTGGGCTTCTTCGGTTGGCAGGATGGACCCGCCGCCCTCGAAGACCTTACAGCGACACTGCGCACAGGTACCACCGCCACCACAGGCAGATGCAACGAAGATCTTCTGGCTCGCCAGAGCTCCCAGCAACTTGCCACCGGCAGGTACGGAAATGGTCTTTTCACCATTGATAGTGATGTTCACATTACCAGTGGAAACCAAGCGGCTGCGGGCGAACAGAATGATCGCCACCAGAGCCAGAACGATCAGGATAAAGAACGTGATGCCAAGGGCAAACTCTTCCATTTTATAGCCTCCCTTACAGCTTCACGCCGGAGAAAGCCATGAAGCCCATGGCCATCAACCCTGCGGTGATGAATGTGACGCCAAGGCCTTGCAGGCCAGCCGGTACATCAGAATATTTTAGCTTCTCGCGCACCCCTGCCATGGCAGTGATTGCCAGCGCCCAACCAAGACCGGAAGCAACACCGTAAACGGAGCTTTCCGCGAAGGTATAGTCGCGTTCCACCATGAAGAGCGAACCACCCATGATGGCGCAGTTCACCGTAATCAGAGGCAGGAAGATGCCAAGGGCGTTGTAGAGTGCCGGAAAGAAGCGATCGAGGATCATTTCAAGGATCTGCACCATAGCGGCGATGACGCCGATGTAAGAAATCAGACCGATGAAAGTCAGGTCTACATTTTCAAGACCTAGCCAAGACAGAGCGCCCTTTGCCAGGAAGAAATGCAGGATCAGGTTGTTGGCAGGCACCGTAATGGCCTGAACGACCGTTACGGAGATCCCGAGACCGATTGCGGTTTCAACCTTCTTGGAAACGGCAAGGAATGTACACATGCCGAGGAAGAAGGAAAGCGCAAGGTTCTCAATAAAGATCGCCTTAACCGCAAGAGAAATAAGACCTTCCATTCTTAGTGGCCTCCCTCTTGTTCAATGATTGAGAAATCGCGCGCCTCAACCTGATTCGGTTTCCATGTACGGAAAGCCCAGATGATCATGCCGATGATGAAGAACGCACTAGGCGGCAGCAGCAGCAGACCGTTTGGCACATACCAACCACCGTTATTCACGGTTTTGAGGATGGTGATACCGAACAGGGAGCCTGAGCCGAACAGCTCACGGACAACACCAACCAACATCAGGATGAACGAGTAGCCAAGGCCGTTGCCGATGCCGTCGAGAAAACTCGCAACGGGCGGGTTTTTCATGGCATAGGCTTCAGCGCGGCCCATCACGATACAGTTGGTGATGATCAGTCCCACAAAGACCGAGAGGGTCTTGGAAATCTCGAAGGCATAAGCCTTGAGAACCTGATCCACCAAGATCACCAGAGAAGCGATGATCACCATCTGCGCGATGATGCGGATGTTGTTTGGAATATGGTTGCGGATCATCGAGATGAACAGGTTGGAGAACGCCGTCACCAGCGTCACCGAAATGGCCATCACGAGCGCCACTTTTAGGGATGAGGTCACAGCGAGAGCTGAACAGATGCCCAGAACCTGCAACGTGATCGGGTTGTTATCGACCAACGGGTCGACCAACATGCTATTTTTGTGCATAGACATTAGACCGTCCCTTCTTTGAGATTATCAAGGAAGCGCTTGAAGCCTTGTTCGCCCATCCAGAAATGAATGAGGTTGTCAACGCCTCGACTGGTCAGTGTGGCACCGGCCAGACTGTCGATATGGTAATCCTGAGTAGCAGGGGTCGCAGGGGTTTTGGTGACAGCAATTTCAACATTGCCGTCTTCACCATAGATCTTCTTACCCGGCCACTGGGCACGCCAGCGTGGATTATCGACCTCGGCGCCAAGGCCCGGGGTTTCGCCCTGTTCGTAGAACTGGAACCCGGCGACTTCGTTGCCATCGGCTTTAAGAGCAACAAAACCATACATCGTGGACCACAGGCCGTAGCCATGGACTGGAAGAATGATCTTGTCGATATCACCAGCATCGTTGCGGATCAGATAAACCGACGCCAGTTTGGCCTGACGTCCGATACCGGCTGGGTCATTCTGAAGATCGATTGATTGCGCAGGATCCTTGGATGCTTCACGCTGATCATAGGTTGCCGGATCAGCTGCATCGGAAAAGGTACCGGAAGCGATATCAACCAGACGCGGTTCAATCTTCTCGTTGAAGACCTTATTGACGTTGATGCCCGGTTCAAACAGACCTGCCACCTGCAAAATATTGCGGCGTTTGTCCAGAACCTTGTTTTGCTCCTGCACGGGTCTGAGAGCCACTGCAGCAGCTGACACGATCATGGAACAGAACAGACACAGGGCGACGGCCACGATAACCGTCTTGACGGGATTGTCCGCTGGCATCGCCAGAAAACGTCCCCAAGGACCAAGTTTCTTATCCGTTGCCTCAGGCATTGCGAGCAGCCCTCCGCTTGATGTTGGCGCGCACAACGAAATAGTCGATGAGCGGCGCAAAGATATTGCCGAACAGGATCGCGAGCATCATGCCTTCCGGGAAAGCCGGGTTGACGACGCGGATCATGATGACCATGAAGCCGATCAGAACACCGTACCAGAAGCGACCGGCGTTGGTTTGAGCAGCAGACACGGGCTCGGTGACCATGAAGACCAGACCGAATGCCCAACCGCCAAGAACCATGTGCCACCAGAATGGCATACCGAACATCGGGTTGGTGTCAGAACCAATCAGATTAAGCACCAGCGAGAAGCCAACGGTACCCGCAACACAGCCAGCGATCAGACGCCAGTTGGCAATGCGAGTATAGACCAGCACGATGCCTCCAATCAGACAGGCAAGAGCAGAGGTTTCACCCATGGAACCTTGCATGATGCCGAAGAAGGCATCCCACCAGGACAGGCCCATATCGGCCAGTGCCTGTGTACCGTGCAAGGCCGTCGCACCCAGAGCGGTTGCTCCGGTGAAGCCATCGACCGGGGTCCAGATCGCATCACCGGACATTGCTGCCGGATAGGCGAAATAGAGGAAGGCACGCCCGACCAGAGCCGGGTTGAGGAAGTTCTTGCCGGTGCCGCCGAACACTTCCTTGCCCATCAGCACACCGAAGACGATACCAAGAGAGACCATCCAGAGTGGGGTAGAGGCAGGAACGATCAGAGCATAGAGCATGGAGGTCACGAAGAAGCCTTCGTTGATCTCATGACCACGCACGATGGCGAAGATCACTTCCACGATGCCACCTGCGGCCAGCGTGAAAATATAGATCGGCAGGAAGTAGAGCAGCCCATGCACCAGATTGGCGAAGATGCTGTTCGGATCGAAGCCAATGCCCAGGAGGTTGATGATCCAGGCGCGCCAGCCGGCGACCTCGGTCAGCCCCATACTGGCGATGGCTGAGTTGGTTTGATAGCCCGTATTATAAAGAGCCATCAGAACACAGGGGAATGTGGCGATAACCACATAAGACATAACACGCTTCAGGTCGAGATCGTCGCGCGCATGCGGCGCGGCGCGTGTGACCATTTTGGGCGTGTAGATGAAGGATTCCACCATTTCGTAAAGGGCGAAATACCGTTCCAGCTTGCCACCTTTATGGAAATGCGGCTCGATGCTGTCGAAGAAATTGCGCAGACCCAAGGCTTAGCCCTCTTTTTCGATTTTGATGAGATTGGCTCGCAGTGCTTCGCCATACTCATATTTCGAGTGACAGATGAAGGTGCAAAGTGCCAGATCCTCTTCCTCCAGCTCCAAAGCTCCCAACTTCTGAGCAAGATCGGTATCCAGCGTCAGCAGCGCCTTGAGCAATTGGGTTGGCAGAACATCCAGAGGCACCACTTGTTCATAGCTACCGAATGGCACCATGGCACGTCGCCCGCCACGCTGGTTGGTTCCGAAGGCAAATTTTTTGCCTGCGCCAAACAACGAGGAAAGATGAACATTGGTGAAGGACCAATAGTTGTTTGATGGATACCCCCAGCCCAGAATGCGCTGTTTGGTATCTTCTTCCATCAATGTCAGCTGGGTTGCCGAACGGGTAAGGAAAGCGAACTGGTCTTCAGCTTTCTTACCTGACAGTACCGAGCCTGAAACGACGCGGCAGTTTATACCGATTTCGATTTCCCCGGCAGTCAGTTCGTCCGTGGATGCACCAACGCGCGTTTTCACCAAACGAGGGTTGGTGGCTAGAGGACCACAAAGTGCAATGGTGCGATCTGTGTCGATCTTGCCCGTTGTGAAGAGATTGCCGATGGCAATCACATCTGCGTAAGAGATAGACCATACGGTCTTTTCTGCATTAACGGGATCGAGGAAATGAATGTGGGTACCAGCCAGACCGGCCGGATGAGGACCTGCGAAGGATTCGAACACAACCTTCTCAGATGTTACGCCGGGCATTTTATCGTCCGGTGCATGGCAAACATATACGTGACCGTCTGTCAGATTGGACAGAACATCGACACCAGCACTGAAGGCTGCTGCATTCTCGCCGATAACAACGGCAGGATCAGCAGCAAGCGGATTGGTGTCCATTGCTGTGACAAAGATGGAATGCGGGACTGTACCCTGTTCAGGCACATATGAGTAAGGCCTTGTCTTGAGATAAGTCCATTGCCCACTTTCATAGAGGCGCTTCTGGACATTTTCGCGCGGGAGGGCGCTCAACTGTTCTGCAGGAGTCGCCTCGAAGGTGATCTCTTCTTCCACCTCATCCAGTGCAATCACAATGGTCTCAAGCACTCGCCGTGCACCACGATTGATTGCCGTAACGGTTCCGCCTCCCGGAGCCACATAGACTACGTCTTCGGAAGCTTTGTGCAAGAAGAGCGGTTGCCCCTTCTTGACCTTGTCTCCTTCCGCGACCAGCATCTTGGGCTTCAGGCCGATGAAGTCCCGACCATTCACAGCCACCTTCGTTATCTTTGGCCCCTCATGAATGGTCTGGACAGGAGCGCCTGTTATTGGCAGATCCAATCCTTTTTTTAGCTTCATAGCATACCTTGACTGAATGAGTTTTCCGGCGCCCCTCGCGCCAACATACGGTGTTGTCCTAACAACACCTCCCCTTTGCTAACGAGGGAGATCAAACAATTCAAGTTAATTTGCATCCAGATGGTTGGCTTTTGCCATTGGTAGCAACTTGAATGGATAAAATGAAATAAATTTCCCTCGATCGTCACCATTCTAATCCTGCAAAGTAAATAAAAAGACCTTGACTTCAGTCAAAGAAGAGCCCAACTAACGCCCCACGCCGCAGATTTAGGCGTAATCAGAAGTTCAGTCCCAGTGTCTGCAGCACGTTATAGATGCATTGAGGCCCTCCATTGCGCTTATTTTTCCGGCTTATTCCCGTTTTTATTGGTCTATTCGCTCTCGCAGGATGTGATCTGTTTTCCGAACAAACTGACGAATATCAGCTCCGTGGCAACACAATGGGCACCAGTTACACCATCAAGGCACTGCATGCGCGCGGAAAAGTGGACGAAGAGGCCCTTTATAACGACATAAAGGCAACACTGGACGCCGCCAACGAGTCCATGTCGAACTGGAAAGACGAGTCGGAAATCTCCATCTTTAACAACAGTTCTTCGACGGACTGGCTAAGTACTTCTGACAGTTTTCACGAGGTTTTGCAGGAAGCACAGGCCATTCACGAGCTCAGCGGAGGGCGATTCGACATTACCGTTTCGCCACTTGTCGACCTTTGGGGCTTTGGTCCAGAGGACAACGAGAATCCGCCAACAGATGCACAAATCCGAGCTGCCATGGTCAATGTTGGCCAGAGCACGCTTTTGGATGTGAAGTCCGATCCCCCGATGGTGCGCAAGAACAAACCGGGTGTCACCATTACGCTGGGTGCGATTGCCAAGGGATATAGCGCAGATTTGATCGGTCGCACCCTTGCGAAGCATGGTATTAAGAATTATCTCGTAGAGATAGGCGGTGACCTTATGGTTCATGGCCTGAATGGCATGGGCGAGCCTTGGCAGATCGGCATAGAAAAACCCGATGAAGCCGGGCGGTCAGTGCAATTGGTTCTTCCCGTAAGTGATATGGGTATCGCTACGTCGGGGGACTATCGCAATTTCTATTTCAATGATGAGGGGCAGCGCATGTCCCACATCATCGATCCGCTGACCGGGCGACCGGTCACGCATAATCTTGCTTCAGTCACTGTGCTGGCTCCCAATGGCATGCGCGCCGACGGGATGGCAACGGCTCTTCTGGTGCTGGGTGAAAAGGAAGGTCGTGCTCTGGCTGACAAGTTGGACATTCCGGCCTATTTCATTCGCCGCGAAGAAAACGGATTTGTAACATCAAGCAGCAAGGCTTTTGATGCTTTGATGAAGGCGGAAAAATGATCAGCAACCCGCCCGCGCTCAGAGGTGTCGGGTGGCATAGAGGGTATTTAGATGGCAACCTATCTTATCGTATTCGGAGCCTTTTTGGTCATTGTTGTTGGCATGTCCATTGGCGTCATGTTCAAGCGCAAACCGATTGCCGGCTCATGCGGCGGCCTCAACGCAATTTCCGATGCGGATCATTGCCTGATCTGCGGCGCCGCAGTTGATAAGGACAGCCCTCTCAAAGAGCGTCTTCATGGGGAATGCCCTCGCAAGAAAGCGGCCCGCGAGAAAGCAGAACGCGAAGCAGCCATGAGCGCAGCCGAATAAACTGGCTATTGCGCGTTAGGATCTATTTAAAAAGGCACGCCGAAGACGTGCCTTTTTCGTTTCTGCTGTCTGTCGCTCCGTCGCACCGTCAATCTGGTCAATGGAAGCGAAAAGCAGTGTTGCCCATTGCCAAAACTCATGCACATTGTTCATGACAGAAATGAAACGACCCCTTTGTTCAAACGACAGGTTTTGCACAGATTGACTGGATATCTCAGTGCGGAACAAAGGGTATGAAGGCCAGCGCCAGAAAGCAGAGGGTCGCCACGATTCCCGAGAGCCAGCAGTTGCGCTTCCAGTGAGGCCCTGCCGCTTTCCAGTTATCGCGAAAAACTTTGCCTGACAGAACGAAAATGACTAGAACGGCGATCCCCAGATAGGGACTGTAAATAACAAGATTGGACACGAGCATTCGCTTTCAGGCTTGGAGGTCTTCTTCATTGGCATTGGGGGCAATTTAGCCTAATGTCCGCCCAACGCCAACCATTCGCAAATAGAAGATTTCATTATCCCCGTGACAGCCAATCCTTCGACCAAGTCTGCCCTACTCGATCGTGAAACCCCCTCTATTCTCAAGTTGGCGGGTTTTCTTTCGCTGTCCGGTCTTTTTTCCACTTCCGCCATTCTGATTGATGCCAATATGGTTGGTCCGATTGGTGATGAGACCTTAGCGGGTCTTGGCCTGTGCGCAGGGCTCTATGGTGTTTTCATGGCGCTGTTGTTCGGACTTGGGTCGGGTGCACAGATCCTTTTAACGCGTGCTTTTGGCGCGGGCGATATGCGCCTTTACTTTGTGCGCCTCCTGCGCATGATGATGTTGGGCCTCGGGCTTAGTATCATTCTTGTTCTGCTCTTCCGCTTCAACATCAATTTTCTTGTGGACTGGCTGGCCACGACATCCGGCATCGGCTTTGCGGCGAAGCGCTATCTGGCGCTCATGGTCTACGCCCTTCCTCTCAGCTTTGCCGCCTATCTCCTGACCATCAGTTTCGATGTTCGACGACAGGCGCCGCGCGAATTGCGGGGATTTGCCATCGAGTTGCCGCTCAATGTCATTCTCAATGCGCTTCTGATCTACGGCTGGTTCGGAGCTCCGGAACTGGGCATCAAGGGAGCGGCCATCGCGACTCTTGTCAGTCAAAGCGCGCGGCTCCTTTATCTCGTGGTGCTGACAGTGCGCGACATGCGCGTGGCTCTGCGGGACAAAAGCGCCGCAGAAACGTCAGGGAGCGCAGACTATGACCGAGAAGCACTGCTGCCGCGTTCGGTTTTGCTGCCGGTCATGCTGAATGTGGCTGCACTCATTGTCGGAGCGCAAGCTTATCAGTTGTTGTTTGCCCAGCAACCCTATTTGACCTTTGCTGCTCTGGCGCTGATGACCCCATGGCTCTCGGTTGCCAATGTGCTCGGGCGGGCGGTAGCTATGTCGGCTACTCTCACTTGCGCGGATCTGGAGCCCGGCAGCCCGGAATTACGCAGGGCAATCCTCTCTGTACTGAAAGCCCTGCGCTTGCTGGCACCACGCCTTGCATTGCTGTTTGTCGGCGTGACGCTGCTCGCAGACGCTCTCTCCTGGCATATCTCCGATTGGGTTCGAATCAATTTCCTGTTGCTGATCCCTTATGGAGGCTTGTTGGTTCTGGTGCGCACGGCATCAGTCACCATCGGCGCCATATTGCGTGCGACAGACCGGCCCAAATGGGTGTTCTGGGTTCAGGTCGGGCTACAATGGGGCTTCGGAGTGCCGCTCTTGCTCATTTGCACCCAGGTCTTTGAGCTGTCGCTCTATATCGTCTACGGAATTCTCATTCTGGAAGAGACTATGCGGCTCGGCATCATGGCAATGAGGCTTAAAAGACGTGCCTTTGCCGAGGGCCTCGGCCCAGATGGCGACAGCCCTCAGGTCAGAGCAGAATAAGGCGGAACCGGGTCATATTGCATGGCCTTTTGCACAATGCGCGCAAAATCAGGGCCATACCACTCGCCTACGAGCCAGAGACTCATATCGATACCAGCAGACACACCAGCGCTGGTCACCAAATTGCCATCACGGATATAGCGATATTCCCCATGCACGTCAGGTTTTTCCGGTCGCTCTTTGACCAGATCAACGGCCCCGTGATGGGTTGTAATTTTCTTGCCCTTGGTCAGACCGGCAGCTGTGAGCAGTAGCGATCCGGTGCATACACTGGTCACCCATTTTGCCTCCTCACCGATTTCTGCAATCCAGTTGATAATGGCCGGATTATTCACTTCGCGTCGTGTCCCCTGTCCACCGGGAACAAGAATCACATCGAGCGAGTCAGTCTCGGCCATTGTCTTGTCCGGCAACACCCGCATGCCCTTGGCGCAGGTGACTGGCTCGGCGTCAGGAGCGATCAGCGCCATTTCGAAGAGAGGCTCCTTTCCCTTGGCTTTCTTAACCATATTGGCCATGGTGAAAACTTCCCAAGGCCCGACAAAATCAAGCTCTTCAACATCCTTGAATATCAATATTCCGATTTTCATACCGTATGCCCTGATGCTTCAATCACAAAGAAAACCAAAACACTATGGAACGTCTTTTTCCTTCCACGCAAGATCAAAATATGCGAAGGAGAAATCCTTCCTTGCAGTCTTCCTTTTTATAAAAAGCAAAATTCATGAAAAACAGTAATATCGCCGCCTATGCTCCCTTGGCCCTTGCAACCCTGTGCTGGGGTGGGAATGTTGTGATCGGGCGCGCCGTTCGGGGCGATTTGCCTCCGCTTGGGTTGTCCTTCTGGCGCTGGTTTTTCTGCTGCCTCATCCTTTTGTTTTTCACCGCCCGCAAGCTGCCCGCCAACTGGCCTGTCATCCGCAAACACTGGAAGCTGCTCCTTGCCATGTCGGCCACGGGTATTGCCGCTTTCAACCCACTGCAATATCAGGCCTTGCACAGCACCACGGCCATCAACTCGACGCTGATTCTGGCCACCTGCCCTGCCATCATGGCATTGCTCTCGGTGTTCATTCTCAAGGAGAAACTCGGCCTCGCGCAGATCGCAGGGATTATGATCTCCTTTTTTGGAGTCATCTTTGTCATCACCTCCGGCGAGCTGAGCACCCTGTTCCATCTCAAATTCACCGTCGGCGATATCTGGATGGTCGGGGCGGCGATTGTCTGGGCACTCTATTCTATTACGGTCAAGCTACGCCCCTTGGCCCTTGATCCGCTGGTCATGCTGATGGTGATCACCGGCCTTGGCGCCCTTATCCTGCTGCCGCTCTATATCTGGGAAACCCTCACCTATCAGCCTGTTACGCTCACGCCGACGAATTTGGCAGCGATTGTCTATGTGACATTCATTGCCTCGCTTCTGGCCTATTTCAGCTGGAACAAGGGCGTTGGCCTCATCGGCCCTTCCAAGGCGGGTGTGTTCATTCACCTGATGCCGGTGTGGGTGGCGATTCTCGCCTTTTTCCTGCTTGGCGAGCGCTTACAAGGCTACCATCTGATGGGCATCGCCTTTATTGCTATTGGCATTGTGCTGAACAGTCGGCGTGCGCGTGTGTGAATTCCTTGCATAACTGGATAGACAGCGCCATGCCGCATAATATATAGTCTTTACGCTACAAAACAATATTTCCGTTTGTTTTGACTTAGGTCGAGTGTACTGCGGTTCCACGGATCCTCGTAAACTCCCCTTTCCCTTATTCAGCCGCCAAAGGTACTGCGTTGCACTTTAGTGCGCCCTGTTGCCTGCTTGGTTTCGGTTCTATTGCCTGAGGCGACCAATCAAAAATCAGGCAACCTTTTTAATCGGGGGGCATGTGTGCTACCGTGCAACTATCATTGCCGATCAGGGGCAACATTGAGACTCTCGACTAAAGAAGTGTTCATTCTTTTGAAAACAACCCATTTTTCGGACTTCGTAAAAAGGACGTTATATTAAATAGTTAAACAGATCACCTGAGTCCCTTTTTACGACACAAAACTTGAAAATGCAGATTTGCTATCCGCATTTGATCCATGTCTATGTTTATTGGTCAGATACACCAGTAATGTTCTGGTAACTTTGACCTGGAGGCTTCAATATGAAAATATCGACCATTTCCTGCGAACCTATTTCAGGCCAGAACCCGGGAACATCTGGACTCAGAAAGAAAACACGGGTCTTCATGGAACCCGGCTATCTTGAAAACTTCATCCAATCCGTTTTCAATGCTATTAGTGGCGCTGAAGGCAAGACCTTTGTTGTTGGCGGTGACGGACGTTATTTCAATCGCAGGGCAATTCAGGTCATTCTTTGCATGGCAGCAGCCAATGGCGCAGCCAAGGTGATCGTTGGCCAGCATGGCCTGCTTTCCACGCCAGCCGCATCCAACCTCATTCGCAAATACAAGACAGACGGTGGCCTGATTCTTTCAGCCAGCCACAATCCGGGCGGCATCGATGCCGATTTCGGGGTCAAATATAATGTGTCCAACGGTGGCCCAGCTCCGGAAAATGTCACCGAGGCAATCTATGAGCAGACCTGCTCGTTGACGTCTTACAAGATCCTGCAGAATGAAATGGTCGATCTGGGCTCCATCGGCAGCAAGAAGCTTGGCGAAATGGACGTCGATGTCATTGATCCGGTCAAGGACTATAAGGACTTGATGGCCTCTCTGTTTGATTTCGTTTCCATCCGCAACCTGATCGCTGGTGGCTTTACCATCGTGTTTGACGCCATGCACGCTGTGACTGGCCCTTACGCCAAAGCCATTTTTGAAGGGACACTCGGAGCTCCGGAGGGCACTGTGCTCAACGCCGAACCGAGCGAAGATTTTGGCGGCGGACATCCAGACCCCAACCCGGTCTGGGCAAAAAGCCTGATGGACCTGATGATGTCGGAAAAGGCCCCCTGCCTTGGCGCTGCGTCCGATGGCGATGGCGACCGCAACATGATTGTCGGTCGCGGCATCTATGTCACCCCATCTGACAGTCTTGCCGTTCTGGCAGCAAACGCCCATATGGCTCCGGCTTATCGGCATGGGCTTGCCGGTGTGGCACGCTCCATGCCGACCAGTGCCGCCTGCGACCGTGTGGCAGCCAAACAGGGCATCAAATGCTTTGAAACGCCAACGGGCTGGAAATTCTTCGGCAACCTTTTGGATGCTGACATGGCAACGATCTGCGGCGAGGAAAGCGCAGGCACCGGCTCTAACCATGTGCGCGAGAAAGACGGGTTATGGGCTGTTCTTCTCTGGCTCAATATTCTGGCCGAACGCCGTCAACCGGTGAAAACCATTCTCGAAGGGCATTGGGCCAAATATGGTCGCGACTATTACAGCCGCTACGACTATGAGGCCATCCCCATGGATGCAGCCAACCAGCTGATGGATGATCTGCGCGGTCAACTTGATAAACTCGCAGGGAAGACACTTGGCTCCCTCACCATCAAAGATGCCGACGAATTCTCCTACAATGATCCAGTGGATGGATCCGTTAGCAGTGGTCAAGGCATTCGCGTCTGGTTTGAAGGCAATGCGCGTGTTGTCTTCCGCCTATCCGGTACGGGCACAGATGGTGCCACCTTGCGCGTCTATCTGGAACAATATGTCGACACACACGGCAACCACAGCATGCCACCGGAACAGGCTCTCAAGCCGCTGGTCGAAGCCATGCTGGAACTGACTGATCTAAAGGGACGAATCGGCCGCACAGAACCCAATGTGATCACCTGATCCCAAGAGAAACGGCGCGCAGCCCTTTTGGCGCTCAAGCCGGACAAGACTTGTAATGAAGAAGGCGGCTCCCGATATGGAGCCGCCTTCTTTCTATCCATGCAGATTGTCGCAGAGTGGATCACCCAACCTTGCGCACTTCCCCCATGAAGCGGACCAGTTCTTCGCGCAATTTGGCCAGGCTGCCTTCTTGCTGAACCAGATTTTCTGAAACCACGAGCACTTCTTTGGCGGTTTCTTCCGTAATTGACGTCGCTTCCTTGACTTCGGAAACACCACGGCTGACATCCTGCGTGCCGACGGCGGCTTCTTCGATGTTTGAGGAAATTTCCCGTGTTGCTGCGCTCTGCTGCTCAACAGCGGCCGCGATGGCGGTGGAGATTTCGCTCACCCGTTCAATCGTCTTGGAAATATCATCATTGGCGCGCACTGCCCGTTCGGTTGCCTGTTGCAGTCCGCTGATCTGCCCTGAAATCTGCTCCGTTGCCTCGGCAGTCTGGGCCGACAAATTCTTGACTTCCTGCGCAACAATGGCAAAGCCCTTGCCTGCCTCTCCGGCGCGCGCGGCCTCGATGGTGGCGTTCAGAGCCAGAAGGTTGGTTTGTGCGGCGATATCTGAAATAAGGGAGACAACTTCGCTGATCTGCTGGGAGGCAGTTGCCAGACTAGAGATTTCTCCACTCATATCGTGTGATTTCTCAACAGACTGGCGCGCGATGCCACTGCTGTTGACCACCTGCGAGTTAATTTCCGCGATGGCGTCGGTGAGCTGCTCGACAGCTTCAGAAACCGACTGCATGTTGGCAGAAGCCTCCTCGGCCCCGGAAGCGACGATCAGGGATTGTTCCTGAGCCCCATGAGAGGCGGTAGACACTTTCTTTGAAGCCCCTTGCAGATTGGAAATCATGCCGGTCATGCTTTCGACGATATGGTCCAGCTCATGTTCGAATCTGGTGCCCATTTCATCAAACTGATCGTGACGTTGCTTGATCTTCCATGTTGCGCGGTTGATGCTCTCAGCTGCACGCTTGAAGTCACCCACCATACCTTTTTCCGCGATCAGGCGAAAATGCTGGTTGCGCGACACATAGTCCAGACAGGCTTTTGATTCCCGGATGTAAGCGTCGGAGCGGTCGATCATCTGATTGATCGCATGCATCAGTTGGCCCACTTCTCCCCGGTCATCAATATTTGTGATGCGCACGGAAAAATCACCATCTGCGACTGCCTGACACACTTCCATCGCTTTTCTTATGGAAGCAGACTTCTTAACAAAAACCATCTGGTTTCTCCTCCGGAACTATAAACCGCATGACAGTGATACCCTCACCTATCAGCGGTAGCCCCGCCTCTTTTTTTGCCCCAACGTTGCGATAAACTCGTCATATTGAAGGCCTTTTTCAGCAAGTAGCGTGTCAATGACCTGCATGCCGGCCTTCAGCCCATCCTTTCGGTTGGTAACTGATTGCTCAGCACTCCGGATCTTGTCATAGAGCGGGATCACATGTTTCTGGAGTATCTCCTTATCAGGTACGCGCCGGTTGGAGTGGAAGCCACTCACTTTGCCTTCTTTGTTCCAACTCGGCGTCACATGCGCGTAAACCCAATAGTGATCCCCATTTTTACAGCGGTTGTTAACATAAGCGAAGATTTCATGACCGCTCTCGATTGATTCCCAGAGAAGCTTGAAAATGGTTCTAGGCATGTAGGGGTGCCGGATCAGATTATGCGGTTTGCCCAGGACTTCTTTTTCTTTATATCCGGAAATATCGAGGAATATCTTGTTTGCATAAGTCAGGCGCCCCGATAAATCGGTCTTGCTGACGATGATGTCGTCATCACCAAAAAATCTTTCTACACCAGTTACTGACTGCTCAACAGACATGGGTCAGAAGCCTTTTTACTATAGTAATACTGTACAAATCCGACAATATCGCCCAAATCACACCATAAGCAATATTGGCATGGTTAGTTTCACTTAAGGCAGGTTAATTTTGCTTAAACGGTAGAAAATAATTGATATTACTACCTTTTTAACCATATCTCGCCATTAAGTCGTGGAAAAATATGTAATTTCACGTAGAATGTGATTTTTCTGCAAGCTTTTCTTGCAATCAATTTTACTTCACGATTCCAAAGTTTCCACAGAATTCAATTGTAAATTTTAAAATATAAATGGAAAAATTCAGAAATTAATCACGATTGCTCAAAAAAATCCCTTTTTATACTACGCATTCCCCTATTCTTGTAGAATGTCACATAATCGTCACATGGCGACCAAGCCCCTTGGCGAAGGCCTAAAACTGTTGGTATCCTTGACACTTCCGTCTTCTCACTCAAGAAGATTTTGACCGGCAAAGCCGTATGCCTCCTATCCTGCAGGATCTCATAAATGGCAGACCTCGACTTCGACAGGGATTTCTCGCCCGCTTATGGCACAGCCGTGAAGCTTGCCCCCAACGTCAGGCGTGTGACCTGCAACAATCCCAGCCCTTTTACCTTTATGGGCACCAACAGCTATATTGTTGGACATGGAAAGGTTGCGATCATCGATCCGGGACCATCTGACCGGGAGCATATTGATGCCCTGATGAAAGCCACCGCCGGAGAGACCATCACACATATTCTTATTACACATAGCCATGCGGATCATTCCCCAGGCGCGCGGCTCCTAAAAGAACAATGTGGCGCACCTATCTACGCAGAAGGAATCCATCGCCCCACGCGCCCGCTTCACAGGGGCGAAGCCAATCCGCTGGATGCAGAAGGGGATGGCACCCTGGAGATCGATCATTTTCTGGTCGATGGAGATCTCGTGGAGGGCGATGACTGGGCCTTGGAAGTCGTGCACACGCCGGGGCACACAGTCAATCATCTCTCTTTTGGCTTCTCAGATGGCAGCGGCCTCTTTTGCGGCGATCACGCCATGGCCTGGTCGACATCAATCGTTGCACCGCCAGATGGATCCATGGCAGCTTATATGAATAGCATCAGCAAACTGATGCTGCGACAGGATCGGCTTTACTGGCCGGGGCATGGAGGCGTTATTGCCAACCCGCATGCGTTCCTTGCCGGCCTCAAATCTCACCGGGAAAAACGCGAGCAAGCCCTTATTGCACGCCTTAGTGCCGGAGAAAAAACCATTCCGGACATGGTCGCAACCGTTTACAAAGATGTCGATGTCTCGCTGCACGAAGCCGCAGCCCTCTCCATGTTTGCACAAATGGAATATCTTGTAGCGCGGGGCATTGTGCAGTGTCTGGATGCAGAACCGACTCTTTCGGCCCAGTACCAACTGGTACGGCCCCGCAAGGACCGCTAAGGCTTTAGCTTCTCAACCTGTCGCACTCTGGCCAAGATTTTCGGGTTTGGGGCGCGGTATAGGGCCTCTTTGCAGGCGGCGCAAACGCTCGATCTCTTCCAGCTTGAGTTCATAGCGCTGTACGTTGGTCTCCAAACGGCTTTCTACGCCTTCGATAAAGCTCTGAATTCTGCGTGCATTCATTCCAAAGTCACGAGGCCCCCAAAGCGACGCCGAGCGCATATCGAGGTTTGATTCCTCGTCTCCGTTGGGGCTAAGACGAATGCTCATCACATAGCGCAATCCAGTGAAAACCGATCGCGTATAGGCTTCGTAATAGGCGTTTCCATCTGCCTCTGGCTGCTCTTCTGCGCGCAGTACCTGCCACTCATGCTTCTTCAATTCATCAGCAATGGCTAATTGCATAAGCGCAACGGAATGAGCGTAAGTCTGGCTTTTCAATGCAGGATAGGCCAGCGCCTGCTGCTCACGCGCATCCAGCGATGCGATGGCCAGAGAATTGTCGGCGTCACTGCGCATTTGCCAGGCGGCGACAAATTCAGGAGGATTGAGCGGATTGGTCGAAAGATCGGAAAAAGGCGGCAATGTAAAATAGAAATAGCCAAATACCGCGGCAGGCAAAAGCACCACCAAGCTGCGCAAAAAGGCTCCCCATAGGGAGCGCCCCCCTTTTTGGCCATCAAACCAGATGGCCGGAAAAGCAGCCCAACTGGTCAGAATGGACAGAAGGGCGAGACAAACCGAAGCGGCAAAGCAATAGAGTGCGATGGATGGATGCAGACCGCCAAAGCGCATGAGAAGAAATGACAGGATTGCCACGGGAATGGATAATCTGGCAAACCCGAGTGCCCAATGAGCGAGCCGGGACATTTTGAATTTATAAATTCCTGTCATAGCTTACCAATTCAGCCCCATCCGCATGTTTGCCAATCCCGCTCTTGATCTGCAGCTTAGAATCGATCGCGGGCAATCTCAATTACTCCGCGCGTCAATCACAAGAAAAAAGCAGGGACCTTTCGGTATCCCTGCTCCATGATTTTTGTTTTCTGCTTTACGGCAGATCAAATGTCGGATTAGCCAGCAAGACCATTCCAGCGCTTTGCAGCTTCGGCGATGCGAGTGCCATAAAGCTCAGCAGTACGGTGGTCGGTTGCAGGGGGAGCAACGTCAGCGCCCTGGTCTGCATTGGCCTGCGCCATCAGCCCGAGAGTGGAACCAAGACGGTTCACATCTTCAATGGACCCCTGAGAGCTGTTATTGCCAGGCAGTGTGCCAGTGGAAATCCACTGCATACCATGCTGGGCAGAAAAGACAGCGAGCTGAATCAGAGTGTTCAGCTTGTCACCAGACTGCGATGCCGAACAGGTGAAGCCACCGGCCAACTTGTCCTTCCAGCCCATGGAAGCCCAAACTTTCGAACTTGCGTCCATAAAAGTTTTGAACTGAGCAGAAACAGACCCCATATAGGTCGGGCTACCGAAGATGATGGCATCAGCTTCGGCCAATGCTTCCCAGTTCAGATTTTCATCATCGGCCTTGATCTGCTGGACAGACACGCCATCAACAGCCTCAGCACCCTTGGCAACAGATTTTGCTACAGCTTCTGTATGTCCGTATCCGCTGTGATACAAGACGACGACGGACGCTTCGCGGACATCAGTCATTTCTTAAATTCCCTTTTCTTTCCCATTATTATGGGGCTCTACAAATTGGATCAGCACGTCAAAAAAAAAGACGAATTGTTTGGTCACGCCAAAAATAAGAATTGTTAAAATGTTTTCAAATGCATTATATTAATAGCTATGATGAAAAATATCGATTACTTATCTCTCGACGGACGCTCGCTCTACATGATCAAGCTGATTCATGAGCACCGCTCCGTAACTGAGGCAGCCAGACTGCTGGGGGTGACCCAGTCTTCGGTGAGCCATTCTCTGGACCGGCTGCGCAGTATGCTGGGAGACCCCCTGTTTCTGAAGGTTGGGCGCGCCATGGTGCCAACGGAGCGGGTCGAGACGATGATGGGCGATATCGACACGGTGCTAGAGGGTATCGAGTCTCTTTATAGTCAGGCTGTTTTTGACCCCTTGAATTCCAACGACCGCTTTTCCATTGTCTGCAACGACTATGAGCATGACTTGCTGGTGCCTGCTATTTTCCAGCAGCTCAAGAAGGAAGCGCCCCACTGTTCGCTCAAGACATATCAGTTGAACATGGCCGTCCGGAATCCACTTGAAAAAGGCTTCACCGATCTGGAGCTTTGTCCCTATGCGCCACAGGATTCAACAGATCTGGTTGTCAGCAAGCTATGTGGGGACCGCATGTTGACATATTATGACCCCACTGTGCGGGACGCGCCAGAAGGGTTGGATGATTTCTGTCGTGCCAACCACGCCATCCTCTCATGGGATAGCAATGAAAATACAGCCGTTGACAAGGCCCTTGCAGAGCTGGGGCGCTCACGCAATGTATCTTACCTTGGACCGAATTTTGCTTCCGCAGCCATGGTTGTGCGTGGAACCAACATGCTGGCTACAGCACCTTCACGTTTGGCAGACTCGATTTTCCGCGGCCTTGCGTGGGTAGATCCTCCCCTTGAGCTGGCTCCAAGTGAATTTTTCATGGTCTGGCATATTCGCAACCGCCATTCGCCTCGGCATAAATGGTTCCGCGAATTGATCAAGACGGTTGCCCGTGATTTGCCACAAACCAACGAAGCCTGCCAAAGGGCGCTGATGCGCATCAAGCAAGAGAATGAAGCCAACCTTAAGAAAGATACAAAAACAGACGCCCGATCCTCTCGCTCTCCTAGAGACGCTTTGACCTAACGGCGTCCTTCGCGCTTTGCCTGTTTGACTCGGCCCTTCCCATGCAGACACAGATCACGATCCGAAAAGCCGTTCGTTCCGACTTTCCTGCCATCGCTAAATTGCAGGCGGAGAGCTGGGCGACCGCCTATAGGAATTACCTGCCCCCTCACTATATAAGGGACCGCCTGGAGGCAGATATCGCGGACCGATGGAAGACATGCAGAACGGGCAAGCGGGATCTTGTTTTACTGGCCATAGAAGAAGAAACAGCTGTGCCTGCCGGTTTCATATCCATATGGTGCCGCCCCTCCCCCTTCATCGATAATCTTCATTGCCATCCGTCTCGCACCGGGCTTGGCATCGGCTCTCAGCTTTTGTGCACGGCATTGAAACAACTGGCCGAGCAAGACGAACAAATGGCCAGCCTCTCCGTTCTGATTGGCAATGACGGTGCACGCCGCTTTTATCTGCGCCATGGCGCCCTGCCTGGCGCCATAAAGCAGGAAAGCCTGTTTGGTTATCCCGTGAATGTGGAATATTTGGCCTGGGATCCACTTCAATCGAACAAAGCGGCATTTTGAATGTGTATTTCGCACTTATAGTTTCCGCTCTCTTAATAAAGAGAGCGATCGAGTGAGCTTTTGCGCATGGCCTGATAAAATAATCAATTTGATAACCATGTATGGGAAAGCGATCAATTTGTTTATTGTTATTTTTTACAAGTCAAGCCTATAGAAAAAGCAGAGAGATCCTCACGTTTTTCGATATATGTTATTTGTCAATTGCAACTTAAATTATTATTTACTGATCATATCGTTTAATTGAATCAACCAATAGAGGGTAGAGGCGCGCCCAAACTGTGCTGTGTTTGATCTTTTCGATGTCAAATATAGGGCGCATATAAAAACGCAATCACTGAACCACAGTGGTGCAGGCAGACAATAAAGAACCGTTGGAAAATACTCATGACTCGAGTCCCCCAGAAAGTCACCGAGAAAGCAGTATTCAGTGCATCAGATGCGATGCAATTGTCGATACCGTTGTGGGTTCTTGATATTGAAACCTTGCGCATTCTTTGGGCGAACGATTCTGCCTGCAAACTTTGGCAAGCAGACAGCGCTGAAGAGCTGATGAGCCGAGATCTAAGCGCAGATATTGGCGCAACCGTTGTCGAACGTCTACAGCAATATCTGGAAGCCTCACGCAAATCTGGCCAGTCCTTTCGCGAATTGTGGACTCTCTATCCGGAAGGCAAGCCCTGCCCATACCACATTCGCATTTGCGCCCATGCACTGCCGGATGGGCGGTTTGGACTGCTCTTTGAAGCCTCAGCAGATGTAAACCGTGTGCCGGAACAGATCAGAAGTGCCGAAGCGCTCAATCATATTCCGGTTTGCATTTCGCTTTTTAATATGAGCGGCCAGTCTCTTTACAAGAACCCGGCGGCGCTTGAAACCTACGGCGACGCTTCGCTTAACCTGCGCGGGCGCTTTGTCAAGAAATCCGATTATGACCGCTTTATCCGTAATATCAAAAAGGGTCGTTCGATTTCCAAGATATGCGAAGTCAAGACCAAGGACGGCAAGCGCTGGCACGAAATCACAGGCATGAATTGCTTCGATGGCCCGACCGGACAGCCCGCTTTCATTCTCACTGAATCCGATGTGACGGAGCTCAAGGAGAAGGAAAGTCGCGTTCGCTATCTTGCCCATTATGACATGTTGACCGGCTTGCATAACCGCAACTATGTCAACTCTCATTATCCGGACATGATCGAAAGTGCGTTTCGCGACAATGAACGTCTTGTCTTCATGGTCATCGGTCTTGATCATTTCAAATCGATCAATGAAACGCTGGGGCATCCGTCTGGTGATGCCTTGCTCAAGCATGTTGCGTCCCTGCTTCAGCTGTCACTGAGCGAAACCGAACAGATCGCGCGCCTTGGCGGTGACGAATTTGTTATTGTCAAACCCTATGCGTCGACATCAGACCTTGATAACCGCTGTCAGATGCTTCTGGCCTCCATCAATGCGGAGTGCCGCGTGGGTGATCATATACTGAGCGCCAATGCCAGTATTGGCCTTGCTCTGTTCCCTGAACATGGCAGAGACTTGCCGACACTTCTTCGTCACTGTGATCTTGCCTTGCATGAAGCCAAGGATAGTGGCCGCAACACTTATCGCTTCTATCGTCCTGCGCTGCAACACGCAGCCCTTGCCAAGCGTGCGCTTGAGAAGGATCTTGTGCGTGCCGTGGAAAAGAACGAATTCTGTCTCTATTACCAGCCACGGGTCGATTGCCAGACTCAGAAGGTTGTCAGTGCCGAGGCTCTCATGCGCTGGCAGCATCCTGAGAAGGGCTTGGTGTTTCCCGGTGAATTTATCGCAGCGTTGGAAGATACAGGCCTGATCCATCGGGCTGGCGACTGGATTGCCGATCGCGCCGGACGGGACCAAAGAAGGCTTGCCGAGTTGGGCTATGACATTCCCATATCCATCAATATTTCACCCAAGCAGTTTGAACGACCCGATTTCGTCAATCGTCTGACTGCGGGTTTAGCCAAGACAGGCTGCCCCACCGACAGGCTTGAAATCGAAATCACCGAAAGTATGCTCATGGGTGTCGGCTTTGACGCCAAAGCCATTTTGATGGATTTGTGCCGTACAGGCTTCTCCATAGCGGTGGATGACTTCGGCACGGGTTATTCCAACCTCGCCTATATTCAGGATTACCCCATCTCCAGCCTCAAGGTGGACCGTTCCTTCGTCAATATGATCGAAGACCAGAGCTCTGTGATCAATCTGATCCTCTCCCTCTGCCGTCTGATCGGTATTTCCGCCGTTGCGGAAGGGGTGGAAACGATCGACCAATTGGCTTGGTTGCGCATGAATCACTGCGATCAATATCAGGGCTTCCTTTATTCCCGACCTGTTCCCTTGGAGTGCCTTATCGAGCTGCTAACGTCCAGACATCAGCACAAGATGCAGTCTCGTTTGCCCGAAACACTGGATGCAGAAGTCATCTGGGCTTGAGATCTCCTGCACCAGATGCGCCCTAATTGAGTTTGTTCACAGATAAAATGCGCTATTGGTTTAGCGATTAAATTTCCCTTTCCACGGCAACACGGTTTTAAAAGGCCTCAGATTTCAACTTCTGGGGTTTTTTGCGCATCTGCTCAGAGGAACAGTCGCGACGTTCAAGTTTCTTATGCTTGCTTCTTGATAAAGCGCTTTCTTCTCTATTAGGCGCACAAATCGCCAGAATGGCGTAATTTCTGGCAAATTTTATCGCAATATGGCCGTTTTCCTGCAGTTAACAGAGCATTAACTCAAAAAGTTTACGCAAATTTCGATACTACCTATAGATGCATTCAAAGATTGCAGAGAATAGCTAAAGTATATCGTGTATTGATACCAATTTACTCTCAATGATTGCTATTTGTATAGTTGCCTCGCACATATGTACGAGAGGACTTGCGCGAATAAATCGATTTTGCGATTACTTAGGAAAGCAATTGAGAGCGGACCATGACCGAAACTTCCGACAGATTTCTTCTGCTGCGCGAAACGATCTTCAGAGAAATCAAAAAAGCCGAGAATGTCGAGAAGGCAGTTTTTGAACTGCGTGATGGGTATCGCCTTGGTCATGTGACCTATCATATGGCGCAAACCGTGACTGCGGATATGCAGATCGACTCACCGTTCGTGCGCACGACCTACCCACCAGACTGGATCGCAATCTACCTGACCAGGAGCTATGTCACCATTGATCCGGTGGTCAAGGAAGGCCTTAGACGCAGTCTACCTTTTGACTGGTCCGAGATTGAGCCAACTGGAGAAGCGGTGGAAATGATGTCCAACTTCCAGGTCCACGGCATGGGAGAGTACGGATATTCCATTCCTATCACCGACAAGGTTGGCCGACGGGCCCTGCTTTCGGTGAATTCCAGGCCCGGAGAGACCAACTGGTCCGACTTCGTCAAATCTTTCCGTCAAGATTGGATGGAGCTTGCCCATGTTCTGCATAAAAAAGCCATTGTTGAATTGTTCGGTGATGAAGATCCGGTTCCGGTTCTCAGTCCACGGGAACTGGAAATCCTGCATTGGTCGGCAAAGGGCAAGGACTATAAGGAAATCGCCCTCATTGTTGGCATTTCAGAACATACCGTGCGCACCTATATGCGTTCGGCCCGCTACAAACTCAATTGTTCCAACATGTCACAGGCTGTTGCCAAGGCCATCACCTTACATCTGATCGGCGCCTGACCTTCCCTCACATGCAACGGGCCGCCAGACGAGAAATCAACACATATGTGTGAAGCTATATGTGTTCACCCATTTATGCGAATTCCATCTTCATAGGTTTTGAAACATTGTGGAGCCATCAATTTTGCCGATGGAGCTAATAGATGTTTGTGACAATTGAAGCGCATGAATATCATAAATATCCGATTTTAATGGACCGCATGTTCAAGCTGCGCAAAGAGGTTTTCTCTGACCAGCTCGACTGGGATGTTTCAGTCGATGGTGACTATGAGCGCGATATTTATGATGAGAAAATGCCAGCATATCTGGTTTGGTGCAACGATGACCGCACAGAGCTATATGGCTCTATGCGCTTGATGCCGACAACTGGCCCTACTCTTCTTTATGATGTTTTCAGAAGAACATTCCCCAATCAAGTCTCCCTTTCTGCCCCGGGCATTTGGGAAGGCACCCGTATGTGCATCGACCAGGAAGCCATCAACGCGGTCTATCCCTCGATGGAAGCCAGCCGCGCATTCAGCCTGCTGTTTCTGGCACTGTGCGAATGTGCGCTTGATCATGGCATTCACACCATGGTGTCCAATTACGAGCCACAGATGAAGCTGGTCTATCGCCGCGCTGGTGTAAAGGTTCAGGAATTAGGGCGCGCTGATGGATATGGCAAACGCCCTGTTTGCTGCGGTGTGTTTGAAGTTTCAGAGCCCGTTCTTGCCACTATGCGGAACAAACTGGCGGTCTCATCTACGCTTTACCACAAAAACGGGCTTCATAACGACCCTCTGGAAGTTGCAGCCTAGAGTCAAAGAGCTTGTCTGTAATGGAGACTTTGGCATGGATGGGCAAATTCACTACTCATCGGCTCAAATCAGAAATGAGATTGAAACCGATCTGAGACGAGCGATGCTGGGCTCAAATACGATAGGCAATCCCATGCTATCCTACTTCTTAAGGATGGCAATCGAAGAATTGCTTAAAAGCGACAAACGAACTGTCAATAGAAAGGATCAGAAATCTGCAAGATTTCAAAATCTGAGTAATTAAAATCAAATAATACCAAGGAATAAATACATTTGGATACCAACGTCCCCAGGTATTCACTTGTTTCATGTAGCTCGGTGCTACTGACAACTTGAGGCGCCACTTTTCCCAAGTGGCGCTTTTTTTATGATTTCTTCCAAGATCTCTGCTTATAGTCAACATTGACTGTGGCGACAGCGCTCTAAAAACCTGCAGCATCAGTTTCTGTTCAAACGGGACAAAAGTTTGCCCGGACATTTGAACACGCGCACTCTCCTTCCCCCAAAAGATTCACAATCGCACTGGTAGGTCCCTTCCAGACCAACCAGCATGGAGAGAATCGTAGATTTTCAGGCCCATGAAATTACCAGTTCGTCCATGTTAATGCCCCCGATCTTTTGTATAATTTTATCAAGAATTTGAATAAGGGTTGGAGCCAGTCTCACAGCCCTGTCCGAGGAAATAAATGGCGAGGCAAACCACCCCGGTGATCAATTTTTGATCGCAAAACAGGTGGGATATCGAGGAGAGGACGGTTGAGATCACCCGGCGGGTGATGTGAGGACAACCGGATATGTCGCGCCATCAAGGACAGTTCATTCGCGTTACGACAATGCCGGAGGAAAGGCCCGTATTCGGGTCAACCGGTTTTGAAATACATCTTAATTTTATATGTTAGGGAGGTTCCTGTGAAACTGAAGATGACGATTTTGGCCACACTCATGGCCGCAACCAGCCTTTCTGTTGCCAATGCTGCCGATTTGCGCATGTCATGGTGGGGAGGCAACAGCCGCCACGAAGCCACGCAAGAGGCACTGAAATATTGCGGCGAGAAGCTGGGTCATACCATTGCTCCGGAATTCACCAGCTGGAATGGCCATCTGGCCAAAGTTACCGTACAGCTTGCCGGTGGCACCGAGGCCGACATCATGCAGATCAACTGGCCTTGGCTGCCTCTGTTCACCAAAGATGGCACCGGCTTTGCCGATCTGAATGACTATAAAGACATAATCGATCTTTCCCAGTGGTCCGAGAGCGAACTCGCAGCCACTTCTGTAAAGGGTCATCTGCAGGGCCTGCCACTGTCCATCACCGGTCGTGTGCCTTGGTTCAACAAAACCACCTTTGATAAAGCAGGCCTGCCTCTGCCCAAAACATGGGATGACCTGATTGCTGCCGCCAAGGTCTTCCAGGAAAAGCTGGGGGATGGTTACTATCCTTATGAAGCAACCGGCCTCACGTCCCATGGTCTTGACGCCCGTGGTCTGATCCGGGCCTACATCGTTCAGAAGAAGGGCGTCACCATGATCGACCCCGACACTCTGGCGCTGAACTTCACTAAGGAAGATTTCATCGAGGGCTTGAATCTGTATAAGACATTCTCTGATGAAAAAGTCATCGTGCCTTGGAAAACCGTGGCTGCAGCCGGAGCCAACGTGCCTCTACACGAAGATCCGAAATGGGCTGATGGCCGCATTGCCGGCACCTATCAGTGGGACACCACATATCACAAGATTGCGGATCCGATGAAGGAAGGTCAGGAGCTGGTGCCTGCTCCGATCCTCAAGAATGCAGATGCCACCAACGACGGGGTTTTCCGCAAACCTTCCATGCTGTTCTCTATTTCCAAGAATTCGAAAAACCCGAAAGCTGCGGCTGAAGTCGTCAACTGCTTGCTGACCGATACGGGAACGGCTGACATTCTGGGCACCACACGTGGTATCCCTGCTTCCAAGGTAGCCTTCAAGCATCTGATGGATAAAGGCGCAATCGAGCCGGTCCTTCTGAAGGCCCACAATCTGGTTCTGGACGCTTCGGGTCCGGCCATTTCCGCCTATTTTGACCATCCAAAAGTGGAAGAATCCTTTGGCGATGCCATCGAAATGTTCGCCTATGGCGAGCTGACGGCCGAAGAAGCTGCTGACGAGATCGTCATGGGCATCAATGAAGCTCTTGAAAAAGAAAGAAAATAGGCACGTTTTGAAGCTCATGGGGGGCGCTTCACAGCGCCCCATCTGCCTGATAGCAGAGGGGAGAGGCTCGGTGTTTCGGCATCGGGTCTTTTCTTTTGTGGTAAGCAGCAGGCTGGCATGATCGCTCTGGCCCAATCGGTCGCTTAGCCAAGAATGCGGCTGCGGGCCCGTTTGGCGAGCGAAGGGCGCGTACCGTCGCCATTGTTGGTGAGCTTGTAGTCCTGCTTTTGCATATATTCGATGCTGGAAGTCAGCAGGCTGCGCGAAATCTTGCCCACGGCACGGAATTCGGCAATCGTCCGCAAGATCGGCTTGAGATCCTGCCGCATGGTCAGGGCCTGAAAGACACTCTCGTCATTTCCTTTGATAAGAGAACTGAAAAGGTTGATATCCCGAGGACGATGCGCATCAGAGCCATAACTGCGCCCCACGCCGCTGGGCATGAGCTCCTCTGGGAACTGCGTGGTCTTTTCCACCTGATCCTTGAATTTGGTGCGCGGCAGAGCATCCAGTGGTACTTCCAGAAACGACCCGTTGGATATTTCAATATAATCAAAATGTTGAAGCAACTGGCAGGCCTTGTCAAACCCGATACCGCTCACGATACCTGTGCCGCTCGGAGAGAAAGGATGCGGCAGAATGGTCACGCAGTCAGGGGACTGCAGGTTGACGGCATCATGAATGGACCATGAGAAGGCCGGAAACGCCTTCAGAGCACTCACCAGAGCGGCGCGGCTTTCAAACAGCTGAATGACCTCGACCCCCTCGCGCGAGATATTTTCAACGCCCGGCACAATGATCGTCTGAAGCCCGTAATACCCAACCATCTCACATAAGAAATCATAGGCCTCCAGCGGATTCTTATAGGCATGCTCGGTCGAGCAAAGACCATCCAGATGTGCCGTATAACGAGAAAGCTGAGCAGCAATGCGCTTGCGCTTGGCATGAGGACGCCGAAAGACGTTCGCATGAAAATGCGTATCAATCGCAAAACTCTTGTCTGACTCATACAACCCCATATGGGAGTGCCTCTCCTCTCCGCGCAGGCCACATGCTGGCCTATCTCCTTGATAAGTGTATCAAGAGGCACGCTTGCAAGCCAGTCTTTTGACTAACACATTAGCGTTAATCGGCAGGATTTTTATCAAGGGGCCACCTGAGCGCGGGCTGCAATTTTCAGGATCTACGCTTGAGAACCTGCCTGAAGAGGATGACGAAATAGGCCAGATAATAGGCCAAAAAAATGATCGCAAAGATATTGATAGCCATATTGCTCTGGGCATAAAGCGAGCAGATATAGACGATGAAATAGATATATTTCACTCTCAGCACATAGGGCATGGGCACCGAGAGCAGATTGCAGATCACCATCAGATAAATCGTGTGGCTATAGAAGAAGGCAAACAAGACATTGGCCAGAATGCTGGCATCCAGCCACCATATACTTCCCAGAGCCACCAGAATGACCCCGAATTGATCTGCGAAAATATCAACCAGCGAGCCGCCATGACTATTGGCCTTGGTAAGACGTGCCAACGGGCCGTCCAACGCATCCATCAGGACATAGAGCAAGAAACCGCCTGCGGCCAACTCCCAAAGCTCCACAGGCATGGCAACGGCAAAAGATGCGAATATGACGCCAACCATACTGATGGCAGTGGGTGTCACTCCTTTGCGCGCCAGATATCGAACGAGTGGACGGAATATGAGATCCCTTTTTTTGGCAAAAGCGGCCTGTTTTTCCGCTTCTCCCTTGTTGAAATAATCCAAAATCTTTCACCCGGTTTTGATCGTGCCCGTCTTCTTCATCGCAAATGCAAAAACGCATCACTCTGATTACCCGCTAAGCTGCCCATTAGGCTAGAAATAATCTCCGTGATACAAATTTATTCACCATTTGCCCTTCTCCTATTTAAAATCGTTTGCAACAATTCCAAGAGAGGCCTAAACCCTTACTTGGAAAAATCGTGAAAAACGGCCACGAAATAGCCCTTTTCAGAAGCGATAACGCATCTTATATCTTCGGACAAAGGATGCCCCTTCTTTAAGCCGAGAAACACTTGGAAATTAGTGTTTGTCTTTAAAAGAAAAATAGTGACTTTATGTGCTATGTTGCGGGCCTGCTGGCTTAAGGTGGACCAGCATATCGTGCTCAACGGCACATCGGTTTTACAAAAAGACGAAAGAGACTGGAAACCGTGATTTTTGGTCGGAAGAACAAGCCCAAATTTGCCGAGCGCATGCGTGTGTTGCTGTGGCCGCGTCGTAGCTGGAAACGGTCCGGCGTTTATTATATCAAGCGGGTCTTGCGCCTGACAGGGTCTCCCTATGCCATTGCGGCAGGAGTCGCGGCCGGGGTCTTCACCTCTTTCACACCTTTTCTGGGATTTCACTTTCTCATCGCTTGGGCGATCGCCTTCTTGATCGGAGGCAACCTGCTTGCGGCTGCTGTTGGCACTGCGATTGGCAATCCACTGACATTTCCGTTTATCTGGAGCGCGACCTATTCAACGGGCTGCCTGATTCTGGGGCAACCGATCATGCATCACAAGATCCATGCGCTTCAGCATGGACTGCTCTCACAGTCTCTCTCAGCCATTCTGCCAACGATCAAGATCATGGCCGTGGGCGCTGTGCCTGTCGGCATCGCAGTGGCATTGATTTTCTATTATCTGACCCGGCATGCCGCTCGCTCCTATCAGCATCGCCGCAAAGCGCATTTGGCGCGCAAAGCCTTTGAGGCGGGGCGTTGGCGCAAGGAGTTGGCCGAGCATACGACCGACATGACCTCCAAGGCGACCAGCAGCTAGGCCCAAGCGCATCTCCTGATATTGAAGCATCTTTACGCCTGCCACTCGGCAAGCCCAACCGCCCGTTGATAGAGCGGGCATGACGGACGGGCGACCCCGTCCGCTATTCGCTTTTCTTTCAAAAATCTGTCAGATTATTTTGCTTTGTCCGGCCCTGTTTTGGCATCCACCATCGTGGACTGAATGAAAGCGATTGTTTCCTGCAGCTTTTGCTTTTCCCATTCATTCAGATCAACGGGCAATTGCTTGATGATCCCTTCCCGGCCGATGACGCATGGCATGCTGAGGGCCACGTCGCCATCATGACCATATTGGCCGCGCAACGTGGTTGATGCGGGATAGATGCTGCGCTCATCCAGCAAAACGGCCTTTGCCATCGTGATGGCAGATTGGGCAACACCAGCATTGGTCCAGCCCTTGCCGTTGAGCACTTCATAGGCGGCAGAGACAATGCTTGTCTTCACGACATCCGGATCTTGAATATTGCTGGTGGGCGCCAGATAGTCATCAACGGCCTCAAACGGAATGCCGCCCACAGTCACATGGCTCAGCACAGGAAAAGCCGTACTGCCATGTTCACCCATCATATAGCCGGAAATCGACTTGGGATCGACCTGATAGGTGTCGGCGATCAGCTTGCGCAAGCGGGCTGAATCCAACATTGTGCCGGTTCCGAAAACGCGGCCCTTGGGATATCCGAATTCATTTTCCGCAATATACACCATGGTGTCGAGCGGATTGGTGATCAGGATGACGATGGCATCCTTGGTGTATTTGGTAATGCCCGTCATGACCTCGCGAATGACTTCACAGTTGGTCTTGGTCAGCAGCGTGCGGTCGGGTTCGGCCTTGGGGTTATCCGGATCGGGAATGACGCTCGGCCCCGCGGCCACGACGATCACATCGGCGTCGGCGCATTGTTCATAGCCGCCCGCTTTGACATCCACATTGTTCATATAGGTCAGGGCCGTTGCCTGTGCCTGATCCAGCGCTTCGCCATAGGCGACATTTTCCAAAATGTCGATTACGCCGATTTCAGCGAACAGGCCCGTCTTCATGGCGTCTGCCAGCACGTAAGAGCCAACATGGCCAACGCCGACGACAACCAGTTTATTCTTGTTCATCACAATACTCTCTTTTGGACGCATATTGAGCGGCGCGATCGCCGCGTCCCTTGCTTTTCATCTTCCATGCAGAGTGCTGTCCTGCGCCCTTCGGGCATCGTGGCGAAGCTTTGTTCGTCATGGCGGAAAGGGGGCGGTTTGCCATTGGCAGACCAACCTGACTGAGTTCAAGACGCGCAGTCCCAAGCCTCACCCCGATGAGGCAGGAGAACACTCCGATCAGGAAGTAAGATTGGATCCGGGAGGATCTGCCCAACGATAACCGAAAAGACCGTGCTTCTCCAGCCATGGCCCGGTTCCTTCCCCTGATTAACAGCGGTAAAGGAGATGTGCCCCACCCTCGCAACATGGAGCGAAAGCCGGGGCACATATTCAGCACATCAGGGATGGCTCATTCAGACATGCTGGCCGCCATTGACGTGAATTTCGGTGCCGGAAACATAGGAGCTGGCATCCGAGCACAAATAGAAGACGGTTTCAGCCACCTCGGAAGGCTCGCCCAGACGCCGCAGCGGAATGGTCTCGACAATCTTCTCGGTGCCCGGTGACAGGATCGAGGTGTCGATTTCTCCCGGTGCGATGGCGTTTACCCGAATACCGTGCGGACCAAAATCGGCGGCCATTTCGCGTGTCAAAGTGGACAGCGCCGCCTTTGACGTGGCGTAGGCCGTACCGGCGAAGGGATGCACGCGCATGCCTGCAATGGACGTGACATTGACGATAGAGCCCTTCGCTGCGCGCAGCTCTTCAATCAAGCCGTTTGCGAGCATGATGGGCGCCACAAAGTTGACCGTGAAAACAGTATGCCACAAATATGGTGGTGTCTTGAGGCTATCAAGTCGCTGGCCATTTTCGTCCTTGGGGCTGATGGCCGCATTGTTGATCAGCGCATGCAACCTGCCGCCTTCCGATTTCAGGCGTTCCTTGACAACGCCAATTGCCTTGCCGATGCTTGCCAGATCGCTGAGGTCCACCTGAATATGGTTTTCCTTGCCCATCGGCCAGGGACATTTTTCATCAAAGGGCTGTCGGGAACAACTGAGCACCCGCCAACCCGCATCAGAGAAGCGCTTTACAGTGGCATGACCGATGCCACGACTGGCGCCAGTAATCAAAAGGGTTTTTCTCTCGTTCGAACTCATATCCAGTTCTTTCCAATGGAAGCTGTGTATTTATACACTATCGTTTTATTGAGGTAAGAATGTGCTCGTCGCTCCCCCCTCAGGCTAGATATCCTTGATGACCTCTCGCAATCCGCTCATGAAGAAGTCCAGCGCATCGGAGCCGAAGGCCAGCGGTGGGCGGATTTTGAGTACATCACCGCCCGGGCCAGACGCACTGATGAGAATACGCTTTTTCTTTAGCGCATTGACGAGGCGGGCAGTCCGCCCCCTTGGATCATCTCCGACAATCTGCACCCCGATGAACAGGCCACTGCCACGGATGTCGCAGATGACATCCCCCTCTTTGGCAAGGATCTCCAACTCGCTACGGAAGGCATTGCCGGTTTCTAGCGTCTTTTTCTGCAGGCTCTCATCGTGAATGATATCCCAAACGGCCTGCGCTGTGGCGATGGCCGTTGTGTTGCCGCCGAAAGTGTTGAAGTAGCGGGTGCGTTCGCCGAACTCGGCCACGACATCAGGCTGCACGACCAATGCGGCAACAGGATAGCCATTGCCCATCGGCTTGCCCATGGAGACCATGTCCGGCACTAATCCATGTCTCAGAAAGCCCCACATCTCCTCGCCTGTGCGAGCAAAGCCGGGCTGCACCTCGTCGGCGACAAACAGCCCACCGGCTGCACGAAAGGCATCAACGGCAGGTTTGAGAAACCCTTTGGGATGACTGAAAATGCCATCCGAAGAAAAGATCGTGTCGACATAGAGAGCTGCGGGTTTGATGCCTCGTTCCGCCATGGCGGCGAGTGCCTTATCCACGTTGGCACGCATGACCTCGCCTTCCTGCTCGCCATGCTGTCCGCTCGGAGCGGGAATGGTGAAGACATTGTCATCCTTGGGCGCTCCAGCCCCCAGAGAAGGCGACATGGCAGCCAAGGAGATGGTAACGCCGTGATAGGCATTCTCCGTCACGATGACGCCGGTACCACCGGTCTTCACCCGAGCAATGCGCAGCGCCAGATCGTTGGCTTCCGAGCCTGTGCAGGTGAACATGATGTGAGACAGGGGATCGGGAAAACTCGCCAGAAAATCTTCTGCAAAATCGACAATGTTATTCTGCAAATAGCGCGTGTGGGTGGTCAGCATAGAGGCCTGTCGGGCCATGGCTTCCACCACGCGCGGATGGCAATGGCCCACACAGGCAACATTGTTGTAGGCGTCAAGATAGGCTGTACCATCTTCATCATAGAGCCACACCCCTTCCCCTCGCACCGGATGGAAGGGCTCTTCATAGAATAGGCGATAAGCAGGCCCAAGCGTGTCGGTGCGGCGTTGCAAAAGAGCTTCATCGCCCGCAGACAGGATCGCCTGCCCCGGCACGAAGGCATTTGCCATGGACTGGTCTTGCGACATCATGCAATCTCCTTATGCAGTTTGGCCTCTGCTCTATCAGCCAGAGCCTCATAGAGCCCTTTGGTGTCCAGATTGGTCAGATGCCTGATCCCATTGGAAGCCAACGCCAGATTGCGAGTGATATAGGCCCTGTTTTCCGGATAGCGTTGAGCACGCCAGTTGGCGACCGTGATGATGGTAGCAAAACGGGCAGCAATGAAATCGGCAGACAGCTCAACCTCGGCACGGGTCAGCGGACAAATGCTGTGCCAGCGGGCAAGGAACTGCATGAGGGATGCCCCGGCATCGGAAAAGTCGAGCTGATAACCCGCTGCGATCGCCAGTTCGCAAATGCGCGGCGAACGCACCATGTCTCCAAAATCCAGCACGCCGATTTCCAGATCAGTCTCATCTTCGGTCACCAGATTTTGCGGATTGAGATCACCGTGAATGACCTGCCATGGCAAGTCATCTAGGCGTGGTGCTATTCTTTCATCAAATCCATCAATCACCCTTTCGACCAGTCCCCGCTGGTCGCTATCCTCGATCAGCGGCAGCATGGAGCGCAGGGTTCCGGCATTCTTGATATCCCAGATCAGATAGTGATTGGCAGCAGGATGCTCGAACCCTTCAAGGGCGTTGACCAGTTTGGCACCGGCAGTGGCAACCGCAATTGCCAGATTGGGCGATTTGGGAAGCGTCGAGCTGAGGCTTCCTTCAACATAGCTTAGAAGCCGCGCGCGGGATCCATTTTCCAGCTCCTGCCACAGCTCTCCCGAAAGTGTCGGCACGGCCCGTGGCACGCGCAGGGATGGTGCCGTTTTTTCCAGATGCAGCAGAGCCTTGGTCTGGAAATCGGTTTGCTCTTCCGGCTCCATCTCGTTGGTGAATTTGAGCACATAGCCTTTGCCGTCATCCGCGCGGAGCAGAAAGTTGGCGTCGCGTTCCGAAGTCAGCTGTTTCAGATTACCGGTAAGACCGAAGGTCGTTTTGGCAATCGCAAGAGCCTCTTGCTGTGAAATTGCGGGCGGAGGCGTCGTAAGAAGCGATCCGATATCTGGGTCTGCAGTGGTCACTGGCCGGTCTCCCCTGATTATTGTGTCTTTATAAAGAGCCTGTGATGATGGCCATCGGGTGTGGGGTAGCCCCCTAGCGATGAATTTCCTGGCTTTGAACGGGTTGATTTGGTTGTTTGGCATCGCCAATGCCTGTGTCTGGGTCATTCACCCTCCGACACTTTGTCGAGCATACGTACCAGCGGGGCGCCTCCTAAGGTCAGATCACGCTCCACGGCGATGGCGACAGCCTCCACATCCTTGTTGCGCACCGCTTCCAGTACCTCGTAATGGTGATCGATCATTGCCCGCCCGGCCTCAAGATAGCCATGTGCAATCAGCGGACTGGTTTGCAGCCAGAGACGGCGCAAGACTCCATAGAGCACCGGCATGGCCGACATTTCGACCAGCTTGAAATGAAATTGCTGATTGAGCGCGGCACCGAGAATGCCATCGCCTTCGGCCATGGCGTCTTCATTCACCGCAATCAGGTTTTCAAGATCGCTGATGTCTGAAAGAGTTGCATATTGTGCAGCAGCCTTGGCGCTCATCACTTCCAGCGGCAGGCGAATCTTGCGGATTTCTTCGTAGCGCGAACGACTTAAAGAGGTGACATGAATTGAACGTGGCGAATTGTAGATAACCGCCTCGTCATAGTGCAACCGGAGAATGGCGTCGCGCACCGGGGTAACGCTGGTCTGCATTTCTTCTGCCAGTTCCCGGATTTTCAGGCGCTTGCCCGGAAGATAGTGCCCCTTGAGCAGGGCCTCGCACAGTCTGTCATAGACCATATCAGAGAGCTTTTTGCCTTCTTGTTGCGATTGCATATACAAACTCAATCCAGTTACAGTGTTTCTCGTAATATGGAGGCTGCATCTTTTGGCAATCTGTCCATACAGATATGCCACCTCCATTTATGATGCATCATAACTCTAACTTGATGCATCATTATTTTCAAATACAATCGATCCTATGCCTACACTCATCTGCAACCAGATATGGCATGCGTAGCTTGAGCAACGGCCAGATGCGTCATCATCATCGCGTTGTTCTTTCTATTTGTTTTCACCAAGAAAACAGAATGGCGTGGCGCGTCACGCGTATAAATGTTCGAGGCGCCACAGCCCTTATGAAATGCCAGGCCCGACAGTCTTCTGCATGGTGCCACCGGTGCGTGCGCGCACAAGCATGATAAGGCAAGCGACAAGAATGGTGCCGACGATGAAGACAAAGGCAGCAGCCGCAATGGCCGGAGACACATTCTCACGAATGGTAGAGAACATCTGTCTGGCCAGCGTGCGCTGGTGAGGCCCCGCGATGAAGAGAGTCAGGATCACCTCATCAAGCGAGGTCGCAAAGGCCATCACAGCACCAGAAAGGATGCCAGACAGGCTGAGCGGCAGGGTCGTCGTGCGCAAAACCGTAGAGGGCGACGCTCCAAGACTGGCGGCGGCCAGCTCGACACGAGGGTCGATACCCGCCAACGAGCCTGACACGCTGACATACACGAACGGCATTGCAATCACCGTATGCGCCACGATCACACCCAGATAGGAGTTGGCGATGCCCACATGGACGAAGAAGACCTGCATGCCCACACCAAGCACCACGGCAGGCACCACCATTGGCAGCAGGAAGAAGGTCTTGAGCACTCCGGCAAACAGCGAGGAATAACGCCGCAGCCCCAGAGCGGCCAACGTGCCAAGGGTGGTAGCGAGCACTGTCGTTCCGCCACCGATGATCAGACTGTTGGCGATGGAGCGGCGCCAGACCGGCTCGGTCACCAGCTCGGTCAACCAGCGCATGGACCACTCCGGAACCGGATAAGTGAGCAGAGCGCTGGAGGTGAAGGCCAGCGGCAGAATGGCTGCCAGCGGCGCAATCAGAAACAACATGACAAGAATGCCAAAGGCTTTTTTGACTGTCGGGAACATTACGCGACTCCCTTCTTTTCAGCCGAAAGACGTCCATAGACGACATAGAGCAGCAAGGTGATCGAGAGCAGAACCAGACCGAGCGCACCAGCCATGCCCCAGTTCGCCGATTCCGTTGCATAGAAGGCAATCACGGAGGAAATCATCTGGTCAGACGGACCGCCGATGAGAGCCGGTGTGATGTAGTAGCCAATCGAAGACATGAAGACCAACAGCGAGCCGGAGGCGATGCCCCTTGCCGAGAGAGGCAACATGACCTTGAGGAAGGCAACGATCGGGTGTGCTCCCAGCGAAGACGCCGCCTGCATGAGATTACCCGGCATGGACAAGAGCACGCTATAGATCGGCAGCACCATGAAGGGCAGCAATACGTGCGTCATGGCGATGATGACACCGGTGCGTTCGAAAATAAGCGGGATTGGTTGATCGGTGATCCCGAGTGCCTGAAGAGCGGAGTTGATGAGACCGTTATTCTGCAAAATGATGAACCACGCCGTGGTGCGTACCAGAAGCGAGGTCCAGAGCGGCAGCAACACTGCGGCCAGCAACACGTTGCGCAACCAGCCAGAGGTGGAAGCGATGACCATGGCGAACGGCAACCCAATTGCCAGGCAGGACAGCATCACCGACAGGCTGATGACGAATGTCCGCGCCAGAATGGTTCTGTTGGCGGAGGCATCTTCGGGCAGAGCCACAATCTGATTATGTTTGTCTCGGCCATAATCAAGCGCTGCAAGCAGATAACGGTCCGTATAGGGCGAAGATGCCTGAGCAATGGTGTGCCACCATGCCACTTCGTTCCAGCGCTTGTCGACTTCACCCAGATTGATCGGGCCATCGGTTTTTCGAATGGCGCGGCGCGTCTTGCGCATGAGCGTTCTGAAGCCGGATTTGGCGCTGTTGAGGCGCCGCACGACCGCGCCCATTTCCTGCCGATCCGTCGTGGCGCGAATGTCGGCCACAAGTGCGTCCTGCAGGGCAGCAGGAACCGGTGCCTTGCCGTTCCACTGGGCGGCGATCGCGCTGGTCTGGCTCAATGTATTGTGCACGACGGGGTCGGAGATGGACTGTTTGAGCATGGCGATGATCGGCCAGACAAAAAACAGGGCCAGAAACAGCACCAGCGGAAGCACAAGCGCCGAGGCTTTGAGATGTGGGCCTAGTCTTGCAGTCATGGCAGGATCACCCGTGCATTTTGAGGCCGGAAACCGATGAAGACCTCGTCGCCGGGATCATGCGGCGGCAAATGACGGCCAAGACGGGCCACCAGCTTTGCACCATCCACCTCGATGTCGGCCCGCAGGTGATCTCCCTGATAGACCACGTCGCTGATGCGCGCAGGCATGGCATTCTCCAGCCCTTCGGCACTATCGCCCAGCTCGATATGTTCCGGCCGCAAGGAAAGCAATACTTCTGTTCCGCGGAACAGGGTCACAGGGCTGGTCACTTCCAGATCCTTGCCTGTATTGGTGGTCACTGAACAGCGGGAACGGTCTCCCTCGCGATATTTGACGGGAATAAGATTGGTTTCGCCAATAAACTCGGCGACAAAATGCGTGTTTGGTCGGTCGTAGATATCCTGCGGTGTGCCGATCTGCTCGATCTTGCCATGGTTGAACACGGCAATGCGATCGCTCATGGTCAGGGCTTCGGACTGATCGTGGGTAACAAAAACGATTGTCAGGCCCAGATCCCTGTGCAAACGGCGGATGTCATATTGCATTTGCTCGCGCAGATTCTTGTCGAGCGCGCCAAGGGGTTCATCCATCAAGACCACATTGGGCTCAAAGACCAGCGTACGGGCAAGCGCCACACGCTGCTGCTGACCACCGGACAGCTGGCTGGGGAGTTTTTCCGATTGGTCGGGCAACTGCACCATTTCCAGCACGCGATTGACCCGCTCAGCGATCTCGGCCTTGGCAACGCCTCTCCTCTTGAGCGGAAAGGCAATATTCTCGGCAACAGACAGATGGGGGAACAGGGCGTAATTCTGGAACACGACCCCCATATTGCGCTTGTAAGGCGGGGTCCGGTTCAACACGGAGCCTCCGAGCAGAATGTCCCCTGCGGTGGGATCTTCAAAGCCGGCCAACATCATAAGCAAGGTTGTCTTGCCAGATCCGGATGGACCAAGAAGCGAGACGAACTCGCCCTTGTTGATGGTCAGATCGAGATGGTCAACAACGGTCAGGGACCCAAAGACTTTGCTGACTTTTCGGAATTCAATATATGGCTGCTCGGTCATTTTTCTTCCTGCAACGTATGACCAGACAGTCTCGGGACAAGCCGGTCTATCCTACGCCTGAGATCACAAGGCATACGCACCCGCTCGGGAAAGCTCTCGCCTCTCGTGAACAAACGGATGAGAATGCGTGGAGGAAGCGCATGAAGCGGGGCTCTGCTCCATGCGCTTGCCTTTTGCCTTATTGGGCGAGCCAGGCGTTAAAGCGCTGGTTCAGGGCTTCAGAATTGTCGATCCAGAAATCGATATTCAGTGAGAGCGCCTGTTCCAGGTTTTCCGGCGTGGTCGGGATGTCTGCCTTATATTCATCCGGCACCATGCTGGAAGCTTCCTTGTTGGTCAGCCCGTAAGCGATATATTCAGGCAGCTTGGACATGTTTTCCGGCTGACTGGCAAAGGCGATGAAATCCTGAGCAAGCTCCTTGTTTTCGGCGTCCTTGAGGATAACCCAGCTGTCGACAGCATAGATGGAGCCAGGCCATACGATCTTGAAATTCTTGCCTTCTGTCTTGTTGATGCTGGTGATACGGCCATTATAGGATGCGGCCATAGCCACTTCGCCAGAAGCGAGGAACTGCAACGGCTGGGCGCCGGATTCCCACCAGACCAGATCCGGTTTCAACTCGTCAAGTTTGGCAAAGGCCCGGTCGATGCCTTCCGGAGTGGAGAGAACATCATAGAGCTCATCAGCCGGAACGCCATCTGCCAAGAGGGCAAATTCAAGGGTGTATTTGGCACCTTTGCGCAGAGCGCGTTTGCCCGGAAATTTCTTGACATCCCAGAAGTCAGCCCAGTTTTTAGGGCCATCGCTGAGCTTGTTGCCATCATAGGCCAGAGCCAGAGACCAAACGATGGTACCCACGCCGCAATCGCTGACAGCGGCAGGCATGAAGGCATCTTCGCCCCCCATCTTGTCCCAGTCGATCATTTCGAAGATACCGTCGTCACAGCCAAGGGCCAACTCTTCGGCTTCCACCTGCACTGCATCCCAGTTGGGAGCACCGGCTTTTACCTTGGCTTGAAGCACGCCATAGCCGCCGTCCCAGCTTTCGTCCAGAACCGGCTTGCCAACCTTTTCAGAGAATGGCTTGAAATAGATATCCTGTTGCGCAGTCTGGTAGCTACCGCCCCAGCTGGTGATGGTCAGGTCGCGGGCCTGAGACGCGCTTGACATGGCGCCAAGAGCAAGAACAGACGCCAATAGTGCCCATTTTTTCATGATTTTGTTTCTCCGGTAGGTTGATTGCTTTAAAAACGCCGGGTTGTCCCGATCTATCTTTAAGGGTGAAATCCTGAGCTGCCGAAGAGGCGCTTAACGCGTCTCGGCAACCTTGTTCAGTGCACGCAGGACGATTGCGAACATTTCTTCAATTTGCTCTGCGGTGATGATCAGTGGTGGGCAGAAGCAGATGGCTTCGCCAATGTTGCGGATGATGCAGCCTTCTTCCTGAATGGCTTCTGCCACAGCCAGTGCTGCCGCTCCGGCCCCTTCCTGCTCCCATGGGGTCAACTCAAGTGCCCCGATGAGACCGATGCCGCGAGAGGAATCCACGAGCGGATGCTCGGCCAGTTTTGCAAGGCCATCAAGGAAGGTCTTTTCAAGGCGAGCGGCATTGCCGACGAGATCTCGCTCGATGATGATCTTGACATTCTCAAGGCCAACGGCAGTTGCCACCGGATGCCCCGAGGCCGTGAAGCCATGGGCAAAGACCCCGATCTTGTCGGATTCATCGGCAATCGGCTGGTAGAAATTGTCATTCATCATGATGGCCGACAGAGGCATGTAGGATGATGACAATTGCTTGGAAATGACCAGCACATCGGGTTTGATGTCATAGGTTTCGCAGGCAAACATCTTGCCGGTACGGCCAAAGCCACAGATCACCTCATCGGCCACCAGCAGTATGTCATATTTTTTCAGGATGGCCTGAACACCTTCCCAATAGCCCTTTGGCGGGGTGAGCACGCCACCTGCGCCCATGACCGGCTCGCCCCAGAAGGCGGCGATGGTTTCCGGCCCTTCCTTGACGATCAGGTCTTCCAGATCCTTCAGCATGCGAGCGGTGAAGGCCTCTTCGCTCTCGCCGTCTTCACCGAAATGGGGGAAGGACGGGCAGGATGTATGGACCATGCGATCAAGCGGCAAGTCGAAGCTTGTGTGGTTTGCCGGAATGCCTGTGATGGAACCCGCAGCAATCGTCACGCCGTGATAGCCCTTGATGCGTCCGATGATCTTTTTCTTCTCCGGCTTGCCCAATGCGTTGGAGCGATACCAGACCATCTTGGCCACAAGATCGTTGGCCTCTGACCCCGAAGAAGTGAAATGCACCTTGGACATGGGAACCGGCGCGATGCTGATGAGCAGCTCTGCCAGATCGACCGACGGACCGTTGGTCTTGTAGTTGAAGGAGTGATAGTAAGGCAGCTTTTGCAGCTGAGCGGTGGCCGCTTCAACCAGCCGCTTCTCACCGAAGCCAACAGCGACAGACCAAAGACCGGCCAGCCCTTCGATATAGCGTTTGCCGGTGTTGTCGTAGACATAAACGCCATCGCCGCTTTCAATGACAAGGCCGCCCTTTTCTTCGAACTTGCGCAAATTAACGGCTGGGTGCATGTGGTAGGCGATATCGCGTGCTTCAACTGAATTGGGCGTAATGCTCATGATGCAGATTCCTGATATTCTTTAATCAACTGATCGTACGAGGGGACCGATAGGCTTCTGAGGGAAGATCCCGCTCGGTACATCATCCAATATGGATGTCCGCGATTGCGTTAATTGCATGCCCGAATGGACGTGTCTGGAAGGGTTGGTCGGGGCGATGGTCTTTAGCTGCGATATATTCAATTGGAATTATGATGCATCAAAACTATGATTTGATGCATTCAACTTTTCAAGATCAAATAAACATCTGTTTTGCTGCATTTGAAATCAACACAGGATATTTAAATTTATTCTATAAATTCAACAGCTTATTTAAAAATCAGGAAATCCATAGATTTCGGCATGACAAAATTCAGTCGGAGCGTTGGCTAATTTTTGATCAACGCCGGACAGTATAGTCAAGCCGGTTCAGACTCAGCCCGACGATAGCCCTCCAAAATAGTAAAGCCCGTTGCCTTGCGCACGAAATGCCAAAGCAACGGGCTTAAATTTCCTATGCCCCGCATCGCACATGGACGACGCGCAGGCTCATTTTCGATAGTCAACCGATCGGCGGGATCTCGACCGTCGCATTGCCAGGCAAAGTGGCGGCGCCTACCGCTGCGCGGCTGCCGATCCCCTGCGGTCCAAGCGGTTTGGCCAGAGAGGTAGAAGCGAAATCGGCCCGTTTCAAATAGCCGGTAAAGCCCTCCCCTACGGCGATGGCAACGGTCAAGTGCGATATCTTTCGACGAGCGTTGCCAGACGTTCAACCGCAGCAACCGAAGCTGCATGATCCTGAGAAAAGTTGAGGCGGATGCTGTTGGCCGTATGCGGGCTGAATTCGGTGCCCGGCGTCACGATGACGCCCGCCTGAACCCGTAAGATCTTGACGAAATCCGCAGGAGAAACAGACAGGGCGGGTAACGCTGGGAACAGGTAGCTGCCAGCCTGTGGCGTACGGGCGCTAACGCCTTCTATGGCGCGGAAAAGCTTGAGCAGATCGTCACGGATGGCCTCATGCTGGGCGATACGGTCGTCCATCCAGCCGACGGGCTCATGGAACCAGCCACGCAAGATGGCCTGGCTGTAGCCGGCGGCTCTGAGGCTTACAATCGCCTGCAGCTTCTCCATGCGCGTTATGATCTTTTTCGAGCCATAGGCAACCCCGAGGCGGAAGCCGGAAAGGGATTCGGTCTTTGATGGGCCCATGATGGTGATGACATTTTCCGGATCAATCGGCTCGGCACGCAAATGGGTGTAGGCGACATCGCTATAGCGCAAGCGCGAATAGAGCTGGTCGACAATCACCGTCGCACCATATTGTTCAGCGAGCGCGGCGATCGTCGCGATTTCCTGTTTGGAATAGACGACACCAGCCGGGTTGTTCGGGTTTGAGAAGAGGAACAGCTTGGCCCCAGCCTTGAATGCCTCTTCCAATTCACCGAGATCCAGCCCCGCAGTGCCCTCTTCTGCCTTGGCATAATGCAGCTGCACAGGCATCATTTCGCCATCGAAAAATTGCACCAGCTTGCGGTTGGCGAAATAGTCCGGCTGCACAATGGCGACCTTATCTCCCCGGCCAACCGTTGCAGCCATGGCCAGAAACAGCGCCCCTTGCGTGCCCGGCGTGATGATGAGGCCATCGGCGGCGTCAACCGGTGCTCCGGTGAAGGCGGCTAAATCGGTCGCGACCTGTTCGCGAATACCGATATCACCGCGATATTCGGTGTAGGCCTGCGCTGCGCCCTTGCCAAAGCCCTCTGCGAACAACTCAAAAGAGCCAGGTGTTGGTTCATGGGCATCCACATCCCCGTGAGAAAAATCAACCGGGCGTCCTTCCAGAGTATCCCCGCGCATCAGATCTACAAGACCATCCTGACCCTGCCGGACTTCCTGCCCCGGAGCATTGTCTGTGCCGAGCATTTTGAATTTTGTTTCCAACGACATGCAAAGCTTCCTTTTGTTATGCCTCTCCCCAAACGGGAATTTTTCAACGGCTTTTTACACATTTACCACGGCTCATTGACCGTGGAATGCAAGATAAGCTGGACTTGATGGAACTGAAGACCCAATCGCAATGCCAATTTGGTTGTTTGGCTTTCGCTATGGCCCTCTTTTTGCAAGCAATATACAGAGCAAATTAGAGTAGCTGAGTTAAGCGCCAAAAGCGCAGAAACGCGTTGGTTTTCTTCTTAGACTAATGGACCTTTTTTCACGAATAGTCTAAAAAATCAGCTCAAATATTGTGCACCCTCTTGCGCTGCCTAATTTTCCATCGTATGGTCTCTCATGTTTTGACATACAGGTGGAATACCGAAAACGCAAGTCGATTTCTGCCATATAAGAATAACGCAATCGCTACACCGAACGATGAGGGTTACATACCGATGAAATCAGCATTCCGCGCACTTCTGGCAGCAGGCACCATTGCCTTTGCTGCACAAGCTTACGCAGAAACAAACTGGGATATGTCTGTGGTTTGGCCACAGGGCAACTTCCACACCCAGGACGCCATCACATTTGCAGACACGATCAAGGAAGTCACCGACGGTGAAGTTGTTATCACCGTTCATGCTGGTGGTTCTCTCGGCATCAAGGGCCCTGAAGGCATGGCCGCTGTTCGTGATGGTCTCGTTCCAATCGCCGACATCCTGATGAGCCAGCAGGTTGGTGAAGCACCGGTTCTGGGTATCGAGAGCCTGCCTTACCTCGCTCCGACCATGTCCGACCTTGCTCTGCTTCACAAATATATCCGCCCGAAGATTGAAGAAGTGGCAGAATCCATGAACCAGAAGCTGCTCTACATGGTTCCATGGCCAGGTCAGGCTGTTTACACAAAGAACCCGATCAAGACGATCGAGGATCTGGATGGTGTCAAACTGCGCGTTGTTGACGCAAACGGCCAGAACTTCTTCACCGCTCTGGGCGCCGCTCCCCTTCAGATGCCTTGGGGTGAAGTGGTTCCTTCCCTCGCTGCAGGTACCATTGAAGGCGTGACCACCTCTTCCTCTTCAGGTGTTGATGGCTCCTTCTGGGAATTCATGAGCAACATGAGCACCTTCAACTGGCAGGCATCCAGCAACCTGGTCACCGTAAACCTTGACGCATGGAACGACCTGTCCGAAGAGAATCAGGAAGCCATTGAACAGGCTGCCATCAAGCTCGAAGGCGATTTCTGGAAAGCAAGCCGTGCAGAAGACCAGAAGAAGATTGCTGTTCTGGAAGAAAACGGCATGTCTGTTACCGCTCCATCTGCCGAGCTGAAAGCCGAGCTGATCAAGCGCGCACAGCCGCTGTGGGAAGAGTTCAAGGAACGTGTTCCTGAAGCTGCAGACTATATCGACGCCTATCTGGCCGTTCGCAACTAATCAAACGGGCCGCCCACCCCCAGTGTTCGGGCGGCCTTTTCACTTTTCTTGCCAGTCACGAGACCTTGGTTCAAACTATTGGTCATTCTGGCGAATGCCGTTTGCAGGTACATACCATGCCAGTGTCCGAGGATCGGAAATTTTCGGCAATCACAAACCCGATCGATCAAATTAGCAGTTACTCCTGCATTGTTGGTGGCGTTTGTCTGGTTGCCATTTTTGCACTCATCGCCGCAGAAATCACCGCGCGTAACTTTCTTGGCACCAGTCTCCCCTTTAGCTGGGATTTTGCGGCCTATATGATGGGCGCCTGCATCTTTCTCTCAGCAGGTGCAACCCTGAAAGCTGGCGGCCATGTCCGCGTTACCGCCCTTCATGATTATCTTCCCCCCAAGGGTCAGCAAGTTCTCGATGCCGTTGCCTGTCTGATCGGGCTGGCCATAGCTTTGGTTATTCTCTATGCCGTCAGCGATATGGCCATGCTCTCGCTCAAGAGAGGCTCGACCTCCTCTTCTGTCGTTCGAACTCCTTTGTGGATTCCTCAAGGCCTCATGGTTGTTGGCGCCCTGATTTTCACACTTCAGATGTTCGCGCAGGTGCTCCGCACAGTGAGCGGCGAAACCCTACATAACGATGCAGATATCGAGGACCAGCTGTAATGGGTAAACTAACTCTCACTCTTGTCGGCCTGCTTGCCCTGTTGCTGGGCGCCGGTGTCTGGGTTGGCCTCGGCCTGATCGGCACGGGCATCCTGACGATGTCGATTTTCAAATCAAGCTTCCCAATCACAAAACTGTTGGCCCAACAGATCTGGAACTCGGCCGTCAGCATGGAAATGCTGGCTTTGCCTCTGTTCATTCTCATGGCCGAAATCCTGTTCCGGACCCGCCTTTCCGAAGCCCTGTTCAGCGGCTTGGCGCCATGGACCCGTCGTCTGCCGGGCCGAATGAGCCATATTACAGTTCTGGCTTGCACCTTGTTTGCCGCCGTTTCCGGCTCTTCTGCCGCGACAACCGCCACGGTGGGCCGCATCACGGCAACAGAATTGATCGGACGTGGCTATGATCGCCAAATGGTGATCGGCAGCCTTGCCGGAGCTGGTACGCTCGGTTTCCTCATCCCCCCATCCGTGATCATGATCATCTATGGCGTGTTGGCCGAGGAATCGATCCTCAAGCTATTCATGGCAGGCATCATTCCGGGTGGCTGTCTGGCAGCGACCTATATGGGCTATCTGGCCATTCGCTCAACGCTCAACCCGGCCATGGTTGGTGAGGCCACTCCTTCCACGAGCTGGAAGGAAAAGTGCGAAGCTCTGATGGGCCTTGGCCCGGTATTGCTGCTCATCATTTCCGTTATCGGCTCTATGTATGGTGGGATCGCGTCCCCCACAGAAGCTGCTGGCGTTGGCGTGGCTGGCTCCATTCTGATCGGCCTTTTCCAACGCTCCATCAACATGAAGAATCTGGCCGAGGCTGTCTATCATGCCGCCCAGACCGTTTCGATGATCGGCTTTATCATTGTCGGGGCCATGTTCCTGTCGGTATCGCTGGGCTATCTGGGGCTACCGTCCTTCATCGCAGGCTATATCCAGTCGCTGCACCTGTCCCCGCTTGTGCTGATTTTGGTGCTGCTGTTGTTCTATGCGATTCTCGGCTGCATCATGGAAGGCATGTCCGCGATCGTGATGACCTTGCCGATCACCCTGCCGCTGGTTCTGGCTGCTGGATATGACAAGGTCTGGTACGGGGTGTTCCTTGTTTTAGTTGTGGAAATGGCTCAGATCACACCACCGGTTGGCTTCAACCTTATTGTGATCCAACGCCTGACAGGCGACAAGATCGGCACCATCGCGCGCGCAGCGATGCCTTTCTTCTTGATTATGGCAGCGTTTGTGCTCACGATTGCAGTATTCCCCGGAATCGTAACCTGGTTGCCAAACAGCCTTTCGGCTAGCAACTAAGAGTCTGCAATTCTGAACGGTTAGCGTGGGGTATCTCTCTTCGCTAACCGTTTTTCGTTTAACACCCGTTCGCGGCATCCTTGGAAGCCAACGGACAGACTTGAACCACCAGAGAAGGCACCGTCAGATCTCCATGACCGAACTGCTGGCAAAGCGTGCATACACGCAAATTATCGAGATGATATTCTCAGGCGAGCTAAAGGTCGGAGATGCACTGCAGGAAGCCAAGCTGGGTGAACAGCTGGATATGTCTCGCACCCCCGTGAGAGAAGCCATCAACCGCATTCAGGCCGAAGGGTTGGCCAAAAAGAGCGGTCGCTTCTTGCGCGTGCGGCTTCTGTCCCCCGCCGAAGTGGAAGAGATTTTTTTCCTGCGCAGCGAGTTGGAAGTCTATTCCGCGCGCATGGCGCTCAATTTGCCCAAGTCAAAGCTGGAAGCCATGCAAACACGCATTGAGGCGCTTTTGCAGGCAGGCCCCGGCGAAGGCGAAGAGCATTGGCAGGTGGATGAAGATTTCCACGGCATGCTCACCAGAGCCACACATAACCAGACCTTGATCAGCACGGTCAATGACTTGCGTCTGCGTACCTGCATGTTCGATCATACGCGAGTGCGGGGCCGGTTCCTGAAGGGCAATCAGGAGCATCTAACCATCCTGAAGGCGCTTGAAGACGGCGACGAAGAACAAGTCAAGGCGCGCATGGCGCAACATATAGACAATGCCAAACAGGCTATTCTGGAACGACTGGCAGGCTTTAGCGCCGCCGCGCCGGAAGCCTGAACGCAGCATGGAGCGACGTCGGATCATCTCACCTCAAAGCGAGGACATCAAAACCATCGGACACGGGTATGAGTGAAAAAGAAACGCTGGCACAACAGGCCTATAACGCGATCAAGCAGAAGATATTGTCCCAACAATATCAGCCTGAAGAGGTGTTGACCGAGCGCGGGCTTGCCGCAGAGCTTGGTATTTCCAGAACGCCACTCCGCTCGGCCATTTCCCGTATCGAGAAAGAAGGCGTTGTCTATAGGCTGGATAATGGTGCCCTGCTGGTGCGTCGCGTTTCGGTGGAGCAGTTGCTCGAGATCGTACAGGTGCGCCGCATTCTGGAAGGAGCCGCCGCGGCCCGTGCCGCAGAAAACGGCATGACCGGTGCTCTCAAAGCGTCTCGTGACGTTATGGCGCATTGCCTCGATCCGGACACCAACATGGCTTTTGATGATTTCTGGGAGCTGGATGATGACTTCCACAATGCGGTGATTGACGCAGCGGATCTGCCCATGCTCAGCGGCATGATCCAGAAACTACGCGTTACGGCCCGGCGCTGCACCATCACGCGGGTGCATGATCAGTTTGCCGCGCAGGCGCAGGATCATCTGGCTGTCATTGCCGGCATCGAGGCGGGCGCTCCGGATGAGGCTCGGGCTGCCATGGAGCATCATTTCGACAATGTGCGCATCCGTTTTCTGGACTGGCTGTCTCGGGTCTGAGACACGCTCTCGCCATTGCTTCTGACACGCGGGTAGCGCCCGCGCATCCTCACATTCATCACTTCATCATTCCATCACTTGATGCAGATCTGTCGCGGCAGGTTCGACAGGATGTCGATGCCGCTTTGCGTTACGATCACGGTTTCAGAGGCCCCCACTGTCCATTCGCCATAGGAGCGCAAGGTGGCAGGCAGATGGAAGACCATACCGGGCTGGATTTCCTGTTCGATGCCCGTGAAGAGACTTAGAATACCCCCCTCGCCCCAATCCGGCGCGAAGGCAACGCCCATGGAATAGCCGATGCGTTTGCGGAAGGCAGCCGTGTATCCATGATCATCAATGACCTTTTGGGCGGCCAAATGTGGCTCGGCGCACGGCACACCGGGTTTGATGGCCTCTAGGGCACGCTCGAGCGCCAGAAGAGCGCAATCCATCATGCGCTGACCTTCTTGGCTGGGCTGCCCGATCCAGACGGTGCGCATCAGCGCGGAATGATAGCGCAGATGGCTGGCGGCCAGCTCAAGGAAAAGTGGGTCGCCCGCTTCCAGAGTCCGCCTGCGCCATGTCATATGGGGCAAACCGCTGCGTGGGCCGGAGGAAACCAGAGGCTCCATGGCCATGGTCTCCGAACCTTGCCGCACGGCTTCGGCCAACATGGCAGCTGCAACGGCATTCTCGTCAGCGCCCGCAGCACAAGCGTCGATACCGGCCGCAAGACCCGCCTCGGCATATCGTGCAGCATGACGGATTGCGTCCAGTTCAGCCGGAGACTTGATCATGCGCAAAGGCGCGATAAGGCCGGAGCCGTCGGACAATTTCCCCGTTGGCAAAGATGCTTTGATCTGGCTTGCCATTTTGGGAGAGACAAACCAGCCATCCATCTCCATGGCCACCTTTGCAAAGTGCCGTTTGGAAAGGATGCTTCCGAGCAAGGCAATCGGGTCTTCGCCATCCTGATAGGCCACGATGTCTTCCAGCCAGCAATTGGCAATAGACCCACTCAATTCCAACTGGCGCACCAGCAATGTGGGGGCATCTCTGGCTGGAAGGAGTAGCGTTTGAAAGGCAAAGTAGCCTGCCGTCTGGCGCCCCGTCAGCCAGTAGATATTTTCAGGACTGGTGACCAGAAGCACCTCATGACCGGCAGCCTCAACCGCCGCCTGCGCGCGCGCTTGTCTTTGTGCAAATTCTGCTTCGGAAAAAGCGGCTTCACGTCCGCGCACCATTTTGAATTGGTCTGTCAAAATCTTGCTTTCTAGTCTCTTGTGAGCGTCCATCTGGCGTAACAAGGTCTTATTATCTGCCTCGAGACATCGAGGATTGCAGTTCCACAATGATCCAAATCTACGGGGAGCCAACTCTTGCCAGCTCCCGATCTTCATCACTCGCTCCATGCCTTGTGGAGCACGCTTACTGCGGTAATCAGATCTTCGGGGTCCATGGCTTCATCGGGATTGTGGCTGCCGTTCCAGTTACGGATGAACACCATCAAAGATTCCCAACCGACCAATGCGAAGGCAGCTGCATCATGGCCGCCACCGGACATCATGCGCCGCGGCGCAATGCCAAGTGCCTTGGCGGCCTTTTCCACCTCGTCGCCCAACTGAGTAGACAAAGGGGTCGGTGTGCTGCGTGATTGCGGGCCAAGCTTGAAGGTCACGCCACGCTTGGCTTCAATCTTGGCGATTTCTTCCTTGAGCAAGGCGTCCATCTGATCGAGTGCGGCATCATCGACGCTGCGCAGATCGATGCAGAATTCCAACCGACCGGGCACCTTGGCAAAGGCATGTTCCGGAGTTGCAGCATCAATCCGACCAACGGTCACCGCGATGTCCTTACCCTCATCTAACATCTTGCCCCACAGCTCATCGAGCCGCATAACAAGTTCGGACAGCGCAAAGACCACATCGGCCCGCGCTTCGCGAGGGGCACCGCCCGAATGGGCCCATGTGCCCTCGATCACGGCATTGCGATAGCGCAAACCGCCGCGAATGGCCGTGACAATGCCAAAGGGTTCCTTGGCATCATCCAGAACCGGGCCTTGTTCGATATGGAATTCCACAAAGCGCGCGGGCTCAAGACCTGCTCCATCAAGCACCTTGTCCGGATCGCCACCAAGCTCTCGCATATGCTGGGCCAGGGTCTGGCCGGTGTCTGCCCGCTTGGCCTCAAGATCCTGAGGGTCAAGCCGCCCCAAAAGGCCACGCGAGCCAATGAAGGAAACCGGAAACCACACGCTTTCTTCGGCGCGGGTAACCGTCACCACAATGTCGGCCTTGGGCTTCTGACCAGACTTCACAAAGGCGGCGACCAGCGCCATGGCGCCAGCAACGCCTGCCTGTCCATCATAGGCGCCGCCCATGGGCACAGTATCTAGATGAGAGCCGATATGCAGCGGCGGGGCATTGCGATCTATGCCCGGCAACCGGGCGAACATATTGAGCCCGGCGTCGCGCGTTACCGTCATTCCCAAGGCTTCGGCTTCTTCCGCCACGATATCGTGAGCCTTGCTTTCCAGTTCACTATAGGAAGGGCGCGTATAGCCCGGACCGGGATCGGAAAGGGCGTTGATCCTGTCCAGCAAGCGGTTCACGGTTTCTCGAATGACGTCGTTCATAGGAATTCTCTTCTGGCCTCTCTTGTGGGAGGCTTTTCTTTTGAAAGGTATTTTATGCGAAATTTTTAGATCTTTGGCTCGTTCACCGCTGTTTCGGGGCGTTCACCTGACAGAGCCTTGAGCAGATGACCAACCGACCCAATGGCCATGCGCTTCATGGCTTCGGTGGTCGTTCCCCCCAAATGCGGGGTGAAGATCACATGACCGGTTTCAGCCAATGGCCCTGTCGGCGCATCATGGGAATAGACATCCAGCGCGGCAGCAGAAATCTGACCGGACAGGATCGCTTCGGCGAGATCGGATTCATTGACCAGTCCGGCGCGGGCGGTGTTGATCAGCACAGCTCCCGGCTTCGTTTTGGCCAGAGAGGCCTTGCAGATCATGTTGGCAGTCTCGGGCCGCATGGGCGTATGCAGCGAGATGACATCGGCTTTGGCAAGCCCTTCTTCCAGACTGCTGACGCGTTCGAAGCCATCCACTTGTGGAGCGCGCGGAGAATAGACCAGAATGGTCATGTCAAAGGCGGACTTGAGCATATGGCCAAGGCCGCGTCCGATGGTGCCCCACCCGACGATCAGAGCTGTCTTGCCTGTCAGCTCGGTGTAGGTTTCACGTTCACGAATGCCTTTTTCTCCGGCCCGTTCAGCACGGTTGGCCTCAGGAATATGGCGCAGGCATGAGAGGATCAGGCCAACAGCCAGTTCGGATACAGAGCGGGAATTCTGCCCCGGCGTATTGCAAACAAGGATACCCTTTTCGCTTGCGGCTTCCTTATTGACCGCATCATGACCGGCCCCATGCACGATGATGACCTTGAGTTTGTCGCTGGCAGCCGCAGCTTCTGCGGAAAAGCCAGCGTCGCGGGTAATGACGGCATCACAACCGGGGATCATCTTGATCACCGTCTCCATATCTGGAGATGGGCACATTACGGGTTCAATGCCGGCGTCGCGCAGCATGGTATGGCCAATCTCATGGATCGGCTGAATGATCAGGCACTTCATTTCTTCTTTTTCTTTCCATAAGGCGCATTTGATCTTGTTTGCTGGTTTCTTCAAATGCGGATGACGGAATGGATGAAGGCTCCGGCCCCTGCCGCTCCCCACAAGCGACAAGGGCCAGAGACAGCTTCATCCTGCGGGGTCAGGTTTTTTGACAAGCGCAGCCAGACTGGCCTTGATCGCTTGCCGATCGGCGATCAGCAGATCTTCGGCTTCTTCTGCTGAAATGGAAACAAAACGGACAGACGCGCCGGTGGGCGTCTGGGCGAATTTGGGTAGATCAACAGTGGCGACCGTGGCGATTTTGGGATAGCCGCCGGTTGTCTGGCGCTCAGCCATCAGCACCAGTGGCTGGCCTGAGCCGGGCACTTGCATGGAGCCAAAGACCGTGCCATCGGAAACGATGTCATGGCCACGGGCAGCCTTCAGTTGAGGGCCTTCGAGTGACTGCGCCATGCGGTCGCGCTTGGCTGAGATCGTGAAGGGCTGGCCGAGAAAGATCTGCCAGGCTTCATCATCGAAATAGTCGGCCTGCGGGCCGGGCACGACGCGAATAACATCGCCATTGAAAATGCGCGGATGGCTTTGCACCATCAAGGGAGCGGAAGACGCTTGGCCAAGCTCGATGATATCATCTTTCTGCAGGCAGCGGCCATCCAGCCCGCCAAGGCCGGTGCGAATATGTGTCGAGCGCGACCCCAGGGTTTCTGGCACATTCAATCCGCCGGAAATGGCGAGATAGCCCCAGACAGCCCCCTTCATGGCGCCGATTGTCAACTGCGATTGCGGCTGCAGCCAGTGGCTTTCCCATGGAGAAACAGTCACGCCATCTATTTTCACATCCACCATGCCACCGGTCACGGCAATCCGGACCGGAACGGACGCCACAAAGGTGCCGCCGAACATGGCAAATTCAATGGCGCTGCACTCTTCTGCGTTGCCCACCAGCGCGTTGGCCAGACGGAAAGACGGTGTGTCCATCGGGCCGCAGCGAGAGACACCTGCATGCAGCATGCCCGGACGTCCGAGATCCTGCACGGTCATCATGGGGCCGGAATTCTTGATCTGAATGACGTTCATTTTACGCTGGCCTCCACTCCGGTTTCGCCACGCGCAACGGCGGCATCCAGCTCCAGAGCCTCTTCGCGCTCGATGGGACGGAAAGTCACCGTATCCCCAGCCTGAAGCAGGAAGGGCTCTTCACGCGTCGGATCGAACAATTTCAGCGGTGTGCGGCCCAGAAAGCGCCAGCCGCTTGGGCATGCAACAGAGTTGATGTTGCCCTGCTTGCCCCCGATGCCGACGGAGCCTGCCTGAATATGCTGGCGTGGCTCTTTAAGGCGTGGCGTATGAAGGATTTCCGGTACACCACCCAGATAGGCAAAGCCCGGAGCAAAGCCGATCATGTAAACCCGATATTCAGCGCTGGAATGCAGCGAGATGATTTCTTCAGGCGTTACCCCTTTCATCTCGGCCATGGCTTCCAGATCGAGCCCGGCCTCATGGCCATAGAGCACGGGAATGGAAAAATGGCGCGTCTGGGCATCGGACACGACGAGCTTGTCGAGCCGCCCCTGCAGGGCCTCGATAAGCTTCTGTCCGCGAATAACAGCCGTATCATAAAGCACCAACAGCGAGCGATAGGTCGGGATCACTTCCTCGATCCCCTCGATGGGGCGCTTGGAAAGATCCTCGGCCAGAACGATCACCTGCTGATTGGCCTTTTCATCGATCTCGCTGGCGAGTTCAACGGCGATGGCGCTGTCTCCACATGGAAGGAATCGCGCTGAGAGTTGCCCGCGCTGCCCCGAAGCAGCGGAGCCTTTGCGCAATTTATCAAACAGTTTCAATTTCATTTTCCGCGTCATTATGTTCTTGCCATTTCAGTATACCAATTGTATGTCAGGAGTAAATGATAAAAAACAGACCTCCGGGAATGAAGTGTCTGCGTGTTGATTATGCTCGCCCGAGCATGCGGTTTCTGAGGGGGACTCGCTGCCCTTTGGATCGGAGTTTATGCGCTTTGCCCTTCGCCCAACAGTCTGAATTTTCCAGATGGTGCCAGTTGGTGAAAGGACAGTGACATGACAACGATCGATCTCAATTGCGACATGGGAGAAAGCTTCGGCGCCTACACAATAGGCGATGATGCGGCCATGTTCGAGCTGATCAATACCGCAAATATCGCATGTGGATTTCATGCGGGAGATCCGGTTGTCATTCGCGATACCATTCTGGCTGCCAAGGCGAAGGGCGTGGCGATTGGAGCCCATCCCTCCTTCATGGATCTGTATGGTTTTGGTCGCCGCCGGATCTATGGTGAAAAACCCAAGGATCTGGAAGCGCAGCTGATCTATCAGATTGCTGCCGTCAAGGGCATGTCCGAAGCACTGGGCTGGCCGATTACCCATGTCAAAACCCACGGCTCTCTGGGCAACATCGCCGCTGAAGACCCAGAACTTGCCGCCATCTGCGCTTCTGCCATCAAGGCCGTAGACCCGCATCTCACCTTTGTCACCCTGCCCTACTCGGAGACCATGAAGGCCGCCGAAGCAGCGGGCCTTGATGTGGCCTGCGAAGTGTTTGCCGACAGAAGCTATGATGACAATGGCATGCTGACCTCGCGCCAGAAGGAAGGCTCGGTCATTCATGACCTCAAACAGAGCACCGATCAGGTTCTCAGCATGGTCAAGGAGGGCTTCATCCCCACAGTTGGCGGCAAAAAGCTGCCTGTGGAGGCGGCAACGGTCTGCATTCATGGCGATACCCCGGGAGCGGTAGCCGTAGCACGTGCCTTGCGTGATGCGCTGGCGCAAGAAGGCATTTCCTTCGCTCCCTTTAAAACCCCGCAAGTATAATAAATCCAGCAATCCAAAGGAGAGACCCGTGTCTCGCACTGTTTATCTCAATGGCGAATGGCTCGATGAAGCCGATGCCAAAATTTCCATTTTTGATCGTGGCTACACCTTTGCCGATGCCATTTATGAAGTAACCGCAATCGTGGGCGGTAAGCTCATCGACTATCCCGGCCATTCGGCGCGCATGCAGCGCTCTCTTGGCGAGCTGGGCATGGTTTGCCCGCTTGATGAAGACGAACTGCTCGCTGTACATCGCGAAATCGTGGCGCGAAACAATGTCGAAGAAGGCATGATCTATCTGCAGATTTCTCGTGGCGTCGATGATCGGGACTTCGTTTATCCCAAAGAAATGAAGCCGACCTTCTCCATGTTCACACAGACCAAGAAAGTGCTGGAAAATCCATACGCCAAGTCCGGTATTTCCGTGATTTCCCTGCCAGACTGGCGCTGGGAACGTCGCGACATCAAGACCGTACAGCTGCTCTATCCGACCATGGCGAAAACGCAGGCCTCCCGTCAGGGCGCCGATGATGCATGGTTGCTGGAAGACGGGTTTGTTACCGAAGCCAGCTCGGCAACCGCTCACATCGTCAAAAAGGATGGCACGCTGGTCACCCGCGACCTGTCCCATGTGATCCTGCCTGGCATTACGCGCGCCAGCACGCTGGATCTCGCTCGGGAAGCTGGCATCAAGGTTGAAGAACGCCCCTTCACCCTTGAGGAAGCCAAGGAAGCGGCAGAGGCCTTCAACACCTCGGCAACGAATTTCGTGTTGCCTGTCGTCAGCATTGATGGCCAGAAAATCGGTGACGGCACGCCCGGCCCGATCACCAAGAAACTGCGCGACATCTATGTCGAAAGCCGTCTGGCAACAGCCATCTAAAGACAGCGGCACAGAAAACAAAAGAGCAGGACTTTGCACAAGCCCTGCTCCTTTTTTGTCATGTCGCCCTTCAGGCTTAAAGGGCCTTGAGAACACCCTCTGCAACCAACGCATCGATGATCGGCTTCACGTCCGCCGGCTGCATGCCTGCCAGATTCATGCGACCGGAATCGGCAAAATAGATCGCGTAGTGTTCGCGCAGCTTCTTGGCGGTTTCAACCGACATATTGAGCGTGGAGAAAAGACCGCCCTGCTCTTTAATGAAGGCCAGATCCGGGTGCGCATCGGCCAAAGCGGCTCGGTTGCCATTCACCCGTTCGCCCATCTCCTTGAGTTCGGCACGCCAGATGGCGGTTAGTTCTTCGCTCTCGAGGATGGTTCGGACCACGGCGCCCCCATGATCTGGAGGCATACCCCAACTCGGAGCGGCACAAGCGGTTGCGTTGCTGGCAGCAATTTTCAACTCGCGGGGATTGCGGCTCATCATGTAGAGCGCGCCGACACGATCACGATAAAAACCGAAATTCTTGTCACAGGAATAGGAAATGAAGGCTTCATCTACGGCTGAAAGCACGAGCTGAAGGGCCTTGGCATCTTCTTCAAGACCACGTCCAAGCCCCTGATAAGCCAGATCAAGGAATGGCACCAGCTTGCGCTCCACGAGCAAATCGGCGATTTCCTGCCACTGCTCTGTGGTAAAATTCGCGCCAGTCGGGTTGTGACAGCAGCCATGCAGCAGAAAGACATCGCCTTCGCGGGTAGAGGTCAGCGCCTCGCGCACCTTGTCGAACAGGATGGTCTGGGTCGCCAGATCAAAGAAGGGATATTCGATCACTTCTTGTCCGGAATGGGAGAAGAACAGATTATGGTTCGGCCACCCCGGGGTTCCCGTCCAGACCCGCGCATCAGGACTGGCGGTCGCGATTACATCAGCGGCCAGTCTGATTGCGCCGCAGCCACCGGGTGTCTGCAATCCTGTCGTTTGATCAATCAGGTCACTGCCAGCGCCAAAAATGATCGGCTTGAGTGCTTCAACAAACCCCATGTCCCCTTCACGGCCAAGATAGCGCTTGCTATCCTGCGTTTCCCAAAGGCGCTTTTCGGCCGCCTTTACAGCGCGCATGACGGGCGTGTGACCCGTTGCATCACGATAAACGCCAACGCCAAGGTCAATCTTGTGCGGGCGCGGATCTGCCTGATAGGCAATAAGAAGACCCAGCAAGCTTACAGGCGGCTGTTCCTGCATTTTTTCGAACATTTGTTACCTCGTGGTGATCTTTTCTTTTTGTCGTCTCTAGTTGCGCCGATTATGGCCCAAAGGCAAAAGCTTTTTACTGATTTGTGCCAACCGGTTTGAAATTTGTCTCCAAGCTTGGAAAACTCACGTCCTTGTCTGAGACAGATCGCGCGCAATTGGCCAATTCATTTGAGATTTTCATACCTTTTGCCAAAACTGATGGAAAAGGGGAACAATTAGGCGACCGCGCAGTTAGTAATAGGAGCTATAACAAGGACTTGCGCAATGCCATCTGATAAATCAGCACCCTTATTGTCTCTTTTGCCGATGGCCATCCTTATGTCTTGACGTTTCCTCATTCAGCAAAATGGCACAGAGGCAAGCTGACTTGAAAGTTTTGCCCTGTTCGCATACCGGGCGGAGCGGCGGCACCGTAATCCACCTACAGCTACGAAAACATAGCGGCCTATATTGCCTTTGCTCCTTTCCTTGGCCCAACCGCCGTTACCCGAATATTCGGCATCTGGTTTCCTTTTGCCCAAATCGAACAAACGAAAGAAAGCAATGAATACCGACATTTTATATTGGGCCAATGAGAGTTGGCTGGGCATGGATGTAATAGCAATCCGCTTGACGATTGCTCTGCTGCTGGGCGCAGTTGTCGGTTTCGAGAGAGAATGGCGTCACAATGCAGCCGGGCTGCGCACCCATATCCTGGTCAGTCTCGCTTCGGCTCTCATGGCCATCCTGTCCATTGATATCGCCCATATGCCGGCCTTTCAGGGCGATGCGATCCGGATCGATCCGTTCCGACTGATCGAGGCTGTTACCTCCGGCGTGGCCTTTCTGGCAGCGGGGCTGATTGTGTTTAGCCGCGGACGCGTGCGCAACTTGACCACTGGTGCAGGCATGTGGATGGCCGGAGCCATCGGGTTGGCAACGGGCTTCGGCTTTTGGCAGGTCGCCATTCTGACAACTGCATTGGCATTTATCGTGCTGGGACTTTTGGGTCTATTGAAAGCGCGACTGCAGGATGATTTCGAGCCGGAAGGCGAGAGCGACTAGGCTTCACGAGGTCTCGATAAAAAAGGCCCCAGAGGGGCCTTCTCATCGCAGATCTTAGAGCGATATCTCTATCCCAGTTCTTCAAGCAACTGGGCTGTCGTGATCTGTCTGCAGTAGCCCTTGATCGCCTTGAGAGAATTGTCGTGGCGCTCTTGAGTGAGCGTCAGGCAAGCATCAGTCACTTCGGTCACCAGATAGCCAAGATCGCAGGCATCACGAATGGCGCTCTCCACGCACTGGTCAGTCAGCATGCCGCAGATGACCAGCTGTTTGACGCCCAGATTGCGCAGGATATAATCGATATGGGTAGACACGAAGACCGATGACGAGCTTTTGGGCAGCACGATTTCATCGCCCTGCGGCGCAATCTCGTCGATCACCTTGCCATCCCAAGAGCCCTTGGGCACGTTGAATCCGGTAATTTTGTAATCAAGCGAGCGATCCCGGCCGTCAAAGGTCAGGCTTTCGATGGTGGTATACATCACCTCGATGCCCTTCTCCCGGCATTTGGCCTGAAGAGCCTGCATGTTGGGCACGATTTCGGTTTCGGCCTTTTCAAAGAACCAGCCGCATTTTTCCTCCAGCTCCTGCTCGCTGAGATGGGCAAACTCGCCGCCCTTGCGGCTGCAACTGAAATTCTGCACGTCAACAAACAACAGCGCAGAGACGGAAGGATCAAGGGGTATGTCACGGGTCAAAGTCATGCAGGAACCTCTTCAAGAAAATGCCTAAAGGATGCAGCAAGAATATCGGCCCATTTTTCCTGACCGTCCTTGTCTGAAATATGATCGTTGCGCACCTCGATAAGAGCATGCGGCAGGCCTCTTGCTTCCCCATGGCGGGGGACGAACCAATCAGACAGGCCGCTCACCTGATAGGGCTCGTTAAAACCGATGGTCATCCAAGGGTAGGCCTTCTCAAGGAAGGCGGCAAGCCTGCGCGATGTGTCTTCATGGGTGCCAAACAGAAACCCGATATCCCATGGGCGCGGCACGCCCTGCATGACGGGTGTGAAGCTGTGAATGGAAAGCGCAGCCTTGTAGCGGCCACTATCGAGCAGGCGCGACACTTGCCCCTGATAGGGCGTGAAAATCTCGTCCACGCGGGCCGGCTTGTTATCCGCATCCACATTGGCCGGAATGGTCACCTTGTCGCTGACTTCGGGCACGGAATCCGGTGCCTCGGGCGGGCGATTGCAGTCGATGACCAGACGGCTGTAATGCTGCAGAATGGCGGTGGCATTGAGGCGCTCGGAGAGCAGGTGCGTGAGCGCCGCGGCTCCGATGTCCCAGCCAATATGCATGTCCAGCTGCTCGCGGCTGAGGCCAAGATCGCCCAGAGCTTTGGGAATCCCCTGCCCGGCATGCTCACAGGCTAACAGGATGGGACATGTCCCTTCGGGATTGAGAATGAGGGACGGCGAAGGATCGCCAGCTTGCAACAATTGCGTCATAAAAGGGAACCTTGATTACACTTTCTCAGCCTTCAGGCTGGCGGCAGGGATTAGTCCGTTCGGACGGAATAGCATGATGAAGACGACGATGCCCAGCCCGATCGGCTCTCGGAATTCCTGCATGTCAGACGGCAGGAAGGCCGCCAGATAGATCTCGATGAAGCCGAGCACGAAGCCACCGGCTACAGCGCCCCGCAGAGAGCCCAATCCGCCGAGAATAGCAGCGATGAAGGCCTTCAGCACAGGTGCAAAGCCCATCAGAGGATCAACCGACGCGCGCTGGGAAACCCAGAGCACAGCAGCCACCCCGGCCAGCAGGCCAGAGAGCGCAAAGGCGGCAGAAATCACCGTGTTGGCGCGAATGCCCATCAGCCGGGCGACGGCAAAATCTTCCGCAGCAGCGCGCATGGCGATGCCGTGTTTCTGCTTGCGCATGAACCAGTCGAGAAAAGCCAGCATGACGATGGTTGCCACAATCGCGGCAATCTTGTTCACCCCGATGACCAGTCCGAAAAGGCTGATGCTATCGGAGAGAAGCTGCGGCAGCAGCACTGGCTGAGACCGCGCGGCGATAAAGTTCTGGAACAACACCTGAAGCACCATGGATACCGCGAAAGAGGTGACCAGCATGGTCTCCCCCGAGGCGTTGCGCACGGGCCTGAAGGCGATCATTTCCATCAACACGGCGGCCAGCATGGCCGCACCAATGGCCAGCGCTGCGGCAATAGCAAAGGGAACACCCGCCAACCCGCAATACATCAGCACATAACCCGCAATGGTCATCAATTCGCCATGGGCAAAGTTGATCAGCCCCATGATGGAGAAGACAACGGCCAGCCCCAGTGCAAGCAGGGCATAGGTGCCCCCCAGCGCGATGGCATTGACAGTTTGTTGCAGCAAAAGTTCCATTGTCATGCTCCAAGGAATGTATCTTCAAGGCCGCCCTCGGACATCAGATCCGAAGCAGCCCCCGCGCCGACAACCTGTCCGCCAGCCAGAATATAGCCACGGTCGGCGATCTCGAGGCTCTTGGCGACATTCTGCTCGACAAGCGCAATGGTCACCTTCTGGTCTCTGAGGATGGAGATCAGCTCGAACACCTGCTCGACGATCAGCGGCGCAAGGCCGAGGGATGGCTCATCAAGCAACAACAGGCGCGGGCCGCTCATCAGGGCGCGCCCGACCGCGAGCATTTGCTGCTGACCACCCGAAAGGGTTCCGGCCAACTGGTCCTTGCGGTCATGCAGGATGGGAAAGAGCGAATAGACCCGCTCCCATGCATCTTTCACCTTTGTCTTGTCCTTGACGCTATAGGCACCCATCAACAGATTTTCAGCGACAGATAGCGCAGGAAATACGCGGCGACCTTCGGGCGAAAGCGCCAGCCCCAACGGGGTCAGTGTTTCAGGTGCCAGATCGGTAATGTCCCGTCCGGCAAACTCGATGGTGCCCGCATGGGCCTCCACCAACCCGGCAATGGCATTGAGCGTGGAAGACTTGCCCGCCCCATTGGCGCCCAGAAAGGCGACAATCTCGCCTTCCCGGATTTCAAAGTCGACCCCGCGAACCGCTTGTACAGCGCCATACCGCACATGCAGCGAGGATACTTTCAACAGCGGTTCCATTGGATCAACGCTCCTTGACTTACTGCATACGAGGTGCAGGAACCAGATCAGCAGTCGGGCTCGGCTGGCCGATCAATTCGCGGTCGCCACCGGTGACACGCACCAGAGACACCTGACGCACAGGCATGCCGTTGGTACCCTTATATGTGATCATGCTGGTTGCACCCTGAACATTTTCGAGATTGGCAATCGCATCCCGCAAGGCCTTCGGATCGGTGGACCCGGCTTCCTTGACAGCGGCTTCGATGACCTTGATCAGATCATAGCCAACAGCGTTGAAGACCGTCTGACTGTCCTTGCCGGTAACTTCCTTGTATTTCTTGTTGAATGCTTCCATCGGGCTGCCTTCGGTGGCAAAGCCTGCCGTGGTGAAGACAGTGCCTTCAACAACATCCCCAAGGGAGAAGGTGGTCGGGCTATCGATACCATCAGAGCCGATCATCTGGCTTTTCACGCCAGCCGCACGCAGGGCCTTCAGAAGAGACGGGAAGTCTGGCTCGAAGGCGGCAGTCATGATGACATCCGGCTGAGGGTCAAGCGCGGCGATGCGGGTTGCAATCGCAGAGAAATCCTGCTGGCCAATGGAATAGGTGTCTTCGCCCAGAATGTCACCACCCAGCTTGCCAAACACTTCCTTGAAGTAGAGAGGCAGAGTGGTGTATTGCGCATCCGGGCTATAGATGATGTAGGCCGATTTGTAGCCTTCGCCCCACGCCCATTCAGCGGAAACGGTTGCCTGCACGTTGTCGCCGGGGAAGTTGGCGAACATATAGTCACCACCGACCAGTGGCAGGGTTGGCGAAGAGGCGCAAGTGGAGATGGCCGGAATTTCAGCAGCAGCGACAATGGAAATGGCAGCCAGCGCCGGATCGGCATCGCATGGCAACACCAGAACGGACACCTGCTGGTCGACCAGTTCCTGAGTTGCGATAGAGGTCTGCGCGGCATCGGAGCGCACATCCTTGTCGATCAGGTCGATCTTGTATTTGCCATCAATGCCGCCTGCAGCGTTGATTTCATCGACGGCGATGTGAACGCCTTCAATAACTGGCGCGTCATAAGGAGCCAGACCACCGGTCTGGGCCGTTGCGAGGCCGATTTTCAGATCTTCAGCCAGAACCGGCTGGCTAAGAGCGGACAGAGCAAGAAGGCTCGTGAGAAAGAGTGCCTTTTTCATAGGTATCCTCTGGAATTGGTGTGGTGAGTGTTTATCTTGGAAGGTCTTCATGTGCCCTGATTGCCTTCAGGGTCATCATTCTGATCCGTGCTGGCGCCGAGATATGCCTCGACGACTGCGGGATTTTTCCGGATTTCAGCAGGTGTGCCCGCCGCAATCAGTGTGCCTTCATTGAGCACAGCGATACGGTCGCACAATTGGTTGATCAGCTTCAGATCATGGTCGACAAGCAAGATGCCGATACCCAGATCCCTGGTCAGTCCGCGCAGCATTTCCATCAGCGCGTCAGTCTCTTCGCGGTTCATGCCTGCGGCTGGCTCATCGAGAAACAAGAGGCTTGGCTGGCAGGCAAGCGCGCGGGCAATCTCCACCCGACGCTGATCACCGTAAGACAGGGTTCCCGCATCCATTTCGGCAAATTTGCTCATGCCCATGCGTTCCAGCGCTGTCTGGGCTCGGCTTTCCGCATCCTTGCCCCCGCGAGTGGATAGCGCCGCAACCAGCACATTCTGGAAAACGCTCAAATGGTTGAACAGGCGGATATTCTGGAAGGTCCGTGCGATGCCATGTTCGGCGACTTTGTGCGAAGGCACACCGTCGAGCAGCGTATCCGCGATCTTGAAGGTGCCTTCGCTTGGTTTCAGAACACCGGAGAGCATGTTGAGCAGTGTCGTCTTGCCAGAACCGTTTGGCCCGATCAGGCCCACGATCTCGCCGGGCATCAATTTGAAATCAACATTGTTAACCGCAACGAGCCCGCCAAAGCGCATGGTCATGCCCTTCGCTGTCAGGATGCCATCGGGCTCTGCTGCTTGCAGAGATGCGCCAGAGAGAATTTTACGTTTGGGTTTGATGAAGCGCTCTTCCCATTCCTTGAGGCCGGTCAGGCCATCGGCCTTGCGGAACATGGCAAACAGAATGAGCAGCGCGATGCCGATTTGTGTCGTGCCAAAGACTTGAGGCACCTCAATGAAGCCGAGCGAGAAGCCGCTTTCCAGATGGCGCAGGATTTCCGTGACAATGGTGATCACCACCGCGCCGGAAATGGCGCCGGTTACGGTGGTCATGCCGCCGACGATAAGCATGGCAAGATACTGGAAGGTATCAACGAAATAGAAATTCTTGGGACTGAAGGCACCGAGGAAATGCGCCATCAAGGCACCGGACAGGCCCATCAGCACAGCGCTGATCACCCAGGAGACCAGCCGCTCGCGCTTGATATTGACGCCAACAGCCGCCGCCGCAATGGCATTTTCACGACTGGCGCGCAGCTTGAGACCCGATATGGAATCCCTGTAGAGCCGCGCGATGATGAGTGCGATGACACATCCGATCATGGCCACCCACATCGTTGTCTCGCGGGGCACGCCGAAGAAGGAGCCAGAACCGCGCGTCACATCCCGCCAGCCGATCAGAATGCCATGCACGATGATCAACAATCCAAGCGTTGCGATGGTTGCCGCCTCCCCCTGAAGCTTGCCGACCACCACGCCGGTGATGATTGCGACCAGCGCCACCACGACGAGCGCAGCCAGAATGGCGGGCAACAGGCTCGTCTCCGTGGAGGCCAGCCAATGAGGCAGCTTGGGCAGGGTTGCCGCTTTCATCATGGCGGGCACCGTCAGAAGCGAAGAGGCATAGGCCCCGATCGCCATGAAGGAAAGATGCCCGAAGGACATGATACCGCTGTTACCGCAATAGACGCCCTGAGCAACCACCGCAATGAGCGAAACAAAGAATACAACGAGAATGCGCTGGCTTGCCGGGCCAATATACCAAGCAATTGCCGATGCGATCAAAGCGAGGGCGAGTATGGCAAAAACTGAATAAAACAGCTGACGACCAGAGGTGACAAGCATCATAATTCTCCAACTAATTGCTAGTGACCATAATGAAAACAGAATTTCAATGTCAATAAAAAAAATGTATTTGACAAATTAATTTCATTTCGCATTATGGTTCTGAAGGGAGAACGACATGACAGTTCGCGATCAGATCGAGGCCCATTCCGCCGACTTTACCGCTACGGAAAGACGCCTAAGCACAACGCTTTTGCTGGACTATCCCTTTGCTGGCCTAGAACCGATTCAGGCGCTGGCAGAGCGGGCGCAGACATCGGCACCGAGCATTTCGCGCTTTGTTGCCAAAATCGGGTTCCAGAGTTTTCAGGACTTTCAACGTCATTTGATCGACGAGCTCAAGCAGATTCAGACCTCTCCGGTCGAGCGCAAATCCATGAGCAAGCCCATGCATGGCGCCTATATGGCCAGCTTTCTTGATCGTGTGTCCGGCATTCTGGAAGAATCCACACAGTCTATTTCCGAGGCTCAGTTTGATCGGATCTGCCAGATGTTGTCCGATCCGAAACGCTCCCTCTATTTTATCGGCGGCCGGATGAGTGATACGCTCATGCAATATATGTCTCGCCATTTGCGCCAGATCCGCCAGAAGGTCTATCACCTGCCCTCAGATCCGGAAATGTGGCCGGAATATCTGCTGCGCATGCGGTCCAAGGACATTCTCGTGATCGCCGATTTCAGACGTTACCAGTCCAATCTGACGCATTTGGCACGCAAGGCGGCCGAAGAACGCAAGGCACATGTGGTTCTTATCACCGACCGCTGGATGTCTCCTGTCTCGCGCAATGCGTCCGAGATTTTGGCCATTCCCATTAACACCGATACTCTATGGGACAGTTATTCGGGCGCCTTTGCCGTTATTGAGGCGACTCTTACCAACATCGCCGACTCCCATTGGGAAACAACCAAGCAACGCATCGAACATTGGGATTCGATGCGATTAGACTTTGGAGAATAAAAGTGATCACCAATCCTCTCGTCTTCGCCCTGACCTCAGACATTGCGGGCAAATCCCGCGGCAAGGCCTTTCCCTTGAAGGAAATGCAAAAGCGTCTCAAGCGTGGTGTCGGCTGGACGCCGACCAACGTGCAGATTACCTGTTTTGACGCGATTGCCGACAGTCCATTCGGCTCGCTTGGCGACCTGTTGCTCATTCCCGATGCGGATGCCAATGTTGAGCTTGATTTTGAAGATGGCGGCCCCATTGAACGCTTCATGCTGGGGGATATCACCGATCTCGATGGCCAACCCTGGGCCTGCTGCACCCGCTCCATTCTCAAATCCGCACTGGCTGGCCTGAAAGAGGCTGGCGGCGTTGAACTGATCGCTGCATTCGAGCATGAATTCCAGTTTCTTGCCGGCGCAGCTCCACAGGGCGAACCCTATGGCCTGAATGGCTTCACCCGCCGCCGCCAGTTTGGAGAAACCTTGATGGCGGCCCTTGAACAGGCCGGTTTGCATCCCGATACCTTCATGAAGGAATATGGGCCAGACCAGTATGAAGTGACCATCGGGCCGAGCCAAAATCATCGTGCCGCCGATGAATCCCTCATCCTGCGTGAAGTGACCCGCATGACGGCAGCGCGCTGTGACGAGGCGGTGACTTTCACGCCGATTCAGGACCCAGCCTCCGTTGGCAACGGCGTGCATATTCATATGAGCTTTGTGACTGAGGCAGGCGAACCGGCCACCTATGATGCCAATGGTGTTGCGGGCATGTCGCCGATAACCGGTTCCTTTATCGCGGGCGTTCTCAAATATCTCGACAGCATCGTGGCTTTCACGGCTCCTTCGGATATCTCCTATTTGCGCTTGACGCCTCACCGCTGGAGCGCGGCCTACAACAATCTCGGCTTCCGGGATCGCGAAGCCTCAGTGCGCATCTGCCCGGTCACCTCGACCGATCCGGAAAGCATCGCGCGACAATATAATTTCGAGTTCCGTGCAGCCGATTGTTCCGCCTCGCCGCATCTGGCCCTTGCGGCCATTCTTTTCGCAGGCACCCAAGGCATCAAGGACCAGCTGCCCATGCCGAAGGTGACAGAGGAAGATCTTTCCCTTCTCAGCGAAAGTGCGCTTAGCGAGCGTGGCTATGTGCGCCTGCCCGAAACATTGGAGGCAGCTCTCGCACGTCTCGATGCCAACGAGACCGTTCGCAGTTGGTTCCCTGACCAGTTTGTCGATGTCTATCTGGCTCACAAGAAAGGCGAACTCGCTTATCTGGAAGGCAAGAATATAGCAGAGCGCTGCGCAGCCTATGCTGCAGTCTACTGATACGGCGCACCTTGTTAAACCAATTCAAGCTGCCAGACTTTCCGGTCTGGCGGCTTTTATTTTGCCCGTGCAGGGAAGGAAAAGAGGCGACTCGCCCCTTCAACCGCCAGCGAATCTTGTTCCTAGAGATGATTGAGGATTGTAAATTTTGACAATAAGGCTAAGCACGTAAGTCAAAGCAGTCTTGCATTCACACCATAGCTGGGCGATGCCTACCCGCTCCGGCACCCGAAATAACTCATTAAGTATATGTTTTTATTATTTAAAAACAAAATTCAAACACACTTTATGATATTTCATCAACGGTGTATTCTTTATAGAAAAATTACAGAAGCTGTTGAGATGTCATGTAATCGGCTTATAGTCGGAGGCCCGACCTACTCAAATTTATCAATGTAATTTCTTCTCCCAAATTGGACCTAAGGAGTTTTTCGTGACTGACATTCCAGGACGCGTTTCGCGTCGAGGGTTCCTCATGGGGTCTGCGGCCAGTGCCGCATATGCTACCTTGATGGACCCTTCTCTTTCCTATGCGCAGACTGAGCTGCCACCACTGGAAGACTATAAACCTGTATATTTCAATGCCGATGAGTGGCGTTTCATCATGGCTGCCTGTGACCGGTTGATCCCCGCAGAAGGGGACGGCCCCGGCGCTCTGGAAACCCGTGTTCCGGTCTTCATCGACCTGCAGATGGCAGGCAGCTTTGGGGACGCCTCCGACTGGTATATGGCAGGACCGCACCAGCCCGACGCTGATCCGCTTCTGGGCTTCCAGTCTCCCCTGGCTCCGGCCCAGATCTATCGCCAGGCCATTCCAGTCTTTCAAGAATGGTGCCAGACCACACATGGCGATGCCTTTGAAAATCTCGATGCGGCCACAAAGGACAAGGCTCTGACATCGCTGCAAAAGGGTGAAGTCTCTCTCGACCCAGAGCTTCGCGATTTCTTTTCTTTTCTCCTGCAGAACACCAAGGAAGGCTATTTTGCCGATCCAAAATATGGCGGGAATTACCAGCTGAAGGCTTGGGCCTATATCGGCTTCCCGGGCGCACGCGCAGCCTATACCGAATGGGTCACCAAACATAATCAGACCTATCCGCTGCCTGCACTATCCATTTCTGGCGAAAGGGCGTGATCCATGGCTACAAGAACAGATCCTAAAAAAGATGTCGTGATCCTCGGCCTGGGCTGGACCGGCTCCATTCTCGGCATGGAACTGGCGCAGGAAGGGCTTGAAATCCTCGCCCTTGAACGCGGTGAAGATCGCAACACCGTACCCGACTTTCAGTATCCGGGCGTGGTTGACGAGTTAAAATATGGCATTCGCTACGGCTTTATGCAGAAGCCTGCCAAAATGACACTGACCGTGCGCCATAATACAGAGCAGAAGGCCCTGCCCTATCGGCATCTGGGCTCTTTCCTACCCGGCAATGGCGTCGGTGGGGCTGGCATCCACTGGAATGGCCACACATGGCGCACGCAGGACGTTGAACTGCGGTTGAAATCCTATGTTGAGGAAACCTTCGGCGCCGACATCATTCCTGAAGGTATGCAGATACAGGACTGGGGCGTCACGCAGGAAGAGCTGGAACCCCATTATGATCGTCTCGAATATATGATGGGCATCTCGGGCAAGGCCGGCAACATCAATGGCGAGATACAGGAAGGCGGTAACCCGTTTGAAGCGCCTCGCGCGCGGGATTATCCCAATCCGCCGCTCGACAATACCTATGATGCGGAACTCTTCGCCGATGCGGCACGCAAGTTCGGCTATCATCCCTTCCCGCGTCCCGCAGCCAACGCCAGCCGCGCCTACACCAACGAATATGGCATGCAGCTTGGCCCTTGCAACTATTGCGGCTTCTGCGAACGTTTCGGGTGCCTCAACTATTCCAAGGCATCGCCACAGACCTGTATTCTGGATGCGCTGAAGCAAAAGCCGAATTTCAGCTACAAGACCCATGCCGAGGTGCTCAAGATCGAAAAGGCAGCCGATGGCAAAACCGCTACGGGCGTCACCTATTTCGACGAGAAGACCGGTGACGAGGTGTTCCAGCCTGCAGATCTGGTGCTTGTATGCACTTACTCCCTCAACAATGTGCATCTGTTGCTGCTTTCCGGCATTGGTCAGCCTTATGATCCGGCAACAGGCGAAGGCGTCGTAGGGCGGAACTATTCCTACCAGATGACCGGTGGTACAGCCCTGTACTTCAAGGACAAGAATTTCAACCCGTTCATCGGCACCGGCTCGGTCGGTATGTCGATTGACGACTTCTCGATCGGCCAGATCGATTTCGCCAAGGAAGGCTTTATTGGCGGCAGCTATATCACCGGCGGGCATACGGGTGGACGCCCAATCCAACAGCTTTCCACTCCTCCGGGCACGCCCTCATGGGGACAAGGCTGGAAGGAAGCGGCTGGCCAGTGGTACGCCAGCAAGATGTCCATCGGCTCCCATGGCTCCAACATGTCCTACCGGGATTGCTATCTTGATCTCGACCCGACCTATACCGACCGCCACGGTCGCCCCTTGATGCGCATGACCTTCAACTGGAAGGACAATGACATCAAGATGACCCAGTTCATGAAGGGCAAGATCGAGGAAGTCGCAAAGTCCATGAATCCGGACGAGATGGCCTCGGGCTACAAGCATGATGGTTCGCAATATGACGTGCGGCCTTATCAGTCGACCCATAATGTGGGCGGCGCAATCATGGGGACCGATCCGAAAACCTCTGTCATCAACCGCTATCTGCAGAGCTGGGATTGCCACAATGTGTTCGTCATGGGCGCATCCGCCTATCCGCAGAACACGCAATATAATCCGACCGGTCCGCTCGGCGCGCTGGCCTATTGGGCTGCGGATGCCATCCGCAAGGATTATCTCAAAAATCCACGCCCGTTGATGTGAGGGACTGAAAGATGAAAACTTACCTTCGTATTCTGGCGGGGCTGGTTTGCCTTGGCGTGATCGTGCTTCTGGCCATTATCTTCGTGCCGCCGCAACTGACCAAACCCAGCGAACCGCTTTCCGCGGACTGGAAGCCTGCGCCCGGACAGGGCGAATATGCCATGCGCATGGCCGACTGTGCCGCCTGTCACACGGCCGAGGGTGGCGAGCCCTTTGCCGGCGGCCGCGCCATCGAAAGCCCGATGGGCACCATCTGGGCGACCAACATAACACCTGATAAAGAGACAGGCATCGGCAACTGGTCACTGGACGACTTCCGCGCCGCCCTGGTGGACGGCATTGCTCCTGGTGGCGAGCATCTCTATCCGGCCATGCCATACGAGAATTATCGTAACCTCAGCGAAACCGACATTCGCGCCATGTATGATTACTTCATGAATGAGGTGCCTGCGGTGAACAACAAGGTGGAAGAGACGGCTCTTGCCTTCCCGTTCAACCAGCGTTGGGGCATTCGCCTGTGGAACTGGGTTGCTCTTGGCTCTTCCGGCTTCAAGCCTGAAACAGACGCCATCGCCTCTGACGAGCAGTTGGCTCGCGGGGCCTATCTGGTGCAGGGTCCGGGCCATTGTGCCTCCTGTCACAGCCCACGCAACCTAATCATGGCCGAGGGTGGCAAGACGGCTCAGGATGACGGCTTCCTTTCCGGCGGCGTGATTGGTGGCTGGGAAGCGCCAGACCTGCGCAGCGCCAGCTCTGCTGCACAAAGATGGTCTGCCGCAGACCTCAAAGCCTACCTGACCACCGGACGCAATGCTCACACGGCCGTTGCCGGTGAAATGGCACTGGCGGTCAAGGATTCCCTGCAATATATGACCGACGAGGACGCCGAGGCGATGGTTGCTTATCTGCATCACATCGTCAAAGGCGAGCGGCAGCCGGCTCCCTCTGTTCCTGACCAGAGCCTCAGCGCTCCGCGTCAGATCGACAAGGCTACGGATGCTACTTCGCTCAAGTTGGCCAAGGGCATCGGCCTTGATGAAGGCGAAATGCTCTATATGGACAATTGCGCGGCCTGTCACATGACCAACGGCAAAGGGGCGGCAGAAGTCTTCCCGGCGATGAGTGATAACTCGCTCGTCACCTCTGATCAGACCACGGGCCTTATCGAGACCATCCTCTATGGTGCGGAAATGCCTTCAACGGCAAAACGCCCTGAAAAGCTGAAGATGCCAGGCTTTGCCGAGCGCTTGAGCGATGAGGATGTTGCAGCCCTCGCCACCTTCCTGCGCAAGGGTTGGGGCAATGATGCCGGTGCGGTAACAGCGGATGCGGTCAAGGCCGTACGCCACTGATGCTGCCTTAACCAACTGGTCGACAAAAAAAGGCGCCTGATCGTTTCAGGCGCCTTTCTTTTTAGCCAACCTTGAGGCCGGAATATCAGTGGGTTGCGTCTGAACCGTATGCCAGCAACGGCTTTTCCAGAATAGGAACGGCCTTGCCATCTTCGGTGAAAAGATGAACGCGCGACTTGTTGAAGCTGAAGTCTTCCATATCGCCCTTATGCACGACGGCGTCGCCATCCAGCTCGGCGGTCAATGTCTGCCCGTTGAGGGTGCCATACACATAGGTCGTGCCGCCCAGTTCCTCGACCACTTCGGCCGGGAAGGACAAAGCAATATCGCCTGACCGGCCCGTGGTGAGATGCTCGGGGCGAATGCCCAACTCCAGTTTTTGACCCTCTACCAACCCAGCGGTCTCAACTGTCAATTCCATCTCTTCGTGATCGGTAAGGGCCAGCGTCACCGTCTTATCGCTCACGGCCTTGATCGTGACCGGCAGGAAGTTCATCTTGGGCGAGCCGATAAATCCGGCCACAAATTTGTTGGCTGGCGTGTGATAAAGAGACATGGGCGTACCCACCTGTTCGATGGAGCCGTCACGCAGCACCACGATCTTGTCGGCCATGGTCATGGCCTCGACCTGGTCGTGGGTCACGTAAATCATCGTGTTGCCGAGCTTCTCATGCAGGCGCGAGATTTCAATGCGCATCTGCACCCGCAGTTCGGCATCCAGATTGGACAGCGGTTCGTCGAACAGGAACACCTTGGGTTGACGCACAATCGTACGCCCGATGGCAACACGCTGGCGTTGACCACCAGAGAGCTGCCGCGGTTTGCGATCCAGCAATTCATTCAGCTTGAGGATTTCGGCCGCTTCATTGACGCGCGCCTCGATGAAATCCTTGCTTTTGCCAGCCACCTCAAGGCCAAAGCTCATATTCTCATAAACGGACATATGCGGATAAAGCGCGTAGGACTGGAACACCATCGCGATGCCCCGCGCGCTGGCCTTAGCCTCGGTGACGCAATCACCATCGATGAAAATGTCCCCTTCTGAGACCTCTTCGAGCCCCGCTATAAGGCGCAACAGGGTCGACTTGCCGCACCCTGACGGTCCGACAAAGACGATGAATTCGCCACTCTTGATGTCCAGATCGACGCCATGAATTGTCTCAACGGCACCAAAGCGCTTAACGACCGTCTCCAGCTTTACGTCAGCCACGGTGTCCCTCCCATTTATTGATCATGATTTTCTATCTTTGCCACCAGCTTCTTCAGCTCGGCGACACGCTCTTCCAATTCGTCAGCTTCCACTTCGAAATCGGTAAAGGCGATGGCCGCCTTGGCGCCGCCGACAAAGAAGGTGCTGGCAATGTTATTGATCTTGCCATTCGGCCCTGTGCAGCAGGCATAGCCCTTGGCGCGAACGTTCGCGATGGCGGCAAACATGGCACGCTTCTGTTCGGCCTGCCAATGATCGATGGTCTGTGCCAGATCTTCGTCGCTCATCTCAGCCAACAGCGCCATGCCGATGGAGGATTGCGACGAGGGATAAAGATGATACCCCCCGAGGCCATCGGCCGGATCTTGATGGGCAAGGGCGTGATACATATAAACGACGGAATCCTGCCAAAGCACACCGATAGCCAATGTCCTGTCATCAAAAGGCGTATTGATCGCCACCTTTGTTGCTGCACGAAACAGGGCTGAGGAATGAAAGCTCTGAGCTGCCAACACATGCACGACCGGGCCGGGCATATATTTCTTCTGGGCATTCTGCTCGGCCATGCCGATGCTTTTCAGAGTGCGTAGCAGACGATTGACCTTGATAATATTGAGATCAAGCTTTTCCGACAGCTCCTTGTTGCCAAGCGGGCGCCCCGCGATGGTCAACTCCTGAAAGCACCGTATTCCGTCGATCAGACTTTGATTGGGTTGAGACGACATGATACCCCCCTTGCCTATTTCACTGCGCCCGATGTCACGCCACCGATAAACTGTTTTTGCAGGATGGCAAAGACCAGTACGACCGGCGCTGCGGCCAGGAAGGATGCCGCCATGGCTCCGCCCCAGTCGGCGTTATTCTCGTTGATATATCGAAGCAGCAGGCCGGGTCCAATGGTTCTGTTCTCTTCTGACGTAATCAGGGTCATTGAATAGAGCAGATCATTCCAGGACCACATGAAGGCATAAAGCGTCACAGTGATGAAGGCAGGTAGAGAAATCGGCATAACGATGCGGCGGAAAATCTTGAAGTTGCTCGCCCCGTCCACCTTGGCGGCCTCGATCAGCTCGTTCGGTACCTGCTTGAAATAGCTATACATCATGTAAGTGGAGACCGGCAGGGCAAAGACGATATAGGAAACCGTCAGTCCCAGACGGGTATCCAGCAATCCCACAGCCTGCAGCATCGGATAGATGGAGATCAGCAACACGCCAAAGGGGAACATCTGAGCTGACAGGATCAGCAGCATCAGGGGTTTCTTCACCGGATAATCAAACTTGGCGAAGGAATACCCGGCCAGTGCTGCCAGAATGGCATTGAGCAATGCAGAAGAGCTGGATGTAATCAGAGAATTGCCCAGCTGCATCAGAATGTTGCCTTCCATAATGGCAGTTATGAAATGCCCCAGATAGGGATGGGCCGGAAACAGAGACGGCTCGAGGCTGTAAAGTTCTCCATTATCCTTGAAGGCACTGATCAGTGCCCAGTAGACCGGGAAGAAAAGAAAGAAGGCAATCAAAACCAACAGGACGGAAAAGCCGAGTTTCTCTTTCCATGTGCGAAGTTCAAACATGGCTCAGTCCTCCTTGAACAGGCTACGCAGATAGTAGACGACAATGGGCATCAGGGTGAACACCCACAGCACGCCAATGGCGCTGGCCATGCCCAGATCCCAGTTCTCAAAAGCCTGCCGGAAAACTTCAATCGACAGCACCGAGGTTGCGCGGACTGGCCCGCCACCCGTGAGGGCATAGATGATATCGAACTGTTGCAGATTGCCGATCATGCCAAGCGCGCCGGTAACCAGAAAGACCGGCTTAAGATGCGGCAGGATAAGCCTGCGCACGATGGTGAAATTGGATGCCCCGACGATACGAGCGGCTTCGATCTGCTGGAAGTCCATGCCTTGCAGTCCGGCAAGGAAGAAGGACATGAACAGTGGGATGGAAATCCATGAACGGGTCAGGATCACCGCCATCATCGCGCCCACATCATTGGAAAGGAATTGCACAGGATCACTGATGATGCCCATGCTCAGCAGCATGACATTGACGATGCCATATTTGCCATTGAGCATCCACGCCCAGATGAACGCCGAAACGGTAGACGGCAGAATCCATGGCAACAATGTCATGGTGCGCAAGACGCCACGCCCGCGGAAATCCTGATACATCAGCAAGGCCCAGCACAGGCCAAGAACCATGGTCAGCAACGTTGTGCCGATCACAAAGATTGCCGTTGTCACCCACGAGCCCAGCACATATGGGTCCGTGAGGATGGTAACGAAATTGTCGAAGCCGATAAAGGTCGGCTCCATGTCATAGATCGTATATTGATAGAAGGCCATGGACATGGCATCGATGAACGGATAGGCGACCATGACCCCGAAGGCGATCATGGCTGGCACCAGAATGGCATAGGCAAAAAGCCTGTCTGCCCGTTTCAGGCTGCCTCTCTTCCTGCCAGAAGCTCGGCCTGCCGCTGCTGAATTGTTTGAAACCATATCCATGGATCCTTCCTGTCTCACCAAGCCTATTTCATGATCCGCTTGATGCGCTGTTCCATGTCAGCGGCGGCCGTTTTGGCGTCTTTCTTGCCCAGAATAACCGACTGCACTTCCTCACTGACGATAGCAACATAGTTGGAGCTGTTCTTCAGTGGAGACAATTCATTGCGTTTTGGCAAGCCAAGCGAGTTGTTCCAGTCAACGATAAACTGGTTGCTGGTGACGGCTTCATCCGCGCGAGCGGTCTTGGTAACAGGAATAGCGCCGAGCTTGGCGAAATATTCAAGCTGCACGGCGTCATTCATCGTCAATCCCGAGACGAATTTTGCAGCGGGGCTATCCTTGGAGAAGGCACCATCCACTTTGGCTGCATCCGTTTTCAGCATGATCAGCAGATGCCCCCATTCCATAGAATGCGGCGTCATGCCCTCCTTGAGGACAGGAGTCTCGATCGGGTAGACATTGACATCATAGGCTTCGCCCTGACCGGAAAAGTCACGGGCAAATCCTTTGGCAACTGGCGCATCGAAATAGAAGGCTGTCTTGCCCTGTCCGAACTGGCGTCTTGCTGCGCCGCGGTCTGTATCAAGCGATGCGAGCTTGTCGTCAATGAGGCCCTTCATGAAATTGAGCGTTGCGACAGTGGCATCGGAATTGATGGTCAGATTGTCATTCTCATCGAAGATAGAGCCACCATGCGCCCAGAGCCATAGCTGGAAATCCGAAGAAATCAGATTGTTGTCCTTGGTCATCATGGCATAAGGCGTGCTGTCCGGTTCGGCAGCCTTGACCTTCTTGAGGTCAGCGATGAAGTCTTCAAGGGTCTTGGGGGCTTCTTCAACACCTGCAGCCGACAACACTGCCTTATTGGAAACTAGGCTGATGGAGCCAATATTCCACGGCATGCCATATTGCTTGCCCTTGAACTGGCCAGCGGCCAGAACGGCGGCAGGGAACTGACTTTCCAGAGTGTCCTTGCCATAAAGTTCGTTGAAGTCGACAAGATTTGGCAGTTGAGCAAAGGTCGGCAGCCATTTGGCAGAGCTTTGATAGACGTCGAGATCCTGTTTGGTGCGCAAGCGCAGGAAGACATTCTTCTGCATGTCGCCCCATGAGCTGGACAGCACATCGACCTTGACGCCGGTCTGATCAATCAGCCCCTGCACAATGGCAGCATTGCTGGGTTCGGCGGTTACCCAGTTCAGAAAGGTAACCTGGTCTTTGGCCGATGCACCGGCGGTGAGTGCGCCGATGGCAAGCACGGACAGTGCAGCCGTTGCAGCCAGCTTGGTAAGCTTTGTTCTTTTCATTTCCCGATACTCCTCCCGAGAGTTCTTCTGGATTTGATCACTCCACTCGCAGACCGAGCAGTGCGACCGGTTGGCCTTGAGTATTGCGTAAATGCGCTTCAAGCCGCTGAACCGTCCCGCCTTCAGGCAAGGCAAAGCGCAGAACCGCCTGTCTGTTTCCAGAGAAGCTGGCGATAACCTCACCATCGGCGAGAATTTCACCCTCATGGACAAGATGCGGCATGATGCGGTCGTGATGATGATACTGAACGCTCTCCAGCGGATGATCATAATCACAATCCGCGTAGAGGATCAGCGTCTTGGCGTTGATAGGCTTTGGCCATTCCAGCGATAGAGTGGCTTCCTTGTCTTCCCATGCAGCGACCCATGCATTGGGGCCGGAGGTCGGCCGCAGAGGCCCCTTGAGCAAGTTCTCCTTGGCAAACACATGCAACGGCTTTTGCTGCTTGTCGCTTGAAAAGGCAATGAGCTTGCCAGCCGGGCGCCGCTCTGGCACCCAGAAATCAAAGCTGTCCACGCCCATGCCTTCAGGCGCTTCCTGCCGGGCCTGCGTGCTGACTTTCTTGAGTCCGCCCTTTTTCACAGCGATCAGGCCAGACAGCAAAGCATTGCTCAGCCCCACCGAAACATGCTCATTCTTGAGGAAGCAGACGAAGAGATACTGCGCCTTGCCGTTTGTTGTGAGCGGTATATCGATGTGCCCCTCCCCTTGGGAGAGCGCAAAACTGATGCTCTTGACCAACTCATCTGGGGTGTGGTTGCCCGCCTTTTGCGCCAACCGCAACTCGACAGTCAGTTCTGTATCCATCTCGGCCATCACAGGCACCGAAATGATATGATCGAGCGGCCCGGGGAGAAGCTGCGCATAATCGGCAACAAGGGGCTTCCAGCCCGCATCATGAGGTAGTCCATCGAGCGCCCGCTCACTGGAAACGGAAAGACTGGCGCCTTGGGCCAGATTATCCTCTGCCAACGCATCATAAAGCGGCACATAGTGGCCGTTGCTGGACAAGCGGTTTTTCAAAAGCCGGATATTCTCGGAACGCGCGAGCGCCCGCGGAGAGATCTTTTGTTTTATGCAGAGACTGGCCGCTGTGCCGATGGCTTGTCCCACAGCGGAGGATGTGGCCATCACGCGGGTTGAGCCAAAGGCCACATGCGAGGCAGACAGAAGACGCCCGTTGATGAAGAGATTGTCAATGTTGCGGCTATACATGCTGCGGAACGGAATACCATAGGCGCCCTTGGCATGATATTGGTTGCAGCCGCCGCGTTGGCTATAGACGCCATCAGCCGGATGCAAATCGATAGACCAACCGCCGTGGCTAACATTATCCTCGTGCGCGATCTGCTCAACGATATCACGCTGACGCATGATATAGTCCCCTTCTGCGCGACGGCTTTCGCGCTTGCCGGGGATGGTGCCGACCCATTCCAGCGTCAGGTTGGCGCTTTCGGGGAAGTTGCCTGAATTCTTGATATAGTCCCAAACGCCATAGACGATTTTCTGTAGCTCAGCCTTGATCTGTTCTGACTGATGAATGGTATCAAGCCGCCCGCCCCACTCGATCCACCAGAGCGAACAGCCCTGCTCGGAGGCAATGAAATTCTTATAGCGCGGGATCAACTTCTCTACATCGCGCAAGGCAAAGTCCGGAGCAACATAGTCGACGGGGTGGCCCACATCCTTGGAATAGAAGTAGAGCGAATGGCCCAGAAGCGCGCCATAGTCATCACCAGGAGCCATGGGCTCATCAAATTCGGAGGCTTCTTCAGCGCCCATGCGGTAGGCCGCGCCGGAGAGATGTACAAGAATGCCATCGCCACTGGAATCTGCAAAATATGCGCCTTGCAGGTGATACATGGTACCATTCTGTGAGTTGAAGGCATGGACCTTCTGCACCCGACTGCCATCCATTTCGGCATGGAACACGACGGTGTTGAGCAACACGGTGATATTGTCTTCGCGAGCCACCCAGTCCTGGATGATAGTGTCGACAATGACCGGATTACCGCCATGATTGCGATATTGGTTTTCCAGCAGGATCTCGTTGATGATGCCGCCTTCGCGCGCCCAGCGATTGTTGTTGCCGCCATGGGACGTAGCACCAAGAATCCAGAGCCGGATTTCGCTTGAGGCGTTGCCACCCAGCACCGGTCGGTCCTGCACCAACACCACCTTCACGCCCTCTCTGGCAGCGGCAATTGCCGCGCATGTTCCAGACAGTCCACCACCTACGACAACCAGATCGGCCTCAAGGTCCACTGTCTTAAGGTCGCGTGGACCTGTGGCATCCTCCAAAATCATGCTTTCCTCCAATTTCTATAATTGATATATCTATTATAGAAATCTTTTGGTCAAGAGGGATTCTGCATTCCTTGGACAAAAGGCAAAATCGCGCGTGGAAAAGCACGACCTCTTTTCCGAAAGCGATGCAAATGATGGATAAATTTGGCGTAATTTCAGATAGATAGAACAAGTTTACAAAAACGGAAAAAGGCAGCAGGATGGATAGACCCGGCTGCCTTTGCTTGAGATTTTCGATTTTCCTCTTAAGGATTAAATGTTCTTACGCCGGAATAACTGCCTCCGCGAGGCCCGGACCGGGTTACAGAACATGATCGGTCTGCGCTGTTGCAACTGCGTGAGCGCGTGGCGCTATAGCCAGCAGGCCCTGTAACTGTGCGCGTACCATTGCAGGCACCATTTGCGCAGCTACCATTCAGATTGACGGCAACTCCGGGCTGAGCTGGGGGCGGAGGAGGAGCAGCCCCCGTTGTGGGAGCTGGGGCCGGAGCAGGAGCCGGAGCCGGAGCCGGAGGTGGTGCAGCATAAACACCCCAGCGGCCATACCATGGATATCCGCGATAATAACGGTTCCAATAGGCCCTGCTGAACTGCACCACAGCAACTCTTAGAGCGGGAGCCACCGCAGGTGTTATAATCACCGGATTGCCTTGATAAATCACTTGAATATACCGGGCTGCAACCCAACCGCGATAGGTTCCGAAGGTTACATCACACCAGCTGTAATCCGCCAGGCAGCCATTTGTAAGCACGCGCCCGCCCGCAGGCAACACCGTGACCACAGGATATTGGGTCGAGGGCCCAGCCCTCAAATTGAGATTGGTGACAACGACGGATGCCGTCGCAGCCGAGGCCAGTCGTCCTCCCAGGAGGGACAAGACCAGCACGATCAATAGTCTTCGGATCATCATTTGCTCTCCGATTGGTTTACGAGTTCAGGTTCAGTCAGGTTGTTTGCTGACGGGTTTGATTGCCATTTACGATTTTCCCGTCCCGCAGCTCATAACTGCGATCAAACAGGGACAGCACACGGGGATCATGGGTGACGACAGCGACGCCTGCATCGGCACGGGTCGCGATCTGACGAAAGAGACCGATCACCTGCTTGCCGCGCTCACCATCCAGAGCTGCCGTTGGTTCGTCTGCAAGGATCAGCTTCGGGTCGTTGGCGAGGGCTCGGGCGACGGCCACACGTTGCTGTTCACCGCCAGAAAGTTGCTTGGGCAGGTTGTCCACGCGATGGGCCAGATCCAGACTGCCAAGCAGCCATCTGGCATAGTCATTGGCATCACGGGCAGAAACATCGTCGATTTGCAGCGCCAAAGATACATTCTCCATCGCAGTCAGAAAGGGAATGAGATTGGCTTTTTGGAAGACAAAACCGATATTGTGGCGCCGAAATGCCCTCAGGCTATCGAGCATGGCATTGGGATAGGACACCCGCTCCCCGCCGATATAGACCTCTCCCAGAGTTGGCGGCTCCAGCAGCCCCGCAATCAGCAGCAAAGTACTCTTTCCCGAACCGCTGGGACCGAGAATGCCGACAACCTCACCGGGCATGATATTCATGGAGACATCGTCCAGAGCCCGCACGGAACTATCACCACTTTGATAGATACGGCTGGCACCACAGATGGACAGAACCGGAGTGACCGTCATGACAGCACCTCCTGCGCTCTCACCTTCAATGCACGGGAAATTCCCATCAGGCTGGCAAAGGCGCAAATGATGGCAATGGTCAGAGCGAGAAGCCCCAAATCTTGCAGATCCATCACCACTCGCCGTGGGAAATGGGGAAAGATCAGGCGCGCCAATCCGATGCCAAACAGAAACCCTCCTATTCCGATCAGAAAAGCCTGCTGCACGATCATACCGATCACCACAGAGTTCCGTGCACCGATCAACTTGAGCATGGCGATCTGATGCAGTTTCTCTATGGTCAGCATATAGATGATCAGGGAAATGACGATTGCCATGACCACCAGTAAAACGCCGGTAAAGGCCAGTATCTGTATCCGCAACCGCAGCAGACGCTGGTTGAGCAGTAGATCCTTTTGATCCTGCTCGCTCATAACATTGACGTCTCCCCAAGCGAGAAGAGCATCCCGCACGGCCTGTTCCCTGGCTGCCGAGGTGAGCGATACCAGAACCGCTGCGATCTTTTGACTGTCAAGCGACGTCTCCGTCCCACTTGTGCTATCAAGCCCTGCAGCAAGATCTGAATTGCGCGCCAGCAGGATCTCTTCATTGGTTCGACGCTTCATGATGGTGATGACGTCATTGACGGTCATGAACATCAGGCCATCGCCCCCCATATCCACCATGCCAGAGGTCAAACCGACAACGGTATAAAGGTCACGTCCAACGGTGATGCGGTCTCCAAGCGCGAAGCCCAGATTGTCATTGGCAATGACCTCGTAATGCCCATTGCACAGATACCGGCCAGCCTTGAGTTTGAGCCAATTGCCACTGTCTCGGGGGAAATCGATCGCCGTAATCGTGGCGCGCACCTCGCGTCCCGAGAAACTGACCTGTTGACTGGTCTGGGTGAAGCGCCTGACAGAAGCAACACCAGAGACGCCCTCAACCCTTCGATCCATATCGGTTGAAATTGCCGAACTTTCAGAAAAAGGTCCGGAATGGCCCCCCTGCACGACCCAAAGATCGGCTCCGATATGTTCTATCAACAGCAAGGCATCAGCCACGATACCGCGATAGAGACCAACCATGCCGATGGAAGCCGTTATCAAGAAGCCAACGCCTGCCGCAGTTAACACAAAGCGCCCAAGACTATAACGAATGTCTTTGATTGCCAGATTCATGAACGTTCCAAGCTTTTCGATTGCGCGTCCAAAGGCCTGAGACGCCTGCCCGCATATAAACGCCCGGGAAGGGAAACGAACTTGTCGCCAGAGGATAGTCCAGACAGAATTTCGATACGCTCTCCCGCAACCGCTCCAAGAGTAACCGGCTGCCATCTGGCTCGCCCGTTTTCAGAGAGCCAAACGCCGGACTGTCCGTTCCGGTAAACAAGCGATACTGCAGGAATTGCGATGGCTAAGGGATGGGCTTCCAGTTCCAATTTCACGGTTGCACGCTGACCGACCGCCCAGTGAAACGGCAGATGATCGGGCTTTACATCCACTTCAAACTCGCGGGTCTCCTCGTCGACCAGTCGTCCGATACGGGTAACACGGGCAGAAATCGGAGCATCCGGGTTCGCAGAAAAGGAAACGAATGCCTTTTGCTTCAGCGCGACCTTGGAGATCAGGCTCTCATCAAAGCGCGTTGTGATGACGATTGAGCTTGGATCTACGATTTCGATAAAAGTTGAGCCCACATTGACAGTGTCGCCAATATCCTTGCTTCTGTTGATGACGATGCCCGTGATGGGGGCGCTGATCCGGTATTTGTCAAGCTGCGCCCTCTGAGCCTCGGCATTTTTGGCAGCAGCCATCATTTGAGACTGGCTCTGATTAACTGTCGCCTCCGCCTTGGCCTTATCGGCCTCAGCACGGGCCAATGCCGTTTGGGCTGTCTCATAAGAAGAGCGACTGGTTGTCTTTGTCTCAAGCAGACGAACCTGACGTTCGAATTCCGACTTGGCGTTCTCAAGGCTGACAAGGGTTTGTTTCAAGTCAGCCTTCGCCATCACTACGGTATGGTGCGACGCTTCATAGCTGGCTTCCAGAGAAGCAAGCTGAGCCGTCGCCTCTTCATTATCCAGCCGAGCCAGAAGATCACCGACTTTAACAGCATCATTCTCATCCACATCAAGCGACAGGAGACGCCCCTGAACGTTGCTCGCTATGCTGGCTTTGCCGGTCGCATCAAGGGTACCAGGTCCAGTGATTTCAGGATAAAACAAGCTTGCTTCAGCTCGCTCCACCGGCACAGTATGGGGCACACCATAGCGCCAACCAAGCCAGCAGAAAGCGGCAAAAAGCAGCATCCCTGCCCCCAACAGAAACTCCTTTCTCCTATTACGGTCTTTCGCTCGTGGACGAACAGGAAAGCCGCCCGAATGGGCTTCCTTGCTGTTGCTGTGATCAAGCGAAGAAGGCAATGGCTTTTTTGAAGCAGGAGGAGCCTCTGGTTTCCGGGCTTCATCTGTCTGGGGAGCGACGAGGGGCAGATCCTCTGTCTCTGACAATCCGCCAACCTTGAACTGTTTGTCGGAAATGGCGTCAAGCATTTGGAGACCTTTCGGAAAAGGAAGCCCGGCAGAGGATCCGAGTGGTGCGGATGTCTGCCGGGCAGGCAGGGTCTTAGCGGGTAACAGTTCCCTGCCGAGTTACAGTACCACCATAGGGGCCGGTGGTCGTAGACGAGCCCGTGCAAACACCATTTACGCATGTAGCAGATCCAGAGCGGGTGCTCGTTTGGCCATAAGGATTGGTTCGGGTCACCTGTCTGCTACAGGAGCCATTGGCACAACTGCCGGACGCCTGCACGCTGGACGTACCGCGCGGCCCTGTAACGGTGCCGCTACGTGTCCACGCGTTCGCCTGGCTCGTCACAGCGAGGGCAATCATGCTACTCATCAATGCAATTGTCAGTTTTTTGCTCATTCCTGATCCTGTATCTTGGGTTCATGTTGAGGGGCAAAGCTGATTTGCAGCCCGTAGAACCAAGATGAGGCTTTCGCTTTTCTTCAAAATGAATGAGCCTTTTCAAGCTGTTCCAATATGTTTCTGGCATGTATCAATTTGTAAATGACAAGGAAAAGCGATTGATTTTTTCGATCGACGAGACCAGCATATGTTGAAAATTCCCCCGGATAGAGCGCTCACATCGCACCATAGGGCCGTTGGCTGGAAAAGCTGGTTGATGGAAGGCAAGTCCCAGAAAGATGCACATGGATACTCAAAGCAAACGCATTCTGATCGTTGATGATGATGACGATATACGGTCGCTGATCGCTGAGTTGTTCGAACAGGAAGGCTATAGTGTTTCCATCGCTCAGGATGCGATCGAGATGAATCTGGAGATGGAAAAGAACTTTCCCGACCTCATCATTTTAGATCTCATGTTGCCCGGAGAGGACGGGCTTTCGATCTGTCGGCGCTTGAGGGCGCGCTACGCATTGCCGATCCTGATGTTGACGGCCAAGGGAGAAGAGCTAGATCGTGTCGTGGGACTTGAAATCGGTGCAGATGACTATGTGGTCAAGCCTTTTTCCAGCCGCGAACTTTTGGCCCGCACCCGCGCCCTATTGCGCAGGATCGGCAACCAGTCCCTCAGCAGTCCTGAAAGCCGCAGGATGGCCTTTGATCGCTTCGTGCTTGATCTGGATGCGCGCCAACTGCACACATCCGAGCAAGAACAGATTGCCCTGACCAGCGCCGAGTTCGAGCTGCTGGCCTGTTTTGTTCTTCGGCCAAGACGTGTGCTCTCACGGGATCAGATACTGGACTTTACGCATGGGAGACAGGCCAACCCCTTTGACAGATCCGTGGACATTCTGGTTTCCCGTCTGCGCAAGAAGCTGGGGCCTCTGGAAAATGGCGGCGAGATTATAAGCACCGTGCGCAATGGGGGCTATCTGTTATCTGTACCGGTCAAGCAGGTGTCCTGACAATGCGTTTTGGCCTCACCTCGCGATTGCTGGCAATCGGCACCAGCCTGTTTGTCGTCCTCTGGATCGTCCTGATCACCTCCTTCTACTGGTCTGGCAGGGGCTCCGAGAGACAGATCAACCCCAAACCTGAACAGTTGAAGGCGCTGGCCACATTGGCAAACCAGCTCGGGCCGCCAGAAATCACGACTCTGGTTGAGGCCATGGCATCTGCGATGATATCAGTGGAGATCCATCCTCCCTCTGAGCAACCACACACAGACATCAATTTGCTGGAAGAGGAAGAGTTTGCGCCCTACCGTATCCAATTGGGCGCACAACTTATCCGCATACAGCCCAATGAAAGCCTGAAAGGTCGCCCGGGCGCCAGACTCTTTGCAGGCGTTGTCTTTCCTCTCGAATTCTGGATACGGCTTCAAAATGGAAACCTCATGATCGTAGAGGTGAAGACCTCCTTCATATCCACCAGAAGCGGCGTGCCAGCGGGGATTTATGCCGGACTTTTGGGAGCGATCTTGTCTGCCTTGGCTTTCTTTCTGCTGCACAGGGAAATCCGCCCGCTGGCCAAATTGGCTGCAGCTGTTGAAAAGATTGATCCGACGGGCGAGATGGTGGAACTGCCCCAATTCAGAACCGCAACCCCTGAGGTCACGGCATTGTCGGCCGCTTTCAATCGCCTACAGGTAAGGCTTCACACACTGGCGCGCTCTCGCGTTGCCCTCATCGGGGGCATACAGCACGATATCCGAAGCTTCGCAACGCGCTTGCATCTGCGCGTTGAAAAACTGCCCCAAGAACAGGACCGCCTCAGAGCAACAGCTGACATTCGGGACATGATCGAGCTGTTGGACAATGCGCTCATGGCTTCCCGCGCCGAAGTGGGTGCCCTCAACGAGGAACTGCTCGATATCGGAGTATTGTTGCGTGGCGAAATTGCCGATTTCCGTCAGGCCGGAGAACAGGTAACCCTTGAGCAAGTGCCCGCAACGGAGGAGATTCTTGTGTTGGGGGATCGGCTTGCCTTGCGCCGTGTGTTTGTCAATGTCATTGAAAATGCGATCAAATATGGCACAAAGGCGCACGTTCAGGTCAAGGAGAACACCGATGGCATTTATGTCATCATCGAGGATGAGGGCCCCGGTTTTGGCGAGAATGAAAGTGAACACGCGCTTTTGCTGGAGCCGTTCACCCGGTCCGAACCATCCCGTGCGCGCAAGACAGGAGGCGCTGGCCTCGGTCTCGCCGTGGTTCAGGCTCTATTGAGTGCCCATGGCGGCAAGATAACCCTGTCTGCCACATCTGAGGGCCATGGCCGGGTTGTGCTATCCCTGCCCCTCCTCTCGCAACGACTTGGATCCACGGAAGAATAACATCTGTTACATTTTGAAATTCCATGGACAAATGCGAGCAAAACAGATGCTTTAGAACTCCCTTCAGTCACTCATGACATATTTGAAAGGGATGTTTTATGACAAGAAAAACCACCTTTGCCATTTTGGCCGCGTTGCTCTCTCTGTGCTCGTTTCAAGCCTTCGCGCAGGGCTCCATGTCCATTGCGCAGATGCGAGAAATCAAATCAGCCTGCAAAGCAGATGTAAAAGCCTATTGCAGTGCGGTCCAACCCGGTGAAGGGCGCCTCGTCATGTGCCTGAAAGAAAACGAAAGAAGCATTTCGGAACAGTGCAACAAGCTGTTGGACAGCTTGATCAGCCAACAGTAGCACGCAATCAATTTTATCCTGACATCATCAGCCGGCCTTATCTGAGCAACCAGATTAGGTCGGTTTTTAGTTTTGGAGTCTGCGTCACCTCGCTTAACATCTGTGCCTAACAGCCCCCGGCCGCAAACGCGCAGCGGTTTCTCAGATAACCACAATTGAAGACGTTCTGTTTGCGCCTTGCTGGGCTCTCAACTCTGGTTGTTACGCGCTATGAAAATGCGACCAAAAGCATTATCGTTTCACCGACCACGTTTCGGACGTGGATTCAGGAAACAGGATTGAGGGCGGCCAACCACTATCATGAAAAGCTATTTTTCCCGTCCCATCCTGCTCTTTGCGCTTCTGGTCGGCCTTTTATGCTGGGTTCACCCCGCCTTGGCCGAAACAGTCAAGCGGATCGGCGTGCTGGACTATCTGGGGGCCAAGCACTCCCTCACTCACTGGGCACAGACGGCGGACAGCCTGAGCGCTGCCTTTCCCGATGTGCGCTTTGAGCTGGAGGCTCTGGACATTGATGGTCTTGATGCGGCGCTGACAGCTGGCGAGCTGGATTTCGTGCTCACCAACCCGGGCAATTATGCTGAACTGGAATTTCGCCATCATATCAGCCGCATCGCCACTGCTGAGGAAGACCAGCCAGTGGCCTCCACGCTGGTCACATCCGGTGACTTTGAAAGCATGGAAGATCTGGTAGGCAAGAAGCTGGCGGTGATGACCACCGAAGCCTTTGGCGGCTTTCAGGTCATCTGGGCGGAAATGCACAAGCAGGATCCGACGCTCCCTCGCCGGGTTGAGCTGGTCCAGACCGGCTATCCCATGCAGAATGTGGCTGAAGCAGTGCTGGATGGCAAGGCCGACGCAGCGGTGATGCGCACCTGCACGTTGGAGCTGTTGCAGAAGCAAAATCCGGCCCGCTACGGCGCGCTGCATGGCTTTGCGCTACGCCACGACATGCCGACCGACTGCGCCATTTCCAGTCCGATCTATCCCAACTGGCCCTTTGCCAAAACACCCAAGACCGATGCCGCCTTTGCCAAGCAAGTGGCCGTGACGCTCCTCAGCATTCAGGAAGGCAATCTCTGGACGGTGCCGCTGGATTATCAATCGGTGCATGATGTCTTGCGGCAATTGCAGATCGGCCCCTATGCCCGCACCGGTCCGATTTCTCTTTCCGACTTCATCGAGGATTATCGCGACTGGCTGATCATTCTGGCAGGTGCCCTGATTTTCTGGGCCATCTATTCGGTGCGCATCGAGAGCCTTGTGCGCAAGCGCACCCGCGACCTCAAGGAAACCAACGTAAAGCTGAAGCAGGAAATGGCCGAGCGTAAACGCGCCGAAGAGGCCGACCGGCAACATCAGCGCGAGTTGGAACATGTGGCCCGCCTCTCCATTCTGGGGGAGATGGCCTCCTCCATTGCTCATGAGCTGAACCAGCCGCTGGCGGCGATTTCCAACTATGCGCAAGGGTGCCTGCTGCGCATCAAGGCTGATCGGTTCAGCAGTGCCGACATGGAGCTGGCATCCACCGAAATCGCCCAGCAGGCACAGCGCGCAGCGGAAGTCGTCAAGCGCATCCGGGCTTTCGTGCGCAAGAAAGAATCCAAGCCCGTTACCATCACCGTGCCCGAACTTGTCGCCGATTGCGCCGCCGTTTACGCAGCTTCTGCCAACCGCGCCGGAGTGCGCGTGATCCTCGATCTGGCTCCCGGCCTGCCTGCGCTGCGTGTCGACCCCATCCAGATCCAGCAAGTGGTGCTCAATCTGGTGCAAAATGCCATCGACGCAATGAACGCGGTGGCAGCGGAGCGGCGCGAGGCTATCCTCACGGTGCGCGAGAAGGAAGAAGGCGGGCGGGGCATATTGCTCAGCGTGCGCGATTTTGGCCATGGCATGGATGAAGAAGATCTTGGCCATTTCGCCGAAGCCTTCTATACAACCAAGACCGAGGGGATCGGGCTGGGGCTGGCGCTGAGCCGATCAATTGTTGAAGCCCATGGCGGCTCCATGCGCGCCTTTTCCCCATCGGACGGACCGGGACTTGAAGTGGCCATCTGGCTGCCTGCAGGAGAGACTGAATGAATGCGATCAATGAGGATGGAATCATTCATATCGTTGATGATGATCGGGCCGTGCGCGACGGGCTCGGCTTCATGCTCTCTTCCCTTGGTCTTACCATCGAAACCCACAGCTCAGCATTAGACTTGCTCGACCGGCTTGATGGCGCACTCATTGGCTGCATTCTGGCTGATGTGCGCATGCCCGGCATGAGCGGTCTGGAACTGCTGGATGAATTGAAGCGCCGCGCCTGTGCCCTACCCGTCATCATCATCACCGCCCACGCGGATGTCCCCATGGCCGTGCGGGCCATCCAGTCGGGCGCTCTGGATTTTTTTGAGAAACCCGTCAACGGCATGGCGCTGGTGGAACGCATCAATGATGCCCTCAAGGAAGCCCGCGCACGCGCTGAGGATGAAGCCCTCAAGGCCGCCATTGCCAGCCGCATCGAAAGCCTGACGGGCCGCGAGGTGGATGTCGCCCGCGCCATCATGGACGGCAAGCAGAACAAACAGATTGCCGCAGACTTTGGAATCAGCCTCAAGACGGTGGAAATTCACCGCCATAACCTGATGACCAAGATGGAGGCCACGACGCCCGCCGATCTGGTGCGGCAGCTTGTCACAGTCAATTGGGACAAGATTTAGGGGTTACCCCCTAAGGGCCTTGGGTTTGGCCTGATTCACTCCTTTTGCTCCTCTCTCTAGGCTGGTTAACAGACCGGCCGCCCTTCTTGCGTCGCCTTTCTGGTGGGCAAGGGGACGGTCCTTAAGAGACCCAACGCCCCTATCGTTAGCCGAACCAGTCGGCAAGCAGAAAGCGGGGCGGAGTGAAAGGACCAGCCATGGACAGTTCTCGTCGCCAATTTCTTGGAGCGATCGGACAGGTGAGCATTGGCGCGGCGGCAACGGTCGCTGGCGCCAACAATGCCTCAGCTGCAACCGGTTCAGCCTCCGATGGCACCCAGACGACCGGCCCCAAATGGGGCATGGTCGTTGACTTGCGCAAATGCATCGGCTGTCAGGCCTGCACAGTGGCCTGCATCATGGAGAATGCGGTGCCGGAAGATTCGTTCCGCACCCATGTCTCCGTTTATGAAGTCGTCAAGGAAGGGCGCGATCCTGCGATGGTGATGCTGCCACGGCTGTGCAACCATTGCGACGAGCCCCCCTGCGTCGAGGTTTGCCCGGTCGAGGCGACCTACAAGAAGGAAGGCACCGGCGAGGTGCTGGTGGATGCATCGCGTTGCGTAGGCTGCGCCTATTGCGTTCAGGCCTGCCCCTATGATGCCCGTTTCATCAACCACGAAACCCAGACCGCTGACAAATGCACCTTCTGTATTCATCGCACCGAAGCGGGGCTGCTTCCAGCCTGCGTGGAAACCTGTGTTGGTGGCGCTCGTATTTTCGGGGATCTCAATGATCCCGAAAGCACGGTGTCGAAGTTGCTGAAAGAACATGAAGTCTCTGTTCTGCGTCCGGAAATGCATACCGCACCCAATGTCTATTATATCGGACTGGACGAGGCGCTAGACGGGCGCGTGGCTGGAGAAGCCGCCTATCGTCCTCCGCTCACGACCAATATTGACCATCACGAGGAGGGCCGGTGATGCAAATTCATGAGCTTGTTGGTGCCGTCCATGAAGCCGCCTGGCTGCCTTGGGCCGTGCAATATTTCTTCCTCATCGGCATGTCCACGACTGCCCTGTTTCTCACCTTCCCTGCCTTTGTCTTCAGGCGGGGTTCCTCCCTGCCCCATGCCCGGCTGGCGCTGATCACAGCCGTGACGACCGGCATTTCCGGCCCTGTTGCTCTGCTGGCCGATTTGCATCAGCCGGGTCGCTTCTGGGAGTTCTTCGTTTATACCCATGCCACCTCATGGATGGCTTGGGGCGCCTGGATCGTCTCGTCCTATGTCACTTTGCTGCTGCTTTATGCATGGGCGGTGAACCGGCCTGCCTTCTATCGCTGGGGTCAGGATGACTGGCGCTTTGCATGGCTCTTCCGCTTTCTCGCTTTCGGCAGCCCGGCCAATGGATTTGCCCGCCTCATCGGCATCGGCGCAGGCGTCGCCGCACTCGGCATTCTCACCTATACCGGCATGGAAGTGGCCGTGGTCTATTCCCGTCCGCTTTGGCACACGCCACTTCTCCCCTTCCAGTTTGCAGCAACCGGTGCTGTTGGGGCGCTTGGCGTGATGCTCATTCTTGGTCGCCTGTTTGCCACCGGCGCTATTGTGGAAGCGAAGATGAACCGCATGCTGGCGCTGGCTCTTGGCGTGGTCGCCATCATCGGCGCGCTATGGTTCGCGGTCGCCTTTTCAGGCATCAGCCAGAGCCACACTGAGGCGCTCGCCTCGGTTGCCGGCTTCACCGTGTGGCAGCGCATCGCTCTTTGGGCTGCCGCGGCCATCGTTATTCCCTTTGTCATCGCGCTGGCGCTACCGGCTCGCTCGGGCTGGGTCACGGGGCTGATCGCCATTCACGCTGCATGGATGTTCCGCTGGACAGTCTTCATGGGCGGACAGGCGGTGCCGAAGGTCGGCTCCGGCCTCTATGACGCCCTGATGCCCACCGGTATTGAAGGCCTCATGGGAGTGATCGGCACCTTCGGGCTCTGGATCTTCCTGCTCATTCTTTACACCACCTTTGTGCCATGGGCCGAAGCAGACCTGCCTGACGACACGTCAGCTCCCTCTTCCGCCCAAACCGCTCGCACTGTCTGAGGAGAAAGCCCATGTCAACACGTCGCAACATATTGAAGGGCGCCGTCGCTATCGGAGCGCTGGGCGCGTTCGCCGCAGGCTATGCCGAGCCGGTGAAAAAGATCACCCGAGGCAAATGGTCCGGCAAGGTGCCACGCAAGCATTTGACCGGCAACGCCCCTGAACCGGAATATAAGGTGGCCGCCAATGGCGACATCGAGCTCAACCCCGATCAGGCGGTAAGCTACGCCATGTGCATCGGTTGCACCACCATGTGTGGTGTGCGGGTGCGTGTCGATAAGGCGAACAACAAGGTGCTGCGCGTTACAGGCAATCCCTATAACCCGCTCAGCACCACCGAGTTTCTGCCTTATGAAACACCGGTCCGTGAAAGCCTTGTTGCGCTTGGGCAACCGGGCGCGGGCGACGGCATGCTGCATCGCTCCACGGCCTGCGGGCGCGGCAATGCCGTGCTTGATCAGATCGACAATCCGCGTCGGGTGCTCAAGCCCCTAAAGCGCGTCGGTCCGCGTGGCTCCGGCCAATGGGAAACCATCAGCTTTGAGCAGCTTGTCGAGGAAGTGGTTGAAGGCGGCGATCTGTTTGGCGAGGGCAAGGTGGCAGGCCTGCGGGAAATCCGCGATCTGGAGACCCCCATCAAGGCCGATGCGCCTGAGCTGGGGCCCCGCGCCAATGGTGTTGTCATGCTCAGTTCGGTCAATGATGGCCGGGACAACATGAATCTGCGCTGGCTGAAACAGGCCTATGGTTCAACCAACTATGCTCGCCATGGCTCCTATTGCGGTGGCTCCTATCGTTCGGGTTCTGGCGCGATGTTTGGCGATGTGAAAAAGATGCCACACGCCAAGCCGGATTTTGAGGAAGCCGAATTCATCATTTTCATCGGTACAGCACCGGGCAATGCGGGCAACCCCTTCAAGCGCATTGGCGCCTTGGTGGCTGAAGCCCGCAGCGATGGCAAACTTGATTATGTTGTGGTCGATCCGGTGCTCAACCATGCCCAGAGCGGCCCGTCCGGGGATCGGTCTCGCTGGTTGCCGATTGTTCCGGGCACCGATGGCGCCCTTGCCATGGGCATGATCCGCTGGATGTTCGAGAATGACCGCATCAACAAGGACTATCTGGCCCAACCTTCCAAGAAAGCCGCAATGGCGGCGGGCGAAGCCAACTGGAGCAATGCCACCCATCTGGTTATCGCAGATGAAGACCATCCGCGCATGGGCAAGCTGCTGCGCGGCTCCGACATGGGGCTGGAGCTGGCCGAAGGCGCCAAGGCCTATGACGATAGCGATCCTTACATGGTTGCGTCCGAGAATGGCCCCGTGCCGGTGGGCGATCAGCCTGCGCCGCTGTTCTTTGATGGTACGGTAGAGAGCAAGGAAGGCCCCGTTGCGGTGAAGACCGGCCTCACTCTGCTGCGCGAGGAAGCCGGGCGGCTAAGCTATGAAGACTATTCTGCCGCCTGCGGTATTCCTGTCGAAACCATCACCGGCCTTGCCAATGAATTCACCAGCCATGGCCGCAAGGCTGCGGTGAACACCCATGGCGGCATGATGAGCGGCTCGGGCTTCTACAATGCCTTTGCGTTGATGATGCTCAACACGCTCATTGGCAATCTCAACTGGAAGGGCGGCACCCTCATGCTCGGCGGCTGGTATCCGGACACCAACGGTCCTGCCTATGATCTGGCCAAGGTGAAGGGCGGCGTCAAGCCCAAGGGCCTGCCACTAGGACGCAATGTGCCTTACGAGAAGACCTCCGAATTCAAGGCCAAGAAAGCTGCGGGCAAGGCCTTCCCTGCCGATGGGCCATGGTATCCCAACGCACCGGGGCTGGCGACCGAATGGTTCTCCTCTATGGTCAATGGCTACCCCTACAATATAGAGGCACTCATCCTGCGCAACGCCAACCCGATCTATGGCATCGCGGGCATCGAGCATCTGGTGCCCAAGCTGAAAGACCCGAAGGTGGTGCCGCTGATCATCTCCATTGATCCTTTCATCAACGAGAGCACGGCGCTGGCCGACTATATCGTGCCAGATACGGTGATGTATGAAAGCTGGGGCTTCGTGAAGCCATGGAATGGCGTTCCCACCAAGATCACCACGGCCCGCTGGCCGGTGGTCGACCCGAAGGTCGCCAGAACAGCCGATGGCGTGCCGATTGATGTCGACATGTTCCTCATCGCAACAGCAAAACGCATGGGCCTGCCCGGTTTTGGCGATGAGGCGATCCCTGATAAGGACGGCACCATGCATCCGCTCAACCGGCCCGAAGACTTCTATCTGCGAGGTGCGGTGAATGTGGCAACGGTCGGCGGCTCGTCCGTGCCGGACGCCAGCGACGATGACCTGATGGTATCAGGCGTTGATCGCATCCGCGATCAGCTGGAAGCAACCCTCAAGCCGGATGAATGGCGCAAGGCGGCGGCAATCTATGCCAAGGGCGGACGCTACGAGAATAAGGACAAGAGCTACAAGGGCGAACAAAGCGCCCATCCATTTGGCAAGCCGATGCTTGTCTATAACGAAGGGGTCGGCAGTGCGCGCAATGCCATGACAGGCAAGCGCTCGCCCGGCGTGCCCACATGGCGCGAAGCGGAGTTTTCCGATGGCAGCAAGGTGGCTGAGGTCTATCCGCAAAGCGACTGGCCGATCAAGGTGATCAGCTTCAAATCGCCATTGCAGAATTCCTACTCCGTCGGGGCCAAGACACTTCTGAGGATCGTTGCGACCAACACACTCAATATCGGCCGCGATGTGGCCGAAAGCCATGGCATCACGACCGGTGACAGGGTGCGCCTCACCACACCGGGTGGCAGCATCGAGAGCGTGGCCGTCGTGCGCGACGGGGTGGTGCCGGGCACGGTTGCCATCGAGCATGGCTTTGGCCATCGCCGCTTCGGGGCCGCAGACATTACCGTCGACGGGGTCACCATGGCCGCAGATCCGAAGCAGGCAAGCGGCGTGTTGCAAAATGATCTGGGCCTGATCGACCCGACACGCTCCAAGCCCGGCGTCTGGGTGGACCCGATCTCGGGGGCTGCCGTGCGTCAGGGGCTGCCTGCGAAAATCGAGAAACTTGCTTGATGCATCTCCTCCCTTAACCTTGGCTGTCGGGGTCTTCTCCGGCAGCCTTTTTGCCCTTTTGCCAAGCAGAAAAAGGAAAAGCGCCATGTCCTTTATCGATCCCTATGGACGCAAGATCGACTATGTCCGCCTGTCCCTGACGGACCGGTGCAACCTGCGTTGCTTCTATTGCCTACCTGCTGGCAGTTCAGATTTTGCCCCCTCGAGCAGTCGCCTTGGGCTTGATGAAATCGAGCGGATCATGGCAGCATTTGCCAAACTGGGTGTGCATCGGGTGCGCCTTACGGGGGGCGAACCGCTGGTGCGCAAGGGCGTTGCGGATTTGGCTGCGCGGCTTCATGCCCTGCCCGGCATTGACGATCTTTCCATGACAACGAATGCGTTGTTGCTTGAGCGCCAGGCCGATGCCCTGTTCGAGGCGGGCGTCAGTCGGCTGAATGTGTCGCTCGATAGCCTTGATGCCGAGCGTTTTTCGCGCATCACCCATGGGGGCGATCTCGCCAAGGTGTTGCGAGGGCTTGAAAAAGCGCGCGCGGTTGGTTTTTCCCCCATCAAGATCAATATGCTGGTGATGAAGGGCATCAATGACGACGAAGTGGTCGACATGGCCCGCTGGTGCGCGGCGCAAGGCTTCACCTTGCGCTATATCGAGACCATGCCCATGGGGGCTGGTGGCAGTGACGCCGTGTCGCGCTATGTGCCGCTCGAAGTGGTGCGGCAACAACTGGAGCAGCATTTCACACTGGTGGATGACATTGCCTCTGGCGGGGGTCCGGCCCGTTACTTGCGCATCGTCGGCACGCAAACAAAAATCGGCCTCATCACGCCCCTGTCCCGCCATTTCTGCGCCTCCTGCAACAGAGTGCGGCTCGGAGCGAATGGCACCCTCTACATGTGCCTTGGCAACAGCCATTCGGTAGATCTCAAGGCCCCCTTGCGCGAGGGCATCTCGGATGACGGGTTGATGGAACTGATCCGCCAATCCATTGCTCTCAAGCCGTGGCAGCATAATTTCAATGAAGCGTCTGCACCCGTTGACAGGGCCATGGCGGCAACGGGCGGCTAGTGCGAACGACGCAGCCCAGCCCAAGAGCAAAGAAACCGGAGCAAGCTTCTTACCAAGCCCGTAAAATTTACTGCCCCAATAAAAAATGGCCAACCCGATGAGCTGGCCATTTCGTGCGTCTGCAAGACAGGTGGTCTTTATGCTGCCTGATTGCGCCGTTTGTTGACATAGCTGGTGATTGGCGCCTTGGCGAGGCCGAACAGAACGACCCCGAGCACCAGAATGGTAAAGGTCATTGTGAGCGGCTTTTGCACGAAGATACCCCAAGACCCCTGCCCCAGCATGATGGACTGACGCAGATAATTCTCGGCCAGCGGAGCCAACACCAGAGCCAGAATGAACGGCCCAGTTGGATAGTTGGCGCGTTTCATCAGATAGCCGATGACCCCGAACACAACCGTTACCCAGACATCGAAGGTGCCATAGTTGATGGAGAAGGCCCCCACCAGACAGAAAGCGACAACGATGGCATTCAGATGGTTCTGAATAAGACGCAGAGCGTTCACAAAGACCGGGATCAGCAGGATGTTCGAGCCCAGCAGGAACAGGTTGGCAATGGTCAGACCAGCAATGGTGCCCCAGACAATATCGGCTGACTGGATCATCAGCATCGGGCCGGGGTTGAGGCCGAACATGATCAACGCCCCCAGCATGATGGCCGTGCCACCCGATCCCGGAATACCGAGCGTCAGAAGCGGGATCAGCGAACCGGGAACCGCTGCATTGTTGGCCGCTTCAGGGCTGGCCAGACCTTCGGATGCCCCTTTGCCAAAATTCTCTGGCTGTTTGGAGAGCTTCTTCTCGGTGATATAGGCGATGAAGGTTGCGATGGTCGCGCCAGCGCCCGGCAACACGCCGATGCCGGTACCGATCACCGAGCCACGCAGGGTGGGCAAACTGATATCGCGCAGTTCAGCCAGTCCGGGTATGAATTCGCTGAATTTGAATTTGGGCTTGCCCATATTCAGGCGAATGCGTTCTTCGACATTGACCAGCACTTCGCCGATACCGAACAGGCCAATGATGACAGCAACGAAGTCCACCCCTTCGATCAGTTCAGGCACAACGGCAAAGCGCACATTGCCCGAGACATAATCACTGCCGATGGTGCTGAGCAGAACCCCGACCAGCGTAGAGATCAGCGCCTTGAGCGGATCGGAGCCGGCCAGCACGATGATCATGCTCAGGCCGAGCAGCATCAGCATGAAATATTCCGGAGGCCCGAGGAAGATGGCATATTCGGCGATGATCGGCGCAAAGAAGATCAGCATCAGCAGACCAAAAATGCCGCCAACAAAGGAGGCAATGGCCGAGATGCCGAGCGCTTGTCCGCCTTTTCCCCGTTGCATCATGGGATAGCCTTCCATGGCCGTCACAATGGCGGGGGCGTCGCCGGGGGTGTTGATGAGAATGGCGGTCAAGCGCCCGCCATACATGGTGCCCATATAAACGCCTGTCAGCAGGGAAAGGCCCGAGATCGGGCTCATGCCGAAGGTCAATGGCATCATGAGGGCAATACCCGCCGATGGCCCGAGGCCCGGCAAGGCACCGACAAGCGTGCCGATCAAGCCTGCCACAAAGATGAGCAGCAGGTTTTCCGGCGTGGCGACCTGATTGAACGCCACCATCAGGTGAGATAACGAATCCAGCATGCGTTTCGTCCCGTGAATTGTTTGCTGCGGCTCAAAGCACCGGCAGATTCAGCCAAATGGCAAAGATGACATAGATGGCGGCGGTCGTGGTGGCGCCGACAAATAGTGACGATGTGATCGGATGGTGCGCGACGCGCCAGGACAGCAGGAAGATAATGGCAAAGATGGGTGCAAGCACAGATCCAAGCGCCATGGCAGCAACACCAAGAACAATGATGGCCGTGGTGATCAGAAGACCGGCGATATTGGGGGACGTGTCCTCATGTTCTTGCCTGTCTCCAGCTTCAGCCGCTTCCTTCCGGCTTTTGGCAAGGCTCCGCAGAGCCTGCAAAGCGCAGCAGATGACGATCAGCACACCAACATTCAACGGCACAAAACCGGGGCCGAAGGAGAATTCGTCGGCATATTTGAGATCGAGCGAACCGATCGCAAGACTGGCGGCAAAAGCCGCCAGAATTGCCAGAAATGTAATTTCTGCAGTTTTCATGGTGCCCATCAGTTCTTTTTCAGGAGACCAAGATTGGACAGGTTGGTTTCATAGACGCTGTTGGTCTTTTCCAGATAGGCAGCAAAAGCATCCGCATCGAGATAACCGGGAATGATTCCGTTTGGTTTGAGATACTGTTCGGTCCATTCCGGAGTTTCCTGCAGACGTTCTATCATTTCAGACAGATAAGCCTTGGCTTCTAACGGAATATTCTTGGCAGCAACCACACCACGGAAGACCGAGGCGACCACATCATAGCCCTGCTCCTTGAAGGTCGGAACATCCGGGAACATGTCTGCGCGATGCTCGGTGGAGATGGCAATGGCATTCATGCGACCGCTCTTGATAAACTCGGATACGGCACCCGGGTTGATCATGGCGAAATCGACCTGACGACCAAGCAGCGCACTGGCGACTTCACCATCGCCCTGGAACGGCACGAAGTTCAGTTTCACGCCAAGAGCGTGGGATACCATGATCGTTGCAATATGTTCGATCTGGCCACGACCGCCACCAGCAACGTTGAGTACACGGCCGGCGTTTTTGATGTCATCTAGGGTCTTGATGTCGGAGGACGCTGGAACAACCAGCAAGGTCGGGTCGATACCCAAACGAGCGATCGGGGTGAAATCCTTGTAGTTCAGGCCAACATCTGCGGTCAAAGGCGTGGTGATGAAGGATGAGGTGGCTGCCATTAGATAATGGCCATCTCCTTCGTGGCTGGCGAGATAGCCAAGAGATGTGGCTCCCCCACCACCAGGCTTGTTCACGACATTGATGGATGCGTCAATGAGATTGGTATCGCGAATGACCTTGGCCATGGACCGCAGCATGGTGTCATGCCCGCCACCGGGGCCATAACCAGCGATGAACTCAAGACCTCGGGTCGGGAAGTCCTCGGCCTTGACAGGCAGAACTGCGGCAGCAACAAGTGCCGAGAAAACAACGGCTGTTTTTAGGGGTTTGAAAAACATCGATTAGGTTCCTCCCTGATATATCGATGAAATAGTTTGCGGGGTTATTGAAACCTTGGGGCGCTATGCGATGAATTCGCACCCAAGCTCCTTGAGGTTTTTATCAATCCAGTCACCATTATATTTGCCTTCAATGGTCGTCTGATATTGACGTTCTTCGCCTGCGTGCTTCTTGTCAGCACGGTCGAGAATTTCTGCGGCGCTATCCTTGGGCAGGCAGACAAGACCGTCCCAATCACCGACAATCAAATCGCCCGGATTGACGGTCATGTTGCCAAGTGCAATGGGAAATCCGATTTCTCCCGGACCATCCTTGTAAGGGCCACGATGGCTGATGCCGCTCGAGAAAACGGGTACATCCTGCTTGCAGATGCTGTCGAGGTCACGGATTGCTCCCCAGATAGCCACACCGGCAATCTTGGAAACGACACCGCGCGCAAGCATCAGCTCACCCATGATGGCATTGTCCAGAGCACCACCGGCGTCTACGACAATCACATCACCAGGCTGCGCCATAATAAGCGCCTTATGCAGCATCAGATTGTCTCCTGGACGAACGCTGACCGTGAGAGCAGGGCCAGAGAGAACGCCCTGACGATGTCGGGGGCGCATGCTGGCAGGAGCCCCTATGTGGCGGCTCATGACGTCGCTAATGTTGGATACAGGCAGTTTGGCAGCGCGGGCAATCAGGTCTGGATTGACCCGGTCCCAACTTTCCTTGATTCTGAAACCTTCAGCCATGTTTTCTCCTATTCTTGCAGACCGCCGAGCGCGGCGGAAGTTGCCAGAAAGGCGGGATTTATTTCCCGACCTTCAAAATGGTCAATAATGAAACGGGCGGCCATCGTCGCCATGTTGCGTTCGGCTCCGGGGGTGAGACCGGCAGCATGGGGGGTCACGATGAGATTGGGGGCCTTGAAAAGCTTGGCGTCAGCGGCAGGAGGCTCCTGCTCGAAGCTATCCACGCCAGCGCCTGCAATGACGCCTTTCTCCAGCGCTTCGGCCAGCGCGTCTTCGTCGATCATGCCGCCACGAGCGGTGTTCACGATGGCACCGTGGGATGGCATCTTTTCCAGAAAAGCGCGATTGACCAGATGTTTGGTGGCAGGAACCAGTGGACAATGCAGAGAGATGACATCGCACTTGGTGGCAATGGCATCCATATCGGCAACCGCTTCCACGCCTTCAGGGCATGCCGCGCCGCCATTGGCCAGCAAAGCCGGATCAAATGCGGAGACTTTCATGCCAAGCGCCATGGCCATGCCAGCCACTTCGCGGCCAATAGCACCAAAGCCAATGAGGCCCAGTTTGGTATCGGCAAAGTCCTTGCCGATGAAAGACCCCTTGAGCCAGTTACCGCCCTTGGTTGCTTCATCAAGATAAGGCAATGACTTGCGTAGCGCGATGATGAGAGCAATGGCATGCTCGGCCACGGCCCGTGCGTTGGCTCCGGCAGCTCTGTATACAGGTATGCCGAGTTTTTCGGCGGCCGCCAGATTGATATTGTTCACGCCGCTGCCATGCTTGGCGATGACCTTGACGGAACCAGAGGCCTTGATCACGGCATCCGTAATCTTGCCCTGAGACACCATGATCGCGCATACATTGTTGTTTTTCGCCGTTTCAACCACGTCTTCAGGCTTGGCATAGGGAGGAGAAAACACGCATTCAAAGCCGTTTTCCCTGAGAAGATCCACCGCAGAGCTGTCAATACGGCTGCGTGTGACCAATATCTTTTGCATTTCAGAGCTCATTGCTACTGTATCCATTTAATAACTTAATTGCATTTTTCGTATACACTAATAGCAATAAAGTCAAATACAAAATACATTTACAATCACAGAGCGTCAGGCTATATCTAATATCCGACTGAAATTGTAGGAGTTTTCTCGTCATGCCAATCCAGCAGGACATTGCAGACCTTCCATTAAGCGACCAAGTGTATGCAAAAATGCGCGAATTGCTGCGGGATGGCGCGTTCACTTCAGGCCAACGCGTCAGTGAGGCTGATATCTGCGACCGGTTCCAGGTCAGCAGAACCCCTGCACGGGAGGCCATTCGTCGTCTGCTAAATGAGGGATTTCTGACCACGGTGGAAAGTGGCCGAGTCGTTGTGGCTGAGATTGATATCGAGCGCGCAGAGGAAATCTACGACATGCGCGAGGCTGTGGAGTGCCTTGCTGCCAAGCTGGCGGCGAAAAAGGCCAACACCAAAGATCTCATCGAATTGCGCAGCATTCTGGATGAACAGCGCCGAGGCGCCACCGATGAGACCGATTTTCTGGATATCAACGACCGCTTTCACCGTTGTGTATACAAAATTGCCAGTAACCGCTATTTGCTGCGCAGCGCTGAAATTCTTCTTGTTTCGGCAGGCATGATCCGGGGCACGACGCAAGGGCGCTACGATTACAATACATGGTCACAGCAGGACCATGAGGAAATCTATCAAGCTATCGAGGATGGCAATACGACGGCGGCTGAAGAGGCTGCCCGCCGTCATGTGCGGCGGGGCCGCATGCAGCGCATCAGCCTTTTGAAAACCCTGTCAAGCAGCTAACCGCTTCTCCAGAGAGAGCCAACCAGCGTGGATGATGGCAAGCCCATTAAAGGGCGCCGACATCCTTGAGCACCTGCGCGATCTCCTTGCGTGCCTCTGATGAAAGCGGCGCCTGGGGCGCAATGGGATCGCCCACCTTGAAGCCCTGCAGATCTAGCGCGGCCTTAATGCATCCCGCTATGGAGTATTTGGCAAAGATTTCATTGATCCGCCAGAGAGGGCGTTGCAGCTCCATCGCCTTGTCCCAGTCGCCCTTCTGGGCGGCTTCATAAAGCGCGATGCTCTGTTTAGGCACGATGCAGGCGGGTCCGGCCATCCAGCCCACGCCACCAATCATCATGACACAGGCGGGAATATGCGCGGAGGCGGAGAACACCTCCATACGCCCTCTGGTGCGTTCGATGATGGAAAGCAGGCGCCCTGTATTGGTTGAGGCATCTTTGATATAGAGGATATTATCGATTTGGCTCAAGCGCTCGATAACCGGCAGGGTCAGGTCAGAGCGCTGGAATTGCGGGTTGGTATAGAGAACAACGGGCTTGCCATCCGCTGCTTTGGCAATCTGGGTAAAGTAGCTCTCAACCCCGGCTTCACTGACCGGGAAATAGGCTTCCAGAATGGCAAGAATGCCGTCCGCTCCGGCATTGATCATGTGGCGGGTCTGGGCGACCGCATCTGCGGTCGAGGTTGAGGCCACGCCTGCAATGACTGGCACCCGCCCCTTGTTCGCCTTGATCACCGTATCAACGACTTCGTTGCGTTGCTGCTGCGAGAGATAGGCGAATTCGCCAGTACTGCCCAGCGGGGTCAGCCCATGCACGCCGGCCTCGATGAGATGATCAACGAGATCAGTCAGTATGCCCTTCATCACGACACCATCAGAGGTGACAGGAGAGACGAGATAGGGAAAGACACCACGAAAAGACATGATCAAACTCCATTAGAGAGTGGAACCGGACCTGACTAGACTATAGATCCGAGAAAAAACTCAGGCCACATCTGCGGCGAGCGGGATGGACGGTTGAGCCCCGTTCTTGCAACAGGCCAGACTGGCCGCCTTGACCGCCTTGCGAGTGGCAGTAACAGGATCAGCTCCATCGGCCATCATCTGGCAGAAATAGCCGCAGAAGGTGTCGCCAGCTCCTGTGGTATCGACCACCTTGTCCAACTTGGGGGACGGCACCTGAACTGGTTCCTTACCCGGCTCGACCACCAGCGCACCTTCGGCACCCAGCGTCACGATCAACAAGCGATCCTTTTGAGCGACGAAAGCCTTTGCCCGCTGTTCCATAGGGTCGGCCCCAGGCATGAGAGCATCGAATTCGGTTTCGTTAGAAATAACCACATCGGCTTTGTTGGCCAGAGGCAGGTAAGCGTCCTGAAAGGGTGCGGTATTGAGCACGCTTTTGGCACCGGCCATTTTTGCCAGATCAAGGGCCTGATCGATGGCTGCAAAGGGGATTTCCTGCTGCAATAGCAAAAGGTCACCCTTTGCGAGATCACCAAGTGTATTGTCTGCGGTTTGAGGAGTAACCTCCCCATTGGCACCCTTGACGATGGCGATGGTATTCTCGCCGCTGTCTTCCACCTGAATGAAGGCCAGTCCGGTGCTTTCCTTGCAGGCCCTCGTGCGCGTGAGGTCAACACCGGCTTCCTCAAGCAAAGCAAGCGCAAGCTGAGCATGACTATCCGCTCCGGTCAGCCCTACCATGCGCACGGTGCCCCCAGCCCGACGGACGGCAAGCGCCTGATTGGCGCCCTTGCCACCAGCGGACATGTCAAAACCATGGGTGGTGATGGTCTCGCCGGGGCGGGGAAAATCCGCAACACGGATCACCATATCGAGATTGATGGAACCGAAAACCGTAATCATTTTGCTTGTCCTTTTCGTCACGGCACTAAGCTGGGGGCACATTGTCCCATGGGCGATGGGAGCCCGCCCTATCCTTCATCATTGAGGTGGCAGGCAGACATATGCCCTGAAGCAACCGCCTTGAGCATTGGCCGTTCCAGTTTGCAGCGTTCCATGGCATGAGGGCAACGCGGATGGAAGTGACAGCCCGAGGGTGGTTTCAATGGTGAAGGTATCTCTCCCTTGATCGTATGGAAAGAGGAATGCCGCCGTTTCAGGCTGGGGACTTCACTTAAGAGTGCCTGAGTGTAGGGATGGTTTGGCTTGGCGAACAATTCCGCCGTTGTCCCCTGCTCCACGATCCGGCCCAGATACATCACCACAACCCTGTCGGAGATATGACGCACAACGCCGATATCGTGGCTGACAAACAAATAGGCCAGATCATATTCATCACGCAGATCCATGAACAGGTTGATGATCTGGGCCTGAATTGAGACGTCAAGAGATGCCACAGCTTCATCACAGACCACCAAATCCGGACGCAACGCCAGTGCACGCGCAATCCCGATCCTCTGTCGCTGGCCACCGGAGAACTGGTGCGGGAAGCGGTTCTGGGTGGTGGGATCAACACCGCATTGCAGGAGCACTTTCTCGATATGCTCGGTCATCTGCTCTTCTGGCACGACCTTGTGATAGCGGGCAGCCTCGGAAACGGACTTGCCGATGCGGTAGCGCGGATTAAGAGAATCGAGCGGATCCTGAAAGATCATCTGGATCTTGAGATGGAATTTTCTGGTCGCTTCCCCTGAAGCATGGGCAACATCCTGCCCTCTATAGAGAATGCGGCCTTCTGTCGGGTCATCAATGCCCGCCACGATACGCCCGAGGGTCGACTTGCCACAGCCGGATTCACCGACCAGCCCGACCACTTCACGCTTATGAATGGCAAATGAAGCATCGTCTACGGCATGCACCGTGCGGCGGTTGATGGGTGCGCCCAACCGGGCGGCCAGTTTGGCGGCAAAATCGGGCTTGCGCTCAAAGCGGCGCGTGACATGATCGATTTCCAGCAAGGGTGCCTGCTGATCCGGGGAAGCCTTCACCTGCGCTTCTTGTTTTTCGCTATTGGAGATCATGAGACCTGTTCTCCCTGATTGATCGGATACGCACACCGCACCGAGCGCGCCGCGCTGGTCTGGGTCAGCTCTATGTCGTTCAGGCAATCAAGCTGAACATAAGGGCACCGCGGATGGAACCGGCACCCCTTGGGCATCCGGTCAATGGGGGGCGTCATGCCCGGTATCTGGAACAGACGCGAACCGGGGTCATTGTCCGCTGGAATGGACCGGATGAGCCCTTGCGTATAAGGATGAAGCGGATTGTCGAGAACATCATCCAGTGGGCCCTCTTCCACAACCGATCCCGCATACATAACATAGACGCGTTGGGTCAATTCGGCGACCACGGTGAGATCATGGGTGATCCAGATGAGGGCCGTGCCGCGCTCTTTGCAGAGCTTTTGCATCTCGGCAATGATCTGCGCCTGAATTGTCACATCAAGCGCCGTTGTCGGCTCATCAGCGATGATCAGATCGGGATTGTTGAGCATGGCAATCGCGATGGCGACACGCTGACGCATACCGCCGGAGAATTGATGCGGATAGGCATAGAGCCGCTCTTCGGGGTCGGGAATCCCCACCATACCGAGCGCATCGCGACAGCGGTTGCGGGCAACCGTCTTGTCAATGCGGGGATCATGGGCGGTGATGGCCTCAATCATCTGCGTATCTATCCGGAGCACCGGATTGAGGGTCATCATGGGGTCCTGAAAGATCATCGCCATGCGATCACCCCTGAGAGAGCGCAGACGCTTGGCGGACACTTTGCGCAGATCCTCACCATTGAGCAGGATTTCGCCTTTTGATACCCGGCCCGGCCGGTCAATGAGGCCCATGATAGAGAGGCCTGTCACCGACTTGCCGGACCCGGATTCGCCCACCAAACCTACAATTTCACCCGGCTTGATGGCCAGATTGACGTTGCGCACGGCGGCAACGGCTCCCTTGTCGCCGTCAAAAACGGTTTCAAGGCCGCGCAATTCAAGAGCATAGTCAGATCGGCTGGTCATATTTGTGGTCATGATCTAGTCCTTGAACTTCGGATTGAGCACATCGCGCAGGCGGTCGCCTACAAGGTTGATGCCGACGATCAGCAACAACAGGGCCACGCCGGGAAAGACTGAAATCCACCAGTCACCAGAGAGCATATATTTGTTGCCGTTCGAAATGAGCAGACCAAGCGAAGGCTCAGTCACTGGCAAGCCAATGCCGAGGAAGGACAGAGTGGCTTCCAGACTGACCGCATAGGCCACGCGCATGGTAGCAACAACGATCAGCGGCGGCAGACAGTTTGGCAAAATGTGGTTCATGGTCACCATGCGCGAAGGCAGGGCCAGACAGCGGGCCGCATCCACATAGGTTCGCCCGCGCTCCACAAGAGCCGCACCACGCACGGTTCGTGCATAATAGGCCCATTGGGTCACCACCAAGGCAACGATGATCTTGTCAACGCCCTGCCCCAGAATGGCCAGCAGAATGAGCGCCACCAGAATGGGAGGAAAGCTGAGCTGGATGTCGACCAAACGCATAACCAGCGTGTCGGTGCGGCCACCAAAATAGGCACTGACGAGCCCCATCACAGAGCCAATCACCAGCGCGATACCCGCAGAGGCAATACCCACGAAAATACTGGTCCTGAGGCCATAGAGAATGGCGCTATAAAGGTCGCGCCCCTGATCGTCCGTCCCCAGCCAATAGGTCATGCCCGAAAAGCTCTCCGAGCCCGGCGGCAGGCGGTTATCGAGAATATCCAGCACGGCCAGATCATAAGGGTTTTGCGGCGCAATCCAGTGAGCGAATAAGGCCGCCAAAAGCATCACCACAACAATCACCGTACCCACAAGCCCCAAGGGGTCTGTCAGGACGCGCTTGATGGCGCTGCGAATGGGCCGCGCAGGTGGCTCGGGCGGGAAGCTATTGGCCGCGGCAATCTGGGCGGCGAGGTCTTCAGACGGGCCCGATGCGTTCATGTTGCTGGTCATATCGGTCATTCTGATCCCCCATCGATTTTGACGCGTGGGTCAACCAGCGTATAGGTCAGGTCCACGATCAGGTTGATCACTGTAAACATGAGCACCGTAATCATCAGGTAGGCGAGAATAACCGGGCGATCGAGCGTCGTGATGGCATCAATGATCAGTTTGCCCATGCCCGGCCATGAAAAGATGGTTTCCGTGACCACGGCAAAGGCGATCAAAGCGCCAAGCTCCAGACCGACGACGGTGATGAGTGGAATGAGCGTGTTCTTCAGGACATGCAAGAAGACGATCCGCCATTCGCTCACCCCCTTGGCCCGCGCGAAGCGCACATATTCAGACTGCAGCGCTTCAGATACGCCTGCTCGGGTCAAGCGGATGACAAGCGATATCTTGAACAGGGCCAGATTGAGCGCAGGCAGGAAGATATGGGATAGTCCGTCGGCGGTAAAGATGCTCAGCGGCACGCCCAGCACATCGATTGTCTCACCGCGGCCAGAGGCTGGCAGGATATCCAGCTTGACAGCAAACAGCAGGATCATCATCAGCCCGACCCAGAAAGTGGGCAGCGAGAAACCAAGGATGGAAAAAGCCATAATGCCGCGCGATTCCGGCTTCGATGGACGTAGGCCGGCAATCACCCCAAGCGGAATGCCAAACACCAACCCAAGGAACAGGGCGCTGAAGGCCAGTTCCAGTGTGGCGGGCATGCGCTCGAAAATAAGGCCCAGCGCGGGGCGGTTATAGAGAAAGGAATTTCCCAAATCACCCGATAGCGCTCCTTTGAGGAAGTGCCAATATTGCACCCAGACCGGCTGGTCGAGCCCCATGCGCATTATCAGTTCGGCGCGTTCTTGAGGCGTTGCCGTTGCGGAGATCATGACATCCACCGGGTTGCCAACCAGATACACGCCAACGAAGACGAGGATTGACATCACCAGCAAGGTGAGAAGGGTCTGTCCACCACGGCGAAGAAGATAAGCTGTCATTGCAGGTCTTCCTCCCTGTTTGTTAAGTTCTGATGCTTGTTGGATTTGGTCCTGCGTCCGGTTTGGGCGAGAGACTTGAGATGATCAAGGAATAACGCACGTACGCCATCGCTTTCCACCTCTTCAGCGATGCAATGCGGCAAAGTATACCCTTCGCTACTCGATGTATCACTGCAGATTTTCTTGCGGACACAGCTCGTATGGCCAGCAAGTTCCGGACCAGTGGCCACGCTAATGCGCGAGTGTCGGGTTAGAAATAATTCGGGCGCGACGAGCCAGACGACGGGCAGAAGATCATGAACAGGCCCGCCAGGACCGCCATAAAGCTCAGGATTTTCGCGATCACTGGCACGGAAAAGACGTGCAAAAACTTGCCCTACGAGTCCTGCTTCGCGTGCAATCTGATCCAGATCCCGATGTGTCAGGCGGCATGTCCAGGTGGCATCCAGCGGGAAAAGCGTCAGGGCAATACCGCTCTCGCAAACCATGCGCGCCGCATGTGGATCGCTGAGCATATTCATCTCGGCATATGGGGCTCGGTTACCCAGAGCCTCAAAAGCGCCCCCCATGGCAACGATATTCTCGATTCCTTCGAGGCAAGCCCTTTTCCCGGCCAGCTTCATTGCCAGAGCAAGATCCGTCATCGGTCCCGTCACAACAAAAGTGATCGGGTTACCCATGGCTGCAGCGTCCCTGATGGCCTGCGTCATCGCCAGAGCCGCTCTATTTTCCCCATTGTCCACGCCAGCCTCGACAGGAGGTAGGCAGCTTTCAAGATCGACGAGATGATCTCGAAACAGGCCAAGCGCCTTGTGCGCACCGTAAATCTGCTCACGAAGCAAAGGTCCACGGGATCCTGCATAGCAGTTCACCTTAGTTGTCGGGACCGCCAGCGCACATGTGAAGCGGGCATTCTCCAGTGCCGTTTCCATGGCGACATTGCCAGCCACGGCGCCTATGCCGATGAGGTCTATGTCTCTGTCTGCAAGGGCAAACAGAATGGCTGCCATATCATCGATGCCGGGATCCGAAGAAAGGAATATCCGTTTGCCCATCACATCACCCTGCTTGGGAGAGCGATCTGATCCGCTCGCTCAGTATGGAGAAAACGCCGTCTGCATTCACTTTCTGAACGATTTGTGCATCCGCTTCTTCTCCGGTTTGGCCATACCAGTCAGCCACTGTCTGACCATAGCAGAGTTGGCTGTCGCATTCGACGAAGACCTTGGCCAGCTCGGTCTGGAACAGATGTGGCGCAACCAGATAGATGGTTACCAAAGGATCATGCATGGGGCCGCCATCTGAACCATAGCGACGCGGATCGTTGCGCGACCAGCCGCTCAAGAGCTCATAAGTCGCAGCGAGCGGCGAACCAGCCTCCCCGCCTTTAAACCATGAAATCCGCTCGGGAGATGTCATCGCCTGGTGCGTGGCATCAAGCGGAAGGGCGACATAATCAAGGCCTGCGGAATAAACGATGCGGGCTGCGTGGGGATCTGCCAGCATGTTGAATTCCGATGTCAGGGTGCGGTTGCCTGCAATCCGGTAAGCGCCGCCCATAGAGACAACGCATTCAATTGAAGAGAGCAGTTCAGGATGCACCTTGATCAGCAAAGCCAGATTGGTCATCGGACCCAGTGTGCAAATGGTCAGTTTTTCGTTGTTGGTTTTTGCTGCGCGCAACAATTCAGCCATTTTACCCACCGCATGCTGGGGGGATGGCTGCATCACCGGGTCGGGCAAAACCAGCTTGCCCAGCCCGCCTGCTCCGTGAAATTTGCCAAAGATCGGCTCACCAATCATCGGACTATCACACCCCGCATGAACAGGAATATCTGTTCTACCGGCAAGCTCCAGTATCTTCAGTGCATTTTTGGTGCAGACTTCAAGCGGTACATTGCCGCAAACGGTGGTAATCGCTTTTACATCCAGCTCGGGTGAGCCCAGCGCGAAAAGGATGGCCAACGTGTCATCAACGCCGGGGTCGCAATCGATGATGATGGATTTCTTCTTGGTCGGGGATGCCTTCGCAGACATGGCATAGTCTTTCTGTTAGGGCGAAGCGGTGACTTGATGTCATCGCTTCGCCCTTGGCTCTTGGGGTCTTACTGCGGGGTCTTATTACTTTGCAGAATGGACGTTGGCTGCGAGTGTGTAGCCGTCCGTTCTGCCATCGTAGGTCAGGCTGTTTTCCAGCCCCCATGTATGCGCCAGGAAGAAGACTGGGATTACACCCATATCATCCATGGCGATTTTCATGGCTTCCTGAAGCGCCTTATCACGCGCATCCGCATCCAGAAGGCTACGGCCACGCTGCAGGGCTTCATCGAAAGCCTTGGAGCTATAGCGACCGCGGTTTCCTCGTCCGGAATTGTCACCGTAGGTCTCAAGCAGAGGCCCCAGAACGCCGGATGCTTCACCGGTTTCGACGGCAGCACCGCCCATGATAAAGCTGAATTCCAGCGCTGACGCGCGCGAGAAATAGACACTTTTTGGCAGGGTCACGATGTCTGTGTTGATGCCAACACGGGTGAACATCTGCCCGATGGCCTGAGCAACAAGGCTATCATTGGGATAGCGGTCGTTGGAGGCATGGAAGGTCAGATCAAAGCCATTCGGATAACCTGCTTCTGCAAACAGCTCTTTGGCTTTTTTGGGGTCATACGGATCCGGCTTCAGACTATCGACATAACCGGTATAGCCTTCAGGTACCAGCTGACCGGCGGGCACACCCTGTTTGTCCATAATGCGATCGATAATCGCCTGACGATTGATGGCCAAAGAGAGACCATGGCGGACGCGAACATCCTTGAGCGGGTTCTTTCCATCCGGGCCTTTGGCGAATGGCGAGTCGTCGCGGTCCTGATCCATATGCAGATACATGACGCGGTTGGAGCTGTTGCTCACGATGCCAACGCCGTCTTTGGCTTCCAGCGTTCCGATATCAGCAGGCGGCACCTGCTCGATCATGTCAACATCGCCTGAGAGAAGCGAAGCAACACGAGCGGATGGGTTGGAAAAGACCTTATAGGTCACATTATCCCACTCCGAAACGTCGCCCCAATAGTCATCATTGCGTGCCAGCTCGATGGTGCTATCCGGGATCCAGCTTACGAATTTGAACGGACCGGTGCCGATCACGCCCTTACCGGTGTTGAGTTCAGAACTAGGGGTCTCTCCCTCTTCTGACGGCAGAATGGCAATGCGCGAGAGGTTGTTGGGCAGAAGCGGCATGGCTGTTTCGGTCTTGAATTCGACCGTCATCGGGTCAATCGCCGTAACCGCAGTGATGCCTTTCACGTAAGGCATGAAAGAGCTTGGGCTATTTTCCGAGGCCAGCTTCACGCGAGCAATAGAGGCCACAACATCATCAGCATCGAAGTCTGATCCATCGTGGAATTTTACGCCTTCACGCAAATGGAACTGCCATGTTGTGTCATCAACGGCGGTCCATTCGGTTGCAAGGGCTGGTTTGAGCTGCTGACGATCATCCTGATTGACCAGTCCATCAAAGATATTGCGTGCCATGGCACTGTTGGTGCCAATAACATAGAACTGGGGGTCCATTGATGTTGGTGAACCGGCGATCCCGATCTTCAGATCAGCAGCCATAGCTGCCGGGGCAGAGAAACAGGTTGCCAGCAAGCCTGCAGCGAGTGTCATCGCGACGCATGGTTTCGATACCATGTAATTTCCTCCCAAAATTTATGTTCCGGAGCGCCTCCACGGCCTCCAGACAATTGCAGCCTAACGCCGCAAAATACCAGAACTCAATTCAAATTTTCTTGCCGATCTATGCCGAAATGTTATATTCTACTTTGTATGCATCACATTCAACAGCGCCAGATCGAGGCCTTTCGGGCGGTTATGATCGCAGGTTCAATCAGCGCCGCAGCCGCCAGCCTCAACATCACTCAGCCTGCAGTCAGTCGCCTGATCCGCGATCTGGAGGCGGAAATCGGTTTTTCCCTGTTCGACCGCGTGCGCGGACGTCTTGTGCCCCGTTCGCAAGCTTCGCAGTTATTTCATGAGGTCGAACGTGTTTTTGTCGGGCTGGATCATATTTCCCGTGTCGCACAGGATATCAACGCCAAGACAGAAGGCTTCATCCGGCTTGGAACCGTCAGCTCACTCAATAAAGTCTGCGCTTCGGTCGTGATGCCCGAGATTCTCGCAGCCCACCCCAAGCTCAGCATTATATTTGATACGGAGAGTACCGAGCGGGTTCTGGAACTTGTCAGTCTGCGCCACTATGATCTTGGTCTGATTTGCAGCGAATATGATCCGACCGGGCTGGAAAGCGTTTTTCTGGGACAAGGCGATGCCGTTGCGGTGGTGGCTCCAGATCAAAGATTGGCCAGTCAGGAAACCGTTACCCTTGAGCAACTGGCGGGAGAACGCCTCATTCTGCCGGGCCGTACGTCGCCCTTGAGGCTTTCGCTCAACAAGGAACTGTCGGCGATCAATCTTAACATGAACAACCCAATTGAAGCCTCACTGGCCAATGGGTGCATGTTGGCCTCCTGCGGATTGGGTGTTTCCATCACAGACCCTCTGGTCGCGCGCACCTCTTCAGCACATGTTAAAATCCTGACACTCGAGCCAGGTATTCCAGTCTCCTACCAACTGGTTCGACCCGAGAAAATCAAGCCGACCGGCCCCTTGGCCATGTTTGAAGAATGCCTCAAGAGGGCAGTTGGCCACCTGCTCCAAAGCTGACATACTGCCTTGGAGACGAAGCTGCTCTTCATCTTGCCACCACCAGGGAGCCAAAGGATATGATGACAAGATGGTCGAATGCGATTGGTGGCGCCTGGGTGTTGGCGGGTGCGCTGATGTTTTCCATCATGAATGGCTTTGCCAAATATCTGCCCTTGGTGGATGGCCCTTTCATATCTCCTTTACAGACAACGATGGTTCGATATTGCGTTGCGCTCCTGGTTCTGCTGCCTTTCGTCCTTGTCCGACGCTCGCGATTGAAAACCAGACACAGCGGCAAATATTTCATCCGCACGGTTGCCGGGTTGGGTGGCATTGCCCTTATGTTTCTGGCCGTCACACAGATTCCGCTTGCATCGGCAACGGCCATTGGCTTTACCAGCCCGATTTTTGCGATGATCTTTGCGCTCCTGCTGCTGCGTGAGACAGTGCGCAAAATGCGCTGGGTCGGCGCGACTGTTGGTTTGATTGGCGCCGTGATCATCGTGAATCCGGATGGCTCGACCATATCCTTTGGTGCCCTAATTGCGATGCTCGCAGCCATCTTTATGGGAGCCGAAGTGGTTGGCGTCAAATGGTTGAGCCGCACAGAGGATCACGCTGCAACGATCATTTTCTTCAGCAACGCCTGGGGAACAGGACTGGCCCTTTGTCTGGCTGCCCCCGTCCTAACCATGCCCAGCCTTTCGCAACTCACCATATTGGTCGCAATCGGCCTTTCGGCAGCCATCGGTCAGGTTTGCATCATACAGGCCAGTCGCAAGGCAGAGGCCAGTTTCCTTGCGCCATTCTTTTATATTTCCCTCTTCTACTCGGCGGTTATCGGATTCTTCGTCTTTGATGAAACCGTGCCCTTTGCAACTTTGCTGGGGTGCGCTGCCATCTTGCTCGGAGCAACTATCAATATGTTTGTAAGTCGGGATAGCTCTGCGCAAAATTGATCCGCTGGCTGGGCTGGATTGCTTGCAGAGAGTCTCCTTCCCCTTTTCTGGCGCCGAAGCGTTCAAGCCCCCAAATAAATATGGCGCAACCCGAAAGGGGTCGCGCCATATTGCATGTATGCAAACGCATCAGGCGTCGCGCTGTGCAATCCAGTCATGATCGGGATGGTTCTGGAAGCGCCATTTGCGCAGAGGACCAGCCATCACATTCAGATAATAAAGGTCATAGCCATAAGGTGCTCCACATGGATGATAGCCTTCCGGCACCAGAACCACCTCACCATCATGCACCGTAAAGGTTTCATCCAATGACCCACTGTCATTGTAAACGCGTTGATGAGCGTAGCCCTTAGCTGGGTTCAAGCGATGATAGTAGCTCTCTTCCAGATTTGTGATGGACGGGAAGTCATCAATATCATGGCGATGTGGAGGGTAGGAAGACCAGTGGCCAGAAGGCGTGACGCACTCGGTCACAAGCAGACTATCAGCCACATCAGATTCTTCCATGGCAATCGGGAAGATATAACGGGTGTTAGCCCCCTTGCCTTTTGTAAATCTCTGCGGAGCTTCCAGCACCTGAGCCTTGTGTCCGCCCATGCCGGGAGCCGAGCATACGGCAACCTTGCAGTCGGTCACAGCGACCAGAGACCAGTCACTATCATTGGGGATATAGACAGACTGCGGAGCGATCGGTTCGAAAACACTGTCCCGACTGCCGATTTTACCGAATTCCTGCCCGGCTCCCGAGATTTCCGCATATCCTTCCACCATGACGAGGATCACTTCGCGATCCCCAGTGGCTTCAGCGGCAGTTTCGCCTGGCTTCAGGTCATAAAGACCGAAGCCGACATAGGTCCACCCCGCATTTTCAGGCGTAACATCATGAACCTTGCCGCTCTCTCCCTGCGGCTTGCGATGCAAATTATGTGACATTCCATTCCTCCTAACTAGCGATATCCTTTGCCCCGATGGCCGAAGAGCGAGCTTCATCCCAAAGTGTACATAGGGCTTGATAATTGTCGGTCAGCTGGCGTACCGCCGTTTCGTCATCCACTTCGCCGCCAAACCATTGAAGCGCCGTTGCATTCATGATGGTGCGCCCGACGGCGAACCCCTTGACCAGAGGATGGGCGGCAGCAATTCTGAGCGACGGGCCCAGAGCCTCCATATCTGAAGCCAATCCCAAAACAACGATACCGCGACAATGAGGATCATGCTCCTCGATCGCCCGGCAGGCATTACGCCAGGCAACGTCAGTTTTCATGGGCTCGAGCTTCCACCAATCCGGATAGATTCCGATATCGTAAAGGCGTTTGATCAACTTGGCCGCGGTCATATCATCGACCGGAGCAACCGGTGAGGAGATCAATTCAACCAGCAGATCAAGCCGGTTGTTACGCGCCGCAGCGGCCAGTTTCAGCAAGGTGGCTTCCTGCTGATCACGCAAGGCGACTTCATCATCCGGATGGCAATAGCAAAGCACCTTGACGATATGGTTCTCAGGCCATTCCTTCAGGCCGCCACAATCCGGTCCGAGCTCTTTTTCAAAGTCAAGCGGACGAGATGCAGGCAGCTCGACCGGACGCCCGATCCAGAGCCCCTTGTCAGATGCGGCATGCAGAGCCTCCTGCCCGACCCGATTGTCACACAAGATGCCATAGCCATCCCGCTCTTTTGAGACCCGCATGGTCGCTTCAAGACACAGTTTCTTGAAATCACCGATCCGCTCATGAGGGACCTGTAAATCATCACACATGTTTTCAAGCTGGATGCGATGATCAAAGGCGAAGATGCGAACATCAGGCCAAGCCTTGTGGCGATTGGTCGACCAGTGGATCTGCTCCAATTCCTGATCCTTGCGCAAGGCGGGTGTTTTGACGCCACGCTGCAGGAAGAATTGCAATTCTTCCCAGCTGGGATAAGCCGGGGTGCAGCCATGACGACTGACAGCAAAGGCGCCGCAGGCGTTTGCATAAGTCAGGGCCGTGACCCAATCCTTGCCATCAAGCCAGCCTTTCAACAGGCCGGACATGAAGCCATCTCCAGCACCGAGCACATTGAACACTTCAATGGGGAACCCCGGGCCGGACTCACCATCATCGAGCGAGCCGGGAATAGCACCGGTAAAGGCCGTTGCCCCCATCGGGCCGCGTTTGCACACGAGAGTAGCCCCGCTTACCTTGCGCACTGCCTTGAGGGCATCGAGCGTGGCTGTCGTTCCGCCCGCAATATGGAATTCCTCTTCTGTCCCAACAATCAGATCGAACAGGGACAGGGTTTCCTGCAATTGTTGCGTTACCGCTTCGGAAGCGATAAAGCGGTTTTCACCATCACCATGCCCTGAAAGCCCCCAGAGATTGGGGCGATAGTCGATATCGAGCGCAGTTTTGGCTCCATTTTCTTTCGCCAGTTTCAGCGCCTTGAGCACAGCAGCCTTGGTGCGTAGATGGCTCAAATGCGTACCGGTCACAGTGACGCAGCGTGCTTCGGCGATAAAGTCCGGATCAATATCCGCTTCGCACAAAGCCATATCGGCACAATTCTCGCGATAAAAGATAAGGGGAAACTGCTCCTTGTCTCTGATTCCGAGAATGGCCAGTGCCGTCAAACGCTCCGGATCGGTTTTCACCCCGCGCGTATCGACGCCCAGAGCCTCCAACTCTTCGCGAATGAAGCGTCCCATATGTTCGTCACCCACGCGCGTAATGACCGCAGAACGAACGCCGAGCTTGGCCGTACCAGCAGCCATGTTGGTGGGACTTCCTCCGATATATTTCTCAAAGGATCGCATATCTTCCAGTCTGCCGCCGACCTGACTTCCGTACAGATCCACGGAGCTGCGCCCAATTGTAATAAGATCAAGTGTCTTTTGCATCGCTCACCTATCGTGTCCTCCCGTTGTGGACGAGTTGACCTGACCCTAGCAATGAAATATAAATTCTAAAAGAGAAAATTTAGAAATTTTTATTCTATGAACAGAATGTGCCAAACTTTGAACAGGGCGCGTCAAATAGAATGAAATTTCTATTCTAAAAATAGAACATCCTATATACTCTCCAGTGATTTCAAAAGCACACCCTATTCACTCATTATGAGAGCAAGAATGCGATGAACGAATCATCCGCCCCGACCTCAGTCGCAGAATTTGAAAAAAAGATCTCGGCAATCAAGGATGGGTTGCCCAAACGCTTGCAAGACTGTGCCAGTTTTATCCTGCGCAAAGGCGATGCAATGGCCTTTCTGACCGTTGCTCAGGCCTCTCAGGAATCCGGTATAGCACCGTCTGCCTTCATCCGCTTTGCTCAGGCTCTGGGTATGCAGGGATATTCCGATTTGCAGCAGCTCTTCCGCCACCAAGCCACCCAGCAGCGCCCCCCATATCGCTATAGGATCAACACACTGCGCCAGCGCGGAGAAACCGAAACAGACCTGCTCTTTGTCGATTTTTGCGACTCATCCATAGCTTCCATCGAACGTCTTATGAGTAAGATGGACCCTCAATCCATTGAAGATGCTACAGAAATAATCTGCTCCATGCCTGAAATGCATGTCGTAGGTCAAAAAAGGGCATTCCCGGTAGCCAGCTATCTGGCCTATGTTCTGGGGCAGTTCGATCATCGCGTCATTTTGCACAGCGATGTAGGGTCTATAAAGATCCCCAGTCGGTTCCGCCCCGGAGAGGTCCTGCTTCTTATTTCATTCGAGCCTTATACACCCGAGGTCGTACAGGTGGCTGAAAAGGCAAAAAGCGACGGGGCAAAGATTGTCGCGATCACCGACACGCCTCTCAGTCCACTCTCCGGACTCGCCGATGTTAGCCTAGAGGTCGTTGAGGAAGATGTTGGAGGGTTTCGCACCTATTCCGCAACCTTTTGCCTGGCTGCAGCGCTTTCAGTTTCTATTGGAACTCGGCTCAATCCAGCATCAGTTGTGAAAGAGAATATATGACTTTAGTTTAAGATCAAAGATTTCATATTGCCCCAAGATAGAATATATGTTCCATTTTCTCTCGTCTTAGAATGCATCCTTTTGATGCAATCGTGCCTGACGGGAGGGTTAGGCACAGGGAGGTTTATATGAAATTCAAGGCTTTGGTAACATGCACTGCTATGGCGCTCGCCATCAGTGCCAACGCAGCTTTTGCTGCTGACTATGTCATGAAGATTGCCAGCGGCACTCCAGCCGATCCAATGGCTCTTCCGGCATCTGCATCTCTGGCGATTTTCGAACAGAAAGTCGAACTCTATACAGACGGCCGTGTCGATGTTCAGGTCTTCCCGGACGGGCAGCTGGGCGACCAACTCTCCGGCCTGCAGCAGGTCAAATCGGGCGAGTTGCAGGGTAGCGAACTGGCCATGGGCGTGATGTCCAATCTGTTCCCCAAAATCACATTTACAGACTTGCCCTATGTCATGCCTGACATGGCCGTAGCGCAGAAGCTTTATACCCGCGAAAACCCTGTAATGAAAAAGATCCTGACGGAAATGGAAGAAAAAACCGGCGTTGGTATCTTGTTCTTCAGCCCTCAGGCTTATCGCCAGATTTCAACGGCTAAAAAGCCAATTCACACTGTAGCAGATCTCAAGGGTGTCAAACTGCGCACCATGCAGGTTCGCCCTCACATCGAAATGTTCAACGCGGCTGGCGCACAGGCAACACCAGTGCCTTGGCTTGAAGTTTATACGTCCCTGCAGACCGGTGTTGTTGATGGGCAGGAAAACCCGCTGGCAACCATCCGTGCGATGAACTTCCACGAAGTGCAGAAATATATCACTCTGGACAAGCATGTTCATCTTGTCGGTGCTGTTACCTACAATGTTGAATGGTTCAACAGCCTGCCAAAAGACATTCAGGTTGCCATCATGAAGGCTGGCAACGAAGCTCAGGCTGGTGCCGAGGCCCTTGCTCCGCTCAAGGACATCATCGATGGCAAATGGCTGCAGGATCAAGGCGTAGAAATCTATCAGCCAACTGCAGCAGAAATCGCTGATTTCAAAAAGGCATTCCAGCCAGCAGCCTTTGCATGGTTTGAAAAGAATGTCGACGGCGGCGCTGAAGTCCTGAAGATGGTTCAGGATGAAATCGCACGCATCCAAGATAACTATCAGAATCTGGTTTACTGATTTGTGAACCCGAGGCGGGGAGCAGCAATCGGCTTCCCGTCTGCTTTTTCCTACGGTCCGAGGACTGGAAATGCAAAACCTCAAAACGCCCCCAAATAAAATCGAGAAGACATTGGATGCCATCAATATGGTTCTCAATGCATTTCTTGCACTATTGGTTTTCGGTATTTTCTTCGTATTGTTGCTACAGGTGTGCATGCGGTATTTTCTCGCCATGCCACTTTACTGGGCCGAAGAGGCTGCCAAATATCTAATGATCTATGTGACCAGCGTCGGCGCCGCAACAGCCTATAGGCATTATGCCCATCCGCGCCTGATGATTGTCATCTCCATGATCCCGCGCAAACAAGCCATGTGGTATGACTTTGTTTTGCGCCTCCCCGTAGCAGTCTTCTTTGTCTATCTGGTCTATGTCGGCTGGGGATATGCCGTTGCCAATGAATGGATGATGACCCCGGGTCTTCAGATATCCTTCTTCTGGCCATTTCTCGCCATTCCCTTCGGCGCCTGCTTCGTTCTTCTCTACCTGATCCTGGATTCGATCAATATCCTCTTCTTTCACAGAAGCTGGATTCTTGAACCGGAATTTCTCGATTATGACGATGATCCCATTTCGGAGACACAAAAATGACCTTCGCCTTTTCTCTTATGTTGGTGGTTTTTGGCCTGCTCGCCATTCTGGGCGTGCCTCTGAGCTTTACAACCGGCATCGCTTCGCTGGTTTATTTCATGGTATCCGAACAGTCCATGCGGACGGTCATTCACCAGTTTTTCACCTCGATTGACAGTTTCGTACTGCTGGCAGTGCCGCTGTTTGTCATGGCAGGGCATGTCATGTCCGCCTGCCGCATCACCGATAACATCGTGTCGCTTGCCAACCTGCTTGTCGGGCGCATGCGGGGCGGGCTTGCACAGGTCAATGTGGTTGCATCCATGCTATTTGGCGGCTGCTCCGGTTCGGCTCTGGCAGATGTTGCCGGACTGGGCTCGGTTCTCATTCCCGCCATGAAGAAAAATGGCTATTCAGAAGGTTTCTCCGCTGCGGTTACCGTGGCCTCCTCCGTACAGGGCCCCATCATTCCTCCTTCCATCCCCATGGTGATTTTTGCCTCAGTGGCACAGGTTTCCACCGGGGCTCTTCTGGTTGGCGGGGCCCTGCCCGGCGTTTTGCTTGGCCTGGCGCAGATGCTGGTTGTCTGGCTCATCGCCAGTCGGCGCGGCTATCGTTCTTCGCATGGCAAATACATGCTCGAGGAAGTCATCAAGATCTGCAAATCCTCGGTTCCGGCCCTTTTGATGCCAGTCATTCTGATGGGTGGCATTCTCTCGGGTATCTTTACGCCTACAGAGGCAGCCTCTGTCGCGGTGGGCTATGCATTGCTGCTTGGTTTCTTCCTTTACCGCAATGTCGGCCCGAAAGAGTTGCTGATCATTGGTGCCAAGGTGGCGCGGGATTCAGCTGCGATCTTCTTCCTCATCGGCACGGCAGGCATCTTCGGTTGGATTCTGGCTGTCGCCCATCTGCCGCAGATCGCTGCCGACTGGATCCGCATGAATGCGGTTGACCCGCTGATGGTTCTGTTGATCATCAACATCTTCCTGCTCATGTGGGGCATGTTCATGGACGCTGCTCCTGCCATCCTCATTCTCGGCCCAATCCTCACGCCAATCGCCACCGCCGTGGGCATCAATCCGATCCATTTCGGTGTCATTATGGTGTTCAATCTGATGATCGGCCTGATGACGCCTCCCTATGGCTTATGCCTGTTTGCAGGCGCCGCCATTACATCCAACGAGACCCGAATAGGGGCAATATCCCGCGAGATCCTGCCCTTCCTGCTCATCTCCATCGGCGTTCTCGCCCTAATCAGCTTGTTCCCCGATCTGGTCCTGTATCTGCCACGTCTCGCTGGCCTTATGTAAGTCAATTCCCCAAGCCCGCTGCCTCTGGCCCTCGCTGGTCAGAGGCGGCACCCAACCAGTGACTCTCTTGCATGTCTGCAACGCCATCATTTGCAGGCAGGCTTGAACTCTGCCTTTATTATCATGGAGTAAGACATGACTACCCTCATCACCCCCATTGAGCCGACCGACAAGCGTCTGCATGACATGGCCAGCGCCCTGCGCTTTCTGACCGTCGACGCCGTGGAAGTTGCCCAGTCCGGCCATCCCGGCATGCCAATGGGAATGGCAGATGTAGCCGCCGTTCTGTTCGACCGCATCCTGAAATATGATGCAGCCGACCCGGAATGGCCCGATCGTGACCGCTTTGTACTTTCAGCTGGGCATGGGTCCATGCTCATGTATGCCCTTTTGTGGCTCACCGGTTCCCCAGACATTACCCTTGACGACATCAAGGATTTCCGCAAACTCGGCGCCAAAACCGCAGGGCATCCCGAATATGAGCAGCTGCGCGGCATCGAGGTCACCACAGGTCCACTTGGACAAGGCGTAGCCAACGCGGTTGGCATGGCTCTTGCCGAACGCACGCTTAACGCCGACTATGGCGATACGATCGTTGATCACTATACCTACGTCATGGCTGGCGATGGCTGCCTGATGGAGGGCATCGCTCAGGAGGCTATCACCTTTGCCGCCCATATGGGGCTGGGCAAGCTGGTCATGCTGTTTGACGACAACAAGGTGACCATTGATGGCCAGACCACGCACGCAACATCGGAAGACCAGATCGCACGCTTCACGGCAGCTGGCTGGCATGTGCAGTCAATCGATGGCCATGACACGGACGCCATCGAGCAGGCCATTCTGGACGCCAAGTCAGACCCGCGCCCATCCATGATCGCCTGTCGCACGGTCATCGGTCGCGGCTCTATTGCCAAACAGGGTAAACCTGCCGCCCACTTCGGTGCCATCGGGGCAGAAGACCGCAAGGCCATGCAAAATCTGCTGACATGGCCCTATGCCGCATTTGAAATCCCGCAGACCGTGCTGGATGACTGGCGGACCGCTGGCGCGCGTGGCAAGCAAGATCATCAGTCCTGGCAGGGTCGCCTTGATGCTGCTCCAGAGAGCGCTCGCTCTGAATTCAAGCGGCGCATGTCCGGAGACCTACCTGCGGAGGCCCTCGCCAAACTGGCAGACCTGCGCAAGAATGCTCTTGAAGAAAAGCCCATTGCAACCCGTATGGCTTCTGGCAAAGTGCTGAACGCTCTGTTCGACATGATGCCTGAACTGGTTGGCGGTTCGGCCGATCTGGCAGGGTCCACTCTTACTTGGGCTGAGAAGGCCCACCCGATCGCCGCTGGCGACTGGGGCGGTCGGTATGTTCCCTTCGGCATCCGCGAACACGCCATGGCGGCCATGATGAATGGTATGGCGGTGCATGGCGGCCTCATTCCATTTGGCGGCACCTTCCTTTGCTTCATCGATTATGCCCGTCCCGCCGTGCGCCTTTCTGCCATGATGGAACAGCGTGTCATCTATGTCATGACCCATGATTGCATCACGGTTGGTGAAGACGGCCCGACCCATCAGCCAGTAGAACATCTGCCCGGATTGCGCGCGATGCCCAATCTGAATGTGTTCCGCCCCGGTGACATGGTCGAGGCCATGGAATGCTGGGAACTGGCTCTTAAGGCACAACACACCCCGTCGGTCATGTGCCTGTCGCGCAACCCGCTGCCTGTCGTTCGCACCAGTGCCGAAGAAAATCTTTCCGCTCGCGGCGGCTATGTGCTCAAGGAAGCTTCAGCAGAGCGCAAGGCAACCCTTTATGCCACGGGCTCAGAACTCCATATCGCGGTCGATGCCCAAAAGCAGCTCGAAGCAAAAGGCATTCCTACGGCCGTGGTTTCCCTGCCCAACTGGGCGCAGTTTGAAAAGCAGGATAAGGCCTATAAGCAATCTGTCCTTGGTTCTGAAGAGAGCGTGCAATTGGCTATCGAAGCAGCCTCGACCATCGGCTGGGAACGCTTCGTTGGGCGCAATGGCATCATCATGGGCATGAACAGCTTCGGCGCCTCCGGCCCAGCCGATGACGTCATCGCTCATTTCGGCTTTACAGCCGATGCCGTCGTCAAGGCGGTTGAGGGCGCCCTGTAAGGCATGAGTTAGCCCCCTTATAGGCGGGTTGGCACCACAAAGTTGAGACCGGCACGGCATGTATTAGAAAATGCTCTGCCGGTCTTTTTTCTTTGCCCGAAGGCAGGGACATTTTAGCGACTGGGCTCGCCTATTACATCAACTCCAGACGGCGAGACAGACAGCAGAGCCAACGCCAATCGTTGTCAGCGTCACGGGCCATCCGACGAGGAAAAATTCCCTGAAACGATAGGGGCCAAGCGCATAGGCCAGCAGATTGTTGTGATGTCCGAAGGGCGTGAGGAAATCACAAGAGGCCCCAATTGCGACTGCCATCAGCAAAAGCGCCGGCGGCAGGTCTGCTGAATGGGCAAGTTCAATGGCTATGGGCACAAGCACCACCGCCGTGGTCGCATTGTTTACAAAGGGCGTGATACAGACCGCCAGCGCCATCATGATGACTGTGATCAGCGCAGCATTGGCCACCGGCAGACACGCGATAATGGTCTTGGCAATGGTTTCTGCCGCGCCCGTCGTCGCAACGGCCTCCCCCAAGGGCAGCATGGCCATCAGCAGCAAAATGATAGGCCAATTCAGCCGCTTGAGCGCTTCCCGCATATCGAGCATACCGCCAACCAGATAGCAGACCAGCACCATACCATATGCGATTTCAGGCGGTACATCGGCGAAGGCGGCAGCCAACAACCCACAAAGGAAGATGACCGATGTCCAAAGGGTGTGTTTTCTTGCGGAAAAGAGTCCCCCGCTGGAGACAACCGAAACGAGACCCGTGTTGGTGATCGCGTCTTGCACAGCCTCTGCCTGCCCTTCAAGATGCAGAATATCACCCACCGACAGCCTGAATTCATCTAGCGAGCCCTCGACCCGTGGTGACTGGGTCGCAACCCCGATGACGCGGATCGCCTGCTCCGAAAATTCACCAATATTGGCAATAGCCGATCCTTGCAGAATGCTGAAAGGCATGATTGCCGCCTGCGCTTGCACCTGATCGGCCCCTCCTGTTGTGGAGCGAGCCAACGATGAACGCGCTGGTGTCAAGCTTCCTGTAGCAAAGGCCTCTTTCAGCAAACCCTCGTCCGCTTCGACCAACAGACGGTCATCTGGTTTGAGCCCCGTTTCGGCCCGAAGAGGAAAGAGCCTGCGCTCTTCCCGTAAGACGCTGTCTATCTGCCCCTCGATCATGGCTTCGACGGTTTCTACCGTCCAGCTCTCTTTACCGGCGATAGGGCAAAAGACTTCCGTTACCATGCGGTGTCCAATTGGCTCCTCGCCCTCGTCTTCTTGCCTATCGCTTTTAAGAATGCGCGGTGCCCACCAGACAAGCAGACCCAGCCCCACTATGGTGATAGCCACCCCAGTTGGCAGAAAGTCAAGAAAGCGAAATGTCCCGGTCTGATCGGTCTGGCTATTTAGCAGAGCTTCGCTGACAACCAGATTGGGCGGCGTACCGACCACTGTGCACATGCCCCCCATCAGGGTGGCAAAAGACAAGGGCATCATCAGGAGCCGTTGGGGAATATGATGGCGTTGGCTCAGCACAAAGACCATGGGCAACATCAGAGAAAAAGCGCCAATATTGTTCATGACAGTTGAAAGCAGGGCGCCCACCCCGCACAGCACCAGCATGATGGTATGCGGTCGCTTCAACCTCTCGCTCAGGAATGCCGCCACACCGTCCAGCAAGTGGCTGGTCTTTAGCACTTCCACGATGAGCAGGATTTCCAGCACCGTTATAACGGCTGGATTGGCCAGACCGGAAAAGGCCCGATCAAAGGGCACCAGATGCAGCACTATTCCAATCGCCAAACCGACCAGAGCGACAACTTCAACCCTGAACCAGTCACGCGCGAAAACCACGAGCATCGAGACAAGGAGCCCGAGGATAAGGATCTGATCTATCGTCACCAGCTTGCTACTTTCACAAGTGATTTGCCTGATGGGCAATGCCCATCAAGCATAGTCGATAAGACAAGATCTTGCGAGCACTAGGAACAGGATGGTTCATACTGTCGCAGTGGTCCTGCGGACCGGTTGCGCGGATAGACCACCCGAGCCTCGCGGGCCTCCTTTTTCCTCGCCCCTGCCTCGTCCTCATTCTCGGGGAAGAGCGTCCAGACTTTGGGACGGAATGTAAGCATGTCCTGTTGTCCGGCGGGATGTTCTATTGGCACATCCACCTCCACATGATGACCACCTGATCCGACGAGCAGATCCAGCCTGCGTGTGCCTGCCATGCGGCGGCTCGCAATGATTTTGCCAACAAGGCATGGGCTCCCGTCATCGACGAGTTCAATCTGATGCGGGCGGAAAAAGAGAAGCGCAGCCCCGATCTGATCACTGGCAAGACCTGTGGGCTGCTCTCCGAGCCAGATCTGGCCCTGCCCCAGATGCACGGGCAGTTCGGATGCCTCCCCGATAAAGCGATGCACAAATGGTGCAGCGGGATGATCATATACCTCGTCAGGAGAGCCAACCTGCTCGATCTGCCCCTCATTCATGACGACGACCCTATCGGCCAGTTCCAGAGCCTCTTCCTGATCGTGGGTGACGAACACGGTGGTGTGCCCTGTGCGATCATGGATTTCGCGCAGCCAGTGGCGTAGATCCTTGCGCACCTGAGCGTCTAGCGCGCCAAAGGGTTCATCCAGAAGCAAAACCTTGGGTTCAATCGCCATGGCTCGTGCCAAAGCCACACGCTGGCGTTGCCCGCCGGAAAGCTGGGCAGGATAGCGCCGCTCAAGGCCGGTAAGCTGAACCATATTGATGAGATCCATGGCGCGCATCTCGATCTCCCGTTTGGGTGGTCTGCTTTCGCGTGGCCTGACCGATAGTCCGAAGCTCACATTCTCCAACACCGTCATATGCCTGAAAAGGGCATAATGCTGGAAGACAAAGCCGACCTGCCGCTGCTGGATTGGCTTGCCGGAGGCCTCTTCGTCGCCGAAGAAAACCTGACCGGCGGTGGGCGATTCCAGCCCGGCAATCAGGCGCAGGAGCGTTGTTTTTCCTGATCCTGAAGGACCGAGCAAAGCGATCAGTTCCCCGGCATGAATCGCGAGGGAAATGTCCCTGAGAGCAGCGGTGGCGCCAAACGCCTTACTTACATTTTGAATGCCAAGATCCATGACAGACCTCCCATTGAAATTGCCTAGAGGCACTTGGTGATCAATCGGCATAGCGACGCTCGATTGCAGTTTTGAGAACAAGGGTGACAAGGGCCAGCCCCACCAGCAGCGAGGCTACGGCAAAGGCGGCGGCAAAGTTATATTCGTTGTAGAGAATCTCGATATGCAGCGGCATGGTGTCCGTGAGGCCTCGAATGTGGCCAGACACGACGGAGACTGCCCCGAATTCTCCCATGGCGCGGGCGTTACAGAGCAGCACGCCATAAAGAAGCCCCCAACGGATGTTAGGCAGAGTGACATGCAGGAAGGTCTGCCAACCACTTGCCCCAAGGCTGAGCGCGGCTTCCTCGTCGGCCGATCCCTGATCCTGCATCAGCGGGATCAACTCCCGCGCGACAAAGGGAAAGGTCACAAAAATCGTGGCCAGAGTGATGCCCGGCACCGCAAAGAGTATTTCGATCCCCCAGCCCTTCAACCATGGCCCGAGCACGCTGCCCGAGCCGAACAGAAGCACATAAACCAGCCCGGAGATGACCGGAGAAACAGAGAAGGGCAAGTCGATGAGCGTGATGAGAAAGGCCTTGCCGCGAAACTCGAACTTGGCGATGGCCCATGCGGCTGCGACACCGAAGACCATGTTTAGCGGAACAGAAATCGCAGCAACCAGCAACGTCAACCGAATGGCGGCCAATGCATCGGGGTCGAGAATGGCCTGAAACCAAGCCCCTACGCCATTGCGGAACGCTTCTGAGACCACAACAACCAGTGGCAGGAACAGAAACAGTGCCAGAAAGAGGAAGGCAATGGCCATGAGCACCAGTCTGACCAATGGCGTTTCGGCTGTCGCTGACTGGATGGAAATGGTTTGATCAGCCATGGCCGAACCTCCCCCTGCTCCATGCCTGGATCAGATTGATGATCAAAAGCATGAGGAATGAAATGGATAGCATCACCACGCCGACAGCGGTTGCTGCGGCATAGTTGAACTCCTCCAACCGAATAACGATCAGAAGAGGCGCTATTTCAGAGACATAAGGTATGTTGCCTGCAATGAAGATGACCGAGCCATATTCGCCAATGCCGCGTGCCATGGCCATGGCAAAACCCGTCAGGATCGCCGGAAGCAATCCGGGCAGGAGTACGCGCCTCACAATATCAAGGCGTGATGCGCCCAAGGTCGCAGCCGCTTCTTCTATCTCCCGGTCGACCTCTTCCAGCACAGGCTGGACGGTGCGGACGATGAAAGGCAGACCAATGAAGACGAGCGCGACCACGATCCCTGCGGGGGTGAAGGCAACCTTGAAGCCAAAATCCGCCAGCCATGCGCCGATCATGCCGTTGGGTGCATAGAGCGTTGCAAGAGCAATCCCGGCGACAGCTGTGGGCAGCGCAAAGGGCAGATCAACCACAGCATCGACAATGCGTCGTCCCGGAAAGCGGTAGCGCACGAGGACCCAAGCCACGACAAGGCCGAAGACCGTATTGATCAGGGCAGCCAGTACGGCACTGCCGAAGCTGATTTTAAGAGCAGCGAGCGTGCGCGGATCGCTCGCCAAAGCCCAGAAGGCGTCCCAACCAAGGTTGGACGAGTGCCAAACCAGTCCCGACAGCGGGATCAGAATGACCAATGAGAGATAGCAGACCGCGAAGCCAAATGTCAGCCCGAAGCCCGGGATCACACCCGGCTCGCGGAAGTGCCATCTACTGCTTTGCACAGTAGCAGTCATGTTAGCGCTCCGGCTTGTAGATCTGATCGAAAATGCCACCATCAGCAAAGAAGGTCGGCTGCGCTTTCTTCCAGCCACCGAAATCATCAACGGTGACCAGCGTGAGATCAGGGAAGCGCTTCATGTCCTGCGGGTCAGCCAATTCTGGCTGATAAGGGCGATAATAGTGACGGGCAGCTAGACGCTGGCCATCCTCGCTGTAAAGGCCCTCAAGATAGGCGGTGGCAATCTCGGTTGTGCCCTTATGTTCGACATTGCCATCGACCAGAGCAACCGGAGGCTCGGCCTTGATGGAAACGGACGGAACGACAATTTCAAATGCCCCCTCGCCCAGCTCATCAAGAGCCAGAAACGCTTCATTCTCCCAGGCCAGCAGCACATCGCCAATACCACGGCGAACAAAGGTGGTCGTAGCGCCGCGTGCGCCGGTATCCAGTATCGGTACATGCCGGAACAGATCGCTGACATACTGCCGTACGCTGGGCTCATCGCCCTTGTAAGCCTTTTGTGCCCAGGCCCATGCGGCAAGGAAGTTCCAGCGGGCACCGCCAGATGTTTTCGGATTGGGCGTAATCACCTCAACGCCATCACGCACCAGATCGGCCCAATCGGAAATGCCCTTGGGATTACCCTTGCGCACGAGAAAGACGATGGTTGAGGTGTAGGGCGCGCTGTTGTTGGGAAGCCGTTCACGCCACTCCGCGGAAATTTTGCCGGTCTTCTCGGCAATCGCATTGATGTCGGCTTCCAGAGCCAGAGTGACGACATCAGCTTCTAGCCCGTCGATAACGGAGCGGGCCTGCTTTCCGGAGCCACCATGCGACATGCGAATGGTCACCTTGTCTCCGGTTTTTGCATTCCAGCTGTCGATGAACAGCTGATTATACTCCTTGTACAATTCCCTCGTCGGATCATAGCTCACATTGAGGAGTGTGAAATCCGCTGCGGCTACCGGTGCAGCAAACCCTATGGCGATCGCCATGACAGCAGCCGCGGTGATACTTCGATATCGAGTCATGAAAACCTCCCTGAACATGATCAATATCCTTAATCTCTATCGATTTAGTAGTGTTAGTCAAGAAATTTATGAACCACACCAATTTATCTCATGCGATCAATGGGATATCAGCCTTCTCAGGGTCAGAAATTGCGTCTGCAATTGTCGTATTGTCGAGAATATTGCGCGTAGCATTAGCCACTTTGGCAAAAACTTTGCGGATTTCGCAGGCCTCTTCATCATCGCAGCCATCGCATTTTCGATAGGCCATCTTGCTCAGGCATGGCAGCGGTGCGATCGGTCCATCTATGATACGAAGGACCTCGCCAAAGGTGATCTCATTCGCTCCCTTGAGAAGCAGATAGCCCCCCATTTTCCCGCGGCGGCTCTGAACGATGCCGTGGCGTTTAAGGTCCAGCAGGATCTGCTCGAGAAACTTTTTCGGGATATTCTGAGAGGAGGCAATATCGGAGATCATGGAGACTTCGTCATCATCCAGCCGCGCCAGCGCGAGCAGCGCCCTGAAGGCATATTGTGCTTTCTGCGATATCATTTCGTTCCAGTCTTCCCTGATCAACTGGCTCTATTCTAGCAAACCCCATCGGTTTAGTCGTCATTAAATCTCATAAATTAAAGCAATTGAAGTCTGACTTGTCAGGCTGGATGTCTGGCGCACATTCCGACAAGAAGAACGTCGGCCTTCATCCTGTGACGCGGCATTTTAAGTTCGTTATTGGAGAGGGAGTTCTAAGCCGCACAAAGCGGCGTCTATGCGTGTCAGCTTTCAAACTGATATCGCGACGATGGTGCTGGTTTGCGCGGGACTAAGGTGCCCCGCGCTGTGCTTTCATCAACCTGGATCACTGAGCAGACATGTGTCTCGCGCTCATGACAAAAATGCCAAAAGACCTCACATTGGTTCCACTTTAAAGCTTCGTTCCATTTTATACTTGGAGTCAGCTCCAACCCATTTGTCGAAAATCTTGTCGATGGTGCCGTCTGCTTCCGCCTCATCCAGAATTGTATTGATTTCATTGAGAAGAGCATCTTCACCTTTTCTGACGCCAACGCCCTGCTTTTCGATCATCAACACGCTATCTGGCAAGATTTTGATGGCAGCTCCCTCGCTCTTGAAGGCGAGAAGCATCAATTCACCAAGGCCCAACCCCTGAACTTTTCCTTGTTGCAGCGCCAACAGAGCCTGAGGGACATCCTGGAAGCTGACAACCTTTGCATCAGGCAGTTTATCGCGTACTGCTTTCTCGGACGTCGACGCTGTTTGCACCGCTATGCGTTTGTCAGACAGTTCTTTCACGGATGTGAATTCGCTATCTGCCATGACGCCGACCATCTGGTTGGAAACATAGTCGATGTGGCTATAGGCTACTTGTTTGGCACGTTCAGGCGTCCAACCCAGAGACCCCGTGATGATGTCGAAGCTGCGGCGGTTCAGCTCCGGGATGCGTGCGGAACCAGCCACGATCTTGATCTCTGCCTTTACTCCCAGCTTTTCAGCGATAAGTTTGCACAGATCAATATCGTAGCCAGTGATTTCGCGTGTTTTGGGGTCTTGGAAGTTGAATGGAGGTACGGTTCCTATCGTACCGCAGCTCAGGACACCGTCGTCTTTGATGTCCGAGAGCTGATCGGCGTTGGCTACTCCGGAGAAGAGTGTCAAAGCCATGGTCATTGCGGAGACTGTGATTGCTGTCTTTAACATTATGTGCCCTTTCATAGGTCTGGTTTTGTTATCTTTCATTTCCCGTCTGGTTGCATCCGACTGGGTATTCGGGATTTCGTGATATGAATCTATATGGCCTGCATGGGATGGTTGGTTTTGAGGGTTCCGAGAAAGTGTTCAGCTCTCTGCCCGGCATTGCCAGAAAAGAAGTCCTGCGGCCCCGTATCGGACCGCAAAATACCTTTATCCATGAACCAAATCCGGTCAGCCGCATTGCGTGCAAATCCCATTTCATGCGTCACACACATCATTGTCATGCCAGCAGCGGCGAGTTCTTCGACCGTGCGCAGAACTTCTCCCACCATTTCCGGATCTAGCGCAGAGGTCGGCTCATCAAGAAGCAAGACTTGCGGGTCAAGCACGAGTGCGCGCGCAATCGCAACACGCTGTTGTTGCCCTCCAGACAAAGATTTCGGCATCTGCTGGGCTTGTCCCACCAGCCCCAATCGCTCAAGCCGAGCCATGGCGATGTCGCGAGCTTCACCGCGCTTTAGATTTTTGACATGACGAAGCGCCAGCATCACATTTTCCAGCGCAGTCAAATGCTGAAACAAACCGAAGGATTGAAAGACAAAGCCAACTTGTGTCCGCAAGACATTGACACTTCTCTGGCGGCTATAGATGTCCTGCCCAAGAACCGTTATCGTTCCACTGTCGATCCCTTCCAGCCGGTTGACCGTTCTGATCAGAGTGGATTTGCCTGAACCCGATGGTCCACAGACGACAATCACCTGACCCTTTTCGACCTCTGCATTCACGCGGCGCAGAGCGGGCATCTCGCCATAGTATTTTTCGACATTCTCAAAGCGGATCATGGCTGCACCACTGCGTTTAACTCGACATCGGCCAAATCATCAATCGACTGATTGCCATTCTGGTTGCGTTTGCGCAGGATCCTGATCTCAATGGCCTTGGCCAGCAAAGTAAGACCTCCGCACAAGACATAAAAAATAGCGGCCAGAATGGCGAAAACGGCAAGAGGCTTGTTCAATTCGATATTGTTGACCTGTGTTGCGGAAAAGGTCACTTCCTGAGCACTGATGACATAGCCGACCGAGGTTTCCTTAACGATAGAGCTAAGCTGGGTTACGATACTGGGCAACATGTTGAACAAGGCTTGCGGAAGGATCACTTTGCGAATGCGAACATGCCATGACAATCCCAGGGAATCGCAGGCTTCTATTTGCCCTTTGGGAATAGCCTGAATGCCAGCACGTACGATCTCTGAGAGATAAGCGGCTTCGTAGGTGATCAGCGCAAGGATCATGGTGGAAGTCCCGCCCAAAGAGATGCCAAACAGCATTGGCACCCCGAAATAGACCCAGAACACAAACATCAGAAATGGCAATCCCCGTACCACAGTCACCACGACCAGAACGGGCCGGGATAACCAGGCGATGCCGCTTGTGCGAGCAAGTGCCATGAGAACCGATAGCGGCAACGCGATGGCAAGCGTGCTTAGCGCAATGATCACGGTCATCGCGAGACCGCCCAGAGGGCCGTGCGGATATTGCCCAATCAGAAAGAGGAGCCAGTGATCCTTGATAATGTCAATCATGATGGCACCCTCTCCTTATTCAGCCATGCACTGAAGGCCATGATGAGAAGAGAAATCACCAGATACAGGACCGTCACGATAGAAAATGTCTGGAAAGTTAGATAGGTCGTGTTATTCACCGAATAGGCAGCATGTGTCAGTTCGGCAACTCCGACAGCTGAGGCGATACTGGTTCCTTTGAAATAGAGCAGAAACTGGTTGGTCAAGGCAGGCAGGGAGATACGAGCAGCCTGCGGCACAACAACCAGTCGCATGGACTGGATGTAGCTCAGCCCGACAGCTCTGGCCGCTTCATATTGCACAGTCGGCAAGGACCTGATCCCGCTGCGCAAATCTTCCGAGACATAGGCTCCGAAGCCAAGACTGATCGATATGATAGCGAAATAGACCTCGCTGGCCCGACTGTTGATCCAGTCATTGACGAAATCGGGAAGCAACGAAGGTGCTGCAAAATACCAAAACAGCATTTGCACCATCATCGGAATATTACGATGTAATGAGATGTAGAAACCGATCAGAGGATTGAGGATCGGTATCGTACGCAACATGGTAAGGACGACCGCCCACAATCCGCCCAAAACCAAGAAAGCCCCGGTCAACAGCAAGGTTAGCCATAGCCCTTGTAGAAACTCATCGATATAGGGCGGAGATAGGATGGTTAGGAAATCTTGCATTCGCCGTTCTCTTTTATCAGATCAGATCAAGTCAATTACGTTTTAACACGTAGTTCGTACCTGTCACATAAAAGCTGGCACAGGGTGCGATTTGAGAAAAGCGAATTTAATAGCTTAAAAATGAGGAAAAAAATTCATACGACTATTGTTTTTGCAAATTGTTCAGGAATTAGTCAGCATATAAGTGTTGCTGACTATTCTTATATCACTTTCGGTGCAACAGGGGCTTTGGTGGCTCTAAACGAGGACTGTGCCATTGATGCAATTCTCGGGCTCAGAGTGTCATCGTCATTTTTGTGAAAAGCGGCTACATAAGTCAGAGCTGGAACTTCGATCTGAAAATCAAGTTTATGCAACACTCCAGCCTCTATCTCTGGTCGGAAAAATTCCTTTGGCAGATAGGTGACACCAATGCCCGCTTTGGCCATCTCTGCCAATGCCAGTGCACTATTGCTTCTAAGAACACGGTTACCACGAATGCCCATTCGAGCGAAAAATGATCTCAGGAATTCGGTGATGGCCGACCCTTCACTTTGCATCAGGAATGGGTAATCCTGAAGAACTTCGAGCGAGGTCTCATCTGTTTCTTTCAATAATTGCGGACTGCACAGCCAGGCGCATTCAATTTGCCCCAGAATTTCTGAAGTGAACCCTGCCAAAGCGGGCATCCTTGGCAAAATCACCATATCCAGTTCATGAGAATCAAGCTGTTCGATCAAAGGAATGGAAAGATCCACTTGCGGTTCCAGAGAGAGACGCGGATAGGCGGCGTGGATCGCTGCGATCAAATCCGGTAGCCAGCTCAGCGCCACGATTTCGGATACCCCCATGCGATATGTGCCAGCATAATCCTCATTGCCACCGGCCAACATGGCAATCTGACCATGCAGCTCCATCATTTGGGCCACAATCGGAAACAGCGAGTGTCCAAGGCGTGTCAAGTAAACACCCTTGTTGGTCCGCTCGAAAACCTTTGCACCAAAACTGCGCTCGAATTCCTGGACACGCTTAGAGATGGTCGACTGCGTAGCGTGGAGCTTCTCCGATGTGGCATTGAAACTGCCGAGGCGATGCAGCCAATAGACCGCTTCCATCTGCTTAATCGTGAACAAGTTCATCTCCATATGAAAAAAAGCGATTATAAATGCGGATTTATATTCGCTTTTGTCTTGATGCACAATGTGCAACCAAATATGTCATTCCGTTTTTCAATTGATGAGCATGACAAATGAGCAATCTTCACCTCGCAACGCGGATGAGCTGGATAAAGCCATCCCCCAGTGTCGCCGCCAACAACAGAGCCATGGAACTGAAAGCCGAAGGCCGACCAGTTCTCAATCTGGCCGCCGGTGAGCCGGACTTTGATACGCCAGTCTCCATTCAAGATGCAGGTGTCGAGGCAATTCGCACCGGCCGCACCCGTTACACGCAGACAGCAGGGGATCCCGATCTGCGCAAGGCAATCATCGAAAAGATGAAAACCGATATCGGGCTGGATTATGGCCTTGATCAGGTTCAGGTTTCAAATGGCGCAAAACAGGTTCTCTATCATGCTCTTACGGCCACGGTCAGCGAAGGGGATGAAGTGATTATTCCTGCTCCTTACTGGGTCAGCTATCCGGACATGGTCACGATGCAGGGCGGAAAACCTGTGCTTGTCGATTGCAAAGCCGAGAATGGCTTTCGCATGACAGCAGAAGCCTTGGAAGCGGCCATCACCGAACGTACGAAATGGCTTATTCTCAATGTGCCGAACAATCCCGGTGGAGTGGTTTACTCCAAAGAGGAAATTGCCTCCATTACCGATGTCTTGCGTCGCCATCCCCAAGTGTGGCTCGCCACTGACGATATCTATGAAGTTCTGCGATTTGACAGTGATCCTGTACCACCGCTCAAAATTGCACCTGATTTGGCTGACCGCACTCTGCTCATAAATGGCGTGTCGAAAACCTACGCCATGACAGGCTGGCGGATTGGCTATGGTGTCGGCCCCAAAGCGCTCATCAAGGCTATGAACATCGTTCAGAGTCAGGTTTGCACCTCCGCGAGTTCCATTGCACAATTTGCTGCAACAGCCGCTCTCAGAGGACCGCAGAACTTTATCGATGACATGTGCTCGATCTACAGCGAACGCGCCAGTGTGGCTGCCGATCTGCTGGATTCCGTTTCCGGCTTGAAGGCAGAAAAGCCAGCCGGCGGCTTTTTCATCTTCACAGATTGCCGTGAACTCATCGGCAAAAAGACACCATCCGGATCGGTAATTGAAAGCGGCATGGATGTCGTTAGCCATATTCTGGATGATACGGGCGTCATTCTCGTCGGCGGCGAAGCCTTCGGTGTCGATGGCTTCTTTCGTTTGTCGATTGCCACAGACATGGAGACCATCAAAAAGGGGTGCGGCAAAATCGCTTCTGCTATTGGCAAACTGGATTGATCAGCATTGATTTCGACGATTTTAAACACGGCAGGCATCGTCCTGCCGCTCTTTGCCCTCATCTTTTTAGGCTGGGCGGCAGGACATTTCAGGATTTTGCGAGAGGGGACGGCGAAAGGTCTTTCTGACTATGTCTTTTCCATTGCGGTTCCGATTCTCATATTCAATGCTGTTACAAGCCAGAATAGCGCGAGCGAAGCCAGTCCCTGGACCTATTGGATTGCCTATTTTTCCAGTGCTTTCAGTACCTTTGCCATTGGCATGCTGCTGACAATGAAAGTCTGGGGCAAGTCATGGATGGACGGAGCGATTCAAGGCTTTGCCAGCGGGCAATCCAATATCGTTTTCGTGGGTGTCCCGGTCATCCTTGCTGCGTTCGGCCCCTCAGCCCAAACGCCCATGTTCATGCTTCTGGCCCTCCATATGCCGATAATGACAGCAGCCGCCATGCTGACAGCTGAATCTGAAGACCTGACCTTGGAAGCCTTGAGAAAGGCGGCTTTATCCATTGTCCGCAATCCGATTTTTATCGGTATCGCGTTAGGCGTGATTGCGCATATGATTGGCTTCAAGCCAACGGGTACGCTTTCTGTTTATATGAACAAGATCGGAGCGACGGCAACCCCTTGCGGTCTCATTGCTCTTGGCATGGTTCTGCAGCGGCAGGGAGCGATAGGAAGCGTCCCTCAGGTTGTCATCCTGTCAGCTCTCAAATTGTGCATTCATCCCGCGCTGGTTCTGATCGCCTGCCTATTGCTCGGCGTGCCTGAAATCTGGGCCAAGACTGCCGTTATTTTTGCTGCCATGCCTTGCGGACTGAACGCCTTTCTGCTCGCTCAGAAATATGGGCGCCCCGCCTCTGTCTCTGCTGCTGCGATCAGCATATCAACGCTCGTCAGCCTGCCGACCATCGCCCTGTGGCTTGCTCTTCTTAACAGCTGGCCAATTTTCAAATAGACACCCACACTCCAATTGGGGTGCAAACCTTCGAAAGAGATCCAATGAAAATCAATATTTATGGAGCCGGATCGATCGGCGGTCATATGGCCATGCGACTGCACCAAGCGGGAGCTGAGATTTCCATCTTAGCGAGAGGTGCTACCCTCAAGGCGATTAAAGATAACGGGCTGCAGATGACAAGCGGACAGGAGCATTTCGTAGCCCACGTGCCCGCCTCAGACGAGCCTGAAGACTTGCCAAAGCCGGATGTCATTATCGTTGCAGTCAAGTCTCACCATCTTGCGTCCATTGCCGACAGATTGAAGCGACTGGCCGGGCCCGACACCCCCGTCGTCTTTGCTCTTAATGGATTGCCATGGTGGTATCGGCAGGTTCTTAGGAAGAAGGCCGATAAGCCGACTTCGGGAATGCAGACCGATGAAAAAGCTCTAGGAGACTTCCTGTCAGTTGATCAGGTCATCGGCTGCACGGTTGGATCGGCCAATAGCGTTCGGGCACCGGGCCACATCATGAACGAGATGCCCTCACCGAACCGGTTTATTTTCGGATCGGTCAACCCTGCGCTCGAACCGGTTTGCTCGCAGCTTGCAACCCTGATCACCAACGGAGGTGCCAAGGGCATGATCGGCGAGCATATCGACGTCGAGATCTGGAAGAAACTGCAGCTCAACCTGATTACCAATTCTTTCGGATGTCTGACTGGTCTCGATAGCCACGCCTTGCTTGCCTCAGAAGAGCTGCATCCACTCGCCGAACGTATGCTTGCAGACACTCGGAAGCTGGCTTCGGTTTGTGGAGTGACGCTTGATCCTTCGAACAAAATTCTGGATCCAGCCCCGATTCCCAACCACAAGACCTCTATGTTGCAGGATATGGAAAAGGGGATCAGCCTCGAATACAATGCGGTATTCGGCGCGGCGTTACAGGTAGCCGACTGGTTTGATATCGATGTTCCCAGCATTCAGTTCGCGGCAGGACTTCTCCATGAAAAAGCCAAAGCTCTTGATCTCATCGCCGACGAATGATGTTCAGAATTCTATATAGAAATGTCGAACCCCACGAGACGCTTTGAGACCAGATCAGAAGCTTCACAAAATCGAATACGCGCTGATGCGGCTCTTTTGCGTGAAATAATTCTGGTGAGTTTTTTGTTTTTCGCCCAAAGGGGAAAGACCTAACCTATTGAAAAGGTTGGTCGGAGTGAGAGGATTCGAACCTCCGGCCCCTGCCTCCCGAAGGCAGTGCTCTACCAGGCTGAGCTACACTCCGTTGGTGGCCGTAGGATTATGACATAGAAATGAAATAATCAAGGTCGACACAGGCAGTTGATGCTGTTTTTGGCAAGATCTTCACCGACTTTTGTTTTAAGCCCTGATTGTCCACATTCAGCGGCGAGTGGGATCGATGATCTATCCCACCTTGTTGCAAACATTTTGCAAAAAGGTGGAGAGCTTCCTCTTCAATATATCGCAAAGGCAACCGGTTCCGCCCTCTGAAGATTTGGATGGTGGACAGACAGCCTCAATGAGCAAACAAGCAACGGATATGCTGTTCGAAAAAGGAGGGAAAAGAGACACAGCATATAGCTCTGTCTGCCCTGTGGCAGGGCTGACAGCGTCAGTCTGAAAATCAGGAAGCAACCAACTTGTCGATGGATGCCTACTTCTTCATTTTCTCCATTACTTTATAAACTGCGTTTGCCATCAAGAATGTGATGAGAACCACAATAAGCCCGTACACGACAGTCATGATGCTCCTCCTTGCATATCACTGATTTCGTTTATGAGTGTCTCACTTAAGGTGTTCTCCAACAAGTCGACTTGTGTCGACCCCACAAAAATGCCCGGCAAGGTTTCCCCTGCCGGGCTGTATGGCTCACGCAAAAGCGTGCCGGATTGGCTTACTCGACTTCTGTAATACGGCCAGGAAGCTCGACTTCGAAGTCCGGATGGTCGGCAATATAGTTGGCGACCACATCTTCCAGGTTCGGCCCATAGTCATAAGCGTTTTTGCCGTTGGTTTTGAAGACTTTATAGCCGTCGCCGCCAGCGCGCATATAGTTGTTGGAGACAACGCCATAAACGGCATCATCTTCGATTGGTGCCCAGGCGCCGTCTTTCATGACTTCAACCGATACCACACGTTCGCCAGCGGGCTTGGTGCGAGACCAGCTATATTTAAGACCGGCGACCTGTGGGAAGCGTCCGGCTGTTTCTTCAACTTGAGAAAGGCCGTTTTCCAGAGCGGCTTTTACGTCAGCTCCGGTCAGCTCAAAGGTTGCCAGCGTGTTCTGGAATGGCAGAACGGTCAGCACATCACCCATGGTGACTTCGCCGCCCTTGATGGATGCACGCAGACCACCACCATTCTGAATGGCAATGGAAACGCCCTGATCCTTCACGCGCTCAAGCATGGCATCAGCCACGAGCACACCCATGGCGCATTCCTTCTGGCGGCAGTTCTCGCGCGCCCCGTCAATGTCAGCACCGAGTGAGCCAATGACTTTTGCTTTCAGTTCAGCAATCGGAGCAGCCAATTCCTTGACGCGGGCTACAACGGCTTCATCCGGCGTGACTGATGCATCCAGAAGGATCGGTTCGCCTTCTGCTGAAACAACATTGCCATCATCGTCGAAGGTTACAGCCAGATCACCCAGATATTTGGTGTAGGCATAGGCGGTAACGACCGGAACATCCTTGCCGTCCGGGTTCTTCACCATGACAGGATAAGGCCCTTCGGCTCTATCATTGGTGTTGGACAGCAGAGAATGGGAATGACCACCGACGATCACGTCGACACCGGCCACCTTGGAGGCCAGATCCATGTCTTTGACGAGACCTTCATGGGTCAGCGCAATGATCTTGTTGACGCCCTGATCAGTCAGTTCCTGAACGGCCTGCTTGAGATAGTCTTCCGAGGAAGAGAAGATAACCTTATCGCCCGGAGAAGAGGTCTCTGCGGTGTCTTCAGCCAGAACAGATACGATGCCGATTTTCTCGCCGCCGACTTCCTTGATGACATAGCCCTTGATCTTGCCCTGCAGCAGAGGCTCGCTGGACACATCAATGTTGCCGGAGATGATCGGGAAATCCACTTTGTCGAGGAAATCTGCGAGGCCTTTGGGGCCATCATCAAACTCATGGTTGCCCACGGCCATCACGTCATAGCCGATGGCGTTGGCAAATTCGGCAGCCGCTTCCCCTTTATAGGTGGAGTAGAAAAGCGAGCCCTGGAACTCGTCACCAGCATGCAACAGCAGGGAATTGGCCCCCTCTTTGGCAAATTCGCCGCGAAGTTTTTCTACTTCGCTTTTAACACGCGCAACACCACCAAAGCACTTGCCTTCTTCTTCGCCCTTGGCATCGCAAGTGTTGTCATATTTGGTGATGGATTCGATGCGGGAATGCACATCGTTGAGATGAAGAATGTTCAGCGTATAGTCTGCATGGGCAGCGCCAGCAAAGCCGGCGGAAAGAGCCAGAGCAGCAACACCGGTGAGTAGATTTTTCATATGAGAGAAACCTCCAAAATATGATTGATCTCCCCGAATCCACTTCGCTCGTTTCAAAGAGTCGAAATGTCCGCCCTGTTGCGAATATCCATGTGAGCCAAAACAGGTGCGGCAGCTTGCGTTCAGGGAGCTTTCGTCCAGGGTCTTCACTCCGGCAAACCGGAACCCCTAAAAGCGCGGGCAACATTAACCAGCCACGGCAACTGTTTCATGACAAATTTGGCCTGACTAGAGCGGAAAGAGTGATCCCCACAAATATGTCGAAAAATGCGGACAAGCCTTGGATATCTGTCCCCGAATTTGCCGGAGAACTGAGCAATTGCGCATATTTACCTCACACTTTAGGCCAACAGAAGGTCAATTTTCCGAGTTCACAAAAAACCCGACGCGTTTTTTCTCGTCGGGTTGCCATGGATCAGTTAAGTGATTCACCTAGGATTGATCTCTATTTTCAGAGTGAGTGCTCACCAACCTTGATGACCATCTTGCCAAAGTTGCGGCCTTCCAATAGGTCGAGAAATGCCTGTGGTGCCTTTTCCAGACCATCGACCAGATGCTCACGATATTTGATTTTTCCTTCTTTGACCCAACGGGTCATATCGGCGGCAAATTCAGGGTAGAGATGACCGAAATCCTGAAACACAATAAAGCCACGCACGGTGACGCGGCGTGTGAGGAACTGAGCCATCAGGGCGCCTGACATATCCGGCCCTTCCGGAGCGCTCGTGCTGTTATATTGAGCGATAACGCCGCAAAGTGGTATGCGCGCACCGGTGTTCAAGAGGGGCACCACAGCCTTGAACACATCGCCACCGACATTCTCGAAATAGACATCAATGCCATCCGGACAAGCGGCGGCGAGCTGTTCGGCAAAATCATCGGCCTTGCGGTCGATGCAGGCATCAAAGCCCAGTTCCTTTACCGCGTAGTCGCATTTTTCCTTGCCGCCAGCGATACCGACCGCGCGTGCGCCCTTGATCTTGGCGATCTGGCCCACATTGGCCCCCACCCCACCAGTAGCAGCGGCGACCACAACGGTTTCGCCCGGTTTCGGGTCGCCAATCTGCAACAGACCGGTATAGGCGGTCATGCCCGGCATGCCCAGCGCACCGAGAGCCCAAGAGGGGGCTTCAGGATTTGGGCCCATGTTGGTGACCATTGTACCATCAGAAAGGGCATAGTCCTGCCAACCGCTATAAGAGAGTACCCAATCCCCCTCGGCAAAACCATCCAGATTGGATTTGACTACACGGGCAACCGTGCCGCCAACCATGGGGTCTCCGATTTCGACTGGATCAGAGTAGGATTTGGCAGCGCTCATACGTCCACGCATATAGGGATCGAGCGAAAGATAAACCGTGCGCAGGAGCATCTCGCCTTCTCCCGGCTCGGGAATGGTGTTCGATACCAGCTTCAAGGTGTTTTCATCCGGCGCTCCAACGGGGCGTTCATTTAGAATGAATTGGCGGTTTGATGACGCTGTCTGGGACATTGAATTCTCTCTCCTGTGAGCACCACACCATTTAGTAATAGACCGGTCGTCTTGTTTGTATTTACAGGTGCCGTGCGTGTTGTCTCGATATAGATACGGATAGGTTTTATTGCTTTTGGTTCAGGCGGCAGGCAGCAGGGCTTCGCTGTTGGTTCTGGCCTGAACAAGTGGGCTCGCCGAATGCTGCAATTTCGCCATGAGGCTGGCACCAAGCCACATTTGGTAGAGCATGGAGGCAGTAAGGTCTGGCTGAATGTTTGCCGATAGGGAACCATCTTTGATGCCCCCATTTATCTGCTCTGCCAAACGATTGACGATGGACTCGGCACCATCGGCCAGAATAGTCCGCATGTCTTCCGACATATCAGATACTTCCGCCCCGAGCTTGACGATAAGACACGTATTCTGGGCGTTGACGGGACATTGATTGACCACCCACTGGTCCCAATAATCCATAAGCTTTTCCCTGCCAGATCGCTTCTCGTTGGACCAGAGCGCATCGAGGCGTTCATGGTAATAGGCGATATATTGCTCAAGCAGTTTGCAGCCGAAATCTTCCTTGCTGGCAAAATAATAGTAGAAAGACCCTTTGGGAACCTCGGCTTCCTTAAGCAGCAGCCCAAGGCCGAGCGCGTTGAAGCCCAGCTCAGATATGAGCCGCCGGCCAACGGTCAGAATATGCTCGCGTGTTTTTTCTGTTTTCTTCGTCATAGTCAGCATATAGGTATTACTAGACCAATCGTCTAGTGCCTAATTGCAAATTTTGCAAAATACATCTGTGCCCCGAATGCGACGTCCAGCATTACCCTTCCGGCAGGGCCTCGACATAGTACCAACGACCGGCCTTTTTGCGGAAAAGGCTAAGCTCCCGATGGGTGTGCAGCTGCCCGCCAGCCAGATAGCGCGCCTCGAACAGCACAGTGCCGCGTCTGTCCTTGGCCTCACCAGCATCGACCGCTAGAATGGAAAGTCCGCTCCAGTGGTTCTCGGCGGCCCATTTGGCCGTAGCAAAGGTATCGAAGCCGGGCTGATATTTCGGCCAGAGCGTGTCTTTGAGATAGGGTATCTTTTCAAGCGCAAAGGCGGAATAACGCGAACGCATCAATGCTTCGGCCCGCTCGGGCAACGCCGTGCCGTCATGGAAGGGCTGACAGCATTCTGCATAGTCCTTGCCACTGCCGCAGGGGCACGGTGAAGGCTTTCCATGAACATCTTTACTGATCGGTGACATTGTCCATTCCTTGCTGATGAAGCCTTTCACTCAGGCCTCCCCGTGATGGGCTTAGTCGTTTTTATGACGTCCCGTATCGCTTCAGCAATAGCCTTATGGCTTCAAACTTGTTAAAGCAAGGCGATCAGATTGAATGATGTGCCAGCTTAAGACGATGAGGAGCCCCCATGTCCATGCCAAGCCTGTTCTACATCGGCAGCTATGAGATGATTGTCGTACAGGTTTTACTGTTGGCTGGCGTCATCGGCGCCATAACAGCCAAGGCCAAGGGGCGTTCGGGTCTCGTCTGGTTTGTGCTAAGTGTGGTTAGCTGCGGCGCGGGCATATTGGTCGTGCTGTTCATGCCCGTCAAGAAGCCACAGCAAAACAAAGCGCCCGGCACCAAGCATGATGCGGACGCTTCCAGATAGGCAGCTACAGCAGATCCTGTGATGAAACGAAATCGCTCAGTCTACGTCGAGCGGTTCGGTCCCTGCAGCCTGCCCTTCTGCGGACAGACGGATTTTCTCAACCTTTTCCTCGGCCTTTTTGAGCAGCGCATCGCAATGGCGCTTCAGCGCTTCGCCGCGCTCATATTCCTCGATGGATTTTTCCAAAGGCACATCGCCCCGTTCCAGTCTCTGAACGATCTGTTCCAGTTCGGCAAGGGCTGCTTCAAAGGTGAGCTCGGACAGGTCTGACATGGCGAATTGATTTCCTCTGGCAAGGCTAGAAATTGGTCAGGTGAAGGCGACCATTGAGTCGCTCATTCCCTTTTACATGGAAATGTCTCAATGCAAAAGCCTTCAGACATTCAGGAGATTAAAGTCGAACGGGCTTATCACATGATTGTCCCGTGATAGCCCTTTGCGCCTTTGCAATGGAGCAAAAGGAAAGGGTCCAATGCCTGGCACCATTGGACCCTCCCTTCGAGTGGACCGGAAGCTCCGGGATCGGGCGCGGAGTCACCCGTGCATAAGCCGGTCCACATGAACGGCGACCGAACGGGCAAGCGCCGTCAGGTCGTATCCCCCTTCCAGCAAAGACACCAGACGGTTGTCGCAACATTTGTCTGCAACATCCATCAATTTGCCGGTCATCCACGAAAAGTCTGCCTCTGTACAGGTTAGATCGCCCAGTGGATCGCGGATATGGGCGTCGAACCCGGCGGAGATAATCACCAGATCGGGGTTAAAATCATAAAGCGCGGGCAAAAGGCGCGACTCAAAGGCGTCCCGCATCTGCTCTGCCCCCTGCCCTGCACCAAGGGGCGCATTGACAATATTGCCAAGATCATCCTTGCCGGTTTCCGTCCAGGCTCCTGTGCCCGGATAGAGTGGCATCTGGTGGGTCGAGCAATACATCACACTGGGGTCATCCCAGAAAATATCCTGTGTACCGTTGCCATGATGCAGGTCGAAGTCGACAATGGCGACATGCTCGGCTCCATAATGCTCCTGGGCGTAGCGCGCCGCGATGGCTGCATTGTTGAAAAAGCAAAAGCCCATGGAGCGGTTCTGCTCGGCATGGTGGCCTGGAGGGCGAATGCCGCAGAAGGCATTATTCACTTTGCCTTGCATGACCTCGTCGATGGCCTGAGTGGAAGCGCCCACAGCATAGAGCGCCGCAGTCATGGTTTCAGGCGATACCGTCGTGTCGCCATCGAGCGAAATCAGCCCTTCTTTGGGGGAATTTTCCTCAAGATGATCAATGACGCTTTGCGGATGACAGCGAAGGATATCCTCGTGCCGCCCGAGCTGGGCCTCTTCACGCGGCATATAGATGAATTTCTCATGCTCCAGAGCAATATTGACCGCACGCATCCTATCCGGACGTTCCGGATGGCCCTCAGGCGTCTTGTGCTTCATGAAGGTAGGGTGCGTGATGTAAATGGTCGACACTCTCTGGTTTGCTCCCGAGCAAAATACGGATATCCGTACAATCCGCTATATTCATCTCTATGCATCCAACGTTTGCGCCCCTCCCGTCAATGCAACAATGGAGGCAGAAGGGGCGGTTATCCGCTGCACACTTCGTTGAGTTTTCAAAGAAATCGGATGAATCGATGCCTCCGGCCGCTCGCGATTGCAGTGAACCGGTAGATTTGCTAATGGGCAATCACTCGGTCTTGCGGCATGGTGAGCAGTCTCTCATGTTCAAATACCGGTTTGGATCTTTCAAAGGTTGGTGCCATGTCTGCCGTGAAGCTTGTTGAACATAGTCTTGTCCATTGCCTTGACTTCAAGGGACGCGCCGGACGGGCCGAATTCTGGCTCTGGATCGTGTTTTCCCTGCTCATGACAGCGGGCTTCTATTTCATCGGCCTGAATACGCCGCTGCTTTCGGAAATCTGGAAGGCGTGGTTTGCTCTGACCTTCATTTTCGGCATTTCTCTCACGGTGCGTCGCCTGCATGATATGGACCTGACGGGCAAGTGGTTCCTTATTGTGCCAGCAGGTATTCTGCTGACCTTCGCGATAGCCACATTTGCTCCCGCGCTCATGGCGCAAATGCTGTGGATTCCCGTGGCGCTGGTGATGGTGCTCTATTTTGTGGTCGGCTTTGTTCCAGGCCCGGCTGGCGAGAATCGCTTCGGCCATGCCTTCCCACCCCGAGAGCTGCATTTCGATTGAGACGAAACCCCCTCGTTTTACCAAGCCTTAGAAGGCCGTATCCCTTTTCAACCGGCGGATTCCGCTATCCGCGCGGGCGTTAACCATGTGTTGCAAAATGCGAAATTTACGATTGATTAACCATACCCACTCTCGTAGGCTCTCCTAGCGCACTCGGCTTCATGCCGAAGAAGGAGCAGGCGATGTTTTCACTCTATGGCAAGCTATTCTCAATTCTTCGGGCGTCCTTTTCCTATTCCGGCCGAACTGCGCGGATGGAATTCTGGTTCTTCTTCACCTTTTTCACATTGATGTTTTTCGCCGCACTCGGGGCTGACGTAACCTATATCCGGCAGCAGGAGCCAAGCGGCCTTGCGCTATTTCTCTATCAGTTGATGGGCAACAGAGAGCCGTTCGTGCCAATTTATCTGTTGCTCTTTTCTCCGGCAATGATAGCCATCACCGTCCGGCGCTTGCATGACAGGGGCCACAGAGGGTGGTGGGCTCTGGTCTATCTCATCCCCTTTTTCGGTCTCTTCCCGATGGTGGCCATGCTGGCGCGTAAAAGTCAGGAAGGCTTTAACCGCTTTGGCGCCAATCCACTGGATATGGCCGCGCTTGCCAAACGCGAAACCCAGGCTGCACGGACGTCTTACGAGAGCGCACCGGCTCATTCGCCCTCACCGGCGGAGTAAGCAAAGCGTCACTTAATCCTCTTTTAACGCTGTAAAGTGAGAGATTTAGTCCGGTCTCCAGATTCAAGCGCGCCTTAACTGCCAATTAAGGCACCCAATCAATAGTGATGTCATCGCTATCATAGATTGTGGACTTTGGCATGAGCTATTCAGCGGCAATTTCATCCTGTTTCAGGCACTATTTCAGTTTCAGGGGACGCGCACCACGCTCCGAATATTGGTATTGGAATCTAACCATACTTTTCGTCAATATTCTGCTTGGCGCTACCCCTCTTTTAACCGGCAGAGCAGCTGCACCTGAAATCGTGACACACCTCCCTGTGCTGACAGTGTTCTGGCTCGTAACATTTTTGCCGAGTTTTTCGATTACGGTGCGTCGGTTGCATGATGTGAACAAGAGCAGTTGGTGGGGGCTGGGCTCTCTTATACCTTTCATGAATTTCTACGCGCTCTATTTGCTATTTTTCAAACGAGGAACAGAAGGGCCGAACAAATTTGGCGATGATCCGAATGAGGGTGACGTTACCCGAGGTCCCGTCGTCCAGTTGGGGTCAACCAATCCCCCTCCGCTGGAACGGTTTTCCGATGAAGAGCTTGCTCGCTTGCTCCCCGCAGGCAGGACCACACAGAAAGCTGCCAATGAAGGCTCCGGTATGCGGGTCCCAATCACCGCAAGAAAGCAGGCGACAGGCTTTGGTCGGCGCGGCGCGGGCAATCATGCAGGCTTCAGGAGCAGCTAGGCGATACAGCCCCCCCTCCATCTCTCAGGTAATGGTAGTGAACTGTTTGCAAGGGGCATGGGCCCTTATACGACCATCACGAAAAACCCCGCGACACCAATTGGGTCGCAGGGTTTTTCATTTCAAAGAATGTAGACTCTCGATTAGCTGACGGAAATATCGAGCCCAAGATCGAAGTTTGGCGCCGAGTGGGTGATGTAGCCAGCGGAAATATAATCCACGCCGGTTTTGGCAATCGCCGCAATCGTTGCAGGGCTTACACCGCCGGAGGCTTCGGAGATGATGCCGGTGCCCTCAAGCAGGGCCAACGCTTCGGCCAGTTTCTCCGGGCCCATATTGTCCAGCATGATGACATCGGGTTTGCAAGCGATGGCTTCCTTGAGCTGCTCGATGGTGTCCACTTCCACTTCAACTCGCACCAGATGGCCAGCAAAATCTCGAGACCGGCGAATGGCTTCGGTGATCGAACCTGCCACTGCAATATGATTGTCCTTGATCAGAATGGCATCATCAAGACCGAAGCGGTGGTTGGAGCCGCCGCCGCATTTGACCGCATATTTTTCAAAAGCCCGCAGGCCCGGCAGCGTCTTGCGGGTGCCGGTCACTTTTGCCTTGGTGCCCTTGATCAGCTTGACCATCTTGTGGGTCGCCGTGGCGACACCGGACATGTGGCACATGAAGTTGAGCGCGATCCGTTCAGCAGACAGCACCAGACGTGCCGGACCGTAGATTTCAGCGACCACATCCCCTGCCTTCACTTCTGTACCGTCGGCGATCATGGGTGTGAAAGACACCGCCTCTCCATGCCAGACGCCAATCTGACGGAAAGCACTTTCCGCCATCGGAATGCCTGAGATGATCCCCTCGTCCCGTGCGGCGATCACGGCCTTGGCGTGCGCATCGGCAGGAATGGTCGCCAGCGTGGTGATGTCACCAGCGCGGCCCAGATCTTCCTTCAAGGCCGCAAGCACAGCATCATCAATGATGGGTTGGGGCAGAAACAGTTTGTCTGCGGGCAAGATTTTTGTGTCGCTCATCAATGCGGTTTCCTCAGAACTTCTCGCTAAATCAAGTCTTGTCATTTGGCTGTGGCGCTGGCGTCTTCAGGTAGCAAAAGACCATGCCAAGCGCGCTGTTTTAAATCAATCGGGTGATGCTTCGCCCAGAATCCTAACTATCTCGGCCTCAGCTTGTTTGAGGGTAATGAAGGTCCTGTGACGCCAGCCCTCTTCCTGATGCGGATAATCCTTGCGGAAATGCCCACCCCGGCTCTCCTTGCGCAAATAGGCAGCAACGGTGATCAGCTTGCTTGTGATCAGCTGATTGCGGAAGCTGTCGGTCACAGCCTTCTGCTCCAGCTCGGCGATGATCTGCAAGGCCGTTTTGAGCCCTGAACCATCGCGCTCCACACCAACATAGCGGCTCATGGTTGCACGCAGTTTGGCAACATCCTCCTTGGGCTGATGCCGCGCTGGCAGGGTTCGCTCGTTGCGGATGGGCTGCCAAAGCTCATGTTTGGGCGAACTGAGCTGCTGGTTAATATCCTGCGCGACCAGCGAAGCAAAAACCACCGCTTCGAGCAATGAGTTGGAGGCCAGTCGATTGGCTCCGTGGGCTCCGGTGGATGTCACCTCGCCCGCCGCCCAAAGCCCATCAAGGGTCGTGCGCCCTTGTGCGTCCGTCAGGATGCCCCCCATGTGATAATGGGCTGCCGGTGCGACCGGCAGTGGTTCGGTTGCCGGATCAATCCCGGCCTCTTGCGCATGACCATAAACGGTGGGGAACTCTTCAGCAAAGCTGTCTCCAATCGCCTCACGGCAATCAAGGAAGGCCCCCCTTCCCGCTTCGACCTGCCGGTGGATGGCACGGGCGACGATGTCGCGCGGCGCCAGCTCGGCCAGCTCATGCTCGCCCAGCATGAAGCGTTCACCGGCCTTGTTGATCAGCTTGGCGCCATGACCACGCAAAGCTTCAGTCGCCAGAGGCGCAGGGTCCTTGCCGACATCAAGCGCTGTGGGGTGGAACTGTACAAATTCAGGGTCAGCGATAACCGCGCCCGCCGCCGCCGCCATGGCTATGCCATCGCCATTGGATTCGGTGGGGTTGGTCGTCACCCGATAAAGGTTGCCCGAGCCACCGGACGCCAGCACCACGGCGCGCGCGGGAAAAAAGATCGTATGGGTGTCGGTGTCCGCGCCTTGCCCGCATCTTCGGGCGATGATGCCTTTTACATAGCGCCCCTCCATATGCAGTTTTTCAGCCTGATAGCCAGAAACGATACGGATGGACGGCATGTCGATGACGCGCCGGATCAAGGCTTCCATGATGGCAAACCCTGCCTTGTCGCCAGAAACCCGCACAACGCGGCTGGCGGAATGGGCTGCCTCCCGGCTCAGGCGCAGCTTGCCTTCCAGATCCTTGTCGAAAGGCACGCCCACTTCCAGCAGGTCAAGAATACGCTGTGGCCCCTGATTGGTCATCAGGCGGGCGATCTTTTCATCAACGATTCCCGCGCCCGCCTTGATTGTGTCTCTCAAGTGCGAGGCGGTGCTGTCGCCCTCAGAGACTGCCGCCGCTATGCCGCCTTGCGCCCAAACAGAGGATGCCCCCTCGCCTATGGGGGCAGCAGAAATAAGCGTTACAGGGCGTGGTGCCAGCTTGTAGGCACAGAACAACCCTGCCAGCCCTCCGCCAACGATGATGATCTCATCATGGCGTTGCCAGCTTTCGGGGCGAAAATCGTCGGATGCGGAAAGGTTCATGGATTTGACTTTGATCTGGTTCCGCCATTTCTAGCGCAACCCTTGAGGCCTGCCTTTGCCGGAGCGCAGGCTGGGGAGAATAAAGAAAAGTCCGGGCCAATCGCAACGGATCGGCCCGGACCTTCAAGACATCAGGATTTCAGATTGATCATCCGTTCGACAGCCCTGCGGGCCTTGTCGGCAACGAGGGGATCAACCGTGACCTCTTCCTGCATATAGAGCAGACTGTCGAGGATTTTTGGCAGGGTAATCTTCTTCATGTGCGGGCAGAGATTGCAGGGCCGCACGAAATTCACGTCAGGTGCTTCACTGGCCACATTATCGGCCATGGAGCATTCGGTGATCATCATCACCTTTTCCGGGTTGTTGGTCTTGACCCAATCGATCATGCCTTTGGTCGAGCCGGAGAAATCAGCCTCAGCCACCACTTCGGGCGGGCATTCTGGGTGAGCGATCACCTGCACCTCCGGCATGGAGCGGCGATAGGACCGGATCTCATCGGCAGTAAAGCGTTCATGCACTTCGCAGGAGCCCGCAAAGGTCAGCACTTCCACATCGGTCTGGGCGGCGACATTCTTGGCCAGATACTGGTCTGGCACCAACAACACCCGATCAACACCGAGGCTTTCGACTATCTCAACCGCATTGGACGAGGTGCAGCAGATATCGCACTCGGCCTTCACATCCGCCGAGGTGTTCACATAGGTGATGATCGGCACACCGGGATATTGATCCCTCAGGGCGCGCACATCGGCGGCGGTTATGGATGAGGCGAGCGAGCAGCCTGCCGAGCTATCGGGAATAAGCACTGTCTTGTCAGGGCAGAGGATCTTTGAGGTCTCAGCCATGAAATGCACGCCGCACTGGATGATCAGATCGGCATCCGAGCGTGCCGCTTCGATGGCGAGCTGAAGGCTATCGCCACGGATATCCGCGACGCCATGGAAAATTTCCGGTGTTTGATAGTTATGCGCCAGAATGACCGCACCGCGCTCTTTCTTCAGCTTGTTGATCGCCGAGATATAGGGCGCGTGGAATGGCCACTCGATGGGTGGAATGACATGCTTGACCAGCTCATAGAGTGGCGCGGTTTCTGCCGCCACCTCATCGCTATAGACAAGCGGCGGAATGGGCAGGATTCCCCGCTCCTGCGCAGCCATGCTTGGGGCACGTTTTGCAAAATCGGTTGCAGTCTGAGCTGTCATCATCATCCGACCCTGGCCTCCTTCAAATTGCGCGGTGCTGTCTGGCCTTCCTACTGGCATCTCGGCGTAGGGCAAAGCTAACCTTGCGATCTGGACCTTTGGTCTTCAGGCCCGTTATCGTTTCTTCTGACCAAAACTTATGCTCAACATGAGCATAATTAGAGCCATAAATAAACCAGCGCACCGCTGGTCCCCTGCCATAAGGCAGCATTTTCTTGCCGATCACTATAGGAGGAACCTGTCGGCTTTTCCAGACCCTCAGCGTCTACGGGGGATAAGTTTTGCTCCTATGGAGTAAAAGCATGTCATTTTCAAGAGGCTTTTCGGATGAGGAATACGATAGAAGAGCTTCTTGCAACGAATGGCGGGACGGGAAATTGAACAAGGATTACAATGCGTAACTGCCTACTTTATGGAGCTACTCCAAAAAGAAGATCCGGGCTCGTGCGGAACCCGGATCTGCTTTAGAAAAAGGAAAGTGAACATCAACTGGTGATGGCAAAATTTGTAAGAAACCAGAGAATAAAAACGAAAAAGAACCCGGTTCTGAAAGTCTTGAAACATGCATTTGCAACGCCTTATTGGCGCTACAGGACACACGTTAGCGGACTTATGTGACAGTTCATTGACACATATGCAAAAGATTGAACATGAGGAAAGACGCCCAAGAAAGGCATAGTGACGCTATCAAAAAGCAAACTTGGCGAGGTTAGACAGAGACGCCCGTAGAGAAGCCGACAATTTGCCAGCTGCCATCGGGCACCTTGCACGCCTGCCCTTCGATATTCTCGACACCCGTTACCCGATGCATGGAGCTTTTGAAGGAGCGGCATTCCTCATTCATCATGTCGGGCAACTTCTTGACCTGGGTGATACGCCCTTTGGAGCCAGTTTCCGGGTTGATCCAGTCTGCATTGACTTCTTCAGCCTGCAAGGCGACTTTGTCGAATGAAGACATACGGTTCAGCATGACTTGCCAGTCGGAAGGGTCAATGCCAGCAAGCAAGCGATCTGTCACGCCAATCGAGCCGGTCTTGATCTTGTCGACCTGATCGGAGGAGCCCATAAAACTGACAGAAGCGCAAGCGCCGAGGGAACAACAGGCAGCCAGCACGCAGAGCTTTACGGCACCGCGGACGACGCTGTAAATTGATGCAGAGACTCTATGGCCAAACATGTCAGGTTCCTTTACACTCTAGACCGAGCCCGCATCGTCATGCAGGACCCGCCTTTGAAGTCATAGTTTATTTTCAGCCAGGAAGGTTAATGAGTGGTAACTTTACTGAGGCAAACAAGCCTCTGGAGCTCTTTTCTCGTTGGTTAGCGGAAGCTGAAGCCAGTGAGCCGAACGATCCCAACGCCATGGCCGTTGCCACGGTGGATGAAAGCGGCATGCCGAATGTGCGCATGGTGCTGCTAAAGGATTATTCGGAAAAGGGATTCGTTTTTTATACAAACTTCGAAAGTGCCAAAGGTCGTGAGCTGCTGGCCAGCCAGAAAGTGGCCCTTCTTTTCCATTGGAAGAGCCTGCGACGTCAGGTGCGCATTCGGGGTGCTGTTGAAGAGGTCAGCAAGGAAGAAGCGGACGCCTACTACGAATCCCGTGCGCGCGGAAGCCGCATCGGGGCCTGGGCATCTAAACAATCCCGGCCTCTGGAAAGCCGCTTTGCGCTTGAAAAGGCCGTTGCTGAATATACCGCCAAATTCAATATCGGACGCATTCCGCGCCCTGACTATTGGTCCGGTTTCCGGGTCGTGCCCCAAGAAATCGAATTCTGGCATGATCGGAATTTCAGACTACACGATCGCGTCGTTTTCAAACCGAGCAGCGATGGTTGGGAGAAGACACGGCTTTACCCGTAAGTTTTCCCCCAACGAGCAGATAAGTGACACAACAAGCCGGGCGTTCTGCGTCCGGCTTGTTCTCGCCTTGAGATTGCGCCTTTAACGAGACTGCCCATGCCCATCTCTTACATTTATACTCCCATGCTGCAGGGATTTTTTCTGGGTGCTTCGCTTATTATCGCGATCGGAGCCCAGAATGCCTTTGTCTTGCGTCTGGGGCTGCAGCGATTGCATGTTCTGCCCATTGTACTGATTTGTTCATTCTCCGATGCCATTCTCATAGCAGCAGGCGTGGCAGGCATGGGCACGTTGGTGCGGCAATCCCAGCTCTTGCTAACGCTGATCACATGGGGAGGATTTGCATTTCTGCTCTTTTATGGTCTGCAGGCTTTCATACGAGCCTTTAAGAGCAACGGCATGCATGTATCCAAGGGCGAGAGTATTAGCTTGAAGAGCGCTATTCTGACCGTTCTGGCCTTCACCTATCTCAATCCGCATGTCTATCTGGATACGGTGATGCTGGTGGGTAGTCTTTCTGCTCGATGGCTGGGCTTTCAACAAATCCTGTTCGCCATTGGCGCGATTGCAGCATCCTTTGTCTGGTTTTTTGCACTTGGCTATGGCGCGCGCGTTCTTACGCCTCTGTTTGAGAAGGCAATCGCCTGGAGAATTCTGGACTTTATTATCGGCGTCATCATGTGGCTTCTGGCCTGGTCACTCATTCACAGCACGGTATGAGGTATCAGGGGCGCAAACCAAGCAAACCATCCGGTTAAAGCGGGTGAGAAATGGTTTGCCATGAAAAAAGCGTTCCTCTTGCGAAGGAACGCTTTTTAAAGCTGTACGCTACGTTCCGCTGCACCGTAGGGGAAGGCGCAACGCCATCTTTGCCTCTTCAGAATTCTGCCTATCGCGGGTAGGCAAGGCAAAATCACGTAGCAGACTCACACGCAGGATATTGGCGCGACGGTTTCAAGCACCCCCTGAAACAGGAATTTGGGGATGTTGTCTTACAAAGCCCACAGCAGGGGCTATCGGCGCTCTACCCAAGCTCTCACACGGAGATCTTATTTCTTATCTTGCACTGGATCATAATCAGTGTGTTTGGCTTCTACGTGCTTTTTAACGCAGCAGGCCGCAGCAACTGAAGGGATACCGATCTCATGATATTCTTTTTGCAGGAGATCGTTAGAAGAGGATTTCTTTGCTTGTTCAGGCATGGTCATGTCTCGTCTTTTTGCCATTTCACTCCGGTAGTATGACTTTAGCCCAATGCTAGACGCAGATATTTGACTCAGTCCAATGCTGATTGCCTTTCCCCGGCTTTTTGGACAGGCACCTAGACAGCCACTCAAATGACGCACCTTAGAAATGCACCTAACGCATTGCTCGGCCGAAAAATTCCACGCCGCACATAATTTTTCAAATGGCCACTAATTTAATATTTAATATTTCAAACCTGAAAAGATTCAAACGAAACATTGGATTTTATCCCGATATCTGCTCAACTTTAAGGCAGAAACCGTCGAGCAGCCCCCCTTAAATTGTGCCCAAACTTTTACCATGCATATTTGCATAAGCGGTATGAGCCAAACAAATACCCGCCCGCAACAATCCAAAGAGGAATCATGTCGCAGGGGATTTGCGAGTCTCTTAAGCAGATAAAGAGGCTATGGCTGATCAGCGCACGGAAATGAAGTGAGCCAGAAGGAAATTTGACTCGCGCTTGATCGAATGGATGATCTCCCGATCAGTAACCATGTCTCCCCCGTTTCTGTCAAGGCGCATAAACAGCGGAAACAGGGTCAAACCGAGGCGGAAAGACAGAAATAGCTCGGCGGAAATATCCCGCACGGTATTTTGTGCTACGCCTCGCTGGATGGTTTCCTCGATCAGATTCAAGATCTCGATGATCTTGTCCTCACTGTTTGTCATCAAGGAATTCTTGTTGGGGGCCGGAAAATCATAGAGCAGCAGACGGGCATAGCCGCGCTTGGACAAATAGAGGTCAATGGTGCGATCCGCACTCGCCAACAACGCTTCGCGCGGCGGCAAGGCTGAAAGCTCTTTATAGAGCGCATAGAGAGTGCCCAGAAATTCGTTGGTCAACGCTTCCAGCAACTCTTTTCGACCTGCAAAATGCGCATAAAGAGACGGAAGTTGAATACCGACCTGTTCGGCGACATCCTTCAATCGGAACCCCTCGACACCGTTTATCGCGATTTCTCGCTCGGCGACTTCGAGGATCAATTCTCGGGTGTTCCTTTTCCCTTCTCCAGACTTTCTGCTTTTCGATGTCATAATTTTTCAACCGAGTCGATGGTCATCGACGCCATGGCGCATCACGGTCGGTGGTCCCCTCCTCCCGTGCGATTGACCAGTTTTGCTGCGTCGCAATTGGCTGTATCTCCCCACAAGAATCGAGCCATACAACAGCATTTTTACAATCGATGATTGAACCTCGCTTGTCAACGCCCGGACCGGGCGATGTTCCCCTAAGCGCTGTTTCATCAATGCTATAGCTAATATATTGACAATAGGTGCATTTTTCAAACCACCCAAAGGTTTGACTTACATTTCCCGGAGAAAAGCAAATCGACCTCGGCTTCCCCTTCCTGTCACACCCTATTGCGGGCTTGAGCGCACAAAGCGCTCCCTTTCTGCCAGGAAAAGCAAGATCAAAAGCGACCTTCATTTACACCTGTCGTCAAATCTATAAAAAATTTGAGCACCCTATTGGAACATCTATGGTTTTTCCAAATCGAGTCGCAATATGGATCGCAATGCGCGCCCTTTTTCTTCAAACACTAGCAAGTAATCAGAAAGAACAAACGGGGTGCCGAGAATTCGCATCTAGAAAGAACGTTGATTTTCACACAATTTTTTGGCTCAATAGTTTGGAAAGTGGATATTGATCAAACGATTCTTGGAAGCAAGTCGCATGATTTATGAAAGTCCATCTGACCCAGCTTTAACCGACTGGCTGAATATTTGCGAGTTCGAAGAGCTATTCTGGGAAGAAAGCATACGAATACAGAATTTCGATCGTGCTTTGGCGAACGAGCAACCCTATTTCGTTCAGCAGCATCCATCAACGTCACATATCGGACCGGGAGCCAAGCATGTCGATGAGTGGCTGCCTCTCTTGCTTTTCGGCAAGCATATCAGCGGCGATATCCGCAATTGGGATTCAACGATGGAAGTCTGTGCCACACGGACAGGCAGCGGTGACCCGAAAACCGACAATGGGTGCAGTTTCGATGCCATCTACCGGATTATCTCCAATCAACCCCATATTTCGCCTGATCGCGAAGGCTATCTGGAGATTACGCGTGCCATGAACCCAAGACAGGGAGCGGATCTGGTACGCCATGATCGCGAAATGTCACGGGTTGGCGTTGTGATTGATAAATTCCGTCCCTTCGGCATCAGTGTTCAGGAGGTGGAACGCGAAATAAAGCGCGCCGTGCTCCGCAAGACGAGCAAACATTACGAACCGAACACCAGTCTTTTGATATGGCTACGCGATGAACCTCCATCGCTTGAGAAACAACTGTCGGATGCTAGTCTGCACAGAGACGTCGCCAAGCTCTCAACTGGTGCTTTTGCCAACATCTGCACAGTGGGTCTCAAAACCGGCGTCAGATGGCTCTATGGCAACGCCCTGTAGGTTCTAAGTATTTGGGTACTACTCGGAGCTGCGCGCACCTCCTTGGAGCGTCGCGTCGCCATTCCTCTCCTTTGCCCCAAGCCGCCAGCGGCTCACGTAGCCTTTGTCCAACAAAAAAGCCGCAGCATCATCAATGCTACGGCTTTCACAATTTTTGACCCTTGCCAGACAGGCAATCGGCAATGTGTTCAGTGGAGCTTGGAGCCCACCTCAGCGATAGAAGCTTTCAACAGATCCTTGCCTGCCTTGCCTTCCATCTTTTTGGCCAGGATCTGTTCTGCCGCCTTGACGGCCAGATCCGTTGCTGCGCCCTTGACTTCGCTGATCGCACTGGCTTCAGCCTGCGCAATCTTGTCTTCGGCAAGTTTGGTGCGTCGAGCGACGAAATCGGTAATTTTGGCTTGCGCCTCTTTTTCCATGACTTCGGCTTCACGCTTGGCGAGCATCACGATTTCTTCAGCTTCGCTTTCCGCTTCGCGGGCCTTGCGCTGATATTCAGCAAGCAAACCCTGAGCTTCTTCGCGCAGGCGACGTGCCTGATCGAGTTCGTCCTCAATCAGTTTGGCGCGTTTGTCCAAAGCACCGGCAATCGCGCCTGGTACACCCATCTTGAGGATGATGCCGACAAAGATAAGGAGACCGACAAAGGCCCATAGCGTATTTGTACCCATCAGGCTCTCCCTCTAGTTCGCCTTGGCAGTTGTGACTGCCTTGGAAACTTCTTTTTCAGCAACACTGGAGCCGAGTATTTGCTCCAAAAGAGCTGACGTCGTGCTTGTTGCGATTGCGTCAACTTCACCCATGGCAGCTTCCTTGACTGCGGCAATCTTCTTGTCCGCTTCGGAAATCTGACTGGCGACGTCGGCCTCAACCTTGGCAAATTCGGCTTCGATATGAGATTTTGCTTCGTCGCGAGCGGTATTGGCAATACCGTGCGCTTTCTGGCGTGCCTGAGCCAAAGACTCTTCGTAGGAAGCGATCGCTTCGTCTGTCTCCCGCTTCAAACGCTCAGCCTCGCCAAGATCGCTGGCGATGCGATCGCGCCGCACTTCAAGAATGTTGGCAATTCGTGGCAAAGCCACCTTGGACATAATGTAGTAAAGCAGCCCGAAGGTGATGGCCAACCACAGAAGCTGAGATCCAAAGGTGTTTGGATCAAAAGGAGGGAACGATGAATGCCCGCCTTCTTCGCCGCCGTGTCCGGCTACTTCTGTATGCGCATCGATCTGCTGTTGCGCCATCGTCATCTCCAAATCATAACGTCAATTTCACAGCTCTGTCCCTCAAGCGATCTGGATCAACCAACAGCCTATGCGTGCTGAAATCGAGACCGAATAACTTTGCCATAGAACACAAGCCAATCGCCGAAAAACGCGGCAAAGGGCTTGCCCCCGTAGGCAAAGAAACGAGAGATCGTCGTCTCTTCAATGGAAGAAGGGACTGACAGATTGTCGGCCCGCTTCAAACCATATGACTGAAGAAATCAAGGCGAAACTGAATCCTTGAATCTTTCCCGTTGTCCACTCCTGCCCCTCAGGACAGAAAATCAGTCTTAAACAACGAACATCAGCAGGAAGGCAACGACGAGAGAGAAGATGCCAAGACCTTCTGCAAGCGCTGCGCCAACCAGAGCGTTGGTGAACTGAGAGGCTGCTGCGGACGGGTTGCGCAGTGCACCGGTCAGATAGTTGCCAAAGATAGTACCAACACCGATACCAGCGCCAGCCATACCAATACAAGCGATACCAGCACCAATCAGCTTTGCTGCTTCTGCATCCATTGTAAATTCTCCTGTTTCATTCAATCAGAATTTGAGTTGGGTTAATGTTGGTTCGAACTCATTCAAACGAGCCTTGCATGCCCTATCAGTGTGACGGATGGATCGCGTCGTTGAGATAAACACATGTGAGGATCGTGAATACATAGGCCTGCAAAACTGCGACCAGAGTTTCCAGTGCTGTCAGGGCAACGGTCATGCCGAGTGGCAAGATGCCGGCAAACCAGCCTCCGACGCCTGCCGCCGTCAATGTGACGATGAAACCGGCAAACACTTTCAGGACGATATGACCGGCAAGCATGTTGCCGAACAGACGCAAGGAAAGGGAAACCGGACGCGACAGGAAGGATAGCACTTCAATAATGGCGATAAAGGGCGCGATTGCCAGAGGCAACCCGGACGGCAAAAACAGCTTGAAGAAGCCAAGACCGTTGCGCATGAGGCCATAAACGATAACGGTGAAAATGACCAGCAGAGCCAGAGCAGCGGTAATGATCAGATGACTGGTCACCGTCATGAAATAAGGGACAAGACCGATCACGTTTGCCGTCAGCACGAAGGCAAAGATCGAAAAGACGAACGGGAAGAAACGCATGCCTTCTGTACCGGCAGAATTGCGCAAGGTGCTGGCGACTAGCTCATACATCAGCTCGGCAGCAGACTGCCAGCGCGTTGGCACAAGGCCACGGCCAGATGTTGAAAGGATTAGAAACCCAGAAATCAGAACGACAATTGCGATCATGAATACGGAGGAGTTCGTCATTGCGAACTGCACACCACCGACTTCGCCCAGAGTGAAAATATCATGGATCTGGAACTGATGAATCGGATCAACAGCGGGATCTGTCACTCGTTTGCCCTCTCATTCAACCTGGTCAACCTGACCTGACGTCCGGAGCGCCCAATGCGCAAAGCCGTAATCGTCAGACTGGCCTTTTATTCCTAATTGCGTCCTTACCCGCGATTAAAGCGCATGGCAAGTCACAGTTCGTTTAAATCAAGCTCCCGGAGGGGGCAACTTGCCCGCCGAGCGCAACAAATTCAGCATTCCGGCCAGGAAACCGAGTAACAGAAAGATTATCATCCCCCACGGTCGTATTCCAAGCCATTCATCTATCAGCCAGCCGATGGCAGTTCCAACCAGAACCCCTGCGACAAACTCTGAGCCAAGACGCCAGGCCATCGCAAGTCCGTTGCTCTGTTCGCTGTCCATTTTTTCCCGGTTCTTTGTCGCTTGGGACTCACGCATTTTTGCAAGTTCCGCGTCCAAATTGCCAAGACGGTCATCCAGCTTGTCGTCTTCATCTCTCGGCATAGGACCCTCCTTGAATTTCCGTAAGCTTTTTACCGGACATCCTTTGAGCCCCTGCACTGTCGAAGACGGGCGCACCTTAATCGGGCGGTCTTGGGGTGTCAAGACAGCATAGCCCTAAGTCATATACCTGTAATTTCTAGAGAAATTGCCAATTCGGGCAAAATATCCTCTATTCATTCGCCCAATTGGTCAGTAGAGATACTCTTCGCGGGTGCAAAACGTGCTTGAAATCTTGCACAATTCGGTCATTTGTTGATTTTTGCGCAGGATTTTTACCATCAGTATCACTACGAAAGTCTCAAAAACCTGTGTGTTTCTTTGATTTTCCGACAGCCTATTCTGATCTCCGCGTGCGGGTTAGAATCTCTTTTCGTCCAGATTCTATCCCAAGCTTTGTTCGCACCAGCATCATAAAGGCGGATGACTTTTTGTGTCGCAGCATAATGGCGCTCAGTGCGGCATGTCGCATCACATCCAATTGCCTTACCAACTTTTCATTTGGGTATGGACCATATGCTCCCTACTTTAAGAATATGGACATGACAGGCTAATCCATATGGGCATTTGCCTTGCGATAAATTGGCAGAAGCACAAAAAGACGACTTGGCTGCTCTAAATGCCACAGCTTTGCCGCAACTGTGATTTAGTGCCTTGGCAAGAGTTTTCTGACAAGACTGCTTCTGGCAGGGCTGAATTGGAAACTTGGTGTTTGTTGGCAATGCGTTAAACGCCTAGCCAAATCAGAAAGACAGGCTCCCGCAAGCGGACGCTTCGAATAAAGACTGGAGATTTGAATGCGAAGACAGGTTTTCTCATTGAATCGCTCGATCCACCGATCCATGGTGATCATGCTGATGACAGGCGGCCTTCTTGGCAGCGGCTCGGCAGCTCTGGCGAGCCAGTCTACGGCAGCGCCCTCGAAAAGCGCCGCACAGGCTGCAGCGGCACCATCGGCAGCCCTTGGTCAGGCAATGGGAGCCAATCTGGCAGAATTACCGCAATTCGGGCAGAATTTCTCCACCTTCCAGCTAGAGAATGGCATGCAGGTGGTGGTGATTCCCGATCATCGTGCGCCTGTGGTTACCCATATGGTCTGGTATAAAGTGGGAGCCGCCGATGAGAAGCCCGGCGTTTCGGGGATCGCGCATTTCCTCGAACATCTGATGTTCAAAGGCACCAAGGCCCATCCGGACGGTGAATTCTCCAAAATCATAGCGTCTCTTGGTGGCGAGGAGAATGCCTTCACGACCCAGGATTATACCGCCTATTATCAGCGGGTTGCCAAGCAACATCTCGGGTTGATGATGGAGTTGGAAGCTGATCGCATGGCCAATCTGCAGCTCACCGACGAACAGGTGAAGCCGGAATTGAAGGTCATTCTGGAAGAGCGCGCCATGCGCATAGACAGCAATCCCGCTGCTCTCCTGAGCGAATCTCTTGATGCTGCGCTTTATCGCAATCACCCTTACGGTATTCCGGTCATTGGCTGGGAGCATGAAATGGAACAGCTTGACCGGCAGGATGCGATTGACTGGTATAATGAGTATTACACGCCCAATAACGCAATTTTGATCGTCGCAGGCGACATTTCTGAGGATGAAGTGCGCTCTCTGGCGGAAAAGACCTATGGAAAGGTCAAGCGACGTGCCGAGCCGAAGGCACGGATTCGCCCGCACGAGCCACCACAGCGCACCGCGCGCAGCCTCACTTTCAGTGATGAGCGGGTCAATCAGGCCAGTGTGCGTCAGGCCTATGGTACCCCGTCAGACAGCACAGCCAAAAATGGAGAGGCCGAGGCACTTGATCTGTTGGGCTATATCCTTGGCTCAGGCACCAATTCGCGCCTCTACAAGACATTGGTTATCGACAACAAGATCGCGACCTCTGCTGGCGCCTATTATCAGGGCACCGGTCTTGATGACACGCGCATGCTGTTTTACGGCACCCCAACGGCAGGCCATACGGTGGGCGATGTGCAGGCGGGCATCCGAACCGAAATCGACAGAATCATGAAAGATGGTGTCAGCGAAGATGAAGTGGCGCGTGCCAAGCGCTCACTGCTGGCTCAGACCTTCTATGCTCAGGACAATCAGGCCGCATTGGCCCGAATCGTCGGCACGGCCCTTTCTACCGGCCAGTCTTTGGATGAATTGAGAAAATGGCCAGAGCATCTGGCTGAAGTCACCCCCGAGCAGATCAAGGCCGTAGCTGAGAAATATCTGCAAGCGCATCGGTCCGTGACAGGCTATCTGTTGCCGCCGGGGGCCAGCATTGAGCCTTCCAGCGCGCAAGGCGACAAAGAATGCAGCGATGTGGATCAGGCCATCCCGAAAGCCAGAGAGATGAGCTATCCGAAGGATCCGCCACGCGCTTCACAGAAGGTACCGAATCCGAAGGCCCGACCGCAGGGCCAGCCAAAGCCGAAACCGAAAGCAGAGGGCACACCATCAACTGCCAATGACGACGCGGCGCCTTCCAGCGCTACTGCAGAATAGGAGGATCAAGATGACCAGACGACAGGCCGCCCTCTTGCGCCAGGCACAGATCCAGAATGCCATCGCTCAGTCGCGCCGCAAAAAGGCTCGTGCAATTGCTTTGGCTCCAAGCAACAAGCTTTCAGCTCCGCGCCTCTTGACGCTGACCCTTTTGACCAGCCTTCTGATCATGCTCAGTTGGAGTTATGCAGGCGCTACGGAAATCCAGCGCGTCGTCAGTGACAAGGGCATTGAAGCCTGGCTGGTTGAAGACAATACCGTGCCAATCATCGCGATCGATTTTTCCTTCACCGGCGGCAGCGCTCAGGATGCGGACGGCAAGGCTGGCACAGCGGCCATGCTCTCCAGCCTGCTCGATGAAGGCGCAGCCGATATGGACAGTCAGGCCTTTCAGACTGCCCTTGAAGACAATGCGATCAAACTCAGCTTCGATGCAGGCCGCGACCGCTTCTATGGTTCGCTGCGCACCCTGACGCCAAACAAGGACATCGCCTTCGATCTGCTGGCCAAGTCCCTGCAAGCTCCGCATTTCGACGCAAACCCGATTGAGCGCATGCGTGCGCAATGGATCGTTTCGGCCAAGCGGAAACTGACCGACCCTGATGCCATCGCATCACGAGCCATGCGGGATGCGCTCTTTGAGGGCCATCCCTATGGACGCGATACAAACGGCACAGAGGCCTCTCTTGCCCGTATCACCCGCGACGATCTGGTTGCCATGCACAAGAATGTGATGACCCGCGACGGCCTCACCATCGGCGTTGTTGGCGCCATTGATGCCGAAAGCCTCAAGGCAATGCTCGACAAGGTGTTCGCGCCGCTGCCGGAAAGTGGCACACTTCAGCCGGTGGACGATGTCGAGATTTCCAAAACGGGTGAATTCCACGTCGATTTTGCTACGCCGCAAACCAAGATCAGCTTCGCCATGCCGGGCATCAAGCGCCATGACGACGACTTCTTTGCGGCCTATCTGGTCAATCATATTCTGGGCGGCGGCTCCTTCTCCTCGCGTCTTTATGAAGAGATTCGCGAGAAGCGCGGCCTTGCCTACGGGGTCTATAGCTATTTGACTGATTATGACCATGCGCAGATGCTGGCCGGAGGCATGGGCACCCGCACGGAAAATGCCGATCAGGCGCTGATGCTGGTCAAGCAGGAAATCCAACGCCTTGGCAATGAAGGCCCGACTGAGGAAGAACTGGCTTCAGCCAAGAAATTCCTCATCGGCAACTATCCATTGCGCTTTGACAGCTCATCGAAAATTTCCCGCCAGCTGGTTGGTATCCAGAATGAAAAGCTGGGCATCGACTATTTCGACAAGCGCAACAGCTATATCGAAGGGGTTACGCTGGATGATGCCAAACGCGCAGCCAAACGCCTGCTTGATCCCTCCAAGATGCTGATCGTTACCGTCGGCCAGCAGATCAAGCATGCTGATGCGACGCCTGACAAACCGGCAGTTTCCGCCTCGGCATCGGTTGCAGCGCCAACTGCAGCCAACGACAATGAACCTAAAGCCAAAGTCGGGGTCAACTGATCTCGTCTTGGCCATGGGCCAATAGTACAGAGTTCCCTGAAGGCCGCCCAATCCTATCCCGATGGGCGGCATAAGTCAGGCCATCGGCAGCTTCCTCCTTAGTTTGGTTGCCGGTGGCCTTTCTTTATTCCTCGACGCCTTAACCAATGAGCAGGGATCAAACAGGGTCTCTTGCAAGGAAGCTCTGGACGTTGCCGCCTCAGTCCTCTAAAAGAGGCGCACTTCTTTTCCAACCCTTTGATAGCCCAGCCGCATTGATAGCAATGACCAGACCAGCAGCCCAGTGGCAGCCTCTTCACTTCGACATAAACCCGCAAACCGGCGCTCCGGGGGCCATCCTTTCCAAGGATCCGGGCTTCTCGCGCGCCAGCAAGATCCTTGCTGATGGCGGGCTGGTCGCGGTGCCGACGGAAACGGTTTATGGTCTGGCGGCAGATGCCACCAATGCCGAAGCGGTCGCAAGCATCTATCAGGCCAAAAACAGGCCAAGCTTCAACCCGCTCATCTCGCATTTGCCAAGCCTTGAGGCCGCGCAACACCATGGGTTGTTCAATGAGGATGCGTTGAAACTTGCGAATGCCTTCTGGCCCGGCCCGATGACCCTTGTTATCAAGAAGCGCGAGGGGAGCCCCATTGCGGATCTCACCTCTGCAGGGCTTGATACGGTGGCTTTGCGGGTTCCAGATTCCGCTCTGATGCGCTCTCTGGCCTTTGCAACGGGCAAGCCGCTGGCTGCGCCCTCGGCCAACCGCTCAGGACGCGTGAGCCCGACCACGGCAGCCCATGTGGCCGAAGAGCTGGCCGACCGGATCGACATGATCGCCGATTCTGGCGCCTGTCGGGTCGGCGTGGAATCCAGCGTCATTCTTTGTGTTGATGGCGCACCGGCCACGCTGTTGCGTCCGGGCGGCATTTCCGCCGAACAGTTGGAAGCTGTGCTGGGGCGCCCCCTCGCCCGCGCGGGCACCGACGACACGGCCCCAAGCTCTCCGGGTATGATGACCAGCCATTATGCCCCCTCTGTCGCTGTACGCCTCAACGCAAAAGAGATTCAGCAAGGAGAAGCCCTTCTGGCATTCGGGCCGAATTTGCCAGCCAATGCCGACCGCGCAGTAGAGGTGGTCAATCTCTCGGAAACGGGTGATAGTTTTGAAGCGGCGCAGAAGCTGTTTGCCTCTCTGCGTGCGCTCGATCGTCCTGACGTGACTTGCATTGCGGTTGCCCCCATCAGCAATGAAGGACTGGGCGAAGCCATCAATGATCGGCTAAAACGCGCGGCCGCCTGACAGTGACGGTTGAAGCGGTCTATCAGGCAAAGCCCGTCTGGCCGCGCCTTGCGGTCCACAGTTTTCTGCCCCCGACCAAGCCATGGTTTCAGTAGCCTACAAGCTCTGTCACCAAACTGCCATGCCGCCGTCACGACGCTGAAACACATCTGCACAACCCTTGCGATCTCTTATCCGCTTTTTCAAAATTCAATTGCTAGAGATCGACAATGTCCAACAAAGACGTTAATGCTCGCACGAGCCTGTCACGCCGCTCCCTGCTGCTCGGCAGTGCCGCCATTGCCACGAGCGCCGCATTTTCTCCCATGCTGACCTTCCGCGCCAATGCCGCCCCCATGGCTGGCGAGTTGCAGCTGGTCCCCGCCACGCCCAACCCGAATGGCATCATCGACAAGCTCTTCCTTTTGAAAGGCGATCCGCTCAGCGGTCCGATCAAAACCATTGTGGCCGAAGATGGCAGCCCCGTTCCGGCCCCCGTTCTGGAAGAAGGCGAACGCCGTGTGCTGCGCGTTTTGCATTTCAACGACATGCACAACCACATCACCGACCTGCACGGCAAGAAGGGCGACACCCACCGTCTTGCGCAGATGGTCAAGCTGGTCAAGGAAGCCCGCGCCAACGCAGCCGAGAATGAGGCTGTGCTGTTTGTTTCCGCAGGGGATGACCACACCGGCTCGATCTTTGACGAGTTGATGGGCTGGGGCCCAGAAGACTTTGTTGCTGACGCCAGCTATCGTGCCTATAGCGCCGCCGGTGTCGAAATTGCTGCACTGGGCAACCATGAATTCGACCGTGGTGCCGAGTTGCTCAAAAAGGGCAAGGACACGGACGCAACCTTCCCGTTGCTTTCCGCCAACGTACATTCTTCGGGCTATATGAAGCGTGATAAAGACTACACCGCCGCGGCTGTTGCCGACATCAATGGCTTGCGCGTCGGGCTCATTGGCCTCACCACCAACATCGACACCCGCGTCGGCCAGCCGAACGACCCGACCCTTGCGGTGGACCGTCCGGTGACGGCGCTCTCCAACCTGCTGCCAGCCGTCTCCGAAATCTCCGATGTGGTCGTTATCCTTTCTCACTGCGGCTATGGTATCGGCCAGCATAAATCTGGCAAGGCCGCCACAGCCCGCGACATTGGTGACGGTGACTTTGCCATTGCCAAGATTGCAAGCGAGCTGAGCGAGAAGCCCATTGTTGTGGTTGGTGGCCATACGCACACCAAGCTCAACGAAACCGGCATAGACGAGAATAACCTCAAGGACGGTGTCCTCATCACTCAGGCTCTGGCCCATGGCAAGTTCCTTGGCGATATAGCCATTTCCATTGCCGCCCATCAGGGCCGCAAGGACTGGTACAACTCCGTTTCCCTGCATCCGATCAAAGCCAGCGACAAGCGTGTTGCCAGCGACGATCCGAAATATCCTTCCCTGCAACAGGAAGGCGACTGGGATGCCACGTTCGAGGAAACCGTGGTTGGCCCGCTGCTCAAGCAGCTCGACAGCAAGCTGGCCGAGACCATCGGTACGGTGGAAGCGGATACCCTTGGCCGTGATGTCACCATCGCCAGCCGCTATATCGGCGAAAGCGCCCTTGGCAACTTCATGAATGATGCGGTGGTGGCGCGCTCGGAGACCTTCCCCGGCGGCAAGGTGGATTTTGCTCTCTTCAATGCGACGGGCCTATCGGCAGGCGTGGAAAAAGGACCATTGTCCTTCAAGGCATGGTATGATGTGATGCCTTATGCCGACGCCATTCATGTGGCCACCATGACCGGTGCCCAGCTGCGCGACATGCTCAATAACAACGCAGTGCGCCTGTTACGCCCGGAAGAGGTCGACGGGATTGATCTGAATGGCTTTGTCTCGCGCGGCTTCCTGCATTTCTCCTCGGGCATTCGCTATGACATCGCTCTGGGCGCAGATGCCAAATCCGCAAAGGCCGTCAATATCACGCTCAATGGTCAGCCGATCGACGAGGTTCTGGACAAAAAATTCACCCTCGCGATCAACAGCTATATTGCCTTTGGCGCCTATGGTGAAACCTGGAATGGTAAGCCGATTTCCGGTGGTGTTGCAGGTGACATCCCGAGCTTTGATCTGCGCAAGCTGGACTATGACCATACCGGTCTAGTCTATCGCAACGAAGTAATCGCCTTCATCCGCGACCAGAAGGTCATAACCGAGGCCAATGGCGCCAAGCTTGATGGCCGTCTGGCAGTGAAGGCCTGATCCTTTCTGCTGCCAGCAGATGATCCATTGTCTATGCCAAACCAGAGCCGGAGCCAGTCTCCGGCTTTTTCTATTTGAGGTTCCTTCATAGCCGGATGATCCACTGCCCATAAGGACGGTCTGTTCAAAACCTGACTAAAATCAGCAATGCAAGATTGTCGGTGTTTCTTCTTACTCATTTTGTTGTAATGTGCAACTCCATGGGATGGTGTCCAGCACCATAAACCCTTCCAGATCAGGCAGCCTCGGTTCGATCCACCCCGCCTCGGCCCCCTGCCCTCAATACGAATAAAAGGAACCTTTCATGGATCAGAGCAACGATTTTGCTTCCCTTTCTGATTTTGAAGACAAAAAAGAAGAGATGGCTGCCAACCGGCAGCATATTCACCAGCATCCCGAACTGTCCCATCAGGAATCCGAAACCGCAGCCTTTGTGGCTGGCAAACTCAAGGACTGGGGCTATGAGGTTGCCGAAAATGTTGGCGGACACGGCATCGTGGCGCGGCTCAAAGTAGGGGAAGGCAGCAAGAGCATTGCGATTCGCGCCGATATGGATGCCCTGCCGATTGACGAAGAAACCGGCCTTGCCTATGCCAGCCAGAATGAAGGCGTTATGCATGCCTGCGGCCATGATGGCCATACGGCTGTGCTGATGGGTACAGCGGAATATCTCGCCCGCACCAAAAAATTCGACGGCACCGTCAATCTCATTTTCCAGCCCGCCGAAGAAAGCCCGGTCAAAAGTGGCGCAGAAAAGATGATCGAAGATGGCCTGCTCGAACGCTTCCCGTTTGACTGCATCTATGGCCTGCATAACCATCCTGGCGCTCCGGTCGGGCAAATCATGCTGCGCGATGGGCCCGCTATGGCTGGCGCCGACATGATCGACATCACCGTGCGCGGCAAGGGTGGCCATGGAGCTCGCCCACATGAAACCATCGATCCGGTGGTGACCGCCTGCCACATTGCCATCGGCCTGCAGACCATCGTGTCGCGCAATATCGATCCCTTCCAGCCTGCCGTTATCACCATCGGCGCGATCCATGGTGGCAAAGCTCCGAACGTCATTCCCGAAGAAGTCGTGATGCGCGTCACTTTGCGCACATTTGACCAGACCGTTCGCGACCATGCCAAAAAGCGCATTATCGAAATGTCTCAGTCCATTGCGGAAGGGTTCGGGGCCACAGCAAGAGTGGATATTCCGCACGGGCTTCCGGTGGTCGTCAACTCCACCAAGGAAATGGAATTTGCCAAGGAAGTGGCGCTGGAGCTGGTTGGAGAAGAAGGTATTGCTGAATTCCCTATCAGTTCGGGCAGCGAAGACTTCGCCCACTATCTGGCGCACAAGCCGGGCTGCTTCATTCGCGTGGGCAATGGGGAAGAGTCAGCGGCTCTGCATAATCCGAAATTCAATTTCTCAGATGAGATGTTGCCGGTCGGTGCCGCGCTCTGGGCACGCCTTGTCGAGCGCTATCTGCACGCTTGATGGCAGCTTTAGGGCGTTTACCCTTCAGAATTTGAGGATAGGGGAATTCTCCCCTGTCCTCTTTCCTGCTCCACGGGGGCGAAAAACAGGCATTTCTGTTCATGCTTGGCAATCAAACCGCCGACCTGTTCGGCAGGTACCGGTGCCGACCAAAGATAGCCCTGCACAAGCCGCCCACCGAGCCGTTTGATCATATCCAGCTCCGCATTTGTTTCCACGCCTTCCACAATGCATTCCACGCCCATGTCGCGGCTGAGCGAAAGCAGGGATTTGACAATCTTGTAGCCAGCTTGATTCTTGTCCAGCTCGCTCACAAAACTCCGGTCGATCTTGATCGTCGTCAGCGGCAAGGCGTGCAACTGGCTCAAGCTGGAAAAGCCGGTGCCAAAATCATCCAGTGAAATACCGCAGCCGAGCGCTCTGAGATCCGCGATGGAAGCTTGTACTTCACTCTCCCGGCCCATGGCGGCGGTTTCGGTGATTTCAAAATCAATCCGGCGCGGATCAACATCACTGTGCATGACAATGGAGGCCAGCTTCAGGGTGCGTTCCCCTGCGCTCACATCAAGGGCGGAGAGATTGAAGGAAAGTTTGATCTCGTGCGGCCAGTTAGCGGCTTCTGACAAGGCTTTAGCCAGCAGGGTATGGGTGATTTCGCAAATCCGGCCACTTTGTTCAGCAATGGGAATGAAGACCGAAGGGGCAACTTGACCAACCTGCGGGCTATGCCAGCGCGCCAAGGCCTCAAAGGCGGCGATGCGGCCTGAAGACACTTCGACGATGGGCTGAAAATAGACACTGAGTTCCTTGTCCAGATTTGCCGAGCGAATGGCTTGCTCGATCAGGACGCGCTGTTCAAGCTCTGTGGCCTGCTCTTTGGCGAACAGGCTGGGGCAGCCCCTGTTGTTTCTCTTGTTCTGATAGAGGGCATAGTCGGCGCATTCATATAGATCGTGCGCGGTTTTAGCGACATCGGGATAGACCGCATAGCCGACCGAAGCGGAAATGCTGATACGCCCCTCTTCGATGAGAAAAGGCGCACGAAGCACGGCGCAGATCTGTTCTCCTAGCAGCAGCAATTCAGCGTCGGAATTGCGTGTCTTGATGAGCAGTGCAAATTCATCCCCGCCCAGACGAGACACCAAAACATCGCCTCCGACCAGCCTCTTGAGCCGCTCAGCCACATGCTGTAGCAACAGGTCTCCGATATTGTGTCCGTGCAGATCATTCACGGCCTTGAAGCCATCCAGATCCAGAATGCCAACTGCGAGCCGCCGGCTATTCTCTTTCGCAAGAGCGATTTCCCCATTGAGATTGTCAAAGAACAGACGTCGGTTTGGCAGGCTGGTAAGACTATCGAGATTGGCCAGCGTCCGGTTATGCTCACTGGCCCGTTGCAGGGCAACTTCAGACTTCACGGCATTGCGAAAATGGCTGGATTGAAAATAGACCACCACCACCAGCAAAACAGCTGCGATAAACAGGTTGACACCCATCGTCATTAAGGCGCTGTCTCCGGTCAGTAACAAGCGGATAACCAGCGGGATATAGACGAACATTGCCACCTGATAGGCTGCTATCCGCAAATGTATCATGAAGACAACAATGCAGATGCCCGAAATCGCCATGAAATAGGCGATGTTGACGCGAATAACATGATCACCATGCTCAAATAGCAACAAGGCCCAGACGGTAAAGAAAATAGGAAGAGCGGCACCAAGGAGCTTGATCTGGGCCATTGCTTTTCTACAGCGCTCAATGGTTTCAAACTCTACATGTCTGCAGAACCAGAAATGGATGCGGGCAGCAAAGACAAAGGTGAAAAAAACGGGTGTCAAATAAACCAGCCATGCTGGTGCCACCTGCCTGCTTGTCAGAGCCACGCCCCAAATGCTGCTGAGCGCGATCATATAGACCAGCGGCAGTTGGCGGGTACAGATCTGGTATTGCGCCCTTATGAGTTCGGCGCTGTTTCTCTTTGCTTTGGCTCCATAGAAATTCAGAGCTTTTTCAAAAAGGATGCCTATCAATGGTCAACCCTCTCGCCTTCCGTCACTTCATCCAGAGGTTATGCATCAAGGGGTAAATCAATCATTGCGCAAGTAAATATTTTGTATAATCTTAAACTAAATGCTGACGGGAAAATCATCTAAAGCCGTCAATTTATCCTTTTATCTCAAATAATTAAGTAATTTTTACAAGGGCTTCTTTTCCGCTCTGGAGCTTTACCTATTTTAGGCAGGTAACAAAAAAGCGCGACCTGTAGCCGCGCTTTTTTATCAATAGCATCCACGCCAGATCTAATTTGCAGATCACCCCCGGGAGCTTTCCACCTGCCCTTTGGAGACCCGAATGGAAAAAGCGGTTTCCTGGCCGGAAGCCAGAAGCTTGGCCTGCGCGATCCAGTTTTCCCTGTCGATGCGGCCTTTGAAGCTGAGGAATGTCGAAACATAATTGGCTTCTTCGCGGGACCAGTCAGCTATTTGTTCGAAATGATAGATACCAAGGTCATTAAGCTTGGTTTCGATCACCCGACCAATGCCCCTGATCTGCTTGAGATCGTCAGGTTTGCCATCGCGCGGACCAGAAAGCAGTGCAGGTTTGGAGCCAACAGCTTCGGCTTTTTCTTTTGCCGATGCTCCTTCTGGCAAGGTGGCCAGAACCTGTTCGATCTTTTCCTCTTCTGCTTCCACATCAACGGCCTTCGCCTCTGCTTCGACAATCTCTACCGGTACGGCACCGGCAGCAGCCACGGCATCTTCATCAGCTTCGTCAATATCGACAGGCATTGCTGCGTCTGGCCCGATGATTTCACGCGCCTGAGCAATCCAGTTTTCGCGCTCTATGCGTCCTTTGAAGTCAAGGATGGACGATACCCATGTCGCTTCGGCGTCGGTCCAACGAGCGATCTGGTCAAAATGATAGATGCCCAGATTGTTGAGCTTACCTTCGATGACCTTGCCAATCCCCTTGATCTTTTTAAGGTCGTCGGCTTTGCCTGCTCTGGGGGCTTCCAGTGCTTTGGGCTTGACACCCTCTGGCTGGGCCGCGTCTGAGGAGGCATTGACAAGGCCTTCGCCAGCCATGCCTTCGGCGACCAAGGTAGGGTCGACGCTATTGTCGACTGGCCCGGTTTTCTTCGGCTTGATATTCTTGGGTTTTTCTTCGTCGATAATGGTGGCAACCACTTCAACCGGAATGACACTCTTCTCCTGGGGAAGCGGTTCTTCGCGGCCATCAGGCACCGGAGCGCCAGTAAGAGAGGCAGAAGAAAGGGAAGCGGCATCGGCATCAGTCGCCCGATTGCCTTCTTCGGCTGCGGAAAGCGGAAACTCTTCTGATGCTCTGCGCGCAGCAGCAGCCACAGGGTCATAGAGGGCTTCGGCCCTATTGGCCAGATCCTGACCCGGTTGGCTGGCCAGAAAAGCCCTCAGAGCACAGCCCAATAAGGCACCAAAGATCACGGCGAGGATGATGAGCAGCAATTCCTGCCCGATAAGAACGGTCATGGCACTCTCCCTCAGTCTTTCGCTTTGTCTTGATCGAGCGGCTCACAAGCAAACCAACCAATGACCGCACCCAGAACAACTCCCAAAAGGAGCAATGGATAGAGATTTGCAATTAGATATCCCATTTTCAAACTCCTTATGGTCTATTGCTGCGGAATGTCAGATTCGATCGAGCCTGTCGTCATATTGTCCGCATTAGGCTTTTCTTCAGATTCCAGCGTTGGCTCGGGGATCTGCAAACTGACGGCAATCGCACCAAGATCCGTACGATCGATGCTTTGCTTGACTCTATTGTAACGCGCCAGTCCATCAGCATCATTCTGAAGCGTGCCGGAAATGGTCAGCTTGTCGTCGATCAGCATCACCTTGCCCTCGGGCAGATCGGCCAGAAGCGCAGTAGCGAGCGCTACAGCTCCTGCTATTTCCTCCGGCGCACCACGGGCAGCCTCTACACTGCTCATTTCAAGCGCGGCATCAGAGATGGTATCCTCGATGGTGGCAGGCGCTTTTTTCAACTCATAATAAGGCAGATAGCCGATCATTGTCAGCTCATTTCCTTGCCGGGACAGGCCCCAGGTATAGGGGCTTTGCGCTGCCAGAAGGCCGGTCTTGTCCTTAACGATACGGACACCCCATTCAGCGAGCAACAAGGCACTCGCTTCTTCTGCAGCCCCAGTTTCGGGGGCAATGCCGGTCAACGTGGCGTCGCGACCATGGAATGCGATTTTTGCCCAGTCCATGTCCCTTTGTTCCAGAACCGCAAGGGCACGTCCGGTCAGGTCTGCTTCGATCTTCTCGGTTTCCCCATAAAGGGAAAGCCCGGCAACAGCTGCGACTGCCAGGGCACCGGGGATCAACCAGCTTTTCAGCAATGACATTGTGGTAATTCCTTCCTATGATCCACAGGGCATCCGTCGGATGTCGTTAGAGACGGAGGTGGAACCCATTCTTTGGTAGAGTATCTCAGCAATCTATCAGGACCAAGACCATCGGCTGGAGTACGGGACGAATTATGCGATTTATTCAACTTTTTGACTGAACGCAACGCTTTTTGCCTGTGGGTGCAACCTGCAGCTTTCCCATTGTGCGCTGCGCCCCTTACCCCAGAGTGGCTTTTATCCGAATCCTTAATTATTCCAAACAGTTCGCGGTGGTCATATGACAGAGCAAAGCCTTACCAAAGCCCAGGCAAGACGCATAGCCCTCAAAGCTCAAGGCTTTTTGCCCCAACGGCGGGGTCTCAAACGCATTGACCGGCGCCATCTGGCATCCCTGTTCGATCAGCTCACTTTATTGCAAATCGACTCGGTGAATGTGCTGGATCGGGCGCATTATCTGACGCTGTTCGCGCGCTTTGGCGCCTATGACAAGGCAGCCGTTGATCGGCTTCTGCATGATGTCTCTGGCCCAAAGAGCGCAGAAAAGAAGGCCTATTTCGAATATTGGGGGCATGAAGCCTCGGTAATGCCGGTCAGCCTCTATCCAGCGCTCAAATGGCGCATGGAACGGGCCTGTCAGCATCAAGGCGTCTGGGGCAAGCTTTCCCGCTATGCCAAAGAAAACCCGCAAGTGCTGGAAACGATCCTCAAGGACATCTCGGATCGCGGACCATTATGTGTCTCGGATCTGGAAAAACGGGGCGGGCGCTCAGGGGCATGGTGGGGCTGGAATGACAGCAAGATCGCGCTGGAATTCCTGTTCTGGTGCGGCCATATCGTGGCTGCCGGACGGCAAGGCTTCACCCGCTATTATGATTTGCCAGAGCGCGTCATTCCCACCGACTATCTTAACGCCCCTGCGCTCGAAGAAGCTGCAGCCCACCGCCAGCTCATGGCGCTGTCGGCGAAATCGCATGGCATTGGAACAGAGAAATGTTTGCGCGACTATTTCCGCCTGCCCACAGCAGAGGCCCGCAAGGCGCTCAATTCTCTCGTGGAGGAAGGCATCATCGAGCCAGTGTCTGTGCAAGGCTGGGACGCACCGACCTATTTATATAAAGACGCCCAGCTTCCAGCCCGCGCCACCTGTCGAGCCCTGCTGGCGCCCTTTGATTCCCTCATCTGGTATAGAGATCGCGCCGAGGCCCTGTTTGATTTCCACTATCGCATTGAAATCTATGTACCAAAGGAGAAAAGGCAGTTCGGCTACTATGTGCTGCCCTTCCTGATGGGTGACAGGCTTGTAGCCCGGCTGGACCTCAAAGCCAATCGACAGGAGTCGATCCTCGAAGTGTTTGCCGCCCATGGGGAAGCACGCATCGACCAAGGCAAAGTGGCCGAAGCTCTGGCACAGGAGCTTGCGTTGATGGCGCAATGGATGGGGTTGGAAGCAATTCGCGTCGGCGAGCGAGGGGACCTGGCCGGCTCCCTGTCAGAGTCGGTCAGAAAACTTACATGAATAACAGGCGCCCAAGCAGCGCCTTTCGGCTTACTTGTTGCAAGGGCAACCGCAGGCGGTCGGGGCAAACAAGAAGCATACGAGGGCCAGATAAACTTCACGAAACAGTTTGAGCCTTGAGACTCCTGCGCTGGCAATAGTGTTCGTAGACATGGGACAGCTCCTTAGCGGATATTTTTGTTATTCTTACTTTAAAGGAACTCTAAACGAGTTCGCCCGCATCCACAAGCACCTGACCATGATCCAAATCGCATGTTTGGTATGACAAATATCTATGATAAAGCTCATAACAATAAAGCTACCCCCCGCTTTGCCCGCCTCATAAGAAAGACAAAACCCCATGAAACAGCTGGACCTAGACCGCATTCAATGTGTGATTTTCGATCTGGATGGCACTCTGGTCGACAGTGAGATCCTGTCGCTGCAAGGCTATTGCGATACCGTGCCAGACCTCGACTGGGACATAAACTATATGGTTGCGAATTTGCGCGGCTTCCAGTTTCACAAGATTGTTGAAGCGATGGAAGGCCGGGTTGGTCACAAACTTGCAGATGATTATGAGACCAAATATCGCGCCCATGTGGCAGAGCTGTTTGAAGCCCAGCTGAAAGCTTTTCCCGATGTTCTGGACGTGGTTCCAGCGCTAAAAATACCCAAATGCATTGCCTCTGCTGGCCCAATCAAGAAGATGCGCCACTCACTCGGTCTTACCGGCCTGCTACCGTATTTCGAAGACCGGATTTTTAGCTCCTATGTTGTGCAAAGCTGGAAGCCGGAGCCGGGCCTTTTCCTTTATGCCGCCAAGGCCATGGGTTATGCGCCGGAAAACTGTCTGGTGGTTGAAGATAGTGAAGTGGGTATCGAAGCGGCAAAACGCGCCGGTATGCAACATCTACTGCATGTGCCAGAAGGTCATCATGTATTTGACGGCTATGATGGCGCCGTGCTCAATCGCTATCGGGATTTCCCTTTAAGCTAGAGCCGACATCTTGAAGGTCAGAAGCCATGCCTGAAACGCCTCCCGATCTGGATCTCGCACCACACAAAGCGGAGCTCCCGAACGTGCATCGCAAGGGCAAGGCCTCACTCCATGTGGATTCGAGCCAGCAGTCCTTGGCGCAACGCACCGCGCGATTTGACAGGGATACGAAAGACAAGGCTCTCGCCCTTCTCATCTGCCTGATATTGATTGGCGTGTTCTTCTGGTATATTCAAAGCTGATCCCTCACAAGAACAAGAAAAAACCCAGCCATGAAATGTCTTATTGTCCAGCCTGTCCATGAAGAAGGCCTGGAGCTCTTGCGCCGGAATGGCATAGAGCCTGTTATCTGCCCTGACCCATCTATGGATACGGTCGCAGCGCTGGCGCCAGGATGCGATTCCTGCATCACCCGAAATGCCGGTTTTACCGAACAAGCCTTTGCCGCCGCCGATAAACTGAAGGTTGTCGTTGTACACGGGGCCGGTCATGATGCCGTCGACAAAGAATCGGCGACCCGTCATGGCGTTCTGGTGTGCAACACCCCCGGTGCCAATGCGCAATCGGTCTCTGAGCTGGCGTTGGGGCTGGCCCTTTCTGCCGCCCGTCTGCTTCCTGCCGCCGACAGGGAAGAACGCGCCGGACGCTTCGGCTTCCGCGATCGCAACCAGACCCTTGAATTACAGGGCAAGACTGCGCTGGTCGTCGGCTGGGGCCATACGGGGTCTCGCCTTGGCAAGATGTTACGCGGCGCGCTCGACATGCGCGTGCTGGTGCATTCCCCTAGGGTCAAGGATCTGGGCGACTTCGAACGCGCCAGCTCACTGGAAGCCGGATTGGCGGAAGCGGATCTCATTTCGCTGCATACGCCCTTGCGCCCCGAAACAAGGCATATGATCAACAAGGATAGCCTTGCGCTTACCAAACCGGGAGCCATTCTGGTCAATACGGCCCGCGCCGGTCTGGTGGATGAAGCAGCTCTGCTCGACGCTCTTGACAAGGACCACCTCTTTGCGGCCGGTCTGGATGTGTATGAAGAGAAAGCGCCGTTGGGCGCCCTTGGCCGGTCAGATCGTGTTATCCTTGCGCCTCATCTGGGCGGGGCCACCGAAGAAGCCATGCGACGCATAGCCGTCGCCTCGGTGGAGAATGTGCTGACAGCGCTTTCAGGCAAACGCCCGGCGACCGCCCTCAATCTGGGATGACGAATAACAATGCTGTACAATATGGCAATGATCGGCACGAAAAGGCCCATCTAAAACTTTCGACGATAGATTGTCCTTTCGCATTTTGCTACTCTTTCCATGTCGTCGGAACTCAGGATTTTTTCTTGAGTTCAATCAGTTGAAAGTGACTTGCAACAGGGAGAGGACCAGACAATGACCGATCATTCGACTTGCCACGATTGCACTTACTTTGACACAGATAAAGCCAAGGAAGGTGACGGCGGACTTTGCCGCTTCAACCCTCCAATTTTCCTGACGGAAAAGGACAAATTCGCTCATTGGCCAATTGTTGCCGATAATGACTGGTGCGGCCATTTCGAAGATCAGAAATCGGCATGAGGCTTTGCCGGTCGGCAGGAATGTCTATGTTATTTGTCCGAAAGAAACCCGAGACACATATCAGCACCATTGTGCATCGGGTGACATTGCCTTCGGAATCGAGAAAGAAGACATAACAAATGTCATCCGCGAGCAGGACAGCCTGCTCGCGTTTTTGTTGAAGCAGAAATTAGCCAACGCATATCAAAGGCGGATCAGGCCATAATTGATTGCCCGTTCCAACAGGCCCACAGCATGGGCGAGCTTCTCATCAACCACATGCAGATATTCGGTCCAGTCATTGACATGGGTCAGCTCTTTCTTGCCATCGGAAATGCCGCGCAGACCGATCATGGGCACATCATGATACATACAGGCGCGGAGCACAGCGAAGCTCTCCATATCCACCATATCCGCATCGATACCATCATAGGCAGCGCCGGAGACGATGTTGCCGCCCGTTGAAAGCGTTGCTTCCTTGACGTCGGGAATGGTGAAGGGCATCGGCACCTTGACCGGCAAATCAACAAACGGGGTCTTGCCCTTTTCAAAGCCGAGGGGCGATGTGTCCATATCGCGATAGCTGATGGCCGTTGCCTGATAGACCTCAGTCTGTTCCAGCGAAGCAGACCCTGCCGAGCCAAGAGACACCACAAGGTCCGGCTTCTCATCGGAGGCGACCAATTTGGCCAGAAAAGAAGAGACGTTGATCGCCGCTTCCACCGGGCCAACACCGATCATCAGAGGCACGATTTTCGCCTTCAGGTGATCCCCATATTCAGCGTCCACCGCCATGACATAGAGAATGCGTTTGCCTGCTACGGTCTTTAATTCATGATCCATTGTCTTGCTCTTGCCTCTGTTGCAGCCCATCGGGGCAATCTGTCTGCCTTTTTGCAAAACCTGCTGTGCTTACGGCTCAAGGCCGCGCGGGCTTGGCAAAAGACACCTCTTATGGTGCTACATCGAAAGGCGGCGCAAGCCAAGGGCGCCAAGCGCACAAAATTCTCGCAAGCATGCGGCAGGGCGCCGCGTGCTTTGTCAGGAGCGCTCTTGCGGAAATTGTTCAACAGGGATGAAAATCTGCCAGAGGGGATTTGCAGGCCACCGAGACTTTCGTTAAACTCGGCTCACATGGCCTTTCTGGCCAGAGCCAATCGATTTTATCTCTCTTTTTGTCACCCTTTATCACCCATCCTTTGCCTTATTACGGCAGCTCGCCCTTTTCGCGAAGATGATAAAGATGTGTCGGCCCAACCGATCAAGGATCTTGCGCCCATGAAACCGGACGTTCTTGTAATTGTTCCCCTTCGCCCAGACCAACAGAAACAGCTCGAAGCGACCTATACCCTTCATCGATATGATCTGGCCGAAGACAAGAATGCCTTTTTGTCCGAGGTAGGCGAGAAGATTGTTGCGGCCGTAACCAATGGCGGGCGTGGCATCACCCGTGCACAGCTGGCCTTCCTGCCCAATCTCAAAGTCGTTTCCTCCTCCGGTGTTGGGTATGACGCCATTGATGTCGAGGCCTGCACCGAACAGGGTGTCAAGGCAACCAACACCCCTGACGTGCTGACCGATGATGTCGCCGATATGGCGCTGGCTCTGTTTCTGGCTGTCCGGCGCGATCTGGTCAGGGGCGATGCCTATGTACGCACAGGCGCATGGGGCCGCGATGGGGCCTTTCCGCTCACACGCGCCATCAAGGCCAAAAAGGTCGGCATTGTCGGCCTTGGTCGCATCGGCAAGGCCATTGCCGCCCGCCTTGAGCCGATGGGCGCCGAGATTGCCTATCATGGCCGTCATGAACAGGCCGGTGTTGCCTATCGCTATATGGCAGATGTGGTTGCCATGGCCGAGTGGGCCGATGTGCTGATCGCCGCCATGCCCGGAGGAGCCGCAACCGAAGGCATGATCAGCGAGGCCGTTCTGGAAGCTTTGGGACCAGAAGGCAGCTTCATCAATATTGCCCGTGGTAGCGTGGTGGATGAAGCCGCACTCATCGCCTGCCTGAAAGACGGACGTCTTGGCAGTGCCGGGCTAGATGTGTTCCTCAACGAGCCCACTCCGGACACGGCCTTTGCCGCCATTCCCAATGTTGTGCTGCATCCCCACAATGCCAGCGGCACCGTGGAAACACGCGGAGCCATGTCGCAACTGGTGCTCGACAACCTTGCCGCCTATTTTGCCGGCAAGCCCTTGGTAACTCCGGTCAACTGACCCGAGCGCGGATGATCCGAAGGTCGGTGCGCGGCACTTTTTAAATGGGTGTATGATAGAGGGAGGCGAGGAATTTCCTTCAGCCTTCCCTCTTTCTTCTCGTGCGCTCTCTGTTTCATGGCGCGCAGAACGCCTGAGGCACGCGCATGGACCTGCATCTGCTGTTTCTTTCTCTTGGCGGTATTCTGCTTGTCGGACTGATGACCGACGAGTTGGGGCGGCGCACCCGTCTGCCACGGGTCACCCTGCTCATTCTGTTCGGCGTGATCATTGGTCCATCGGGACTGGATCTTTTGCCCGATCAGTTTGCCGAATGGTATGAGTTTCTTGCCGCAACAGCACTCACCATGGTGGCCTTTTTGCTGGGAGGGCATCTCTCCCTTGCCGGACTGCGCAAGCGGGGCAAAACCATTCTCATCGTTTCTGCCGTTGTTGTTGTGCTCACAGCGCTGGCCATATGCGGCGGCCTCATGGCGTTAGGTGCGTCCTTCCTCCTCGCTCTCCTGCTGGCGGGCATTGGAACGGCGACAGATCCGGCAGCCTCGCAGGATGTCATCAAGCAGACCGGAGCCAAAGGGCCTTTCACCCGCATCCTGCTTGGCATTGTCGCTATTGATGATGCGTGGGGTCTGATCATTTTCAGCCTGTTGCTGGTGATCGCCAAAGCGGTGACCGGCGGTGGCTTTGATGACATTCTCTGGAATGCAGGGCGGGAACTGGGGGGCGCCGTTGGTATCGGCCTCCTGATCGGCCTACCGGGCTCTTACCTTTCAGGGCGTATAAGACCCGGCGAACCCATGCAGCTAGAGGCTCTGGGGCTTGTCTTTTTATGCGCGGGCCTTGCTATCTGGCTTGATGTCTCATTCCTTCTTTCAGGCATGATTGCGGGCTTCACCATCGTCAATTTCGCAAAGCATCACAATCGGGCCTTCCATGAAATAGAACATATCGAATGGCCCTTCATGGTGTTTTTCTTTGTGCTGGCTGGTGCCTCGCTGCAAATCGCCGGTATCGTGAATATCGGCATGGTGGGGCTCGGTTATATCATTTTACGCATTGTGGGGCGCCTCGTCGGCGGCTGGCTCGGCTGCCAATGGGCTGGCACAGCACCCAGACACAAGCTCTGGCTCGGCCTTTCCCTTATGCCGCAGGCGGGCGTGGCACTGGGCATGGCGCTGGTAGCCTCAGATCATTTCCCCGCAATTGGTGACCAACTACTGGCTATCACCATCGGCACGACGGTGATCTTTGAAATTGTCGGCCCGATCCTCACCCTTGTCGCCCTCAAGAAGGTTGGCGAGGCGAAGTAGCTGAAAAGGTCAATCCAACAGATCGATGCTTGCAGAACCGTCGCGGTTCCAGGCAAAGAGCACCAGATGCCAAAGGCCGGGTTCCTTGCGGGATGGATCGATCAGGCCCTCGGCACCGATTGCTTCAAGCTGGGCCCGGACCTTCCACGAGCGCGGACTTCCGCCTTCGGCGACGACGTCCTGCCAAGAGGCCGTCGCATCTTCAAGCGCAATCCCGGCGGCGGTTCTGGCAGCTTCATCACGCAGATCCACAATCCTGTTGGCCGAGACATGCACCGAAACCAGCGACAGATTTTCGCTCCGCTCTTTCTTGTGCGCGATCATGGCCGCAGCAACCCCTGCAGGAGATGAACTCAGATAGAGCGTTGGCTGATCGGAGCGGGAATATCGTCCGGCGGTTCTGGAGCCTGCAACGGCAAACTCCCTGAAAGCCGGGTCGATGGCACGATAAAGGACCCCATCGACCTCAACAAAAGGCGTTCCGTCTGTCGCCGTTACCACGGGCGCTTCAAAAGCCATAGCAAGTCCTCCCCTGTCAGGAACCGGCGGGGTGGCCATCCCCTCAAAAACAAACAGAGCCTGTTGCAACAAAAGGCTCTGTTCATCACATTGCAACCAACAATCGACGCCGAAGTGGATTTAGCCGAATTCTGGCCCACGCGGACGATAGGGCCGAGTATCCTGCCAGTCTTCCATCAGGGCTCTGAGGCCCGGATCGGAGCCTTCGGGCAGGATGATTTTGGCGGTAACCAGCAGGTCACCCCGTTTGCCGTCCCTGTCGGGCAGCCCTTTGCCTTTAAGACGCAGGCTTTTGCCCGAGCTCATGCCCGCAGGAATCTTGACCTCTGCCTTGCCTTCAAGGGTCGGAATGCGCACCTTCGCGCCAAGCACCGCTTCATAGAGCGTCAGCGGCAATTCAAGACGGATATTGGTTTCCTCGACCGTGAACAGCTTGTGCGGCAGAATCTGGATCGTGACCAGCGCATCGCCTGCCGGACCAGTGCGGCTTTCAAAGCCTTGCCCTTTCATGCGGATGGTCTGGCCATCTTTCACGCCCTTGGGCACGGCCATGTCCAGCGTCTTGCCGGTTGGCAGATGCACACGCCGTTTGTCGCCGGAAACAAGGTCTTCAAGGCTTACGCTCAGCTTAGCTTCGGCGTCTTGTCCTTTTTGAGGCTGGGCGCGATGCTGGCCACCATGATGGCCGCCGCCGCTGAAGGGATCAGCCCCTGCGCCAAACGGATTGCCGCCTGCGCGCCGTCCGCCGCCGCCAGCCATGTTACCGAAGATTTCGCTGAAAATATCTTCCGTTGCGCTGCCGCCACCGAACGGGTTGCCACCGCGTCCGCCAGCACCAAAGGGATTGCCGCCGCCACCGCCGAACGGGTTGCCCCCACCGGCGAAGCCATGAAATTTTTCCTTGCCTTCAGCGTCTATCTCGCCACGGTCATATTTTCCGCGCTTTTCCTTGTCACCAATAATCTCGTAGGCCTGATTGACCTCGGAGAATTTTTCTTGCGCTTTGGGATCGCTCTTGTTCTGATCGGGGTGATACTTCTTCGCAAGCTTACGGAACGCGCTCTTTATCTCGCGCTCATCCGCCGACTTGGACACCCCAAGCACGCTATATGGATCTCTCATCAGTCTTGTCCTTCACCCCCGTCGATGCGCCCGTCAGGCACGCGCCGACAGTGTTCAATTGGATTCGCTTGACAGCACCTAGGGGAAAGCCCTTAAACAAGCGACTACGAATCATTGCCTGATGCTGTCATTTCACGTTACCTCTGATATAGAGTGTCTCATTCGAAATTTCCATAGAGAGAACATAATGAACATTGATCTTCTCCGTCGCCTTTGCGAAACCCCCGGTGTTCCGGGCCGCGAACATCGCATCCGCGCCCTGATTGAAAAAGAAGCCGAAGGCCTCTTTGATGAAATCTATACTGACGCCATGGGGTCGCTTGTCTGCACCCGTTTCCCGACAACCGAGCAGGAAGAAGGGGCCGTTCCTGAGCGCATCCTGTTGCTCTGCCACATGGACGAGATCGGCTTTCTCGTCAGTCACATCTCCGATAAGGGCTTCATCAATATCGACCCGGTGGGCGGGTTCGATCCACGCACCCTGTTTGCGCGCCGCGTGCTCGTCTGCACCAATGATGGCGACTATAAGGGCGTGATGAATCCGGGTGGCAAGGGCCTGCATATCTCCACTCCGGAAGAACGCAAGAAGCTGCCTGAAGTGACCGACTTCATCGTCGATCTGGGCATGGGTGAAACCACCAAGGAAAAAGTCAAGGTCGGCGACTATATCGTCATGGACGAGCCCCTGCTCGACATGGGCGAGAAAGTGGTCTCCAAGGCTCTGGACAACCGCATCGCCTGCTGGCTTGGCATCGAAGTGATCCGCGAGATGGTCGAAGCCAAGGTGGCTCATGATTGCGAGATCACTGTTGCCTTCACCGCGCAGGAAGAAGTCGGCCTCAGAGGTGCACGCACCGCAAGCTTCGGGATTGCTCCAGACGTGGTCATCGGGGTCGACACCACCCTTTCCTGCGACACGCCGGGCACCCCGGAAAAAGACACCGTCACCACTCAGGGCAAAGGCGTTGGTCTCGACATCAAGGACGGCTCCTTCATCGCCGATATCGATCTGGTGGAAGAACTCGAAGCCGTCGCTGCGGAAAAGGACATTCCGGTTCAGCGCTTCATCCTCGCCCGTGGTGGACAGGATGGGGCTGCCGGTCAGCAGGCCGGTTCCGGCACCAAGGCTGCAGCGCTCGGCGTTGGCACCCGCTACATTCACACCGTTTGCGAAATGATCGACAAGACCGATATCCAGTCTGCCAAGGACCTTCTGGTCACCTATCTTGGCAAGCACTGATCCCTCATCCGGATCTTTTAGAGACGATAAAAGGGGAGCCAAGCGCTCCCCTTTTTGCTGCAGTGCTTTAAGGCCTTCAAGTTATCTGACAGCATGAAATAATTCACTTTTAAAGTGATTTATCGCGAGTCATTTGAATCACTTAAGCCGCTTTGTTGAGAGGCCTCTTTGACTTCTTAAAGCTTTTGTTAACCATAAAAAACGCCCTGACAGACACATGATCCAGTTCTGCGCAACACAGCCTTGCGCCAATTGGGCAGGGTATGGGCGTTTTTGCGCTCCCTTCCATCCGCAAAACATGGTATGCGTCATTTTGCCTTCTCCTGACGCATTCGGCGGCACGGCCCGCACCGGGCGCCGGTCTCTCTCCGGCCGCTTTTGCCGTAGTCATTCTTGCGCCTGTCAGAAGATTATCCGATAATATTTAAGACCCCAACCGGTCCAGAAAGAAGGAAGAGAGGAACACAATTGCTCTTCTATTTAACAGTCATATTACTTTGCCAGCTGATTGGGGAAGCGTTAGTCACGCTCTTTGACCTTCCCGTTCCGGGCGCTGTTTTCGGAATGGCGATCATGTTTATCGGCTTGTTGATCAAGGGCTCTGTGCCCGATGGTCTTTCAAGTGTGGGCGATACGTTGCTTTCACACATGTCCCTCCTGTTCATTCCCGCAGGTGTCGGCATCATGGTCAACGCAGAGCTGATCCAGCGCGAAATAGTACCGATCGCTGTTTCGCTGGTTATCAGCACCTTTCTTTGTATCGCAGTCACGGGCCTCTTGATGAGCTGGCTCACCCGCAACAAATCAATCGGCGGGTATAAGGAGTAGAGAGAATGCAATCCCTCACCACGCTCTGGGAGCATTTGAGCGAAAGCCCCCTGCTCTATCTCACGCTCACCCTGATCGCCTATCAGATCGGCCTGTATCTTTATCAGAAGTCCGGCAAAAAGCCGCTTGTCAATCCGGTGCTGATCGCCATCGTTCTTCTGGTCCTATTGTTGCTGGTTACCGGCACCCCCTATGAGCGCTATTTCGAGGGCGCCTCATTCCTGCATTTCCTGTTGGGTCCGGCAACGGTGGCGCTGGCCATTCCGCTTTATCGGCAGTTTGAAAAGGTGCGCAAGTCAGCACTGGCCATCTCTATCAGCCTTCTTACCGGCTCCGCCGTCTCGGCAGTGTCTTCGGTATTGATCGCCTGGGCGCTTGGTGGCTCTAAGCAATCCTTCCTGTCGCTGGCACCAAAGTCTGTTACGACTCCGGTTTCCATGGGCATTACCGAAGCACTTGGCGGAGTGCCGTCTCTCACCGCTGTGCTGGTCATCGTCACCGGCATCCTGGGAGCCGCTCTTGGGCCAACCGTGCTCAATATCGTGCGCGTCAAAAGCTGGGCGGCCCGAGGCCTTGCCATTGGCACGGCGGCACATGGTTTGGGCACCGCGCGCAAGCTGCAGGTGAATGAAGAGGCTGGCGCCTTTTCCGGCCTTGCTATGGGGCTCAATGCGCTGGCGACAGCCATTTTGCTGCCTATTGTCTGGTACTGGTTTTTCTAGGCCCCGCGCGCACAAGACGTGCAACAGAAAACCCCGGTGGATCGCCCTGATCCGCCGGGGTTTTGTTTCTCATCGCTATTGAACGCTACGATCAGCGCAGCCAGTTGGTCTTGGTCAGCTCCACCAGCTCTTCGCCACGGCCAGACAGGATGGCCCGCATCATATAGACGCTGAAGCCCTTGGCCTGTTCGACCTTGATCTTCGGCGGCATGGCCAGCTCTTGCTTGGCGACCATGACGTCCATCAGGCCTGGTCCCGGTTTGGCTAGGAACTCTTCCATCTTGGCGGGCAATTCCGCATCATCTTCAACGCGCATGCCGTCGATGCCGATGGCCTCGGCTATCTTGACGAAATCAGGATCGTTCAGATCTGTGTCATCGGAGATATAGCCGCCAGCCTTCATTTCCATGGCCACAAAACCGAGCGAGCGGTTATGGAAGACGATCATCTTGACCGGCAGATCAAGCTGTTTGATGGTGAAGATATCCCCCATCAACATAGAAAAGCCACCATCGCCGCAAAGGGCGATCACTTGCCGATCCGGTGCGGCAGCCTGTGCGCCAATGGCCTGCACCATGGCGTTGGCCATGGAGCCGTGGTTGAAGGAGCCGATCAGGTTGCGCTTGCCGTTCATTTCCAGATAGCGCGCAGCCCAGACGGTTGGCGTACCCACGTCGGCGGTGAAGATGGCATCCTCAGCTGCTTTCTCGCCAATGACCTTGGCAAGATATTGCGGGTGGATATCCCGTTTGGATTTGCTTGGCTTGGCCAGCTCATCCAGCCCTTCACGAGCTTTCTTGTAATGCTTGATAGCGGTTTTAAGGAAGCTATCGTCCTTCTTTTCTTTCAGCTTGGGCAGAAGCGCAGCAAGGGTTGGTTTCACCTGCCCCACTAGGCCCAGATCGATCTGGGTGTGAGCGCCCAAGGCGTCGGGGCTGATATCCAGCTGCACGATTTTGGCATCGGCCGGATAGAAGGCGCGATAGGGGAAGCCAGAGCCGAGGATAACCAGCGTGTCGGCATTTTCCATGGCATGATAGCCTGAGGAGAAACCGATAAGGCCGGTCATGCCCACATCATAGGGATTGTCCCATTCCACATGTTCCTTGCCACGCAGAGCATGGACGATGGGCGACTTGATGGTTTCGGCCAGCTTGATGAGTTCTGCATGGGCACCAGCGCAGCCAGCACCGCAAAGAAGCGTTGGCCGTTTCGCGCTATTGAGGATGGCCGCCAGCTTGTCCAACTCTTCTTCGGCGGGCAGAGCAACCGGCAAGGCCGGTTTGGACCAGCGCACGTCCACGTTTTCAGGCATGGCCTTAAGGGCGATATCACCGGGCAGCACCACGACGGCAACGCCCTTTTTCAAAATCGCATTGCGCATGGCCATTTCCAGCACATAAGGCATCTGCTCAGGCGTGCTGACCATTTCACAATAGACGCTGCATTCCTTGAACAGTTCCTGCGGATGGGTCTCCTGAAAATATCCCGAGCCGATTTCGGAAGACGGGATATGAGCGGCAATTGCCAGAACCGGCACATGGTTGCGTTGGCAATCGAACAGCCCGTTGATCAGATGCAGGTTTCCTGGGCCACAAGACCCCGCGCAAACGGACAGCTCGCCGGTCAGATGGGCTTCGGCGCCAGCAGCAAAAGCGGCGGCCTCTTCGTGACGAGTGCCCATCCAGCGGATTTTCTTTTGCCGGTGCAGGCTGTCACTGATGCCGTTGAGGGAGTCACCGGTCACGCCCCAGATGCGTTCGATACCGGCCTGGGCAAGCGTTCTTGCGACAAAATTGGCTATGGATTCGCTCATAATATAGTCCCTTGGTCATAAATGGGCACCCACTTGACCAGAGGCGATCATGAAACGAGAGGGAGAAAGCAAATGGACAGGTGCTTTCGGGTCTCGGACATCCGCCAATGTCCAAATGAGTGCATAAATGCGCAGCGCGAGCGAGATGCGTTCTGTCTCAGTCGGCAGGCACGCACTAGGTCAACGCATGAATGCAGCTTTGGTCCCAAAAACGAAGGTCACGAACGGGCGACCTGCTTTTGAGAAAGCAGGATCCGTCTCCTGTCGCGCGTCAGAGGCTGCGGTTTTGAAGTATGGCGGGCGGCGATCAGAGATTGGAAGGATCCAATATACAGCCATAGATATCGGCCAGAATGGACATCTTACAAGAAGCAATCGGCGAATGCGGGCATGCGCTGAATGCATAACTTGATTCATAGAAGATGCATATTTGCATTTTATGGCAAAACATTCTTCGAAGCCCGAAATATAAATATTTTATTTCAGAGGCTTACGCCATTTCTCCCGCCTCGATAGCGGCATTGAGATCCTTGCCTAGAGCTTCAAATACAGCGCGGATGATGCCATCGGCGTCCAGACCATTTTCCTTATACATGACATCGGGTTTGCCATGGCTGGTATAGTGGTCTTCCATGGTCAGGGAGCGGATCTTCAAGGAACCATCCAACGCACCCTCGGCTGCCAGAAGATGCAGCACCTGAGAGCCAAAGCCACCCACGGCCCCTTCCTCAATGGTGATCAGCATATCGTGGGTACCAGCCAGCTTCAGGATCATATCCCGGTCCAGAGGCTTGGCGAAGCGTGCATCGGCTACCGTTGTGCTAAGGCCATAGCCTTCAAGCCGTTCGGCAGCATCAAGGCTTGCTGCAAGGCGTGTGCCCAGCGACAGGATGGCGACCTTGCTACCCTGTTTGACGATGCGGCCCTTGCCGATTTCCAGCGGAACTCCCTCTTCAGGGATTTCGACCCCGACGCCCTCTCCGCGCGGATAGCGGAAAGCAATCGGGCCATCATCATAGGCCCGCGCCGTGGCAACCATATGCACCAGCTCGGCTTCATCGCTTGCGGCCATAACCACCATATTGGGCAGGGACGCCATAAACCCGATATCAAAGGCGCCCGCATGGGTCGGACCATCGGCACCGACAAAGCCTGCCCGGTCGATAGGAAAGCGCACTGGCAGATTCTGGATGGCCACATCATGGACCACCTGATCATAGGCCCGCTGCAGGAAGGTGGAATAGATCGCACAGAAGGGCTTCAGCCCCTCGCAGGCAAGACCCGCAGCAAAGGTTACGGCATGCTGCTCGGCGATGCCAACATCGAAGGTGCGATCTGGGAACTGCTCTTCGAAGATATCGATGCCGGTGCCTGACGGCATGGCGGCGGTCACCGCGACGATCTTCTTGTCCTTGGCGCCTTCCTTGGCGAGGCTTTGGCCGAAAATCTTGGTGTAGCTGGGCGCGTTGCTGGGCGGCTTGAGCTGGGTGCCGGTGACCACATCAAAGCGGCTGACGCCATGATATTTGTCGCTGGCATGCTCGGCAGGCGCATAGCCCTTGCCCTTCTGGGTGACCACATGCACCAGAATGGGGCCCTTGTCCGTATCGCGCACATTTTTCAGGATCGGCAGCAGATGCTCCAGATTGTGCCCATCAATCGGGCCGACATAATAGAAGCCCAGCTCCTCGAACAGCGTGCCTCCGGTCACAAAAGAACGGGCAAATTCTTCGGCTTTTGCAGCCTTTTCCTTGAAGAATCGCGGCAGTTGATGGGCCAGCTGTTTGGCGGCATCGCGCAGGGAGAGGAAGGTCTTGCCGGAAATAAGGCGCGCCAGATAGGCGCTCATGGCTCCGGTCGGCGGCGCAATGGACATGTCATTGTCGTTGAGAATGACGATCAGGCGGCTGTCGAGCGCCCCGGCATTGTTCATGGCTTCATAAGCCATACCGGCGCTCATGGCCCCGTCGCCGATCACGGCGATCACATTGCGGTCTTCGCCCTTCAGTTCAGAAGCCATCTGCATGCCCAGCCCCGCCGAAATGGAGGTCGAACTGTGGCCGGTGCCAAAGGGATCAAATTCGCTCTCGGACCGCTTGGTAAAGCCGGAAAGCCCACCCGGCTGCCGCAAGGTGCGGATGCGATCACGGCGGCCGGTGAGAATTTTGTGCGGATAGGACTGATGGCCGACATCCCAGATGACACGATCATTGGGCGTGTTGAACACATGGTGCAATGCCACGGTCAATTCTACGACGCCAAGCCCTGCCCCCAAGTGACCGCCAGTCACCGATACCGCATCAATGGTCTCGGTGCGCACGTCATCCGCGAGCGCCTTGAGCTGCTCCATATCCATTGAACGGATATCTTCGATGGACTTGATACTGTCGAGCGTGGGGGTCTTGGACAATTCCGTCACCTGTTATTCTTTGGCTTTCGAGTTGGCTGCTCGTGCCGCTGGTTTTCCTTTTAGGCCATTCCGTCCCAAAAGACAAAAAGCCGCCGGTTATAATTTCCTTCATTACGCAGTTTACCATATACGACCGGATCGTGGACAGGGATCTATCGAAAGGATGACAAACCAAGCGCTGATGAGGTTTTACGATGTGAAAGCAGTAACCACATGATGCGGCGTTATTTCCCAATGTCTATAGGGAAATATGCCTGAGAGCAAGAACATGGGACATCGCCAAATGGTCACATTTACAGGAGCTCGGTGCATAGTCGTTCACAAAGACCTGCACTAGCGATGCAGAAAGCGGTCCCTATTCCTGCTGTCCAGCTCTGAAGCGTTCCATTTTGCGATTGCAAGATCTCGATTATAGCGGGCATTGTGCAGATCTTTGGTCACCAGCTTTTCACAAATTGCGTTACGCAACTACAGCAGCCAGCCTATTGGCATGCGTCGAACGAGAATTTGTATTGAAGCGAATAAATCCAAGCCGACGTTAAACATTTGTCTGGGCACACTCGCATCTCCATAAGAGAAAATACGACTTGACGAAACGGAGCATCGAGCGCACCCTCCAACAAGAACATTTCATGAACATTATATAATTTGGAGACTAGAATGAATAGTGAACCACCCGTCATCATGGCGCATGTTTCTGTGGGAACGAATGATTTTCCCAAGGCGCGAGATTTCTACAAGGCGGTTTTGGAAACCGTTGGCGCAAAAGTCATCATGGAAGTGGATGTGCCCGGAGAAGTCGGCGCCATTGCCTTTGGCAAGATGTTTCCCGAATTCTGGGTCCAAACGCCCCATGACAAGCAGAAAGCCAGCGCGGGGAATGGCACTCACTTCGCCTTTCTAGCCTCCAGCAAGGAAATGGTTCAAGCCTTTTGGGACAAAGCGCTGGAAATGGGAGCAACACCAGATGGTGCACCAGGCCCGAGACCTCATTATGGCGAGGCCTATTATGGCTGTTTCTTGCGTGACCTTGAGGGCAACAAGATAGAAGCGATGTATTGGGGTGCTCACGATCAGTTCGAAGCCTGATCTTGGCCCGGCCGAGCCGTCTCCCTTTGTAACGTCCTTTGCAAAGGATGCACCGCAGACCGCCTCTGTTGTCTGTTGCGGTCAATTATGGCTTTCTCTAGAAATGAATAGGTGTTCGCAATCTGCTTTGCGCGCACACTACCTAGGTTATTCGGCACCCTGTGGCCTTCAGCATCTGTAGTGTGCCTATCCATCGTCTGCCCAAGGGCCCTTCGAGCCCGTCTCTGCCATCTTTTGCCTGCTGCCCTGTTAAGATCGAGGGCACAGACTTTTGTTTGTTGATTGAGGTCCGCCATGTTTGATCACTTTCCCTTCCTCGCCATCATTCTGGCTCTGGCTGCGCTGACCATGGCGCCGGGGATGGATACGGTTCTCGTGTTGCGCAATGCTGCGCGTGGCGGCTTTTCCGATGGCTTTACCACCAGCTTTGGCATCTGCTCAGGGCTTTTCGTGCATGCCACCATTTCGGCGTTGGGATTATCGGTGATCCTGCTGCAATCGGCCTATCTGTTCACTCTGCTCAAATTTGCCGGTGCACTCTTCATTGTCTATCTCGCCTTCCAATCTTTGCTGGCAGCTTGGCGCGGGCATGGGCTCGTCGTAGCGAGCGAAGGCGCACGGCGCGTATCCCTCGTCACTTCTTTTCGTGAGGGCATTCTCTCCAATGTGCTCAACCCGAAACCGATCCTTTTTTACATGATGTTTCTGCCTCAGTTTATTGATCCGACCCAATCGGCTCTGTGGCAGTCGCTTTTGGTGGCGGGTATCCATTTTCTGTTGGGCATGATCTGGCAAGGAGGGCTGGCGCTCATGGTGCACAAGGCACGCCGGTTTCTGGCCCGTCCAGCGATTGCGCGCACCCTTAATGGCGCCACTGGGCTGCTTCTTCTAGGGTTCGGCATCAAACTGGCTCTTACACATCGCTAACATCACGCGGGCATTCGCCACTCTTGCTCATGCGAGTCAGCTTGCAATCGCGCATGAAGCGCAGTCTGATACAGGCGTAAGCCCCTCATCCTTAAGCCTCATGTGCAGTTTCGTCCGGTTGACTTCGCCACACAGCTGTGAAAACTGAAGGCCCACCATGCAGGAACCACGCCCAGATTCTTCATCCAGAAACCAAAGGAACCGCTTCATGAAAAAGCTGATACGCACCATTTCCTGGGCCATGAGCCTTGTCATGGCCATCGTATTGGGGTTTCTCGTCTTTTCCTGGTATAGCGAAGAAATGCGGGTTCAACAGACCCAAGAGGGCCAGACAGGTGTCCGGATCGGCGGTGACTTTTCGCTCACTGATCATACAGGCAAACCGGTTACCTATGCCGATTTTGCCGACAAACCAATGGCGATCTATTTCGGCTACACCTTCTGTCCGGATGTCTGCCCCACGACCTTGAGTGAAATGGCTCTTTGGGTAGAAGCATTGGGAGAAGACGCCAAGAAGATGAATTTTGTCTTTGTCACGGTGGATCCCGAGCGTGACACGCAGGAAGCCATAGGCGATTATGTGAACGCATTCTTTGATCAGCTCATCGGCCTCAGAGGAACGCGCGAGCAGACCGATGCTGTTATCAAGGCCTACAGAGTCTATGCCAAAAAGGTGGATGATGGCAGCGGCGATGGTGACTATGTCATGGATCATACCGCCTCGGTTTTTCTGATGAAAAAGGGCGGCGCCTTTTCCGGCACCATTTCATTTGGAGAAACACAAGACAGCGCGGTCGAAAAGCTGCGTAACCTGATCGCCAGCGCAGAATAGGAACGCAGGCACTCAGTCCATCAGGCAAATTCTCTTGATTTAGTGGCGACCAGTCTCTATTGACTTGAGCGGTTCTGGGCGGCGCAGCCTTTCGCTTGCTGCTTTTGGTGGAAATCAAGGCTGTCGCAATCGAAGCAACATGGCTTCGCTCTTTAGCCCGCCCAATAAGAGGATCTTCTATCATGGAAAAGCTGCGGCTTGATCAGGCCCTCGTGGAGCGTGGCCTTTGCGCCAGCCGGGCGCGGGCGCGCGACGCCATCAAGCGCGGTTTTGCACAAGTGGATGGCAAGCCCGCCACCAAAGCCAGCCAGATGGTCGGCCCACAGGTAGCGCTCTCCATCAATGATCCGGCAGCTGGCTATGTCTCCCGCGCCGCACTGAAGCTGATTGGCGGACTGGATCATTTCGACTTTGATCCTGCAGGGCGCGTGGCCGTTGACATCGGAGCATCAACCGGCGGCTTTTGTCAGGTGCTGCTGGAGCGCGGGGCCGCGGCGGTTTATGGCATTGACGTCGGGCATGATCAGATGCATCCGAGCCTGTTGGACAATCCCAAGCTTCATTCACTGGAAGGCGTCAATGCGCGCCATCTGGACCGCACTCACGTGCCTGATGCGTTCAGCGCCCTCGTCAGCGATGTCTCCTTCATCTCCTTGCGGCTGGCGCTGCCTGCCGCTTTGGAAATGGCCGAGCCAGGAGCCTTCGCCGTGTTGCTGGTCAAACCCCAGTTTGAGGTGGGTAAAAAGGGCATCGGCAAGGGGGGCATCGTGCGAGACCCCGCCGAAGGGGAACGCGCAGCACACGACATTGCCCGTTGGCTGGCTGGAGACGAAGACCCCGCCTGTCATGGTTGGCAGATACGCGAATTGATCCCCTCGCCCATTCTTGGCGGCGATGGCAACAAGGAATATCTGCTCGGCGCGGTTAAAGACGCTTAATAGCTGAAGGCCTGCTCCAGCAAAAACGAGAGAGCCGAAGGCTAGAGCCAGATGCTGACCAACAATCCGGCAAAGATGATCCAGCCGATTTGCGTGTTGGAACGGAACAGCGTAAGGCACTGGCCGCCATTGTCAATTTCGAGCTTCCAGAGCTGCCAGCCCATATGTAGACCCGCAACCGCCAGCCCGACAAAGGCAGGCCAGGAAACGCCGGATACGGCAAAGCAGCCCGCCATGCACACAACCATCACAGCATAGAAAAGCGAAAGCCAGGCGCGAGTATTTTCAGCAAAGAGCAGCGCGGTGGATTTCACGCCAATCATGACATCGTCTTCCTTGTCCTGATGGGCATAAATGGTGTCATAGCCGATGGTCCAGACGATAGCCCCCAAATACATCAGAACCGGTGCCAACGCCAACTGGCCCGTGATGGATGTCCAGCCAACCAGCGCGCCCCATGAAAAGGCCAGCCCGAGCACGAGCTGCGGCCAATGGGTGATGCGCTTCATGAAAGGATAGATGGCCACGACGCTCAGCGAGGCAAATCCAAGCCAGATGGTGTAGCTGTTAAATTGCAGCAGAACGAACAGGCCGATCAGCAACTGGGCCGCGAGCCACACCCCGGCAAAGCGGCGGGAAACCTGATGGCTGGGCAAAGGGCGTGAGCGTGTACGCTCCACCTTCTCGTCAATATCCTGATCGACAATATCGTTATAGGTGCAACCGGCGCCGCGCATGGCAACAGCGCCCAGCCAGAAGGCAAATCCATACCAGAGGATATGCTCGATCGGCGGCAATGTGCCGGCTTGTGCTGTAGAAACCGCAAGCGTCAGCGACCACAGGCAGGGCCAGAGCAGCAGCCACCAGCCGATGGGACGCTCAAGTCGGGACAGACGCGCATAGGGACGGAACCACGCGGGCAACAAAGTGTCTGCCCAGTGGCCACGCACTGCATCTGCAACGCGCCCCTCACCCAGTGTCGCCTGATCCTTCATAAACATGTCCTTGGTCGTTGATTGTGAGCCGAAAAGGAGAACCCTTATTCACGTAAGAGCATTGCCCCATGCTCTTGCCTGCGTCAACCACTCAAATTGTATTGTGGTGTTCTGGCACAGCATCATTTTGTATTATATAAACTAAATGGGCGCAGCCTTTGTGCTTACCTGGCCTCTATACGGTCATTTTGTTAGGTTGGATCGCCCGATAAATGCCTTTTCTTGCGTTGTCCTCCCTGCATGCCGTTGCGTTCCTTTTCCGAGCTTTTTTATTGCGCTTCAAATTGATTGGAAGCGCCCAGAAACGGACAAATCAACCGTCCCTGATGCCTTTTCAGCATTTGTGCATGGCTTTTAGGGCAACAATTAGCCCTGAGCTTGCTTGTGGGCTTGATTTTGTGGCGGCTGAAGGGTAGCAGACGATCACCTGTCTCATTCTTTGTTTTTCGAGCCGCACAAGCGGTTCCCTGTCTCTATCAAAAGGTGGCCCTGATGACTGATCGCCTCAACGTTCTTCTCATCGGCTCTGGCGGACGCGAACATGCCCTTGCCTATGGCCTTAAGAAATCCCCCCGTCTTGGCGCTCTCTATGTAGCTCCGGGCAATGCAGGCCTGCTGACGCTGGCAGAAAAAGCCGACATTCAAGAGAGCGATCATGATGCGGTTATCGCCTTTTGCAAGGCCAAAGCCATCGACTTCGTGATAGTCGGTCCGGAAGCGCCACTGGTTGATGGTCTTGTCGACAGCCTCAGCGCGGCAGGCATCCTGACATTCGGTCCTTCCAAGGAAGCTTCCCAGCTGGAAGGTTCCAAAGGCTACACCAAGGATCTATGCGCCGAGTTTGACATCCCGACAGCTGCCTATGCGCGCTTTGTTGATTGCGCCGCTGCCCTTGCCTATCTCAAGGACCATCCAGCCCCAATCGTCATCAAGGCAGACGGGCTCGCCGCAGGCAAAGGCGTCACCGTTGCAATGAACGATGCCGAAGCCGAAGCGGCTGTCAAGGAATGCTTCGACGGAGCATTTGGTGAAGCTGGTGCTGAAGTGGTCATCGAGGCCTTCTTGCAGGGCGAGGAAGCCAGTCTGTTTGCCCTTTGCGATGGCAAGACCGCGCTGCATCTGGCCTCTGCACAAGATCATAAACCCGTTGGCGAAGGCGACACCGGCCCGAACACCGGTGGCATGGGGGCTTATAGCCCGGCTCCCGTGATGACCGATGCCTTGACCGAAGAGGTCATGGAAAAGATCGTCCGCCCGACCATCAATGGCATGGCCAGCCGCGGCGCGCCCTTCACAGGCATTCTTTTTGTTGGTCTGATGATCACTGACAAGGGCCCTGAGCTGATCGAATATAACGTGCGCTTTGGCGACCCGGAATGTCAGACCCTGATGATGCGCCTTGAAAGCGACCTGCTTGAATTGCTGCTTGCCGCAGCCAAGGGCGAGTTGGAAGGCGTTTCGGCTGATTGGTCTGACGATGTGGTAATGAATGTTGTGCTGGCCTCCAAGGGGTACCCCGGCTCCTATGAGAAAGGCACTGAAATAGCGGATCTCTCAGCAGCCGAAGCGCTGGAGGGCGTCACCATTTTCCACGCTGGCACGGCAGAAAAAGACGGCAAGCTGGTGGCCACCGGTGGCCGTGTGCTCAATGTCTGTGCGCGCGGAGGTTCGGTTACCGAAGCCCAACGCCTTGCCTATAAGGCCGTGGATGCGGTGCGCTGGGACAATGGCTTCTGCCGCCGCGATATCGGCTGGCGGGCCGTTGCGCGCGAGAAGGATGCCGCTCAATAAAAGAACCGGATAGAGGGCCATCACCCCGATCTATCCGGCATGCACAAACATAAAGCCCGCGGTGAGACACTCACGGCGGGTTTTGCTATTGCGCAAGACGCGGGGTGGTATATTCACCCGGCAATTGCAAAGGCCCTACGACAAAGCCGGACGAATCCGGTAGGCTCTGATTGAATTATGCGCTTTAAAGCTCGGCCAGTTGGCAGGAGCCATGAAGCACGGCAGCACTGAAGGACCAGACATACAGTGACAGACCCTGTTGAAATCACAATCGACGAACTTGGCGCCAAAGGCGACGGGATCGCCTATCATGGAGGCGGCAGCCTGTATGTTCCCTTCACGCTGGAAGGAGAGCGCGTGCGCGTTACGCCAATGGGAGAGCGTGGCGAACTCGAAGACATCGTCACACCGTCTCCGAACAGGGTCGAGCCGATCTGTCCGCTGTTCCAAACCTGTGGCGGCTGCACCATGCAGCATATGGCGCCAGAGGCTTATGGCGCATGGAAACAGGATCTTGTGAGGGATGCTCTCGCCTCTCGCGGCTTTGAAGATCTTGCGATCAATCCGCTGGTTGCAACCAAGCCGGGCGAGCGCCGCAGAGCCGTTTTGACCGCACGCCTCATCGGTCGCCGCCTGCTGTTTGGTTATCATGAAGCCCGCTCGACACGGGTGGTCGATGTGGACCATTGCCCACTTCTTGTGCCTGCTCTCAATGCGCTATTGCCAAAGCTGGCAGACTATCTGCCCCTGTTCATGACCAAAAAGAAAGAGGCCCGCATCACCCTACTGGCAACCCATTCGGGCGTTGATCTAAGCTTGGATGACGTCAAGGACATGCGGGGTGGCCAAGACTATCTCAAAGCCGTTGAAATGGCCGAAGATCTGGATCTTGCACGCCTTTCGGCCAATGGCGAGACGCTGCTCGAACGCCGCCAGCCGCTCTTGCGCATGGGGGCAGCACAGGTCAGCCCGCCTGCCGGGGCCTTTGTGCAGGCCGAGGAAAGCGCCGAACGCGCCATGGCCAGGATGGTTCTTGAGAGCGTGGGCGACGCCAAGCGTGTGATTGATCTTTTCTGTGGCTCGGGCACCTTCGCCCTGCGGCTGGCGAAAAAAGCACAAGTCTGGGCACTGGAGGGCGAGGATGCGGCGCTCAAATCACTTGAACGTGCGTGGCGCTTTGGTGACAAGCTCAAGGGCATCAAGATGGAACGCCGCGATCTGTTCCGTCGCCCGTTGCTGGCCGCCGAAATGAAGAAATTCGACGCCCTCGTGTTCGACCCGCCACGCGCTGGCGCCAAGGCTCAATGCGAGGAGATCGCCAAATCCCAGTTACCGGTCGTGGTTGCCGTATCCTGCAATCCGGGCACGCTGGCCCGTGACTTGCGGATTCTGGTGGATGGTGGCTACACAATTGCTTCGGTCACGCCGGTCGATCAGTTTTTATATTCGCCGCATATAGAATGCGTCGTGACGCTCACTCGCTAGCAATCGCAGAAAGGGCTGCCTCGGGCAGCTCGCTTTTGCGTGCCCAGGTAGGTCTTTCCATAATGAAAGACGCAAGACGGCACGTTTTTTTTCCGTCTGTATTATTTGGGCTTTTGGTATCAATCGACTTGATCTTGCCATGATGCTGACTAGATATTGCATGACTTGTACCGTTATGGGTGTAAACCCCGATTGCCTTTGAAAGGTCGCCACCAAATGGTCCATATAAAGCGATGGGTGATTATCACCTTCGCTATCTTGCTGTTCCTTGTCGGGCTGGGATCTGTTTGGACTCCCGTGCCTATAGGGGCAATTCTTATGACCTTCGCAACCTTCCTGCTGATCGCCTACAGCCGGAGAGGACGCGCCCTTGTACGTGGTGCCCGCCGACGCTTTGCCCTGATTGATCGCCAGATGCGCTGGTTCGAGGGCAAGAGCAAGGCCAAGATGGTGCGTGTTCTGAAAACCACTCAGCCGCTGGAATCCCGCCTGCGCTATGGCATTAAAAAGCTCGATCTTTAGCGCTCACAACGGCCCTGTTTGTCTTCATGCTGTCATACATGCAGCCTAATGGAAGAAAATGGAGAGCCATAACAGGCTTCTATCTCTTTATTCTCTATTCTTGTTCAGTCGGCTTGATGGACTTGGCTTGCGATTCAGGCAAGCTGCCGTCTGGTAGGAGTGAAAGACGGTGATCTCGAATCTCAGGCAATGGGCGATCATTGGCTTCGCCTTCTTCTGCTTGCTTGCAGGGTTGGCGACTATTTGGCTTCCCATTCCAACCGGCGTGCCACTGCTGGCGTTCGGGGCCTTTCTCCTGATCGCCAACAGCCGCGTCGGGCGCAATGCGGTGCGCCGCTTGCGCAAACATGTCGATTGGCTTGATCACGCGCTTGTATGGTTGGAGGAAAGAGCGGGCCGCCCATTTGATCGGGTTTTGAAAACGACGCGCCCATTGATGACACGCCATCGCCGCAAACGCGAAGCCGAAGCCGGCTTGTCTCGCAGCACAGCTGGAAAAGATCCCGCCCTCACCCCGATGGCGTCGCCCTCTCCTCCTGCAGGAGAAGAGAAACGGACAGCGAAAAGCACTGCCAAACAGCCTTGTGGGTAAAGCCTGCTCTGTAAGAATACACCGCCTACTTGCCGATTTTACCAAGCTTGGCGTGCGTCTTTTTCGGCGCTTATTTGGGTCGCTATCAGCGCATGAAATCAGCTTCCGGGCAGCAAACAGGCGATAAGTCCAGTTTTACGACAGAAAAACACCTATTTAAAACAACCGGTTGTGTTTCTTGCTTTTTGGTATCCTACCAAGGACGCCTTGTGCGCCATGAGCGTGATCTCTATCCTGACAGGTGAGTTTTGTAAGAAGGCCATTCAAGTAAAAAGTAACGGGAAAACGATTTGTCGTTTCCTCAACCTTTGAACCATCGCCGTTGGTCTGCGGAGGCGCCGGGCGATATTGTCAGGATTGTGCCATGCTCAAACCGATCGTCAAAGTGATTGAAGTCCCTTGCGACGCGCTCGCTGCCTACCAGCTCTTTTCCATGGGGATGGGCAGCTGGTGGCCTCTTGAGACGCGCTCAATTTCGATCCATAGCACCGGCATGCCCGCCAAGGCTCTTGAAACCGATCCAGTGGCTGGGGGCGCGATCATTGAAATTGCCTCGGATGATACGCGCCATGTCTGGGGCAGTTTTGCCGACTGCGATCAGCCTCGCTCGCTTGCAATCAATTTTCATATGGGCCAACCGCAGGATCATGCGACCTATCTCACAGTGAGCTTTCTGGAAATGAATGCCCACCGGACGCTGGTCAAACTGGTGCATGGCGGATGGGATTGCTACGGCGCCATCGCTGGCATGATGCGGGAGGGTTATGATACGGGCTGGAACGAAATCTTCTGTTTCCACTATGCCCACTCATGCGAAAAACCGCGCTTTTTGCGCCGTGCCTGATCGCGCATGCACCTCACTTTTGCCTCTGAAAGCAAAAACGCCCGATCGCATATGCGAACGGGCGTTTTCACATCATTCCGGACTCTGTCGCGCATCAGGAAGTGCCGGCCCTGATGCAAACCAGACAGATCATCAGAGCCCCAGAATGCTTTCAGGAGACGTATAGTCATAGCCAAGCGCTTTAGCGACGGCTTCGTAAGTTACCTTGCCGTCATGCACATTGAGGCCGGTGCGCAGATATGGGTCGTCCTTGCAAGCCTGTTCCCAGCCCTTGTTGGCCAGAGCCAGTGCAAATGGCAGGGTCGCATTGTTGAGCGCGAAGGTGGACGTGCGGGCTACACAGCCGGGCATGTTGGCCACGCAGTAATGCACGACACCATCGACCACATAGGTTGGGTCCGAGTGCGTGGTAGCCTTTGAGGTTTCAAAGCAGCCGCCCTGATCGATGGCCACGTCAACAACAGCAGAACCGGGGCGCATGGATTTGATCATCTCTGCGGTCACCAGTTTCGGCGTTTCAGCGCCCGGGATCAGCACGGTACCGATCACGAGGTCGGCCTGCTCCACAACGCGAGCGATGTTGCCCTTGTTGGAATAAACAGTCTTGATGGCCGTGCCAAAGCGATCAACAGCTGCGCGCAGGGCATCAGTGTTGCGATCAACCATGGTGACGCTTGCGCCCATGCCCAGAGCAACGCGGGCAGCGTTTGTGCCGGAGACACCAGCACCAATGATGACGACTTCTGCCGGATCAACCCCTGGCACGCCACCGAGCAGAACGCCCATGCCACCGCCATTATTTTCCAGAGCCTGTGCCCCAACCTGTGGAGCCAGACGACCGGCCACTTCAGACATCGGGAAGAGAAGCGGCAGAGCACCGGTTTTCGAGGTTACGGTTTCATAGGCGATGCAGGTTGCACCGGATTTGACCAGATCTTCGGTCTGGGCTGCATCAGGAGCCAGATGCAGATAGGTGAAGAGAAGCTGTCCGGAGCGCAGTTTTGCGCGTTCAACGGCAAGAGGTTCTTTCACTTTAACGACCATTTCAGCTTTCGCGAAAATTTCGTCTGCAGTGGCGATGATTTTTGCGCCTGCGGCAACATAGTCTTCATCTGCGCAACCGATACCGGCACCGGCATTGGTTTCGATCATGACTTCATGGCCTGCGGCGACCAGTTCGAGCACTGAGGAAGGCACCAGACCGACGCGGTCTTCGTGGTCCTTGATCTCTTTGGGACATCCGATAAGCATTGTTGAGTTCTCCATGGTGATTGCTGCCATTGCGCTTTTTTAAAAGATAGGAAGGCACGCCAAGGCCCCTTATCGAAGGCGCTTCTGGGAATTCGAATAACTTATCAATGATGACGCAAAAATTACGCAATGTGCCGCGAAATAAGGCTGTTTGCGCAGTGATTTTTTGCATATAATTGCGCAGAACAGCAAAAAGATCGAATTTTCATGAACCTTGAGAAATTAGATAAAAGAGACCGCCAGATTCTCAATCTCTTGCAGGACAATGGGCGGTTAAGCAACGCTGAGTTGGCCGAGCGGGTTAACCTCTCTCCTTCAGCCTGCCTGCGACGGGTCAAGCAGTTGGAGGACAGCGGTCTCGTTGCGGGCTATCACATGCATCTGGACATGAAGGCTTGTGGTATGTCCGGAGCGGCCTTCGTGTTTGTTACGCTCGATGGACAGGGGCGCGATTCTCTTGCCCGTTTCGAGCGAGCCATCAAGGACATCAACGAAATTCAGGACTGCTATCTTCTGGCGGGACAGTATGACTATCTGCTGCGCGTCATCTATCGCAATGCCGCCGATCTGGAACGCATCCATCATGACATCCTGACCAACCTGCCCGGCGTTGTACGCGTCAATTCGACCCTCACCTTGCGTGCGGTCAAGCATACAGGCAAGTTGACGGTCTGAACGTTTTGCTTTGGCTAACTGGCGATCGGGAAGCGGACGACGACCGTCAATCCACCACCGTCCGTATCGGCCAGCTCCAGCGCGGCTTGATGCATCTGAGCCACCTTGCGGGCAATCGCCAAGCCAAGTCCGAAGCCGGACTTGTCATTCATGGTTCTTGCCTTGTCGCCGCGTTCAAACGGTTCCAGCAAATGAAGCTTGTCTTCCTGAGCAATGCCCGGGCCGTGATCGATAACCCTGAGGCAGGCAACGTTGCCCTTCTCGCTCTCTTCCCGGCTCAATGACACCTCGCAACTGCCTGCATATTTAATGGCATTGTCGATCAGGTTATCAACCATGCGCATCAGGTCGTTGGGGCGGGCCAAAATCGTCATGTTGGCGTACCCAACAAGCTCAACCGCCTCCCCGGCATCGTCCCATTCAGAAACCAGACTATCCACCAGACTGCTCAACTCCAGCCGGACCGGGTCCTCATCCATGTCGCCTTTGCTGAAATAGGTCATCAGGCGCTTGAGCAACCCGTCCATCATGTTGAGATCACGAAGGAAAGCGGCTTTCACCTCTTCCGGCTCCACAGTATCGGCCCGCAGGCGCAAACGCGTGACAGGCGTGCGCAGATCATGCCCGACAGCAGCCAGCATGCGGGTCCGGTCATCAATGAGCTGATGAATGCGGTCTTGCATTTTGTTAAGCGCCAGAGCCGCTACACGTAATTCTGTTGGTCCGGCCACATCCGCTTTTTGCGGGGTGGCATTTTCCTTGGCAATATTGTTGGTTGCCTGCGCCAGTCGCCGCAAGGGGCGAATGAGGAAGATAACGGCCCAAAGCAACAGCAAGAAGATGCACACGATCGTAAAGACCAGAATGCCTTCCACTTGAAAATTGGGTGGCATATGAAGACGGATACTGGTGCTGGCTCGGATCACACTCTGATCGGGCAAACGGGAATAGATGGTCACTTCATCTATTTGACTGACCTCTGATGACAAGGTCCGCGCCAATGGAATAGTGGTCTTTTGTGGGTTTGCCAGATCATCTAGAAAGGGATCCCTTCGCGGCGGCTGGGGCGGGTTTCCATCGCCCACGCTGGGAGGATTGACTGAGGCTGCATACGCCTCATCTCTAAGCGCCGGATTGCGCGCGCCCCACCTTAGCCCATTCAGACTGGGATCGTCCTTGGAAAGGTGTTGATATTCGACACCGGGATGTAGCGCCCGCAACTTGTCCAGGTAAACGCCAATCTGCTCTTCCGGTATTTGAGCGAGCATCTCCGATATGCCGATCTGACGTTCAGTGAACAGCATGACGGGAGGGGCGACAGGCGCATCACGAGCCGCACGCACAGATATAAAGATACCGGTCAGAAACAGAGCCGATGCAAGAATGAGCAGCACAAGCAACTGTCCTGCAATCGAGTTCAGAAATGCAAACCAGCGGGATTGTCTCATGCAGACTCGCGCTGTTCATGAACTTCGGCGATAAATTCATAGCCGCCCGAACGCACGGTATGGATCAGCTTTTGCCCATTTTCGCCACTTTCAAGCTTGCGCCGCAACCGAGAAACGAGAATATCGATACTGCGCTCGGTTGCGCCGGTATTCGGCCCTTGCGTCAGTTCAATCAGCTGCTCTCGGGTCAAGGTCAACCCGGGGCGCTCGCAGAAGACACGCAATAAATCGAATTCCGCTGGCGTAAGATGGGTCTGCACGCCATTATAGTCCATCAACTCGCGCTTTCTCACGTCGAGCTGCCATTTTCCGCCAAAATAGAGGATCGGAGCCTGCATGCGGCTGTCCTTGACCGACATGCGGCTTCGGCGCAGCATCGCCTTGATTCTGGCCTCAAGCTCCCGTGGATTGAACGGCTTGGACATATAATCATCCGCACCCAATTCCAACCCGACAACCCGATCAATATCCTCGCCCTTTGCCGAGAGGATCAAAATTGGAACCGTGGATATGGAGCGAACGCGAGCACAGATGCTCAGCCCATCCTCTCCCGGAAGCATCACATCGAGAAGAATCAGATCAACAAAGCTGCGCGCCAAGATAGCGTCCGCTTCGCGTCCATTGGAAGCCAGCGAAGCTGTCCAGCCATTGCGCTGCAAAAGAGCCGCGAGCAGCGACTGAATTTCGGTGTCATCTTCGATGACAAGGATATGCGTATTGTTCTGCATGGCGTTTCTTCTGGTTTATAGAACCTTATGTTTGTCGGCATATCGTCGAAAAATCAAAATAACATTCATCTTTTTCTCAGATTTTTGATCGTTTTTGTTTCTTTTGTTTTCTATATCAGGATTAGAAACAATGCGACATTGTCAGAAATATTAAGGTTGCCAGACTCACATTTAACTGCCCTTTTAAAGGCCACAAAAGTGAGAAAATATTTCTGTCGGAAAGTTCAAACCGGCGAGACATGCCGGAGAAGAAGGGAAGCAGAAAAAAAGCCACACAAACATCGGTTTACCTACAGGCGCCCCGTAGGCAGCAAATAAACCATGCATAAATCTGGTGAAATGTCCGGTTTAAGCCAGACGATTTTTCACGCCGATTACCAATTTGAAAAGGTGCTTAGACAATATGCCGATTGCCGTCAGGAAAAGCATGTTGCGCATAATAGTTACCTCATAGTCAGAGTGTACACTCCGATAACGCCCCGAAAGACGATTGGTTCCATCGGCATATAGAATTTTTCAATAATGTCTTTCATATAAGAAAGAAATTCGCCAATTCAATAGCCGCCGGATAGGTGTGATCTTCTTTCTGCAGTTTCTCTCCGAGTTGACAGTCCGAACAAAACGCTGCTCCAAAAATCCTGATATCCAACCAATAATAGCGATTGTATCCGTTCAAAACATGTCATTGAGTAACAATACCCACGCAAATTGTAACGAACTGTAACAGGATCGTTTAAAGGAAGAGTTCGCGCTATACGCGCAGGCCATTCTGGCGGGAGAAAAACGCAAGGTTCGAGCCATTCAAACCGTCCTGTCTAAAGCGCTCGCCAGCAGTAAAGAAAGTTGGTAAAAGCAACCAGTTTTGCGCTTAAAATCCGCGTCGGGCTTTCGCCGTAGGGTAAAGCTCTTTCGTAAATTTACTTTGATTTATTTAATTTTGTCAGGAACAAGAGAAGAACAAAGTTTAAACAAATGAATCGCCTCCAGAACATCGTTTGATTTAAGAGAACATACAAGAAACAGACATACGTAAATCCTTTTGAATTCCCTGTCGTTTTTGGTAAATAAAGTTCACTTAATTCTTCGTTAAATATTTTCTGACAATCGCCTCAAAAAATTTTAGAAATGAGACGGACGATCCCATGACCGTAGAAGCGTTGATAGCGTCAATTGACATATATTGCGAACGGACGGATGCAGGCTATTGGTCAGAACCGATCAATGCGATAACCAACCTGTCATTCATACTTGCTGCTCTTTGGGGATATTGGACCTACCACAGATTGCACAAGAAAAATGGAGAAACAAAAGAGGATATTTTGATCCTTATTGCCATCTTCATGGCAGGCCTTATCGGCGTGGGCTCTTTCCTGTTTCATACCCATGCGCAAGTTTGGTCCTCTTTTGCCGATGTCATCCCGATCTGGACCTTCGTTGCCTATTATCTGTTTCTTGCGATCTACCGTATCGTGGGCACATCACTTGTCCGCGCATTCCGGATCTATGGCATTACGCTTGTCTGCATCATCGCCGTTCTTTTCGCTTTCTCACGGTTTCTGTTGGCAACCAATGAAACGGACGCCGGTGGCGACGGGCTAAATGGCTCGACCCAATATCTGCCTGGCATCATCGCGCTTTATGGCTTCGCGCTGGTCTTGCAACTGCGCAAACATGCCGCAAGAGGATGGATCTTGGCAGCTGCTGTCGTGTTCACCATCTCGATTTTCTTCCGCTCAATCGACATGCGCGTTTGCAGCGCTTTTCCGCTCGGCACGCATTTTCTCTGGCACACGCTCAATGGGCTCTTTATCGGCCTGCTGCTTCAGACGTTGGTACGCTTTGGCCGCAAAAGTGCGCGCGCAACTGGAATAGACGAGACAAGTTAAAGCCGCAAGACAGGGGAGAGCTTGGTCGCCCTGCCCTGTCTATGCCAACGTGAAACTCCAAGCCAACCCGTCAGGCTATTGGGAAACAGACCTCACAAGGCATGAACCATCTGGATTCGCAGGGGCTGAAAGCCCAGAGATTCATAAAAGCGCTTGGCTCCCTCGTTGAAGGCATAGACATTGAGCAGCATTTCACTAGCCCCATTCTCTTTTGCCCACTCCTCCGAAGCGGCCAGAAGGGCACGCGCAATACCCTGCCGACGGCAGGTTTCATCCACCACGAGATTGTCAATCTCAAACATCACCCGAACCGGAAAGACAGGCCCGGGAGGGCAGGTTTTCAGTGTCACGAGACTGAGACCGATCAGCGAACCGCGTTCCCCTTCGATCGTCGGGCATTGTTCTGCCACCAGCAGGGCACGGTCTGCACAATGGATCAGCTCGGCGATATAGGCCTTGCTGCGGGGCGCATCCTTTGGCGTACCGGGAAAGCGCTTGGGGTCCTGCCCCTGATGGTAGCCATCTAGCAGATGCCATAGCGGGCCCATGGCGTCAAAATCGTCAAGGCTTGCCTGCCTTATGGTAAAAGTGGGGATTTTTGATAAATGCGTCATGTCTTGTCTCCTGTGCCCCTATTTGCTGGGGCCTATAGCCTTCAAGCGGGCGCGGAGATCAGACATCAGAAACAAGAAGACCACCGAACCCGGTGGTCTGTCTTAAGCACGCAAAAGCCAACCACCCATCTACAAGGATGGGTACCAATAGGATACGGCAGCAATGGTTGGTTTCGTCATCATGAAGCGGAAGATAGGGCCAAGGCAAAGATTGGTCAAGCAGCAAATTCTATTGGAGCTGACATGGACTCAAAAAGGACTTGGCGAGACCGCATAAAAACAGGAAGCAGAGCCTTATCTGTTGAGCGTTTGCACCAAACAGGGAATTGCGGGGCCTTGCGCTCGCTGTGGCGACGCTCTCCCTTTTTTGCACAATAGCCTTTGAGGCCTGGTCAGAGCACTGTGAGCCAAAACAGGGAATAGGCCACCAGTCCCAAACTCAGCATCGCGGCATATTTGGCGACATCAATGGAAGCGCTTTTTTCAACTGCTTTTTTTACCATTTTTTCCACCTGTTTCTAGGGAATTTCCTCAAGTGTAAGAAGCAAAAGTGAATCATAGATGAACATTTGCTTTTCTTATATTTAGGGATGTCTAAGCAAAATTCAAATGGTTCCAAGGAATAATTTGGCCGAATTTTGGGCGACTATCCTATTCCCACTTCAGATCAAGCTTCAGCTCTGAATGAAAAGTTTGTATCCGAATGTAACCAAAAGACATTTTGAGACACTTGAAGACACTAATGGAAATTTCCGAGATTTTTCCAGCAACCGTCTGAGATATGCTTGATAAAAGTTTCTTGCCATGACCTCTCACGACCTCTTAAGCGGAGACGCTGACATGTCTTTCAGACGAATTATTTTCTGGGCTCACCTGATTGTGGGTGTCGCTACGGGCCTCGTTATTTTTGCACTGGCCTTAACTGGTGTTCTATTGACCTATGAAATGCAGATTAAGGCCGCGTTCGATCCAAGCGTTGAACCTACCGCGGGCCAGACGCAGGTGTTATCTGCCGATGAAATCCTGCAAATTGCCAAACCCGCCTTCCCCGGACAAACCGCTACGCTGAATTTCTACAGCGACGCAAGCAAGCCTGTCTCCGTTTCAGCCGGGCGGCACGACTCAAAGCTGATCAACCAGTATGACGGCAGCTTCATTGAAAACGAGAGCAACCCCACCGAGGGCTTCTTCGGTTTCATGGAAAATATCCATCGCAATCTGGCCATGGGCTTTAACTCTGTGGGGGGCGATATCGTCAAGATCAGCAATGTGGCCTTCCTGTTCATCATCCTGTCAGGAGCCTATTTGTGGCTGCCACGCAAATGGAAATGGCCGTTCCTCAAACAGAAGATATTCTTCCAGAAAATGCCGACATCGAAGGCACGCGATTTCAACTGGCACCATGTCTTTTCCTTCTGGGTGATCATTCCGCTTGTTGCTGTGGTCGGGTCTGGTGCCGTGTTGTCCTATCAGTGGGCCAGCAATGCAGTCTTTGCCGTCGCCGGCTTGGAAGCGCCACAAGGGCGCGGTCAAGGCAAAGGCATGTGGGCGAAATCTTCTGGTGGTGGCGCCTCTGAGTTGCCTGTTGACCAGCTTGTTTCCTTCCAGTCCATTCTGGACAAGGCCAAGGGCGTGGAAAGCGGCTGGAACAGCATTTCCATCATTGTGCCAAACTCTGACAAGGCAAAGACCGTGGATGTTCTGATCGATACGGGCAATGGCAAACAGGCACAGACCCAACAGACCATTACCTATGACAGGGAAACGGGTGATGTCGCCTCCGTCAAGGGCCCCAACGAGATGGCCACGCCAACGCAGGCCCTTCGCCGCTATATCCGTTTTCTGCATACGGGCGAAGTCTATGGCGTTATCGGGCAGACCCTTGCGGGTATCGCGTCTCTGGCCTGCCTGTTTCTCGTATGGACCGGGTTTGCTCTGGCCTGGCGGCGCCTCATTACGCCTCTGTTCCGCGCCAAGGCCACCCCGACCATGAGAGCGCACAGTTAATCGGGATCAACTGCACAAGCGGTTGGGCAAGCGAAACCCGCAGGGCTTATCAAAGCGCTGCGGGTTTTTAATTTGTCTTGATGTGTTTTTCTGACGCGAGAGCGATCAGATGATGTCCGTGCCGGTGATTTCCAGACCGAAGCCGTCAAGGCCCACATAATTGCGCTCGCGCGAGGAAAGCAGGCGAATGGAAGAGATACCCAGATCCTTCAGAATCTGCGCGCCAAGGCCGATGTCGCGCCAGTCATTGTCGCGGCCCTTGGCGCTGGAATGCTCTTCATTCTGGGCCAGTTCCAAGCCATCACGCGGACGCATGGAGCCGGTGGCCACACAAGGGGAGCCGTCACGCAGATAAACCAGCACACCACGATCGGCTGCAAATTTCTCCGAAATCTTGTCCAGTGTGCCGGAGGTGCCAAAAATATCGGCCAGCACATTTTCCTGATGGATACGCACGGGAACATCCTTGCCGTCGCGGATATCGCCGAAGATCAAAGCCACATGTTCCATATCGTCGAACTTGGCCTTGAAGGTCACGGCGCGGGCCGGACCATGGCGGGTGTCGATCGGGAAATCCTCGATCTGTTCGACCAGGCGCTCGATGCGCTGGCGATAGGCAATGAGATCAGCCACGGATACATGAGTGATGCCATGCTCCTCAGCGAAGGTGATAATGTCCGGGCCCTTTTTGACCGTACCGTCATCATTGACCAGCTCGGAGATGACACCAACCGGTGGCAAACCGGCCAGATTACACAGATCCACCGCAGCCTCGGTATGACCGGAACGCACCAGCACGCCGCCTTCTTTGGCGATCAGCGGGAAAATATGGCCCGGGCGCACGAAATCGCTGGATACGGCATTGCCATTGGCAAGGCCATGCACCGTGATGCAGCGCTCTTCGGCCGAAATGCCGGTGGTTGTGCCGTGCTTATAGTCGACAGAAACCGTAAAGGCCGTGGAGAGTGGCGCATCATTGTGAGCCACCATCGGGTTGAGGTTCAGCCGGCGAGCGCTCTCCCCTGTCATGGGCGCGCAGACAATGCCGGAGCTGTGTCGAATGATGAAGCCCATCTGCTCGGGAGTGATCTTGGTCGCAGCAACAATCAGATCGCCTTCATTTTCACGATCATCATCGTCGGTTACAACGACCATTTCGCCATTTTCAAATGCGCGGATGGCTTTGGCTACCCGTTCCATATCGGCCATGTCGTTTTTATCCTCATTCTTGTTATGCGTGTTCGGTGCTGGTTATAGCATTCTTTTCAAATCATTCAGCGGCGCTTTGGTTGGCGTCTGTCTGTCGCTAAGAAATAGTAACTGTCAGCGAAAAAACAATTGGACATTTAGCCCTGTTGCGCCCGATGGAGCAGAGTGTGGTCGGCAAGAACGAGCGCCATCATGGCTTCGCCAACCGGCACGGCCCGGATGCCTACGCAAGGGTCATGACGTCCCTTGGTCATAACATTAACTTCCTCACCAGAGCGGGTGATGGACTTTTTCGGCGTCAGGATTGAGCTGGTCGGCTTGATGGCAAAGCGCACCACGACATCCTGTCCGTTGGAAATACCGCCCAGAATGCCGCCCGCATGATTGGAAAGGAATTCCGGCTGGCCGTCTGGGCCGAGGCGCATTTCATCGGCATTTTCCTCGCCCGTGAGGCAGGCGGCGTTGAAGCCTTCGCCGATCTCCACGCCCTTGACCGCATTGATGGACATCATCGCGCTGGCGAGATCCTGATCCAGCTTGGCATAGATGGGAGCGCCAAGGCCGACAGGCACACCGGAAGCCACAATCTCGATCACAGCGCCGATGGACGAGCCGGATTTGCGGATACCATCAAGATAATCCGCCCAGAGAGCCGCCGCTTCCTTGTCCGGGCAGAAGAAAGGATTGTTACCCACCTCTTCCCAGTCCCAATTGTCGCGATTGATCTTGTGCGGCCCCATCTGGACGAGCGCCCCGCGGATTGTCACGCCGGGTACGACCTTGCGTGCGATTGCCCCTGCAGCAACGCGCATGGCAGTTTCGCGCGCTGAGGAACGGCCACCGCCGCGATAGTCGCGCACGCCATATTTGGCATCATAGGTATAGTCGGCATGGCCTGGGCGATAACGCTCGGCGATGTTGCCATAGTCCTTTGAGCGCTGATCTGTATTGTGAATGATGAGCCCGATAGAGGTGCCCGTTGTCACCTGCTCGCCGGTTTCGGGATGTGCGAAGACGCCAGAGAGAATCTCGACCTGATCAGCTTCCTGACGCTGGGTGGTATAGCGCGACTGGCCCGGCCGGCGGCGATCCAGATCCTTCTGGATTTCCTCTCGGGTCAGGGCAATCAGGGACGGGCAACCGTCTACTGTGCAGCCAATGGCCGGCCCGTGGCTTTCGCCCCAGGTGGTCACGCGAAAGAGATGTCCGAAACTGTTGTGCGACATGTGCGGCAAGCTTCCCGTCTCAAGCGATCATGGAGGAGATAGACATGGACAGGAAAGGTCAGGCAAATTTGCCTTTCTCTTTCCCCCTTGGCCCTCATGATCGGGCGATTCCGTACCTTTTGGCAGGACCGCCATGATGAAATCCAACGGGACTGTCATAAAGAGCAAGGGCGCAAAGGTCAAACGCCGGACGGAATTATTTCATTCCCGCCGCATTCTCCATTCGCATCATGAAAAGAGGACAAATTCCGCGTCTAGCGCGCAAAGGTCGTTGACCAATAGCGGTTGCCCTTGCGCATGACCTTGTCGCCAACCATGTAGCCGCAATCGCGCACGGTCTTCTGGGTCCAGTCGCGGGCGCCATTGACGCCATTATACAGCACCATATTGACCCCTTGGGAGTCCTTGTAAAGCTCGTAGGTGGTATAGATATGGCGGCTCTGGTCGGGTGAGCGCATGGACACACGCTCATAGAGATGCAGTCGGTTATCGCGCTTGTCGCTCAGGGTCTCGTAGCTCCAATATTCACCCAGCTGTCCTTTGCTGGCTCGACCGATCTGGAAGACGACTTCCTTGTCAGGAAAGCGCCGGTCAATGCGCATGACTGTCCCGTCTTCCACTTTGAACTTGTAGGCACGACCGGAGGATTCATTGCCGCCTTCGCAAAAGAACTCACTTCCTGCTATTGATGCCACGATGTCTTGAGCCGGAGCCGCCGAAGCAAGGCCACACAGGGATACACACATCAACAGGGTTGTTGGTAGGGTCGTGATAATTCTCATCTCGTCGCTTCCCCAAAAACACGACGCAGGGCGCCGTATTTCAAGCTATCTGATTTCCCGTTTCTCAAGATAAACTTTATCAAAAGTATCTTAAGTCTTCGTCAGAATAGGAAAGCAGACTTAAGTAAAAATTACCGAAAATTCTATTCAATCTGCGGTGACCATTGTCAAAATTATCAATCCCCAAATAACAGAAATAACCCGTTGAAATAACGCAACAATCTCTTTTTTTGCGCCATTTTCGGTTCTGTGGATCAAATCCAGCTGGCTTCGTGACCATCCCAATAGTAGATCTTGTCCTGCGGGGTTTTCAGCATCGGAGCTTCGAGTTCGGGTACCTTTTCAAGGAAGTGACGCACAATGCGCAAGACACCCCCATGGGCGATGACAACGGTGGGTTTATCCAGACTCTGGAGCCACTCCCCGACCCGCTCTGCAAGCATCTGATAGCTCTCGCCATTGGGCATGCAGGTGGTCCATTTGTCCTTTTCCCGCTCCCAGTAGAGCTCTGGTTCGCGCTCCTTGATCTCTTCCAGTGTCCAACCTTCCCAGTCACCGAAGGAAAATTCGATGATCTTGTCTTCGAACCGAACACTCTTTGCCCAGTCGCTATCGGTCCAGCCTGCCGCCTCCATGACGAGGGCCAGCGTCTGACGCGTGCGGGTCATCGGACTGCAAAATAAGTCGGTGTGCGTCGGATCTGGCAGGATTTCAGCCAGCACACGACCATTGCGGCGCGCCTGCCCCTCTCCCTTCACATTAAGAGGAATGTCCTTTTGGCCCTGATAGCGATATTCAGCATTCCAGTCGGTTTCACCATGGCGAATATAGTAGAGTGGCGGGATAGGCATCATTTCTCCTCGGGGCCGCAAATGGGGCTGGTTCGGTGCATGCGAAGCGGCGGGCTTCGGATCGCCTCTGCATCGTTGGGCAAACATCAGGGCATCGCTGGCTGCCCCCTTTAGGGACACGCGCCACCCTCTTCATTGTCACGATCCGATAAATGCCTGTCGGCTTGATGACGTCTTTAGGCCAAAAAAAACACCCGTGGTCAACCGACAAATTCGGAAGACCACGGATGCAAAATGCGGCAGCTTGCCACTTACCCTTTGATGGAGCCTCTTTCAGCCCCGGGTCAGAAGCAGATCAAACCGTGATATCTGGCGCGTCAACAGCCTTCATGCCAACAGCATGATAGCCAGCATCCACGTGATGCACTTCACCGGTTACGCCGCGCGAGAAGTCGGACAGCAGGTAAACAGCGGAATCGCCAACTTCATCGGTGGTGACCACGCGACGCAGCGGAGAGTTATATTCGTTCCATTTCAGGATATAGCGGAAATCGCCAATGCCGGAAGCAGCCAGCGTCTTGATCGGGCCAGCGGAAATGGCATTCACGCGAATCTTGTCCTTGCCCAGATCTTCGGCCAGATATTTGACGGACGTTTCCAGAGCGGACTTTGCAACACCCATGACGTTATAATGCGGCATGACTTTCTCTGCACCATAATAGGTCAGGGTCAGCATGGAGCCACCATTCGTCATCAGTTTTTCAGCGCGCTGTGCAATCGCGGTGAAGGAATAGGCCGAGATGAACATGGACTGGGTGAAGTTTTCAGCCGTGGTGTCGATATAACGACCGGTCAGCTCGTCCTTGTCGGAATAGGCGATGCAGTGAACGACAAAATCGATGCTTCCCCATTCGTCTGCCAAAGTCGCGAAGGCTGCGTCAATGGTTTCACCCTCGGTTACATCGCAGTGCCCCACCACGAAGGCGCCCAACTGTTCCGCAAGCGGCTCAACACGCTTCTTCATGGCATCGCCCTGATAGGTCAAAGCCAGCTCTGCGCCAGCATCACTACATGCTTTCGCAATGCCCCAGGCAATGGACCGGTTGTTGGCAACACCCATGATCAGGCCGCGTTTGCCTTTCAACAATTGTGGTTTGTCAGACATAGAAACCCTCTTGATTCTGTCATCGCGAACGATTCGCGTAGTGTCTGCGCTCTAACGCAATAATCTGTCAGAGGCTTATAGACGGGATGGCTGCAGTTGCGCAATCTGCTAAGGTCCGGGTTTCCAAAGGGCTCTGACACAGTGCCAATAGAAAATAGCAGGTCCCGTGACCGGCATATTTGTGCCAATCCAGTCCCTGCTCCAAGGCCCCGAGCAATCCATCTCGAGATTTGTGGAGCCTTTATCCACCATGTTGCGATAAAATTGCAATGCCTAAATAGATGTGCCGATGCCGCAGGCTGCTCAAACTTTGTTACAGTTTCTTAACCACCACCGATCGCCACAACACCGGCAGCTGAGAAGCAACGGGTTTGTAGGCACTCGCAGCAGGCAAGATTGGACGGCCTAACAGGCCAGCACAGCAAACTGCAGTCATGCAATAAGACACACAAAGAGAGGTGAGGCGCCGATCTATCTCGGCATCTCACGCTTGCTCATGCACTTTCACACTCTTTCACAATACCGCACTCTGGCCGCTCTCTGCGCGTAAGCCTTTTCAGGCAATCGCCGAGATAGGAATCGTCCCACTTGGTTGGTCAGGCAGGAAGTGATATCCGGCCAGAACCCCCTTCAATGCGATATCCAGACGGTGCTGTAGATCGAAATTGCGCTCGCTATTCAGCCAGATCTGCCCCATCCCAAACAGGATGGACAGAATGATGTTGCTCACATCATGCGAACCGAGATGATCATCAACCTGCCCCTTGTCCTTTGCGGCCGTGAACAGCCGCTCAAGCGTGTAGGTCAATTGCGATATGGCACATTTATGCGATCGGCCGTCGTGTTCATCAGCGGGCATTTCGGCCTCGGCCGCGATGCTGCGCTGACAAATCAGGGTGAGCCATACCCCGGGTGAGCGCTCGAAGCTCCCTCCCATCTGGGCAACGACATCCTGAATCAGATTCGCCGGATCGCTCCACATCTCGGAGCGAGAGATCAATAACTTGAGTTCATCGATCACACGAAGATTAGCTTCTTCGAGAATGGCTCGATGCAACTGTTGCTTTGACCTGAAATGCCGGAAAATTGCCGGCTGTGAAATGCCCACCTTGTAGGCAAGCTCTGTTGTTGACAGCGACAAGTGTCCTGACACAGCGATACAGTCGAACGCTGCGTTCACGATCTCAAGCTGTCTTCGAGCACTGTTCATACGCTGAACAGGTCTCTTTCTTGAAGATGAACCCATATTAGGCATCCAGCTGTCCCCTTGCTGTGATGCAGACAAATAGCAATAACGAATATTTTATAACTATCCATTTCATAAATGCTATGAATTATGCGTAAAATCGCGATATTATTTTGCAGTCTTCTGAATTTTGTTCGTGTGCATACGATTACCCTGTGCGTAACTTAACAAGCTAAGAGTTGGCAACTTATAAAACTTCCGTTGCATTCCGGCTCGTTACGAATCGTCATGTGCTGCATTCAGGAAATTCGAGGGCTCTTGGCGGCGTAGCGCAAAGGCAGAAGCGCACAGCGGCGGCATGATCGCTTCAGTTTATTAGGTAATTTTACCCATCTGCACCGAACTGCCCTACCCCCCTTGGCCCACTGTACTCACCGAAGGTCTTAAGCAGTTTTACAAGACTTCTTTTCACATCAAATGTCTTCTGATAGGGTCGCAAAAAAAGCCCACCTCTTGGTCTGAAAAACCGGTTCTCCGGCTGAGACCTTGCTTATCAAGTGACGTTGCAAGTGATTGATTCATCCCACTCTCCAATGCCTGTGGAGCCAGCTCGGCTTGACAGTCGCATCCTTGACCAATTCAAAGCGCTGATTGGCGCGCAGAATTGCCTGACAGATTCCGCAGATACAGACCCCTACTGCCGCGAATGGCGCGACAAATTCTTTGGCAAGACAGCCCTTGTGCTCAAACCCGGTTCGACCGAAGAGGTGAGCGCGGTAATGAAGCTTGCCTATGAGCAGAATTGCGCGATTGTGCCACAAGGCGGCAATACGGGGCTCGTCGGCGCTCAAACGCCAGATAAAAGCGGTAATCAGATCATTCTCTCGACAGAACGGCTCAACCGCATTCGCTCCCTTGATGCGGATAGCAATGTGGCCATCGTGGAAGCCGGTGTGGTGCTGGAACAATTGCAAATGGCGGCTGAAGAAGCCAACCGCCTGTTTCCTCTGGCCTTGGGCGCGCAAGGCTCCTGCCAGATTGGCGGCAACCTTTCCACCAATGCTGGCGGCACCAGCGTGCTCTCCTATGGTAACACCCGTGACATGGTGCTGGGCATCGAGGTGGTGCTGCCAGATGGTCGGATCATGAATTGCCTACGCACCCTGCGTAAGGACAATACGGGCTACGATCTCAAGCACCTTTTCATCGGTGGTGAAGGCACACTGGGCGTCATCACCGCCGCTTCGCTCAAGCTCTATCCGCGACCAAAAGATCAGCAGGTTGCCATTTTTGCGGTGGAGACGCCGGAGAAGGCCTTCACGCTGTTTGATCTGGCGCGGGATCATGCCGGGTCCATGCTCACCGGCTTTGAGCTGATGCCGCGCATGGGGGTGGAATTTACAATCAAGCATGCCCCCGGTGCGCGTGACGTCTTGGACGCCCCCCATCCCTGGTATTGCCTTCTGGAAATCTCCATTGGCTCTCCTGCGGTCGACGGACGGGCGCTGATTGAGGCTATATTCGAGGAAGCTTTCGAGGCTGGCTTCGTGGAAGACGCTGTCTTGGCAGAAACAACCCAACAGGCGGCGGACTTCTGGCGGTTGCGTCATGGCATGAGCGAAGTGCAGAAGCATGAGGGCGGATCAATCAAGCATGATATCTCCGTGCCAGTCAGTTCCATTCCGGCCTTTCTGGCGCGCGCTCTGCCGGCCTGCGAAGAGGCCATTCCGGGCTGCCGCCCTGTGCCCTTCGGGCATATGGGCGATGGCAATCTGCATTTTAATATCTCCCAGCCATTGGGCGCGGATCGCGAAGCCTTTCTGGCCCGCTGGGAAGAGATCAACGCCATGGTCCATGCCATTGTTGTCGATATGGGCGGCTCTATTTCAGCCGAGCATGGCATTGGCACCTTGAAGCGCGATGAATTGCCAGCCGTGAAAGATCCGGTCGAAATGGACATCATGCGGCAGATCAAGCAGCTTTTTGATCCCAAGGGATTGATGAATCCCGACAAACTGCTCAAATCTGCCATTGCGACAAAGAAAGACGAAGACAAATGAAACAGCTTGTTGTTGCCGATATTGCTGAAGATGAGATTGAAACAGTTGTCTCACTTTGGCAGGAATGTGGCCTGACGCGGCCTTGGAATAATCCCTATAACGACATCGCCTTTGCTCGTTCGAATGACAATTCGGCGGTACTGGTTGCCCGGTTGGAAGAAGGTGGCCCGATTGTTGCCTCCGCCATGGTTGGACATGATGGCCATCGCGGCTACACTTATTATCTTTCCGTTTCACCGGAGCATCAAAGCGCCGGTCTTGGCAAGTCGATGATGAAGGCCGTGGAAGAATGGCATCTGGCAAAGGGAATCTGGAAGTCCCAGCTGATGGTGCGTACAGGCAATGAAAAGGTCATCAGCTTCTACGAAACACTGGGCTATAATATTTCGGCTACACAGGTTCTGGAACGCTGGATCGATCCGTCCAAACGAGGGGATGCCTGAGGCTCAGGCTTCCCAGACATAATGGCGCTCACATTATCTCCAGGCCAAATCTTCAGACCAACAATCTGAAAGCAAAAGCCGCGTCTTTTGCGCATCTTTTGTTTTCACCGTCTGGGGCCGAAGATCAGCAGAATGATCCAGACCGGAATGATCACCACCATTCCGACAATAATGTTGGGCACCAGCCAGATAACAAGCCAGTTAACTGTGAGCTCTACTGCATCGGTCAGCCGATCGATATAGACAGCCATGCTCGGAAAGAGATCTCGGGTCGTGATGCCCAGAAAGCCAAGCACCGATCCGGTGATCAGGGACGCAAGCAGAGCCTTGGCCAATCCGGATAGAAATCTGGCAATGCGCATGGGTCTCTCCTCTTGTCTCGCTTTATCTCGGGGCCTCGCTTTGGCAACAGCAGAATCGGCGGCTGGTGCCGCTATGCGTAAAGCCTACAGCAACAAGGTTAATATCTATTAACTTGGCACCAGCCTTCCCCCTCATAGAATGGCCCCTTCATCTGGCCTGTAGGGCTTCATCAAGGCTTGATGACAGAGTTTTTAATTGAGAGCTCGGATTCGGGATCGCTCATAACAAGGGGCAAAGCCCCAAGGCCTATAGGATTGATGGGGCTGACATCACTTTGTGCAGGCTCCGCATCCGACCCGGAAGGGTTGATTTCTGCAGGAACGCCAGGCGCCAGAATATCTTCATCAGAAGGCACAACGGCATCCTGCACCTTGCGCAAGGAAATGTGCGGCGCATCAAACGAGCCGCTCAACAGAAATGGAATTTCCTTTTCGGGAAGCTCAGTGGAATGGGTCGCCGGATCAGAACTCTTATAGATCGCCAGAGTGCCGGGAAAACTCAACTCTCCCTTCGCAAAGTCATATTGCGCAGTCCCTAGCAAAGCCCGTTTGCCTGAAGTCAGGCGCAGCCCCTCCACATCAAGTCTTTGATTGGCCAGTTGCCCCCGCATGGAGAGCACGTCAAAGCGGGCATCGCCTTCATGCAGCTTTTCCCTGTCGAGATCCTTTTCCTGTTGCAGGGCATTCTCGAAGACATCTATGTCAAAATGCTGCAGCTCGCCATCCGTCAGGACCACCGAAAGAGCGCCATGGGCATCTGCCAGCGTGTCACTGACATGGGAGCCCTGAGCCTGCAAGTCAATTTCCACCAAAGCCGTGCCATTGAGAAACTCGTTGCCGAGTATTTCCCGCGTAAAGCCGCCAGCCGAGATTCCATTGGCCTTGGCGCGCAAGCTGCTGATCATGATGGTGGGATCATTGGCGCTTTTGCGCATATCGAACGTGGCCTCCAATCGACCGCCATAGGCATAGGCTTCGCCGATAGAGACAGACACCTGATTGTCACGCGTCATGAGGGAAGCTGCAGTCTGTCCAAGATTGATGGGGCCCAGCTTCAGATCGGACGAGGAGATGCGAATATCAAAATCGAGTTTTGCGGCCTTGCTTGTTGTCAGATCATAGGCCATCAGGTCTTCAAGGCTTTCGGGCACGCGTACGAATTGCGCCAAATCCAGATCATCGCTGGCCAAGGTCCCTTGCACCATGGGACGCTCTTGCCGGAAATCCAGTTGTAAAACCCCATTGATCTGATTGTCATCAAGCTTCAGGTCAAGATCTGAAAAGGCGATGGACGCACCAATAAGATTGGCTCTGGCAGACAAGGACGAAGGTCCCAAATCGCGGCCAGCAGGCAACGGACGCTCCAACCACTGCGCCAACTTGCCCAGTGCTGGAGTATCGAAGGAAAAATCCCCTTCAAACTGGAAATTCGAAATGGTCGCGGCCGACCCATTGAAAGACATGGAAAACATGGGTGATGATAGCTTGGCCGACAGAGGCGAAAGCCCTCCACCAAACAGCTCCATTGGCTTACCCGATTGCGCGCGCAACTCAACCTTTTCCCCCCGCCAAGTCGCACTCCCATTGATCGAAGCAAGATCTTCGGTGCTTGGCCAGTCAAACATCATGTTGATGCCCGTAAAGCGCTCTTCTTCGCCCGTTGTCCGGTCCTGATAATGAGCGACCCCTCCGGAAATACGGAAATTACCCAAGGTCACATCGGAAAGCGTTAGACGGCCACTGCCATCATCGGTTTTGAACAGAGAGCCTTTGCGCAGGTCCCATGAAAAGGCCCCGTCTGCATCCTTTATCAGCTCCAGTTTCGGCTTTATGAGATGGAAACGACGGACTTCAAAATCGCCAATCAACAGCGGCAACCAGTACATTTCGGCGCGCAGGGTTTGCGTGGAGACCAAAGGCGGCTCTTTGCCTCCAAGACCGGATGCAATTTCCACGTCTCTGAGTTTGACTGTCAGATAAGGAAAAACCGTAACAACCGGCTCGCCGCTCACGGTCACCGGCAGGCCCATCCAGTCGGAAATCTGCTCGGCAATCTGCTTCTTGACCACTCTCGTGTTGATCAAATAGGGCGTGGCCAAAACCAGCCCGACGATCAAAACAAGAAAGGCCAACAAACTCCACAGGATACGGATCCGTATGGTCTTTGTCATTAATAACCCGTTCTTTCAAAAGGGATCAAATATCCGGAGCGCGCATCATCTTTTGCCTGAAACAGGCCAATGTGCCCGGCAAGCTGCTTCTGGTCCCGCGCGCCTGCTCCCGATCGATCCTCATCACACCCGACATGCGACGCAGACCATATGCTGACATCGTTGCCAGACAAAGACTTCAGCCTGTTATCGAAGAGCCCAGGGGGCTTCATCAGATGTGTGGCGTGACAAAATCACTGCGATACTATTCAAGTCCAACAGGCACCATAATGTGCCCATAATTCGTGCACATACTATCCACTCTGCCGCAAATTGTACAAATTAAAATGCAAGCTAGCTCTGGTTAACAACAGGGAAAGAATGATGCGAGGCTAATTCATAAATGTTCTCACAGTCCGTCATCATTCATCAACGGCACTTTGGGATTAAGATTTCCAATGGCCCATGTTCATAAGAAATTCGAATGCACAATTTCTCATCATCAACCAGAAAAAAACGGGGCATATCGAGTAATGATGTTTCTTATTCTGCACCAAGACTAATTTTGACCACTTGTCCAAATTTAAAGTTTGGTCATTGGAATCGCCGCATATCCAGCATTATATAAATTCATGAAATCAAACTTGTATATTACATACATTTCCTAATTCATTTAGTTTATTCTCTTACTTTTACATCCCCTCCTTGATAAAACACAATCATTGGGAGAGCATCGAAACAACAACACGTTGTAATTCTTATTATTTATAAATAAGAGATTTAATCTATTAACTTTTGATTTCTAATAGAATTCACTTTAAGAAAAAAATACTTCAAATTCGATATAACTGCGCTGTATATAGGTTTTGACAGCTTCGGAGTTCATCCTAGTTCAAGCGCCTTTTGGACTGAGATGAACCCGAGAAAAGCGGACAAGAATAAGTCCGCATATTCCGCCAACTATCCCGGCTTTGCCGGGATTTTTTATTCGTATGCCTGATTGTCAAATTTGATAAAGTCTCAGCCGTGTATCGAGTGGCTTGAAGTGCGGGACAGAAAAATGACCGGCACGAGCCCCACCGCTACGATTGTCAGCGCTGCCAATGCTCCCTTCTCGAAAGCCTCCAGCGACGCCTGCCCATAAACCAGCGTGGCCAGCGTATCGAAATTGAAGGGCCGCAATAGAATGGTCGCTGGCAGTTCCTTCATGACATCGACAAAAACCAGCAAGGCACCGGATATCAATGAAGGCCGGATAAGGGGCAGATCAATCTCCACCAAAGTACGCCAAGATGAACGCCCAAGCGTGCGAGACGCCGCTTCCAGATTGGGAGATATGCGCTGCAGACCCGTTTCGCCCGCGCCATAGGACATGGCCATGAAACGCACGCAATAAGCATAGAGCATCGCAGCGCCGGAGCTTATGAGGATAAGGCCAGTCGCCAGCCCGAACCAATCGCGCATGCTTGCAGCGATGAGATTGTCCAATTGAGCCACAGGAATGAGTATGCCGACTGCCAACACGGTTCCGGGTACGGCGTAACCGATGGATGACAGACGTGTAACGGCGCTGACCAGAGCGCTCTTCTGGGTGCGGGCGAAATAGGCCAGAGCCGTTCCGAGTACGGCCGTCAGCACTGCGGCAAAGCTCGCCAGAAAGAGCGAATTGCCCATCGCGGCGAGAAAATCGGCATTGAGATTATCGCGCCAATGAAAGAAGACCGACCGCATAAGAATGGACGCAGGCAACAGGAAACCGATCAAGATCGGCAAGGCGCAGGCCAGAAAAGCCAGCCCTGCCCGCCAGCCGCCAAGGCGGAAACTGGGCAAGGACTGATAGCGCCGCGTTGTGGTCGAAAAGCGCTGCTCCCTCCGCCCGCGCCGCTCAAGCCAGAGCAACAGCAGAACCACCAGCAGCATGACAGTGGAGATTTGCGCTGCCCCTGCCAGACTGGCCCTGTTGAGCCATGTGTCATAGACACTGAAGGTCAGCGTCTTGACGCCAAAAAACTCCACCGCACCGATGTCGTTGAGGCATTCCATCATGGCAAGCGTAACCCCGACGACGATGGCCGGACGGGCCAGAGGCAGAGCCACGGCAAAAAACAGTCGCATAGGCCCGGCGCCCAAAGTGCGCGAGACATCCAGCGCGCAGGCCGATTGCATCAGGAAGGTGGCGCGCGTTGTCAGGAAAACGTAGGGGTAAAGCACAAAGCTCATGACCAGAATGCTCCCGGGAAGCGAACGCACCTCGGGAAACCAATAGTCGCGCGCGCTCTGAACCCCGAGGAGCCTGCGGATCAGGCTTTGTGCCGGACCGGAATAGTCAAACAGATCCACCGCAGCATAGGCCACGATATAGGTGGGAATGGCCAAGGGCATCAACAGCGCCCATTGGAACAATGCGCGTCCGGGGAAGCGGCACATTGTCACCAGCCATGCGGTCGAAACACCAATCAGCGCGGTCAACCCGCCTACCCCGAGCATCAGCCAGATTGTTGTCATGACCGAACGTGGAAGAACGGTTGATAACAGATGCGGCCAAACGTCACCGGCATCGCCAAAAGCAATCACAACAAGAGACAGGATCGGTGCAATCACCATCAACAGAATGAGGGCCAGCAGCAAGAGGGCCAACCGCGACGAACCCATCGCGCGAGGAGAGCCCCAACCGGAAAGCCTGCTCTTTAACAGCGAAATCAGACCGTTGGCGGTGATGGCGGATGCGGCATCATCTGGCTTGGTCATTCATCCTCCCGAACCCCTTGGGGAAATTCCTTATTCTTGAAGATAATATCCATATTTTAAATCCCCTCCGCTTTCAAGCGCAACCCCAGTATCTTTATGGCCTCGCGAGGTGTAAGCCCATTGCATATGAGCCATGCTGGCAGGGAAATCACTCAATCGCCTCTTGCGATTGATCGCAAATTAATTATTTTGCTTAAAGCTTGGGTCAAAGACCCGAAACTCCCCCTCCAGCTTCTATCGTTTCAAGCGCGTTTCGTTTCAAGCCTCTGGGGCTTTCCATCTTCCCTGAAATAATCTCACATGTCCCGTTTTGTGGCCATGCGATCCTGCAAGTGTCCATTGTCATGCCTAATCAATATCTCGTGCTTGTTCTGGTGTTCGTCGGTTCCTTTTCCAATGCAGCAACCGTGCCCTTCATGGGTTTGTTCATCATCGAAGACTTGCAGAAGTCTCCCATGATGATCAGCCTTTATTCTCTGGTGGCCACAGTGTTGGCGGTTACGGCAAACCGCTTTGTGGGTAAGAAAATCGATCAGGGCTGGGACATCCGCAAACTGCTGCTGGCTTCCATTTTTTGCTATCTGGCAGCCATGAGCTCGCTGTTGGTGGTCACGAGCTACTGGACGCTGGTGACAATCTTTGCAGCCTGTCTGGCTATTGCCAATTCGGCTATTGGCACCATTCTGAGCTTTGCCCGCTTTTATTCGGAGCAATCCCATTTGGACTCAGCCAAGTTCAATTCTCGTGTCCGGGCCATGATGTCGCTGGCCTGGATGGTTGCGCCTGCGCTCTGTTTCGCCCTTGCCAGTGTGTATGGCCACATGATCGTGTTCGAGCTGGCGGTCTCTGTTGGCTGCGTCTGGCTTCTGGTGTGGCATATCACGCTCAAACAACCATTTCGCCGAACTCATCCAGCCCATGCGGCTTCAGCTGCAGCCAACGCGGCAGCGACCAGCAACTTCAACTTCCCTCTCTGGGCCGCTACCGTTGCCTGCTTCTTCATTGCGCTTGGCAACTCGCTGGCCCTATCCTCAGCTCCGCTGTTTATGATCAAGGAAGTTCATTTGCCGGACTATGCGCCGGGCCTGTCAATCACTGTAAAATGCTTCTTTGAAGTGGTGGTGATTCTGGGCACACCGGGCTTGCTTAAAAAGATGGGCGTGCGCAATGCCATGATTCTGGCAAGCCTCATGGCCGTCGTCTGCTATAGCTATCTCTCCACGATCAACTCGCTGACAGAAATGTCTATCGCAGCAGCCATCGAAGGCACCTATTTCGGTATTTTTGCCGCGGTCAGCATCACCTTCATGCAGTCCTTCGCGCGTGGTTTCATAGGCAATGCCATGGCGCTTTACACCAACTCCATGTTCCTTTCGGGGTTGGTTGGTGGCTCGCTGATGGGGATCATTGCCAGCTATTTCGATTACCGTACTGCTGTGCTGTCGGCATCCCTTGCTGCTGTAGCCGGCATCATAACGCTGGTCGCGACACGCCGCACGGACGCTGCCGCCGAAGAGCTTCCAGCCTGATCGATCGAGTGAGGAGGTTGGCGCAGTTTAAAGGCCTCGCGATGAGGATTTGAGGTCAGAATCCTTCCCCAAAAACAAGAGTGCCACGACGGATAGAAACCGTCGTGGCACTTGCCATAAAGGGTCAATCGGACAAGGTGGAGAATGGGAAAGGGACCAGCTTTCCACATAAGTTTGGCCGATTGATTTTATGTACCGTCCCACATTCTTGTCTTTCCGGGATAAACCCGGTAAGCATAAGATTGTTTACTTGATGACGCATCATAACAAAGGGACCAGCTTTGTTATGGAGCCATCTATGCAGGACCGCTAGGGGAAGCGCTCTTAGCAGTCAGTCGACGCGAGAGGACCAGTATCGCATCTGTCGACCGCCAAGCGCTTTATTGGCGAAGGGTTGCTCGAAGAAAAGTTGTAGGACCAGTACAACCCACCTTGCTTTGCAGTGAAATCACGCTTGCTTCCCTTCTGCCAATTCGGGAAATTCTTCTCCTTAAAAATCTGTTCCTTTAAAACTCTTCCTGACACGCTGGCGAACTCTAGTTCGCCCCCGCGTCAAAATCGACAATATCAACCAGTTCCGATGCTTCTTTGCGCGCATCGGCAATCTTGGACAATTCAATTGAATCCGGCGTAAAACTGCCCCAGCTCATAACCAGCTCAGATGGCTCTACGCCTTCCTTGACTGGATATTCGAAATTGCCTTCCGCATAGATCTGCTGGGCTTCTTCCGAAGACAGGAATTCCATCAGCTTTAGGGCGCTTTCGCGGTTGGGCGCGTGTTTGGTCAACAACATGCCCGAAATATTCACATGCGTGCCGCGCCCATCACTGTTGGGGAAGAGAATGCGGACCGACTCTGCCCATTGCTTTTGCTCAGGCTCTTTGTCGTTGGTCTGCATCTTGCCCATATAATAGGTATTACCGAGCGCGATATCGCATTCGCCGGCATAGACTGCCTTGACTTGTGCGCGATCATTGCCCGCTGGGCGACGCGCGAGATTGGCCTTGACGCCTTCCAGCCATGTCTTGGCTTCCTCAGCGCCGTGATGCACGATCATCGAGGCAATCAGGCCGATGGTGTAATCATGTTGGCCGGAACGGGTGCAAATGCGGCCCTGCCATTTCGGATCAGCCAGCTCTTCATAGGTGATGCTGTCCTGCTCGACGCGCTCTTTGGAAGCGTAGACGACACGGGCCCGCGAAGTGAGGCCAAACCACTGATTGTCACCATCGCGGAAATGAGCCGGAATGTTGGCCTTCAGGATATCGGAGACCACTGGCTGCGCAATGCCCTGCTGGGCTGCGGCTTGAAGGCGGCCAACGTCGGTGCTGAGCAACAGATCGGCCGGTGAATATTCCCCTTCCGCCTTGATGCGGGTTTCAAGCCCCTTATTGGCAAAAATCAGATTGGTGCGAATGCCAGTTTCCTTGGTAAAGGCCTCAAGCAGAGGCTCGATGAGGAATGGCTGGCGATAGGAGTAGATATTGACTTCATCTGCAGCAAAGCTCACGCTCGCAGATGAGACCATAAGTGCGGCGACGCACACCGTCGCACGGAAGGACTGTTTCATATCTATCTCCAATGTTGGGTTCAAGGCCCAGCTCGGTGTTCTTGAGCTAAAACCTGATGCGAATTGTTCGCAAAGTCAATCAAAAAGGCATAACAAAACAGTGTGTTATGGAAACTACCAGTCGAAATTATTTTAGAATTTTTCAAAACGCAGCCAATAAGTTACTTTAATTGTTGCCTTTCATTCTCATATTTAGAGTTCCAATTTGCTCTCATTTAATTGTTGAAAATTTGGCTCATATTTTCATGCATTCCACTATTCTCACTTCGAAGCGCAGGAACAGATGCATGCACGCTCTGCATCATATGCATGGATTTGTGGAAAGCTGGCACGATTTTCCATACCATTATCGGCTACTTTAGGGTAAAGCTGCCCGCGACAGTTTGGAGATATCAATGCCCGTAAAATCCGATGCCCCGCGCGCCTGGCAACGCATGCTCTCTGGCAGGCGGCTTGACTTGCTTGACCCTTCCCCACTCGATATCGAAATCGAGGATATCGCCCACGGCCTTGCCCGTGTTGCGCGCTGGAACGGGCAGACCATCGGCGATCACCCTTTCTCCGTAGCCCAGCACAGCCTGATCGTGGAAATGATCATGCGGCAGAAATTCCCGTCTCTGCCGCTTGAAGCCTTGATGATGGGTCTGCTGCATGACGGGGCAGAATATGTTGTTGGTGACATGATCTCGCCTTTCAAATCGGCCATCGGCGCAGATTACAAGCGCATAGAAGAGCGACTGGAAGCGGCAATCCATATTCGCTTCGGTCTCGCGCCCCACCCCACAAGGGCCCTTAAAAAGCAGATCAAGCAGGCAGATCGCATTTCGGCCTATTTCGAGGCGATCCATCTGGCCGGTTTTGGCAAAGAGGAAGCGGAGCAATTGTTCGGAGCGCCAAACGGTCTCAAAGAAGCCGAGCTTCCCATAGCGCCCTGGAGCACGGGGGAGGCGCAAGAGGCCTTTCTTGAGCGTTTCCACACATTGCGCAAAGCGCTGGAGGGGTAAAAGAGGACAAGCGCAGACCATTCCAGAACGCTGCCCAGAGCCACTGCGGGCACGTGAGACGAAGGATCTGCGACCAAATGGTGAGCGCACGATATGCCCACCAAAGAAGAAAAGCTGCTAGTCTTGCTATGGACCCTAAAGGGTGATTTGTCAGGACAAAGAAGCACAGTCTGCGCACATCGCGCCAAGACACCCCGGTCATGGATTGGAAAACCAGCAAATTCTCCAGTCCCAGATCGGCGAAAAAGGAACGGTCAGTTCAATGCTCTATGTTTGCTCTCTATCCAAGCTTGAAAAGGTGGTTGACGATGTCAAAGCCTCCCACTTGGTCAGCGTGGTCAACCCCGAGATGGAGGTCGAAAGGCCGCGACGTATCGCCAAGGAGAATCATCTTTTTTTGGGCATGAATGACATCGCGGCGACCATCCCGGGCTTTACGCTGAGTTCAGAGCAGCAAGTTCAGCAAATGATCGAGTTCTTTCGCCACTGGGACCGCAGCGCTCCCATGGTGGTGCATTGCTGGGCAGGTGTCAGTCGGTCCACGGCCTCGGCATATATTGCAGCCTGTGCCTTACGGCCCGAGCTTGACGAAATGCTGCTGGCGCAAGATCTGCGCAAAGCCTCTCCTCCGGCGACGCCAAACCGGCGGTTGGTGGAACTGGCAGATCATCTGCTCGGGCGCGACGGGCGCATGAGTGAAGCCATCAAGAGCATTGGCCGCGGCGCTGATTGCTATGAGGGCAATGTTTTTGCCATGCCTCACATCCTCTGAGCGGAAACTGTTTTCATTCAAACCTCTATGCTGTAGTCATAAGACAATGCCGGTCTGTTGTGTCTGCTCTTGCAGCCACGGCAGCTGCGTCTCTGACAGCGCGAGGATCTAGTGGATCAGGAAACCGACAACGCCTCAATGGTCTCTATCTCGGTCGGCCTCAACGCCGCCATTATTGCCGTGCGCGACCTGACGCCGGTGGTTCTGGAGGTGCATCTGCCCCAGACCATGCATCACAAGCCGGGCTCCTCCCTTGCTGATCTGACGCCCGCCCCAGCCTCCTCTTCCCCGAACGCACCCAATTCAGCAAATCGGTCCTATGACTCGCAGGCTTCCTTGCCTTTCGGGCCGTTTGATCCTGCCCGTCACCGGACGCTGGAAGCTGGCCTGCGTGGCTGGGTGCGCAGGCAAACGGGCTTGCGGCTGGGCTATGTGGAACAGCTCTACACCTTCGGCGACAGAGGCCGCCGGATGGAAGCGCATGAAAGCGACATACACGAGGTATCCATCGGGTATCTGGCGCTGACGCAACTGGCTGAGGCAACCGAAGACGGCCCGGGTGGACAGCTGGAGCAATTCGGCGGGCGGTGGCGTAGTTGGTATAGCCATTTTCCGTGGGAAGACTGGCGCGATGACCGCCCTGCACTGCTTGACGCCCAACTGATTCCGGCCTTGCGCAAATGGGCAGCCGTTGCGCCCGATGATGGCAACAAGCCTTTGAGCCCCATGCAGCGCTTGCGCCTGTCCTTCGGCATTGATGGTGCCGTGTGGGATGAAGAGCGCGTACTGGAACGCTATGAGCTGCTTTATGAAGCAGGTCTTGTGCCCGAGCATTACCGCGACCGGGGCATTGCCCCCTCCCCCGATGCGCTGCTCTTTGGCCAGCCGATGCAAATGGATCACCGGCGCATTCTTGCAACTGCCATTTCGCGTTTGCGCAGCAAGCTGAAATATCGCCCCGTGATCTTCGAGCTTTTGCAAGACAGTTTTACCCTGACCCAATTGCAGGAAACCGTGGAGGCCATTTCAGGCCGTCATTTGCATAAGCAGAATTTCCGGCGGCTGGTGGAACAAGGCCAGTTGGTCGAGCCAACCGGCGCCACTTCCACACGCACGGGAGGCCGCCCAGCCAAGCTCTATCGCTTCCGCCGCTCGGTTCTGGTCGAACGACCAGCCCCCGGCCTCAGGGTGGGCGGCGGCAGCAAGATGGATGCGAGCTAACGGGCACCAGATGATGAAGCAAGTTCGCGGCAAAAGAAAAGGCAAGCAGGGCTCCCTGTTTGACATTGCATCAACCAGCGCAGGAACCGGAGCAGCCACCGGACCGGACTTTGCCCTTGAAGAAGCGGCAATGAAGCAGCATGGCGGTCTTGTGGCAGGCGTTGATGAAGTGGGGCGTGGGCCTCTTGCTGGCCCAGTCGTGACTGCCGCCGTGGTGCTCGATCCTGATGCAATCCCAGAGGGGCTCAACGACTCCAAAAAATTATCAGAGGCCAAGCGGGAGACCCTGTTCGAGGCGATCTGTTCCAGCGCCCATGTGTCGGTTGCCTCGGCCTCACCGCGCCAGATTGATAGGCTCAATATTCGTGGTGCGACGCTCTGGGCCATGGCGCGTGCGCTCCGAGGCTTGTCTATTCCGCCAGCCTTTGCCTTGTTTGACGGGCGCGATGTGGCTCCCGCCTCTCCCTGCCCCGGCATGCATGTCATCAAGGGGGATAGCCGTTCGCTCTCCATAGCGGCTGCCTCTATCGTGGCCAAGGTGACGCGGGACCATCTGATGATGCGCATGGGGCGTGCCTTCCCCGGCTATGGCTTCGAGACCCACATGGGGTACGGCACCAAAGCCCATCTGGAGGCCTTGGACCGGCTTGGTGTCACGATCCATCACAGGCGCAGCTTCCGCCCGATCTATGAACGGCTCGGACCTGACAGCGCATAAGCACAGCGCCAAACAGATGGGGCCTACCAGCCACCGCCGCCGCCGCCACCTCCACCGCCGCCAGAAAAACCGCCGCCTGAAGAGCCGGACGAAGACGAAGCTGGCGGTGTCATGGCGCTGGAGAGATCCGTGCCAATGGCATCGGTCATTTGTGCCAGAGCTGCCGTCGGGTGGGCTGCACTATAGGCGCCGACATACCAGATCGGATGATAGGCCCGGGACGGTGGCAATTGCGAGAAGACCTTTTCCTCGAAGGTCTTGGACCATTTGCGTTCCACCCCGAGGGCAATGGCATAAGGCAGCAGATCTTCATAGAGCTTTGGCGTCAGTTCCGGCATATCGGCCGCATTGGCCTCGTCCACCTGTTGGGCAACGGTCACCGTCATGAACAGCTTCAGCCCTTCGATCTTGTCCATCACCTGTCGACCAAGCTGGGTGGGGGCTTTCATCCATTGATAGAATCCCAACGATAGCAGCCACATGAACAGGATCAAAAGCACCGGTGCGATGGCCAGCTCACTCCAAAGACCCGGAATGATATTTTCCTGCCCGACAGCCAGCACATAAAGGCTTGTTCCGGCCAGAGCCACCAGAATGAGCCCCTTCAAGCCATTCTCGAGCTTGTGGGGCAAAAGGGCCGTGACGCCCATGAACAGGATGGTGAAAAAGATGCCCAAAACCCCCATGGCCACAACTTCAAGAATGGGGAATGCAAAGGGAGGCGCCCAGAAGCTTTTCAGTAACAGATACAAGGCCGCGGAAACGATTGTGATCAGCAAGCCAATAAAAGAGCGTTCCAGATTTTCGTGATAGTAGGTCTCGTCGGTTTCCTTATCCACGGCACTGGTGAAAGCAGACATGATTTTGCTCATCTGCTGATATTCCATGTCAGCCAGCTTGACTGTGTCGCGCCCGTCAAACAGGGCCTTGAACAGAGCCTTCTCACCCACAGGCAGGCTTTTGACCGCTGATACATGCCGCTTTTTGCCTGCCACGGTAACAGCGGGCGCATCCTTGCGAATGATTTCGGCGCTCTTGCCGACTTCCCTGATTTCGATCAGCCCCTTGATCGCCATGGAGATCAGCGCTGCAATGAAAGTCTTCTGTTCGCCCTCTTCAAATTCTCCCATGCCCTCGATATAGCTGGCCATCGCTGGCGAGATCGCCTCCGGCGCGTGGTAAAGAGGAATGATAGCACCGGCATCGGGGTCGCGTCCGACTTTCACCCAAGAATAGACAAGCCAGATAAAGGTGATGGCGGCCCCCAACAGAACCACATAAAGCGGACTGTTATCAAGAAAGACACCCACTGCCTGTTCGCTTTGGCTTGGTGCGGCAATCACACCCTTTGGCCAGGCAACGGCAACGGCCATACCCTCGCCGGGGGCAAATTGGCGCGTTGCTTCCAGACTGATAGACCGATCTGATTGATCCGTGACCGTGTAGCTGTTGCCCCCTTCGCCATAACGGCCCGTATAGGCAGAATATTGCAGCACCGACGCCCCTTGAGGGAGTTGTACCGTCACGCGGGCCCTTTCGATAGGAAACGCCCATTCGGTGCCAATGGCATTCCAGTAGATCTCGTCATAGTCATCAAAGAAGCCAATCGAGTCTTCGACACTGTAGGAAATTTCGTAGGTGTGCAGCCCGTGTTGCAACAGAATATTGGCATCGCCAATGCGCAGGCGGAAATACCGCCCTTCATGGCTTATCTGATAGGGCTCATCCCGCCCATCGCGGCGGACCGTGCTGACCTGCGGGTTGATATTCACATACCGCCCGTCCTCACGCCGATAGGTCTCAGGAATATCGCGCAGCAGGCCGCGCTTGATCTGCTCTCCCTCAACATACACTTCGATGGTTTCGGTAATATCGACGGAGCGATCCTTATTGACGCTGATGGCCACCTGATAGTCGGCAATCCTCTCTCGCGCCAGAGCATCCGCTCCGGAGCCTGCGAGCATGAGAAAAGCGATGAGAAGCAAATGAAGTGAGAATCGCAATGGCATATCTAAGTCCCTTTTCGGACAGCAGCATCGGCGCAAACATATAACGAAACGCACCTGGCAGCCCAAGTGCGTCATGTCAGATCAATAGGCAACAAGAGCCCGTGCCGGGCTTTGCTGCGGATCAGAGAATCAGAATTTCACCTGAGGTGTTGCGCGATCTTCTTCATTCTCGACCTCGAAATAATCCTTCTTGGCATAGGAGAAGAATCCCGCAACGATGTTGGAGGGGAACTGATCGATCATTGTGTTAAGGTTGCGCACGGTGCCATTGTAATAGCGGCGGGCGAGCTGGATTTCATCTTCCACGCCGGAGAGTTCCTGTTGCAGATTGAGGAAGCCTTCGTTGGCCTTCAGATCCGGATAATTCTCGGCCACGGCCATGAGATTGACCAGTGCCTTGGAAAGATTGCCCTCGGCCAGAGACCGCTCCATGGCGCCGCCCTTGGAGGCATTGGCGGCACGGGCACGCATCTCTGTTACCTTTTCCAGCGTCTCGCGTTCATGGCCCATATAGCCCTTCACGGTTTCCACCAGATTGGGAATGAGATTGGCGCGACGTTTCAACTGCACGTCGATTCCCGACCAGCCTTCATTGACCATCTGTCTGGTCTTGACCAGTTTGTTATAGATGGAAATAGCATAAAGGCCCAAAAGAACCACGATCCCCAATAGGACCCAACTGATAGCCATGATCATCTCTCCTGTGAATTGGCCAGCCTTGCAGCAAACAGGCCTTTATGCGGAGAGTAACCCAGATGGCACAAAGTGCAAGCAAGAGTTGGCATGGAACACAGCAATTCCTGTGGCTCTCACTCTTTAGCCCAAGTCTTGCCCGAGATGGATGCAAGCATAGCCAAGATGCTTTAGGATCGTTCCAAAGACCAGACAATCAAACTCGAAACAGGTAAGGGGCACCATGCCATGACCTGCAAGAACAGACATTCTCTCTCTCGCGCGCGCGAGGAACTTATACTGTGGCGCAATCGCCTTCACACTGCAATTTTTCTGGGGCTTACCTTTCTGATTGCTTTTGGCGCATATTCTGTGCCGTCTTTGGCCCAAACCGTTACAGAGGGAAAACCCTTGTTGCTGAACGAACATCCTTTGTCTGAGAGCCTTTGGCGCATGCAAACCGGGAAGCGAGCGACACCGGAAATGCTTTATGATGCCCTTGGCAGCACCGACTATCTTCTGCTTGGAGAGAAGCATGACAATCCTCGTCACCATGGTTTGCAAGCGCACATTATCGATGAAATCGGTGCGCTGGGCCGCGAGGCGAAAGTCGTGTTCGAAATGTTAGAGCCTTCTCACCAGCCCCTCGTGGATGCGGTAACCAGATATGCAAATCACAATCGTGCGACCGATAATGCCAAGTTGCCCGAACGCCTTGCGGCTCTGGGAGAAGACCTGCATTGGAACGATCGCGGCTGGCCCGACTGGAGCTATTATCAACCCATTTTTGCCAGCGCGATCACCCACGCCATGCCGATCTTTGCCGGGAATCCTGAGCGGACGGATCTACGCGCTTTGGGAAAGACTGGTAAGGTGCCCGAGCGTCTTCGGGAGGATCTGAAATGGGACATCACCTATGACAAGGCTCAGAGCGAGAGCCTGACAGATGAATTGGTCGCCGCCCACTGCGGCATGATCAGTCGGGATGCCGTTGGCCCCATGATGGAGATGCAACGGCTCAAGGATGCGCATATGGCCCGTGCCATGCGCAGGAGCCATAAGGACGGGTCCGTCGCCATCCTTGTGGCAGGCAAAGGCCACACCCGCAAGGATCGAGGCGTGCCGATGTTTCTGGAGGCCGACGCCCGCGTGGTATCCATAGGTTTTGTCGAGGTCGCACGGGGAGAAGACAAGCCTTCGGCCTATACCGCTTTTGATGATGCCCTTTATGACTGGATCTGGTTTACGCCACGGTTGGATGAAAAAGACCCCTGTGACGAATTCAAAACCCAACTGGAAGCAATGCGGCATGGCAAGAAGCAAAAAGCCGACGAATAGATAGCCGAGCGCAGAGCCACGAACAGACAGTTATCCACGCAACTCATGAACGCACCTGTCCAATATGTATCCCCAAGATTGGCTCTGGGCACCCTATTTGCCCAGACCATTCAAATGCTATTCATCCCGTCAATAATTCGTTAATACTACTCTGTGGAATCACCTAGAAACACTAGAAATAATATTATATCGACGTGCCTATTAATCAGGCATTTAGGCATCCTTGTCATTTTGCTTTTAATAAAAATCTAAAGATTCCCAGCCTTGGAAAAATTGTCAAGGAAACGCATGCCATGCGGCGCATTCTATTCGCTTTCGTTCTGCTTCTCGTCCTGCCTTTACACGCTCAAGCGCAATCCGGCGCGAGCTGGACCGTGCAGAAAATCACCGGTGTCGCCTATATTGCCCAGAAGGGCGAGAAGGCGATCAAGGTGCGCAAAGGGTCTGTGCTGCATCCCGGCCAAACACTATCCACCAAGAGCCGTACTCGCCTGTTGCTGATCCGAGGCAAAGAGCGCATTCAGGTCGGATCTGGTGCTATCATGGCCATTCCGCCCGCAAAATATATCCAGTCTGGCAAAACCCTCATTCTGCAACAGAGTGGCCGTATTCAGCTGACCGTCAATAAACAGGACGTGAAGCATTTCGCCGTGAAGACGCCCTATCTGACTGCTGTGGTCAAAGGCACCATTTTTACCGTCGACGTGGCACAGAACCGCGCAGAGGTATCCGTCAACAGAGGCCGTGTGGAGGTCTCCGACGGGGCAACCGGCAACACGACAGAAATCAGCCGCGGGCAAAAGGCTGCTGTTACCAAGGCCGCATCCGGCAAGACGAATATGACGGTTCAGGCCAAGGGCAAGAAACCGACCATCAAACAGATCAAGTCGAAGATCACGAAACCGGATTTTTATGCGACTGTTGAAGTGAAGGGCCAGACCCTAGCCTTGAAGGCTGGCAGCAAGACTGCGACCACATCGGTGGAGGAAGCCCGATCGGAACTCTCAAGTTCAGCCTCATCCGCCTCATCGAATGGCAACAGCAGCAATGGGCGCGGAGCGTCGTCAGCATCGAGCAGCTACTCCAGCGTCAGTGATGATGATGATGATCACAGCAGAAGCAGTGAATCATCAAGCCACTCCAGAGCGTCAGCTCGCTCCAGCAATGCGTCGAGCAATGCCAGCAGCAATGCATCAAGCAACGCAAACAGCAATGCATCGAGCAACGCAAGCAACAACGCATCGAGCAACGCAAGCAACAATGCATCGAGCAACGCAAGCAGCAATGCATCGAGCAACGCAAGCAACAATGCATCGAGCAACGCAAGCAACAATGCATCGAGCAACGCAAGCAACAATGCATCGAGCAACGCAAACAGCAATGCATCGAGCAACGCAAACAGCAATGCATCGAGCAACGCAAACAGCAATGCATCGAGCAACGCAAACAGCAATGCATCAAGCAACGCAAACAGCAATGCCGGCAAAAAGAAATAGGGCTTCGAAACGCCCCTGGATCATGTCATGAAAAAACCGGCCTCTCGCTTGGGGCCGGTTTTTTGTATCAATCCTGTTTGCTGATATCAGTCGCGATCAGCTCTCGTAGCCAAGGCCACCGGCTTTGGTCTTGAGGAAGGCTTCACCACAAGACTTGGCCAATTCGCGCACGCGTAGAATATAGCTCTGACGTTCAGTCACCGAGATGACGCCACGCGCATCAAGCAGGTTGAAGACGTGGGATGCCTTGATGCACTGATCATAGGCCGGGAAAACGCAGTAATGCATGCCAGCTTCACTGCCTGCTTTCTCTCCCTGCTCAAGAAGAGACCGGCATTCGGCTTCCGCATCAGAAAAGTGACGGAATAGCATTTCGGTGTTGGCATATTCGAAGTTATGGCGGGAATATTCCTGCTCGGTTTGCAGGAAAACGTCACCATAGGTAATCCGCTCGGCGCCATCGCGGCCGTTGAAGTTAAGGTCGTAAACATTGTCCACGCCCTGCACATACATGGCCAGACGTTCCAGCCCATAGGTCAATTCACCAGCGACAGGCGCACATTCGATACCGGCCACTTGCTGGAAATAGGTAAACTGGGAGACCTCCATGCCATCGCACCAGCATTCCCAACCAAGCCCCCATGAGCCTGTCGTTGGATTCTCCCAGTCATCTTCCACGAAACGAACGTCATGAATAGAGCTATCGATACCAATCACCTTCAGCGAACCAAGATAAAGATCCTGCAGATCTTGCGGGCTCGGCTTCAAAAGCACCTGAAACTGGTAGTAATGCTGCAGACGGTTGGGGTTCTCGCCATAGCGCCCATCGGTTGGCCGGCGGGATGGCTGCACATAAGCAACGTTCCACGGGCGCGGACCAAGGGCACGTAGGGTGGTTGACGGATGGAGAGTACCAGCACCGACTTCCATATCATAAGGCTGGAGAACTGCGCAGCCGTAATCGGCCCAATATTTCTGCAGCGCCAGGATCATGCCCTGAAAAGAACGTTCCGGCTGCATGTGAGGGGCAAGAATGTCGGTCATCTTCCTAAAGTGTCTCTTTTAAAGTGGAAAAAATTCAGTACTCGGTGTCCCGAAGGCTCGAGCGGACCCTAATGCAATCGGGATCATAAGAAAAGCGCGATTTTGCGCTGTGATTATCTTCTCGCCTCCACCGACCGTTTAGGGCGCAGGAATATAGCGAATTTCCGCTGGACCAGCACAAATATATTCGCTACGCTCTCATTTAGGCAACACCTTCTTGCTTCTCGATGCCAACATGAACGCTAAATGAATGATGCACTCAGATTTCATTCAGGTTCGATGCATTATAAGGCCGCCAACGTGATCAGAAGATGCGGCGTTTTCTGATACGATAAAAAAATACTCCCAATATCCATTGAACTTCTTGGTCCGGTTGTCCTTGCTGACAGTCGAGCCAGCGATCCACTTTTGGCTCCGCTTAGACTATGCAACAGCTTTCTTCGTCCCCAATGTGATAGCTGATGCGCACTGGTTTCGCGGTGAAATTGCCCTTCCAAGCGTCCCCCAAACGCGCAATGTTCCGAAAGTGGATCGCAACCAATCTTTTTGCTTTGCTCTGCTTTGCTGGCCTTCTTTGAGGCTCGCCCTTTCCCATTCTCCCTATCACGCATTCTGATCGACCTTTTCTGCTTCGCCCAGCGTTTGAAGCAGGTCTGCAATGACGAGACCGGATTTTGAATATTTCTTCTGGTATCCAAGGCGTCTTTTCTTTAGATGCACAGGAAACAAGTTTCACACGCCCATTTCCACGGATGCCAATTGGCCATGATGAACATAAAGCCCCGCGCAGAGAACAAAGAACCCCATAAGAACAGTGAAAAGCACAGCCTGCTTGACGATGTGCAAGGGCTGACATTCGGTGTCTTTGCCTGTTCGCTCGGTATGGTGTTTCTAACCCATTTGGGCTTTCTGACCGGACAGACCGCTGGGCTTGCGTTGCTGATTTCCTATTTGACGGACTATGATTTTGGAACGGTCTTCTTCCTGGTCAACATTCCCTTCTACTGGTTCACCTATCATCGCATGGGCACGCGCTTTACCATCAAGTCCATTATTTGCGTTGTTGGCATGTCGGCCATGATGAAGTTTGTCTCCCCTGCCATCAGCTTCGAGCATCTGGATCCGCTTGTTGGCATTCTCGCCTTCGGCGCCATGGTGGGGGCCGGGCTTCTGGCCATCATTCGTCATGAGGGCAGTCTGGGCGGCGTTGGAGCGATGGCAGTCACCATTCAGGAGTTTACCGGCTTTCGGGCTGGCTATGTGCAGCAGTTGCTGGATCTGGCTATTTTCGCCACCGCGCTGTTTTTCTTCCCCTGGCCCATCATCGCCTGGTCGGTTCTGGGCTCCATCGTGCTCAATTCCATCATCGCCATCAATCACCGGCGCGATCGCTATATCGGGCGCTAGCGTGTAAACGGAGTATGAGCGGATGAGCGCTGCAGAGTTGAGGTCTGCTTTTGCATCTTGACAGGACAAGCTGTTAGACCATTCAATCGGCTCACGCTTGATGCTCCTTTGCCAAAGACCGACAGGAAAGACACCTATGGCCTATTCCCATTCTCCCGATTCCGATGCGCCCCGCTCTTTCATTCCGATGAAAATTGCCATCATGACGGTGTCCGATACGCGCACGCTAACGGATGATAAATCCGGTCAAACTCTCGTAGACCGTTTGCAGGCTGCGGGGCATAGCCTCGCTGACAGAGCCATCGTGAAAGACGATGTCGAGGCGATTCAGGCGCAAGCCAAGGCGTGGATTGCCGATGAGGGCGTGGATGTCATCATTTCGACGGGAGGCACCGGCTTTACCGGCCGCGACGTAACGCCGGAAGCCATGACCCCGCTGTTTGACAAACAGATGGACGGCTTTTCGTGGCTGTTTCACAAGATCTCGTTTGAAACCATCGGCACATCGACCATCCAGTCGCGGGCCACGGCCGGACTGGCTGGAACCACCTTCATTTTCTGCATTCCCGGCTCAAGCGGAGCCTGCAAGGATGCTTGGGATGGGATCCTCGTCCATCAGCTCGATTATCGCCATCAACCGTGCAATTTCGTTGAAATCATGCCCCGCCTTGATGAGCATCTCAAACGGGCCAAGTTGCGCTCATGAAAAAGGCCCCGAATGGGGCCAATCCTGATCAAGACTTACTGCCGATCCTATGAGTAGGCGAGCGTCAGGCAACCTCGCGCAAGGCAGCGCCCATGCGGCGGATCGCATCAAAATCGCTGAGCGGTGTATTCATTTGCGGGAAGGCTTCCATGCCGGCTGCGGTCATGGCCACATAGAAGCTATCGACCTGCTCATTCTGCTCCAGATCGCGCAGGGTTTGCAGAGCTTCGGTAATATTCTGGCAATCGGAATAGCATGGTGTGCCAGACTGCGTGCACCAGGCCAGCTTCACATAGGCGCCGAAGCGCGGCCCTGAAAGATCACCTTCATCAATCTGCTTTTTGGCAAAATCAGCGATGTCTGCAACCAATGAATCCAGTACAAGCAAGTCCGTCGACATTTTAGCAATCCCTCGTCCCCAATGCCCATCAGCCTAAGGAGAGATGCTTAATAAAGCATTGAAGGATACCCACAACTTGTAATTTTGTTAAGCATGGACCAAAAATAGAGGAGCAATTGGGCAGTTATGCAACCGAACCGGCGCAAAAAGGCCGTCATCACCAAAGAAGCAATGACGGCCTCATGCAAATTGCAACAAGAGTTGGCAGAAAACCCCGCTCAGGCAGGGAGAGCAAAGTCGGCATACTCTGGCAGCTCTACGCGCAAGGGCACACCACCTGCCGTCAGAGCCAATCCATCCTTGAGGGCATCGGCCACACGATCCAGCCGCACTATGGCCAGAGCGCGTTTGTCGAGCACCGCCCCGACTTCGCCGACCGGTTTTTCTCCGGCAAGGATTTTGGTACCAGTCGATGGAATTGGCATGTCCGCTTCAAGGCGTACAAGGCGCTTGCGGGCTGTGCCGCGATGCTGCATGCGCGAGACTACTTCCTGCCCAACATAGCACCCCTTGGCAAAATCAAGTCCACCAAGGAAATCCATATTGATGTCATGGGGGAATGCGTCTTCGAGAGAAAAGTCCAGACCGGCCTGCGGCACAATGGCCGCGATATGGCGCGCCAGATAGGCATTTTCCAACTCCGGCGAGGTTTGCCAGTTGGCCCCTTCACCGTAAAGCCGCCAGCCAAGCTGATCGGACCGGATATCACGCAGGGCGAGCGCCTCCTTATCGGCATTGGGCGCAAAAGCGACGCCAACGCGCTCGCTGCTTTCCTCTATCGTCACATCGGAGCGCATACGATAGAGCGTCATCTTTTTTGTGAACGTGCCCAGCTGCTCCCTGTCCAGATCAAAGCGGAAGAGTCCATCTTCTCTGGAGAGCAGAAAATCGATGGCAATTTTCCCTTGCGGTGTCAGCAAGGCGCCATGCCGAAGCTCACCCTGTTTCAGATCGTTCAGATCAACCGTGATAAGCCGCTGCAGGAAGCTTTCAGCCTCGGAGCCGGACAGCTGGACCACAACACGATTGGCGAGATGAAGGATCTGATCCTGAGGCATAACATATTCCTTTTCCTGTCGGCGCATGGCGGCACGCATGCCACCCTATTCTACAGGAATATAGGATAGCCGGACGGCCAATCCAACCGCCCGCGCAAAGAGCTGCGTCTTCTTACCAGGCAAGGCGTGTCATGAAGCCGACCGTTTCCACGTCTTCATGGGTCAGACGCAGGCTGACGCGATCATCGTCAGGTGCATCCATGGGGCCGAAATCCTGGGCATGAATGCCTGCTGTGATGAACAGGGCGTCGATCTTCTGATAATGTCCGCCGCGCATATCTGTCGGCATAGCGTCGCCAATGATCAGAATATCGGACGTGGCAATCGGTGCACCATTGATCTCGGTAAATTTGGCAAGAGACGCCTCATAGATCGGGGCTTCCGGTTTGCCCGCCATGACGATTTCACCACCGTAGGCCTCATAACGGTCAGCCAATGCGCCAGCGCAATAGACCAACTTGCCCCCCTGGTCGGCAATCCTGTCTGGATTGGCGCAGACGAAGGGCAGATGCCTCTTGGCAAGACGATGCAGAAGAGCGTCGTAATCGTCTGGGGTCTCAGTGAGATTGTCCAGAAGACTGGTGCAGCAGATCATCTCCGCTTCGTCTTCCCCTACGAGTTCCAGCCCGAGGCCTTCAAACAGCGGCAAATTGCGCTCGTGCCCCAGATGGAACACCTTCTTTTTTCCGATTTTGGTAAGCTCGGCTCTTGTCACATCGCCCGAGGTGACGACCGCATCATAGCAGTCGCGCGGCACGCCAAGGCTATCAAGTTGCTCGCAAATCTGGGCAGAAGGGCGCGGCGCGTTGGTGATCAGAATGACCTTGCCATAATCCTTTCGGAAGTTACCGAGCGCTTCAACTGTGCAGTCGTTGACGGTTTGCCCGTTGTGCAGAACACCCCAGATATCGGACAATAGTCCCTTGTAATTCGGCGCAATGGCTGAAAGGCCAGCGATGCGGGAAGACATGGCAGTCCCTTTAAATCGAGAAATGGTTTCAGGTTCTTCCTCTTGTCTCTTGTTAAAAATACAAGGTCAAGAGATAGATGAGGTCCTTGATCGCAAAAATGTGCGCAAAAATGCCGCGCCTCTTAGGTGTCATTGATGGGTGATCAGGACACCTCGATATATTGGCCGCGATCCGTTCCCGTTTGCAGGCCGAAATCATCAGCAGCAGGCAGACGCTCTGACTGGCCTACGCTGCGTTGTGGCTGCATACGATCTTGAGACGCAGCGCGAACGGTTGGCGCGGCTCCGCCACCGGGCTGCCCTGATGCTTCGCCCGGAGCAATTAGCCCTGCGGCCTCGGCCAGAACAGCACGGAAATGATCGCGGGTTTCGCTGTTGTTGGTATCCTCGGCTGCCATGGCGCGCAGGGCCTCGGCTATGCGCGGATTTTCTCCCAGCGTGCGCTCTGCCCCGTTGGTCCCGGCTCCGGCCGTTGGTTCATTGGCGTAGGAAGCAGACTGAGATGGGCGTTGTGGCGCGCGTGGCGCCCCTGAGCCATTTGGCATACGCGATGGTGTGGCCGGTCTGGATGAAGGGGATGTCGGCGCTTGAAGCCGGGATTGCTCGGGAAACTGGGACAGGCGATCAACTGGCGAAGCCCGGTTTGGAGCCGGTTCATTGCCGCCCCCGGACATCCGCGCAACCTGAGAGGGGCGGATCGCCGGACGAGAGGCTGCGGCGGCCTGTTGCTGCTGGGAAACGGTTCCTGCCTGCAAGGGGCCGCGCACCGTGGCCGGATTGCCCTTCAGCGCCTTGGCTGGCGCGAAATGATCCCCTTGGGCCAGATGCACATTATAGTCGATCAGATTGACCAGGTCGCGCTCGCTTTCAACATGGGTGACGATCAGATCCAAACCTTTACGCGACAGCAGGCGAGAGAAATCGGCAGGGTGTATGTCCAGCCCGCGACCGGCTTCCCTATGGGTCAGGATTGGCGCGGCAACCTTTGCGAATTTAACGCCCTTCTGGGCAAATTCATCAAATCCGGCGGCCAGATTGGTGACACGGTCCACCGAGAAGCGGAAACCCATGGAGCTGAGCAGCTTGAGGGTCTCTTCTTCCATCAACCCGAATTTGCGCAGATCGGCCTGCGAGAATTCGAGAATCACATGGGGGGCCAAATCGCGGTTCTGATCGAACAGATCGCGCATCAGGGCAAAGAAATCGCTATCAGCAAGGCTCTCCAGCGCGAGATTGCAGAATAGCTCCACCGGATGGCCCCGATCTGACAGACGCCGCAACAGGCGGAATGCCTCATTGACGGCCAGTCGATCCAACATGGGCAGGAAGCCGTTCTGGCGACAGACCGGCAAAAAGATGTCTGGCGTGATCAATTCGCCATCGTCGGCCTTGAGCCGTGTCAGGGCTTCATAATATTGTGGCTTGCGCATGGGCAGGGCAACAATCGGCTGCATGAACAGCTCGATATGACCAAGGGCCAGAGCGCGCCGCACCTTGGCTTCGTCTTCCGACGTCACCGGTTGTTCCCGCGTCTCTGCGAAGGGACTGGTCGGGGCCCCTTCTGTCGCTGCGGATTGCGGCGACGGGCGGTCATCCTGCTCCTCGGGCTCATCATACCGATGTGCGGGCTCGGAATAGCTCGGGGCAACGGGCTGGGCTGCTGGTTGGACAGGCTTCTCGGCCGGTCTTTCATATTTTGCGGACAGAGAGCGCGCGTTGGCGCGCAGATGTTCCTCCAATTCCTTTACGGAACTGGTGGCGGCAATCAGCTTGGCGTTGACCTCAGCCACCTGTCCTTCGCCCTGCTGCATCCGCTCATCAAGATCGGCGCAGCTCTCTGCCAATTGCTTGACCAGTGTGCCAATCACATCCAGCTCTGCCAGAATGGGTTCCACCTCTTTTTCAAGGCGGCTCGATACAGTGCTATCCAGCTCACGCGCCATTTCGCGCACATCCTGCACTTCCTTGGTCAAGGCGAGTTTTAGGCGGGTGAGATCATCCATCTGCTCATCAAGCATCATGCGATCACGCACGCGGGAAATCTGGTAGTGCACCAACAGAAGTGTGAGCAAAATGCCAAAGGAAAAAGGAGAGGCCTCAGTAATAGACAAGCCGAATTTGAAATGCAGCATCGCACCAATAGACATGGAGATGGCGACCATACAAATGGCGATAAAAACGGCCCCTAGCCTTTGCATGTTTTCATCTCCGTTACAGGCATTTCGTGCCCCCGCTGCTTTACTAGTTACATCTTCAGCTTCGCGGGACGATCAATCGCCTTACTCGCTGCCGCTACTCATCGGGCGTAAAGCCCATATTTTTCAAATTCCAGCCTGCTCAGTACTGCTGAAAATCCCTGTTTCTGCGCTCAAAGCGACGAATCAAACAGTTAACACTTCGTTAGCGTAGTATGCCGGAGGGGCGGAGAAAAGTGTTTCACAAGAGGGTGTGGGCTATTTACGATAGCTTGCACGCTTTTTCGCGCACTTTGAGACATCAAGATAATAATCTAAAGCCCACATTTTTCGCTTCAACGCCAATGATTGACCAAGGCTAAAACTCAAGGGACGCGGGATTAAGTCAGAATCGATAGGGTGGGCCACTATCACAGAAAATCTGCCATATTTTGAAAAAAATAGGCTGCCCCGATCAAACCGCCAGTCGGCGATCGAGCGGGGCAGCTGGAGGCGCAGTGAAGGGAAGCCACATTCACCGCGCAGCAGGAACGATGCGGCGTGTCCCTGCTATAACCCTTTTAAAAACCGGAGCATCCGGTTGATTAACCTAATTGGGTTGGCTCCTAAAGTGATTCCGTGAAGAGTACAAATGATATCTTTCTCCAAAGATAGAACATTTTTGATTTACTCACATTTATCCAAAATTATAACACTTAATCAGGCGTTAAAGACGCCTGAGAGCAAATATAAGCATTCTGAATACCGAGTATTGCCATGCATAAGAAACTTTAATCAGTGCTTCTGTCAGAATAGAGATAATTGGGCCTCGTTTCTTTTTGGGGCCGCAAAATGTTTCAAGGATAGACGTGTGCGTCTGGAGTTATAACCAAGCTTTCTGCACACAACATCCACGCGCTTGTGAAGAAGCTCAGCAAAAGGCCCTGTTCCTTTCATGCGCTGCCCCATTCGACTGTCATAGTCCTTGCCACCGCGCATGGAGCGCAAGACATTCATCACGTGACGGTAGCGATCAGGATAATGATGCAGCAGCCAATCCTGAAATAGCGGGCTAACTTCATTGGGCAGGCGTAGCAAAATGGTGCCAGCTTCCCGCGCCCCTGCTTCATAGGCCGCGGTAAGGATGGTTTCCACCTCATTGTCATTGAGCGCAGGGATGACCGGCGCCACCATGACGGAGGTTGGAATGCCCGCCTCGGCCAGCCGCGAGATGGTTTCGAGACGTCGTTTCGGGCTCGCTGCACGTGGCTCCATGGCGCGGGACAGGCGATTGTCCATCGTCGTCACAGAAAGAGCCACCTTGACGAGATTGCGCTCATTGAGTGCCTTGAGTTTGTCCAGATCGCGCAGGATGAGCGCAGACTTGGTGACAATCGCAACCGGATGGCCCGTTTCTTCCAGCACATCAAGAATATCGGGCATCAGGCGATACTCGCGCTCCACAGGCTGATACGGATCGGTATTGGTACCAATGGCAATCGGGCGTGGTCGATAACCAGGGGCCGAGAGTTCCTTCTTCAGCTGGTTGGCGGCATCGGGCTTGACGAAAAGCTTGCTTTCGAAATCGAGACCCGGAGAAAGCCCCATATAGGCGTGGGTCGGCCGGGCAAAGCAATAGATGCAGCCATGCTCGCAGCCGCGATAAGGGTTGATCGAGCGGTCGAAAGGGATGTCCGGCGAGTCATTGCGCGTAATGATGGTGCGAGCCTTCTCTTCCTGCACCTCCGTGCGCAGAGGCGGCAGCGGCTCTTCCCCATCCGGGTAAGACCAGCCATCATCGACCGGTTCTGTCTGGTAGGGCTCGAACCGTCCCGTCTTGTTGGAACGGGTTCCCCTGCCGCGAATGCGTTTGCCCTTATGCAGGTCGGGGTCGACCTGAAAACCGACAAACGGATCTGCGTCCTCCAAACCTTGGTTGCGAGCGTTTGCTTTGGCGGGGGCCATGCTCATCAGTCTCCATCGCTTCTCGCGAGCGCTTGCGAGCGCCCGTCGATTCTGTTAGCGTTTTGTTCTGTGAGAATGATGCGGCAGAAGATGGAACATATCAAGAACAAAATTATTGTCTTGCATCACTGACGCACAGCAGATGCGAAAAAAGGGGCCGCAGCCCCTCTCCTCAACAAGTCTTTATTCCAGCGGATATCCCTTATTCACCAAAGGTGAAAGTGCCGATCTTGCAGACATCGACATTTTCCTGTGTAACCCGGTCGTCATCTTCAAACACGGCAAGAAAATCGAACATGCAGTTTTCGGTTCCGTCATCAAAGTTGATTTCAACGGATTCTCCATGATTGAGTCGCTGACCTGCCAGAATATTTTCTTCCCATTCATTCGTGCCACTATTGGAGCCATAAAATTCAACGATAGCATATCCGGTCTGGTTTTTGATGGTTACGTTTCTGTCTGCCGCAAAGGCATAGCTTGTCGCAGCGAGGGTCAGGCCGGCAATCGTGGCAGCAAGAAAATTGACTTTCATGATTATACTCTCCCATTCCGGAAGAAGCGGTCTGCGCTGCCGCACAATTCCGGATGTTTTCAAATATAGACAATCCGCTGTTCAAGAACAGATTTATACGTAGAAAAGCTCTAAAAAACAGAGATTTAGATTAGGGTGCACCCAGTAGATTCCACAAATCCGGCATTTCATCAACCAGTTTCTTACTTTTCATTGCAAGACGTTCATGGGCTCTTGTCCGTTCGAACCTTCATGCCCTTCATCCGCAAACAGTTGTGTATGGATGGAGCGCCATTTTGTTGCATCGATAAAAGGACTTGTTCACGAGTTGTTATTAAGGTGGGCGCGAACTATGTTTGATTCGACGCCCGGTTTGCGCCAAATGCCAAAAGGGCAAAGTCAATTGCCAGATGGGAGTTCGCACCATGAGCGAAGAAAATGAAAAAAAGTCGGAAGACTCTATGGGCAAGGATGCGGCCGAGGCCCTGTTCAAATCCCGATCCGTCTTCATTTACGGTGAAGTGACGCAGGAAATGGCCCAGAAGGTGAGCGCCCAGTTGCTCGCCATGGCAGCCACAAGCGACGAAGACATCAAGGTCTTCATCAATTCTCCAGGTGGCCATGTCGAGTCTGGCGACTGCATGCATGACATCATCAAATTCATCAAACCGAAGGTCTGGATCATCGGAACCGGTTGGGTCGCCTCTGCGGGTGCCCTTATCTATATTTCCGTTCCGGTAGAGCGCCGCGTTTGCCTGCCAAACACCCGCTTCCTGCTGCACCAACCATCGGGTGGTGCGCGCGGCATGGCCTCTGACATCGAGATTCAGGCACGCGAAATCATCAAGATGAATGAGCGCCTCAACAAGCTCTTCTCGGAAGCGACAGGGCAGTCGATTGAAAAAATCGCAGCCGATACCGACCGCGATTACTGGCTTTCTTCTGAAGAAGCCAAAGAGTATGGCCTCGTTTCCAAAATCATCACCTCACACACCGACATCGGCTAATGGGGGACTTGCATCGTGGGCCGGCTCTGGCGTGCGAGGCAAGGATTTGATTGAATTGCTTTTCTGGCAGGTCTCAGGCCTGCCAGAAATATTTTGAGGCTTCCTTTTCCGCCTCTTGCCGGGTCATACCGCAATCTTCCAGCACAGCATCGTTAAAGCCGATCGTTTTAAGATCGCACCGCATCTGCTGACGTTCCTTGCGGCGGCCAAGCCACAGAGCCAGCGTCTGTCTCAGGCTTCTTTGCCGCTCTGGCCCATAGCTGGCGATCAAAGCCAGCGCCTCATGATGGCTCATGCGATTGAAATCGCCCTCAAAGCTCGTCTTCATGGCCTTCTCTCCTTCATTGTTTTTGTTATCTTTTTGCTATCGGATTCGTCTCGCCCGAGCTGGTGCAATTATTGCGTCTTTTTGACTGTAATAAAATTGAAAAATACGCACCTTATATGTGAGAAAAAGTGACATGATCCCATGCCCTCACATATGCCGGAGCTTCCACTATCCATGGCGCAATTGCCACCCCTTGCCTCCCTGCTAGCCTTTGAAGCGCTGTATCACAGCGGCTCGGTAACGGGAGCGGCCAACAGGCTTGGCCGGACCCACAGTGCGGTAAGCAAGCAACTGCATCAGCTGCAGGATCATGCAGGAACGCCGCTCTTTGAAAAGAACGGTTCGGGCATCAAGCTCACGCCTCAGGGGCAGAAATTTGCCTCAATTGTTGCGGATGGTCTGTCCGATATTCGCAAGGGCTATGACAGTTTGCGCCTTGAGCGGACGCAGCAGAAAGTCTCCATCAAGGTTAGTTCAACCTTTGCCCGCGTCTGGGCCATTCCCATTGTCGCGCGTTTCAACCGACATCATCCCGATATCGAGATCCAGATAACCCTGACCATCCCGCTCAATTCCCACTCCTTCGACGGCTCGGTAGATCTGGTGCTTTCATGGGATCGCTTTGTGAGCCCAGAAGAAGCCCACCCGAATGGCACCACCTTGGGGGATGTCCATATCGGGCCGGTGCTATCGCCTTCCTATCCGCATCATCTTGAAGACGGACATTTGGCCTTCAAGAACCGCCTTGACCGGCGCGGCTCGGAAAGTGGCTGGGCGCAATGGTCGGAGATGACCGGCCTTACGCTGTCCTGCGAGAGCCAGCAGACCTTCGAGTTGGCGGGGCTCGCCTATGAGGCTGCCGAGCGGGGCATGGGCGTGGCACTGGCCCCCAAATTTCTCATCGAGAAAGAGCTGAAAAGTGGCACGCTGATAGCGCCTGCCGGCTTCTATTGTTTCAAGGAAGGCCTCATTGTGCGTCCTTCCTCGGAGCGCCCCCAGCCCAGCCAGAGTGCGATGATCTTTCTTGAGTGGCTCGCCAGATATGGTCGTCTCGGTGACGACGGCTATCTGGCCGCCGATGTGCTCGACCCGCTATGGGGATAATCTGGTTCCCCCCGCAGCAGCCGACCCGCGCCTCCCCTCACAGGGTTGGGTGGAACCCCAGATAGATGGCAAACAGCGCAAGGCTTACTACGGTGGATACCGCCAGCGCATTGATCACATAAGCCTTCTCACTTTCGGATGCCTTCTGCATGAAGAGTGGAATGATGAATGGGGGTGGCAATATCAGCAGGGTGAAGAAAGCCATCTGAAAGGGTTCGCCAAGGCCGAGCAGGCCATCCAGCACAAACATATTGAGCAGCAGAGCCAATGGCACCAGAATGCCATAGCGCAGGGCGACCATTTTCAAAACATCGCCCAGCCCCTCGCGATGGATGCGAATGCCATAGCCCACCACCAGCAGGATGAGCGGAATGGCCATACCAGCCAGCAGCTTCATGGTGCCATAGAGGCTTGAGAAAACCGGCGTCGTCTTGATGAAATCCGACAGACCGAGACCATTGCACACCAGACCAGCGACCAGAGCGATGACCACCGGCGAGGTTGCGAACATTTTCAGGATCGTTGCCGGATCGCTCTGCCCGTCGCGGCGGATCATCAGCATGGGCGCGAAAATGAACCAGATGAACAGCTCATGGGCCAGATCGACCACTGCGATATAGCCCACCGCCTGCAATCCATAAGCGCCACCGAACAGGCTGACCCCGAGCATGCCATATTCAAAGCCCGTCATCAGAAAGGGAAAATACGGGTGGTTGGGGGCCAGTTTCGGCCCAACGATCCGCCCTAGCGCATAAAGTCCGCCGCAAATGGCCGCCGTTACCACGAAGACACCCAGATAGGAGGCCTTCATCGCCATATCCAGAAAGACCGTGAACAGCACACTGGGCAAAACCAGATTGACCACAAGCTTGGTCAGGCCTTCCATGATCTGCGGCGACAGGACATTGAACAAGCGAAGCGACGCGCCCGCCAGAATGAGAAACAGAATTGGCAGAATTTGATCAAGAACCGACATGATGACGCCCCTCCCCCACAGGCGACGCTCACCCGCATGACGAGCGTGAGCCCATCAATGCTATTAGTCAGCCGGTCTTTTTGGCAAGAGCCTGCCATAGCCTATTGGTAGACAAAGCGCTCAGGCAGCTGTTAGCAGCAGGTAAAGGACCAGTTTCTCCATATCAGTGCTCACAAGTGCTTGCACAAACTGTGCATGCTTGGTGGAGAAACGGCGAAAAATCCACATACCCCAACAAAGAAAAAGGGAGCAAGCCGATATCGGTGCGCTCGCTCCCTTTTCCTTTGTTTCATGATTCATGGCCGTGAGGATAAGTAAAAAACTTATCCCCCGGCTAGACTCGCCTGAAATGCCAGACGTGTCCTTGGGGCCCTATCGCTTTTCGCGGAAATCACCGGTTTCGGGATCCTGCTCCAGATCGATGATATCCGCCTCGCGCTTTGCCTTTTCGCTCTCTTGCTTTAGGGCTTCAGCTTTCTGGCGCATCAGTTCGGCCTGACGACGGCGGTTCAATTCTGTGCCCTGCGCGCGAATTTTCGTTAGCAGCTTTGAAAAGATCCAGAGGGCGGCCAGCGCGGCCAGCATTACCATTAATTTCGCGATCAACTGCCCTGTTCCTTTCAGCGCGCCCCTTCAAGGATCATCAGAATCCTTGGTGTGATTACAATCCGATGCGGGACCATAATGCGCGTTCTTCAAGGCTTGCAAGGATTTTGTCAGCTGACAGCCCTGCCGCGATGCGATCAACCGGATCGCCCACAGATGCGTTGTGACTTGCCCCCATGGAGAGCGAGCTGGAATGGAACAGGCTAAAGAAACCGGAAGACTGGGAAATCAGTTTCAGCTTGGTATCTTCGCCAAAGCGGCGCTTGAGATAGCTGTTCATGTCGCCCAGCTCATCAACGAGGCCATAGTCCAGCGCCTTGTTGCCGGTCCAGAAAGCACCGGTAAAGAGTTTGTCCTCGGATTCGGTCAGCTTGTCGCCACGGCGCCCCCGCACCAGCTCCTTGAAGCTTTCGAACAGATCCTGAAGCAATTCATCCAGATGGGCCAGATGCTCTGGATTTTCCGGTTTGAAGGGGTCGAGCATCGCTTTCTGTGTGCCTGCCGTATAGATGCGCCGCTCGATGCCGAGCTTTTCGATGGCATCGACAAAGCCGAAACCGCCAGACACAACACCGATTGATCCAACAATGGAGCTGGGGTCAGCAACGATAACATCGCCAGCAACAGCGATCATGTAACCACCGGACGCTGCCGCGTCTTCACAAAAGACTATGACGTCCTTTTCCTTCTCGATGGCCAACTGCCGGATGCGCTCGTGAATGAGACGGCTTTGCACCGGTGAGCCCCCCGGACTGTTGATGGCAATCGCCACAGCGGGCGCGTCCTTGATATCGAAGGCTTTTTGCAAAGGCCCTGCGATGGAGGCCATATTCAGATGAGACCGCATCGGACCGCCCTGATTGACCATGATAGGGCCAACCATGCGAACCACAGGGATGACTACCGGCTCTTTCGTCCATTTTTCAGGGAGAATGCTGTTGGGAATGGCTTTCCTGATATATTTCATGATTTTCACGGCAAACATCCTCTGGTTACTTGTGGTCGAGGCACATCAAATCTTTTAATAGCTTTTACTTAGGCTGCGGCCGTGGGTATTTCCAGCCCTGCCCTGATGATTCTTGTCATAAGCGCAGAGCTGTTGAGGTTTGGTTTCGAAATCTGCACATTGCATGCCGATTTTCAGCTTTTCCAACAGTTTACTGTGCTTTTCTCTTTCTTTTGCCGCAGTTGGGACTTTACAGTGAGCTTTGACAAAGCGGTCACCAAGGCACCGCAGCAAGAAGCAAACGTGGATAATTCAATATGAGCACACAGCTGACCAATGCCGAGATCGACCATCTGGTTGCTTTCCGGCAAGCGCTCCATCGTCGCCCGGATCTCTCGGGCTACGAGAAGGCAACAGCGCAAACGGTCATTGAGGAATTGCAAAGGCTGTCACCGGACAGCATCGTGACGGGGCTCGGCCCGTGGACAGAGCCGGACGGCACAGCGCTTGGCGGCACCGGCATCGCGGCGACCTTTGACTCGGGGCAAGATGGCCCGACCCTGCTTTTCCGATGTGAGCTCGATGGGCTGCCCATTCAGGAACAATCCGATCTTGCCTATCGCTCCGAGCTGGAAACCAAGGCCCATCTATGTGGCCATGATGGCCATATGGCCATTCTTCTGGCTCTGGCCATGCGGCTTTCCCGTCAGCGCCCGGCCTCGGGGCGGGTTGTGCTTCTGTTCCAGCCTGCCGAGGAAACCGGCAAGGGCGCCTCTGCCTTGCTTGGCGACCCCGTATTTTCGGCAGATGTCCCCAAACCGGACATGGCCTTTGCCCTTCATAACCTGCCTGGCCTGCCGCTTGGCACGGTGGCGCTCAAATCGGGTGCCATGTGCTGTGCGTCTCGTGGCATCCGCATTCTGCTAGAGGGCAAGACCTCCCATGCATCCATGCCGCAGGATGGCATCTCGCCGGTCGAAGCGATGATGACAATCGCCGCAGGCCTCAATGCCCTGACCAATGGTCTTGACGTCGGACAGGCCCTTGATGACAGCTACAAGCTGGTCACCATCACCCATATGAGTGTTGGTGAGCCCTGCTTCGGGGTTGCCCCCGGCACAGGACAAATATGGGCCACGCTGCGCACCGTCAGTGACGATGTGATGGGTAGTCTGGTGGCGTCCGCCGAGCAGTTGGCAACTGTCGCGGCAAGAGAGGCAGGTCTTACCCTTCAGATCGAACAGGACGACATATTCGCAGCCTGCACCAATGCGCCCGAGACCACAGATCTGGTTGCCAAGGCGCTTGAGGCTGAGGGCATCACAACAGAAGAGCAGAGCGAGCCCATGCGCTGGTCTGAGGATTTCGGCCAGTTCGGCCATCATTGCCCCTCTACCCTGTTCGTGCTCGGGTCGGGAGAAAGCCAGCCACAGTTGCACAACCCGGATTTCGACTTCCCAGACAGCCTGACGCTGGTTGGTGCCCGCATCTTCGAGCGCATCCTCCGCGACCGGTTGGGCTGATGGCGATACGCATGGCAAACAAGGAGGATGCCGGCGCACTGGCGGCGCTCTGCATCGAGGTCTGGCTGCATACCTATTGCCGACCCGGTATTCCGCCGGTTTTTGCGGCTTATGCGCTGGAAACCTTCACACCTGCTAACATGGCAGCGCTGATTGCGGACAAAGACCAGCATTTGCTCGTTGATGGGGTGGACTATGCCGGACAGGAAGGATTACGTGGCTATTTGCGCTGGTGTTGTCCTTCAAAGCGGCCCCTCCCAACCTGCCCAGCTGCGGAAATTGACACGCTTTATGTGCGCGAGCGCCATAAGGGGCAAGGCATTGGCTCAGCACTGCTAGGGGCAAGCTACGCTGACATGCGCCAAGCCGGGCATAAAGAAGCCTTTCTCAGCGCCAATGCAGAGAATAAGGAAGCGGTTTCCTACTATCTGGCCAAAGGCTTTAAAACGCTTGGAGAAAGCTGGTTTGAGATTGAAGACGGGCGCTATCTCAATTTCGTCATGCAGAAAGAGTTTGGCATATAGAGCCTATCTGTCACCTCCACGATGCGATCAGAAGTGCGGCTCTCCTGCATGCCGATAGAAGACCTATGCCCTTTGTTGGGCAATCACCCAAGATCAATCGCCGCTCCATGGCGGTGAACGGCTTCTATCTGTGCACCGGGGGTGTCTGAGCCAGCATCATGCAGGGCGATGGTTGGCAACAGGCGGAATGGTGCGCGGGATTGCTTCCTGCCCTGAATAACCACCCGATGGGCAGCCTCGCCTTCTCGCGCCGAGAAAGGCTGCACGGTGACGCCGCCAAAGCGCCCTTCCATCAGTTTAAGCAGCGTGGGCAATTCATCTGCCCGCTGGACAACGGTGAAAGTGCCTTTGCTCTTGAGGATGGAAACGGCGGTTCGAAACCACGGCTCCATGCCTTCGTCGGTTAACATATGCGCCGTGGCGCGTGCCTCGTTGGGGGAGGTCTGGAAATTCTCTGGTCGATAGTAAGGCGGATTGGCGATGACATGGTCAGCGAGATTTTCGACAAGCCCGGCCGCTTTGCGCGGCTCGCCCCGCAAGGCGACATCGCAGCTGATAACCGAAGCCTGAGCGAGAAAGGCCTTGGAGCGGGCCATGTTGGCCGCAGCGATGACCGCGATCTCTGGATCGATTTCAACCGCAAGCAGTCGAAGGCCACCGACCCGCGCCGCCACACAGAGGCCCGCAGCGCCTACCCCCGAGCCCAGATCGACCACCAGATCGCCCGGTTTTGCGGGCGTGCAGGCCGCCAGCAACACCGCATCCGTGCCCGAGCGATGATGCCCCTTTCTCGGCTGCAGGAGCGAAATGCGCCCGCCTAGGAAGTCATCCTCACTCATTGCGACATCTGCCGGGACGCCAGCGGCCGCCACAGTCGGCACGTCGGTCAGTAAGGGAGTGGGTGCGGATGCGGGCACGGCTGAATTGGAAGGCATAGTCTGTCTTTCTGATATGTCTTTGCAAAAAGCGTTTTTGCGAGAGGATTACTCGCCGAGCGACCAGTCCGCTTCTTTTTCCAGATCCGCATCGCGCAACAACTGGCGCGCGCGCTCCAGATAATCGGAATCCACCAGAATGCGGCGCGCAATGGAATTGAGGGTGTTGCCGTAAAGCGTGCTCATATTGTGATCGAGAGACTGATAGGGAATACCGGCATCCTTGAGCAGGGCTTCCACGAAGGAAAGGGTCACTGGATTGTTCGTCTTGATGAGTTCTTCCACGCCAGTATCCTTGTGCTAGGACCATTGAAATCAGCTTTGCAGATGGGCCGAACCATAAATTGAAAAGCTTGGAGAGAAAAGAGACTTATGGGCTGGCAAAGGCCCTTTGCAGGATGTTCTCCAGCCTGATTGCCCGAGATCCAATACATTGGTCCAAGAATGCGAAAGAAAAATGCAGACAAAGGAATAATTTTCAACGTGATTCAGTAACATTTCTGCGCCTGCCCCTTGTCGTTGTCCGGTGACCCGCCTATTCTCGCGACCGAAAAGAAAAGTCACAAAATTGGAGCCGCCGCGTGAGCGTTGTCCCACCTCTCAATGAGACAAATAAATCCCAAGCCAGCATTCAGCCGCTTATCGACCTGGTGAAACAGGATATGAGCCGCGTGAATGATCTGATTCTCGAAAAAGCTGGCTCGGATGTCGAAATGATTCCGGAAGTGGCCAAGCATCTGATCGATTCAGGGGGCAAGCGCCTGCGCCCGATGCTGACCCTCGCCGCAGCCAACATGTGCGGCTATGACGACACCACCTCTGCCGGTCATGTAAAGCTGGCCATGGCTGTCGAATTCATGCATACGGCCACGCTGCTTCATGATGATGTGGTCGACGAGAGCGATATGCGCCGGGGCAAACTCGCCGCCCGTATGCTCTGGGGCAATCAGGCCAGCGTTCTGGTGGGTGACTTCCTGCTTGGTCAGGCCTTCCGCGTGATGGTGGATGTCGGCTCCATCCGGGCGCTCGACGTTCTTTCTACGGCAGCTTGTGTCATCGCCGAGGGCGAGGTTTTGCAGCTGTCCGTGGCTCAGAATATGAAGACCACGGTTGAGGATTACATGCAGGTGATCCGCTCCAAGACCGCAGCCCTGTTTGCAGCGGCTTGCGAAGTGGGTCCGATCATTGCGGCAAGCGATGAAGCCAAGATCTCGGCCCTGCGCGACTATGGCATGGAACTGGGCAACGCCTTCCAGCTGATCGATGATGCGCTGGATTATGGTGGATCGGCAGCCGCACTTGGCAAGAATGTCGGCGATGATTTCCGCGAAGGCAAAATCACTCTGCCGGTGATCATGGCCTATGAGCGTGGCTCGGAAGAGGACAAGGCTTTCTGGAAGCGGGTGATGGAAGAGCGCAAGGATGTCACCGACGGTGCGCTAGACTTTGCCATGGGGCTGCTGAAGAAAACCAACGCGCTGGAAGATACACTGAAGCAAGCCCGCACCCACGGCGCCACGGCCATTGCCGCTCTGGATGTGTTCGAGGATAGCGCCTATAAGTCAGCGCTCATCGATGCGGTGGAATTCTGCATTGCGCGCGGGCACTGATTTGCTCGGTGAGAGGTGAGCCTTTCCCTTTGCAGACCGCAAAAGCGATGGAACGGCGCTTGACTGTAGCGTCTTTCCGATGATCAGACTGTTTTCTGGCCTAAAGGGCAAGAACCACGCGGTCCGCATTGGCGAATGCAAAGGGTATCCGTTGCAGATCAAACGGTAAAACAGCGATGAGGTTGCCCCTTGAAGACCAATCCGCTAGCAAAAATGAGTCTACTTTTTTGAAAAGGTCAAATTTCTGCCACCCGGGTGGGGCATTTTGGTTATTGATTTTTAACATTCTTTATTATGTACAGGGCTAAAGAGTGGGGCTTGCGACAGGGCCTCAAAAAAGCCATGCTACATTCCTAATTCGCTATGAGCCGCATCAATATCGGGTCACAGCCATGACTGAGCGAACCGCGCAAACAATTGCTTGTTTGATTGCTCCGGGCGCTTCTTTGCTTGCAAGCAGCAAGAAAGCGCATTGCTCGCCGTCGTCATGGCGCTATGGTTACAATCGCTTCGGATTGCGCAACAACAAGGCTGACTAAATGCACTTTCGATTTTCCCTCAAGATGTTTCGAAAACACCTCCTGACTGGCGCTGTAGGATTTGCCTTGTTGATAGGACCGGCCTCACTGGCCGGAGCGACCACCGAAGCGCCCGAGAATACGCCGGCATCCATTCCAGAGGCTTTGTCTGATGTGCCGACCACCCTGACGGGCACTTATCTTTCAGCGCGCTTGGCACAGGACGAACAGGATCTGGAGCTGGCGGCGCATTTCTATGCACAGGCACTTGAAAAAGATCCCGAGAATTTACTGCTGCTGGAGCGAAACTTTGCCCTGATGCTGGCAACCGGTCGCCATGATGAAGCCTTTGCGCTTGCAGACAAGATGGCCGCCATGAGCAATCATCCTGCTGCCAAGAAAGCGAAGGATGCCACGGATGAGCAAGAGGAAGAAGTCTCGGCGGAGACCAGCGAGCTGAACGCACGCATCGCCCCGATGATCCATCTGGCTCTTGGTGTAAAGGCCCTCAAGGGCCGGAATTATTCCAGTGCGTCAATCCAGTTCCAGAATGGCGTGAAGATCATGCAGGACAATCCAGTCCAGTTGATCGCGCGTTCGCCCCTGCGGCGGAACCTCAATGATCCGCGCCTGCTGAGTGCCTCCGCGCAATATGGCCCCTTTGCCCTCATCTCCCAGACCGTTCTGGAAGCATGGGCAAGCATCGGGCAGGATCGGGGCAATCTTCCCAAAGCGCTGGAAATGCTCAAGGCTAATGAAGAGAGCGAGGTCAACCAGTTCTTCTTCTCGCTTCATGCCGGGCTCGTGGCGTCTTATGCCAAGGATTACACCAAAGCGACAACCCTGCTTCAGCAGAGCCTTGATGCCGACCCCAATTCTCTGGCAACGGCCACAGCCCTCGTCAACAATCTGCTCAAGGCAGGCAATGAAAAACGGGCCAGTCAGGTTATCGAGGAATTTGCGGCCAGCGCCGCTGACGTGGAAGAGAAACAATGGCTGATGACCACCTTCTCTGCCATGAAGCCGATCGCCAGCACCATTCGCACACCACAAGACGGTGCCGCAGAATATTTCTCGACCCTTGGCAATGCGCTGACCGAAGAAGGCGCCATTGAAGGTGGGGCGCTCTATTTGCAATTTGCCGACTATCTGCGCCCGAATAATGACATGACCAGTTTTTCTTTGGCGCGACTGCTCGAGCGCGTTGAAAAGAATGAACTGGCCCTTGCCCGCTATGACACGATCAAAACCGGTAGCCCGGTCTATCGCAAGGCCCAGCGTCGTGGTGCCTTTGTTCTGGCGCGGCTGGACCGCCCCGACGAGGCTATTGATCGGCTCAAAACTCTGCTGGAAGGAGATTATTCCGATCTTGAAACCGTTTCGGTGCTTTCGCGGATCTATCAGTCCGAAAGGCGCTTTCAGGAGTCGATTGATATTCTGACCCACGGGCTGGATAGCATCAAGGTCAAGCGGGACATCCACTGGTCGCTCTACTTCCTGCGCGGCTCTGCCTATGATCAACTCAAAGACTGGGACAAAACCGAGAAGGATATGCTGGCGGCTCTCAAGCTGTTCCCCAATCAGCCAACTGTGCTGAACTATCTGGGCTATAGCTGGGTGGATCGCGGCATCAATCTGGACAAGGCCATAGAAATGATCCGTCAGGCCGTGGCGTTGCGCCCGTTTGATGGCTTCTTCGTGGATTCTCTCGGCTGGGCCCATTATCGCCTCGAGCAATATGAAGAGGCGGTCAACTTCCTTGAAAGGGCGGTAGAACTGCGTCCTGAGGACCCGACCATAACGGACCATCTGGGCGACGCATATTGGCGGGCTGGTCGCAAGAACGAGGCCACCTTCCAGTGGCAGCGCGTCAAGACCATGCAGCCTGATGAAGACCTGCTTAAATCGGTCGATGACAAGATTGCCAACGGCCTTGCTGACTGACCTGCTTACAAGTTGAAACACCTGAACGCTGCGCCGAATTATCCGCGCAGCGTTTTTCTTTACCCTGTTCATGTCTTTGATCCTATCTCCGACAGTGATGGCCAAAAGCAAGCGACAGCTGCTGGTCGCTCACAGCAATTATGCTAGTGTCTAATACGTATTTGGCCAGCCTTCCGCAAACGATCTGGACAAGCTCAATTGATGTCCATATGCTTGTGATTTGAAGGGAAAATTCATCTGGCGCAATGGCTTGTTCGCTTTCGTCTGCGAGGTTTCAAGTTATTTGCCTATCAGGTTGGCGACAGCGGGGTGAGAATCATCTTATGGTTGCGCCGGGTGAGCAGATCAAGCCAGATGCTTGGAAAACGCAGCGATACCGGACAGGCTCACACAGCTTAACAGCACCGGCAAAAAGCGCCTTCAGGCAAAGCAGAGATCTTTCCCCAGCAACAGCAATGGAACCCAGAGATCGCGCACCTTCAAACCGCTTGAGACAGACTGCTTGTAATGACCAAAACGGCAACAGACCAATCCATCCTCACCTTGACCGCACCAGCGAAGATCAATCTCGCGTTGCATATCACGGGTCAGAGGGATGATGGTTATCACTTGCTGGAATCTCTGGTGGTTTTTGGCGGCGCGGAAGATCGCATCCAGTTCAAGCCTTCGCGGCATTTGCATCTGTCGGTCAAGGGGTCCTTCGCCGAGGGCCTGCGGCAGGAGCCGGACAATCTGATGGTCCGGGCTGCGCGGTTGCTTGCAGCAGAGCTCAAATGCAAGCCAGAAGCAGATATGACGCTGGATAAATCCCTGCCCATTTCTGCGGGTATCGGCGGCGGCTCTTCAGATGCGGCGGCGACGCTGCTGGGTCTCTTGCGTCTGTGGCAGCGGACGATCAATGATGACAAGCTGCGCATGATTGCTCTTAAGCTGGGCGCGGATGTGCCCATGTGTCTTGAAGGTTCCTGCCTCATTGCAGGCGGTGTCGGCGACGAGCTGAGCGCGGGCCCCCGATTGCCCAAGAATCTGGGCATGGTGCTGATCAATCCGCGCGTGCCGATTTCCACGCCAAGCATTTTCAAAAGCCTCAAGCGCAAGGACAACAAGCCTATGGGACCTGTGCCCTCTGCCTTTCTCTCGGCAGTTGCTCTGGCAGACTGGCTTGACGATCAGCGCAATGATCTGGAGATGGCGGCCATCGAACAGGCCCCGGTCATAGAAACGGTTTTGCAGGCACTGGAAGATGATGGCGACTGCCTGTTTGCGCGCATGTCTGGCTCGGGGGCGACCTGTTTTGGACTGTTCGCAAGCGTCAAACATGCCGAATATGCAGCCCGCCGCCTCGCCTTTTCCCACCCCAACTGGTGGGTCAGCCATGGCGGCGTGCAATAGGCATTTCTGAGCGGACACAAGCCAAGAGCCGAACCTAATCACCCTTGCCTGTTTTGCGAATAAGCCGCTTTTTGAGCCGGTTCATCGAAAGCCAGATGAGAGCCACGACAGGAACCACGAGGGCAGCGGCCATCGTCGTTTTCTCCAGATGGAAGGCCTTGGCAAAGGGCGTGAACAAATAGGTGAGCAAGCTGACGGCATAATAGGAAATGGCCACCACGGACAAGCCTTCCACGGTTTCCTGCAAGCGGATCTGAAGGGCAGCCCGCTGATCCATCTGGGCCAGCAATTGCCGGTTCTGATCGGTGGTTGTCACCTGAACCCGCGTGCCCAGCAATTCAGAGGCGTGGGCGGCGCGAAAGGTCATGTCGTCGAGCTGATATTGTGCCGAACGACAGGTGCGCATGCTGGGCATGTAACGCCGTTTCATGAATTCGGAAAAGAGCTGCCGATCCAGAATGCGCTTCTCGCGTAAAAGCTCGATACGCTGCATGACCAGGTCTTCATAGGCACGACCGGCATTGAAGCGTGAGGAGCTGCTGGTGGACAGAAGCGAAAGGTCTGCAGAGATGCCCAGCAATTCGTCAAGCACCACCTTGTCACTTTCCTTCTCGTCACCGATCCGGGCGACTGTCTCGCTGAGCTTTATATTGAGATCCTTGATGTTGCCAAGCACATGGCGTGCCGCTGGCAGCGTCAACATCGACATGGCGCGGTAGGTTTCCACCTCCAGAAAGCGCTGGATGATGCGCCCCAGACGGCTGGAACTGACTTCGCTGCATGCCAAAACCACCAGCCTGATTTGCCCTCTGTGGTCCAGATCGAAATCAGCTGCAATGGCCGCGTCGCCATCGCTGACATAGGCGGCGGCAAAGCTTGAAGCCGAGCCGAACCAGCTGTGAGCCACACCGGAGATCTGTTCTTCAAGGGCTGTCTGATTCTGCACCTGCTCAATGCGAGCCGAAACAGAAGAGACAATCCGGCCAGGGAAAGCCTCCAGCCATTCGATGGTGAAATGATCATGCAGATCCGTGGCAAAGCTGTCCGGCCCCAGATGATCGGGCCGGGGTGCGTAGCTATAGAGTGTATAGGTGGCGAATTCGGAGTGGTTTTCCCACTTCAGAATCATGCCCCCCTCTTCCTCGCCGATTTGGGCGATGTGATAGACGGCATCATCGTGCGGATGCTCCACACCGAATTGATCGAGAAAGGCAATCAACTGCTTGCGGGCCAGTGCCGGAGTGTGAATGCCATCCTCTTCCGGTTTGAGCGCAATGAAGGCCAGCCGGCTGGGTGCTCCCAGTTTGAGGAAAGGGCGCGCATGCATTTCGGCAATCATCGGCGCGCGCTGGCTGTGATTGAGGCGCGCCTTGGCCAGTCTGGTCTGTGTGTCAGCCACGGGTATGGTCCTTTATCCCAGGTGTCTGCTCCCTGCTTCCAAGTAAGCCGATCACCCCTGTTTCGGTCAAGACAGAATAGCAGTCATCTGTAACAGGTTTTTAGGCAACCGGCGGAAGAGCCGAGTGAAAGAGGCCCAGACAAAGGCATCTAACACTGCCAGTACCTGCCCTATTTTTGTTCAAGCACCAGTTTAACCAGCGGCAGAACAAGGAAAACCGCGATCAACTGACACACCGCAAAGACAATGCCATCCTGCAGTCTAAGCCCCGCATATGTATTTGAAAAAGCCCGCCCGATGGAAACAGCAGGATTGGCAAAACAGGTGGATGAGGTAAACCAGATCGCTGCCGTCACATAAAGCGTAACGGCAGGCGGGATCGATTGAGGCTTGGTTTGCATGCAGACAAGGATCGTAAGCAACAGCCCTCCGGTGGCAACCAGCTCACCCACCCATTGCTGAGGGCCGAAACGTTGATAGGTTGCCATGGAAATAAGCGGTTCGCTGAACATGAAGTTGGCCAGCATCGTTCCCGCTACGGCACCAAGAAGCTGCATCGCGACAAACATCAGCGCCTTGCGTGGCGGAAATTCTTTACGCACGACGAAGGTTAGCGTCACCGCCGGGTTGAAATGCGCACCCGAAATGGGGGCAAAGATGGTGATGAGGACGAACAGGATCGCAGCCGGTGGCACTGTGTTGCCAAAGAGCGCGACGCCTGCATTATCTGGAGAAAGGCTGCCGGTCATGATGCCGGAGCCGATGATGGTACAAAGAAGTATTCCTGTGCCCAAGAATTCAGCCAAAAGCTGAGCCCTCAGAGTATAAGCCATTAAATGTGGTCTCCGGTTGCTCCCGAAAGATTGCCGATCTCCTGCATTGCCTGCCGCAAGGTTTCTGCATCCATGCTTTCGATGGGCAGAGCGACAAAGCGGCCGATACGATCGGACAGGTGCGCATAGGCCGTCAGGAAAGCCAGTTGCATATCCTTGTCGTCCCCCACTTCAGCAGCAGGGTCGGCAATGCCCCAATGCGCAGTGGCGGGGTTGCCGGGCCAGACGGGGCAGGTTTCACCCGCCGCCCTGTCACAGACCGTGATGATATGATCCATCTGCGGACATCCCGGACGGCTATATTCGCTCCAGTTTTTCGAGCGCAGCCGACAGATCTGATAGCCAAACTGCTCGAGCAATTGGATGGCCCACGGGTTGGGCTGACCGGCTGGCTGGCTGCCTGCGGAAAAGGCCTTGAAACGTCCCTGCCCCATACGCCCCAGAATAGCCTCGGCCATGAGAGAGCGGGATGAATTGCCAGTACATAGAAATAGCACATTCTGCATTTGGGGTCCTTCTCAGGGGCGCTCTGAGGGTGACACTGGAGGCGTCACTGGGGCGGGATTGTCCCTTGCTACATTAGAAAGATAGGCAGACAAACACCACACTTTTTTGGCGAAGGAGCGGGATCTGGTGGATTAGATCACGCTTCTTTTACCGCCATCTCGTCTTCCCCTGCGGGCATGGCCTGCGGGCATTCATCCTGCAGAAAGGCCATGAGGTCGGAGAGGCAATCCTGTAAGCCAAAATAGATGATATTCCGGCCCTGACGTTCGGAGCGGATGAGACCCGCCCGCTGCAAAATGGACAAATGGGTTGAAAGCGTGTTGTGAGGAACGTCCAGCGCCTTGGCGATGGCGCCGGCGCCCATCCCGTCAGGCCCGGCCTGAGACAGAAGCCGGAAGACTTCCAATCGTGTTTCCTGCGCCAATGCGGACAGAATGATTTGCGCGCGCGATTGCGCATTCCAGATGTCGGACGCCGTATACATTGCAAACCTGCCTGAAGCCCAAAGATTGAAAAAATGACACGATAGACAATCAAGGCCCTTGGAAGAGAGGACTGAAGATAAGTCGAAAACTATCGACGGCTAATGACACTGCCATGACAGCTAACAGGAAAGTTATGGCTACACACTGCAATTTTGGTCCTTTCAGTGCACCAGCATGCAGAAAAATAGAGGTGGACCCCAGTTTCACCTTGATCTGAGCGTTGGGAAAGGTACTAAGGACTCATAACGCAGAAGGAATGGAAGAAAATGGTTCTGGCATCTCATTGGGTTTACAATTTTGGCGGCAGTGAAGCAGACGGGAATGCGCGGATGCGCAACCTGCTGGGCAGCAAAGGCGCGAACCTGGCTGAAATGACCAATATGGGTCTGCCTGTGCCCCCCGGCTTCACTATCTCGACCGAACTCTGCAACAGCTATTTTGCCATGGGGCATGTTTATCCGACCAGCCTGAAAGGCGAAGTGGATGCTGCAATTGAGCGCATTCATGCGCTGACGGGCCGCCGCCTTGGCGATCCGGACAAACCGCTTTTGCTCTCCATCCGCTCGGGGGCTCGCATTTCCATTCCCGGCATGATGGAGGCTATCCTCAATCTCGGCCTCAATGACGCAACAGTGGAGGCACTCGCCCGCGAGACCGGTGACGAACGCTTTGCCTATGACAATTACCGCCGCTTCATCCAGAAATACAGCGATGTCGTGCTGGGGATCGACCAGATCGCCTTTGAAGAGATCATCGAGGATTACAAGGATGAGCGCGAGATCCTTTTTGATGCCGACCTCAGCGCTGAAGACTGGAAGGGTATCATCGAGCAGTTCAAGGCCATGGTGCAAGATGAGTTGGATGAGCCCTTCCCGCAAGATATTGAGAAGCAGCTCTGGGGGGCAATCAGCTCCGTCTTTTCATCATGGATGAATGCGCGCGCCATCACCTATCGACACTTGCATGATATCCCCGAAGACTGGGGCACATCGGCCAATGTACAGGCGATGGTGTTCGGCAATCTTGATGACAATTCGGCCGTCGGGGTTGCCTTTACCCGTAGTCAGGAAAACGGCGTGAAGACCCTCGAAGGCAGCTTCCTGCCACGGGCTCATGGCGAGGATATGGAATCGGGTTCCACCAAACCCTTGCCCCTCATTCGAACCGAAGGGTCTGATGTTTCGAGCATGCAAGAATTGATGCCCGAGATTTTTGACGATTTCCTTTCCATCTGTAAAAGGCTCGAAACACACTATATGGACATGATGAAGCTCGGCTTCACCATCGAGAAGGGCAAATTGTGGATGTTGCAGGCCCGCGCGGCAACTCGCACACCCAAGGCGGCGCTTCGGGTTGCAGTCGATCTGGCCAAGGAAGGGCTCATCACGGAATCCGAGGCGGTTGCCCGCGTCGATCCGCGCTCGCTGGACCAGTTGCTGCATCCGACCATTTCCGACAGCGAAAAGCGTGTGGTCTTTGCCAAGGGCATGGCAGCCTCTCCGGGTGCGGCCTCCGGTCATCTGGTGTTCCGCACACAGGACGCGGAAGAATTTGTCAGCCATGGGCGACAGGTCATTCTGATGCGCGTAGAGACCAGTCCGGAAGACGTGCATGGCATGCATGTGGCCCGCGGCATCGTTACTGCACGCGGAGGTATGACGAGCCATGCTGCCGTTGTGGCGCGCGGCATGGGCATTCCCTGCGTCACCGGCGCTGGCGCAATGCATATCGATTATAAGCAAGAAAGCGTCACCGTGGGCTCAGTCGTGCTCCGCAAGGGCGATCTCATCACCATTGATGGCAGCTCGGGCGATGTGCTCAATGGTGATGTGCAGATGCAGAATCCGGAGCTAAGCGAAGAATTCGCCACGCTGATGGGATGGGTCGACAAGATCCGCCGCCTCAAGGTGCGTTGCAATGCGGACACGCCACAAGACGCCAAGGCCGCCCGGGAGTTCGGCGCCGAGGGCATCGGCCTTTGCCGCACCGAGCATATGTTCTTTCAGGATGATCGCATCTTCGACATCCGCGCCATGATCATTGCCACCAGCGAAGAAGATCGCCGCCGCTCGATGGACAAGCTATTGCCATTGCAGCGGGCTGACTTCGAAGCCCTGTTTGAAACCATGGCCGGGCTGCCAGTCACCATCCGCCTGCTAGATCCGCCGCTGCACGAATTCCTGCCGAACAATCGCCATGACATTGCGGCCATGGCGCATGCGCTCAAGATTGACGAAGACAGCCTGACGAGCCGCATCCATGCCATGCATGAGTTCAATCCGATGCTCGGCCATCGCGGTTGTCGCCTCGCCATTTCCAAGCCCGAGGTGGTGGAAATGCAGGCCCGAGCCATTTTCGAGGCAGCCGTCTCGGCGGGAGAAAAGACGGGCGCACCGGTTCAGCCGGAAATCATGGTGCCGTTGGTCTCCATCCGTGAGGAACTGGAATTCGTCAAGGCCCGTATTGATTCGACCGCCAAAGCGGTGATGAAGGAAATGGGCCACGAGATTGATTATCGCGTCGGCACCATGATCGAGTTGCCTCGTGCTGCACTTCAGGCCCGCAAGATCGCGGAATCGGCCGAATTCTTCTCCTTCGGCACCAACGATCTGACGCAGACTACCTACGGTATCAGCCGTGATGATGCGGCCCGTTTCATTGCCGACTATATCAAGGCTGGCGTTCTGGAACAGGATCCATTCATCTCGATTGATATCGAGGGTGTGGGCGAACTGATTGAAATCGCCTCCGAGCGCGGGCGTTTTGCCCGTCCGGATATCACGTTGGGCATCTGCGGCGAACATGGCGGCGACCCGGTATCCATTGAGTTCTGTGAACGGGTCGGGCTCGACTATGTTTCCTGCTCGCCCTATCGCGTGCCCATTGCCCGCCTCTCTGCCGCGCAGGCCACCCTGCGGCGCCATCAACGGATCTGAGATCAGTGGGGGAGGTCTCTTCCCCCATTCTGACACGAATAGCGCTTTTGGCCTTGTATGCGCGCCGTAAATTATTCGGCCAGATGACAGTGATCCACAGGCACCTCCGCAATTTTTGCGGAATAATTTTCTATTTCCGTCACCATTGCTGTCAACGCAATAACCACCAATAATTTATTGTTCAAAACTGGATTCCAGCCCTAAAATATCCGGTGCAGCTTGCCCATTTACGCCTCTTTCTGTGGCAAGACGCAAAGCAGAAAGAGGCCTTTTTATAGCCGGATGATCATGATGAGCAGCGTTTATCTTCAGGGGATTGTGATTGGCCTTGCCATAGCGGCACCCGTTGGCCCGATCGGACTGTTATGCATCCGTCGCACCTTGCGCGAGGGGCGATTGATGGGACTTGCCACCGGCATGGGCGCGGCAACTGCTGACGGTTTATATGGTATTCTCGCGGCCACCGGGCTTGCCGTGTCAGGCCTGCTGGTCAGTCACGGTGACTGGATGCGGCTGGCCGGTGGACTGTTGATCCTTTATCTGGGAGTGACTACCTTTCGGCGCGGCTTTGAGGCCCAGCCTCATGATCCGGCTGCTGCCCCTTCCGTGCACGCACCGCTCAAGGCTTATGCAACGACCTTTCTGCTGACGCTTTCCAACCCGGCAACCATCATCGCTTTCATTGGCATGATCTCGGGGCTTTCCAAGGGAGCCGAGAGTGGCCCCGATGCGGCTTTCTGGCTGGTCTTCGGAGTTTTCTGCGGGTCGGCGCTGTGGTGGTGCATCCTTGTCGGATTGACGGCGCTGGTGCGCGAAAGGGTGCCGGACCGCTTCATGCAGGCAGTTGATTTCATTTCCGGAGGCATTCTCTCCCTTTGGGGGGCGCGCCTCATCTGGCAGGCAGCACACATTCTCTTCTGAAGGGGCTGTCTGTTCTGAAGCGGGCGTTGGCGCCTCCGGGTCTTCCGTGTCTTTAGCCTTGGCGCTTTCGCTTCTGGCCCTCTTTCTGTTGTGTTGAATTCTCCTAGCCTTCCCGCCTAAGTCTATCGTCTGTCTGGCGACATCGCGTGCGTATGCTAAGCGATATGGAACGCTAAAATCATCAACGGAGCCCCATGCGCAACCAGTCCAGCTCGAACCAGACATCTCCCCTTTCCCTTTCGGCCATCCGCGAGGGAGGCAAGCGTGCCTTGGCGCGGGCGCTCAGCGCCTTGGAATCTGAAGCGGGTAATGAGGCCATCGCAAGGCTGCTCGATGAGGCAACCCGTAATGCACAGGCGCATGTCGTGGGACTTACGGGGCCACCAGGCGTAGGCAAATCCACATTGACCAGAAGCCTCATCCGTTATTGGCGGGCAAGAGGCGAGCGCGTGGGCATCGTGGCCGTCGACCCCTCCTCCCGCTTCTCCCTTGGGGCATTGCTTGGAGACCGGACGCGTCTGGATACAGACCCATCCGACAAAGATGTCTTCGTCCGCTCAATGGCAGCGCGCGACCGGCTGGGCGGCCTTTCTCATGACGCTGTGGCGGCCATTGTGCTGATGCGAGCGCTGTTTGACCGGGTGCTTGTGGAAACTGTGGGGATCGGGCAATCAGAATCAGACATCGCCTTTTCCACCGATAGCGTGGTGCTCTGCATTCAGCCCGGTTCGGGCGACAGCCTGCAATTCATGAAAGCGGGCATCATGGAACTTCCGGACATCATAGTCGTTACCAAAGCAGATGTCGGTCATCTGGCAAGACGAGCCAAGGCCGATGTGGAGGGAGCCCTTTCGCTCACCATGCGCAAGCACAGAGGCTGGTCCGTACCGGTCTTGTTGGTGTCGGCCATGGACGATACAGGGTTACAACAACTTATAGAAGCAATCGACGATCATCATGGCAGTTTGCTGGAAAGCGCACAATTGATGTCAATTCGCCATGATCAGGCGACCGTTTGGCTACTGGATCGCATAAGAAGAAAGTTCGGAGAAATCGGATTGGCCCAAATCAATCCAGCTGCAGAAATCATGCAGGCGGGTGGGCCATTCATGGCCGATCACATCGTCACCAAAGAATTGGAGCGACGGCTTACAGAGACAATCAGCACCAAATAAAAGTTTGCAATAACAAATTACCTGAAACGCTTCCATACATGAACTGTATCGTGAATAATTGATATGAAACAAAGATGCCCAATTTTTAATAAACTAATTGCTACGAACACTTGCGTTTGTTGATGTAAGAGACAGATCAAATAAAAAATTTTTCTATTCATAACTTTTTCCTATTGGACATTTGGTAAATTGGATAAATTAAAAAGCGAAAAACATCACTTTTGGGGTGATTTAATATTCATTTCCAGTTAGATTTAGATTGCTTGTATGTATGCTCAGGAGAGCGTCACCTTATTTGGCTCTAGGTGTAGTGCGGACATTCTGCGGGGACTGTTCTGACATTCGCCTCCTACGTTTTCGGTTCTTTGCTGGTTTGAACCAAACGGAAGGGCAGATATACAGGTATTACTTGCCCGGACCCTTCATTGGGCTCCGGGCATTTTTTTATGCTCACCAGAGTGTAATCTTCCCCGCTACCCGTTTGATAGCGATCATGGTTACAACCAGAAATGTGCATTCGCGACCAGAACGGTCTTGGGTCTTCTACGGAGCAGTACAATTGTATTTTGCGCCACTCCTCCACATTTTCCCGTAGCCAGTTCGTCCATATTGGTAAAATTTACTAGAGAAAATTTTTCCTGCCCAAGCTTTGCCCCATTAACATATTACCGCAGCCTTATCGTCGAGCGTGTCGTTAACGCTCTCTCAAGGTTAATGGTGCATTATTCTCTCTTGAACCGGTCAGTTCGCCGGTTGTTCTGCGTGCGCGGTCCTGTATGCGAGTATCAACGGGATACGCGATAGAGTGTAATAGTTGCGTTGTGTAATTGGTGACAGAATGTCGAAATCCCTACTGGGCCAGAAAAGCCTTGGTCTGACCACCTGTCTGATGATCAGCACCTGTCTGGTCCTTTCTTTCACTCAATCTCTCGACGAGGACAGATCTGCGGCCGTCTCATTGGCTGACCTGCGCGAGCAGGGCTGGACCGGAGAGATATTCACCCAAACAACCAAACCTCAGCAGCATGTGGCGCGCCAGCTGGCAAGTACATTACCCAGCACGCAGCCCGCTCCCCTTCCGGTTCCCAAAGCCCTAACCTCCGCGGGACAATTCAACAAGGGGACCTATATTCAGATGTCCGAGCCTTCCGGCAAAGACAAACTGCTGCAAACACGCGAAGCCTATCAGATAGCGAAATATTCCGATCTGGAAATATCTTTCAGCGTCAATAATGAAGGCAAAGGGGATCGCCGTCGCCGCTGGGCATTTGAGCCTTTCAAGGTTTCCCATGGTCGACGCGACATTGCCATGAACTGGTCCGGCTCGGTTTGGCATATGGCCAGCCCGATGGCCGAGGAGAGCAACGACGCTCTGCCTAAATTGGTCTTTGCGCCGGCAGACGATTTGCGTCTGGTGATGGCAGATGCACGCCAGTTCCTGAAAACTGAAACCATTTCGGCAGGTCCTGCCATTATGGTTGCACAGAATGATGCCGTCGCTCCATCTCTATCGGAAGCAGACGCCATGGTTACGGGGTCAACGGCTCTGGCTTACGCCCCAAGCGGGGAAAGCACCCAAGCTCCGTTCGAAGCCATTCTGACCGAACAGCGCAAGGGCGCAATCAGCGAAGACAATCAGGTCACCGTTCTAGATGCCATCGACGATCTCGACTCCACAGATGAGGGCGAAGAAGGTGCTACCCAAGCACCTGTGCTTGCATCCATAGCACCAATCGATGCCCTGCCTCGCATACGCGTTCCCTTTAGCGATTCATCCGATGACAGCAATCGGAATGCGAAGGTCAGCAAGCCGCTTGATATTTCCCCGATCGTTGCGGATGCCGAAAAGCATGAGCAACAATTGGCAGAAACCGAGACCGAGGAAGATATTCCCCCAACCCTTGCTCTCAGCCGCGAACGTCGCGCCGAGCTGAAGCTGGCCAAGCTTGCCGATGATGACAAGGAAGACAAGACGAAGAAAAAGTCCCGTTGGGCAAGCTGGTTCAACTTCTCCAGCAAGAAGGCCAAGATCGATGCCCGGGGCGAACATGCTTGGGTGACGAACAAACTGCCGAAATCGTCCTACACGAAAAAGCAGAAAACCTGCCTTGCCAATGCAATTTATTTCGAAAGTCGCTCCGAGCCGGAGGATGGTCAGATTGCAGTCGGTCAGGTTGTCTTGAACCGGGTTAAGAATCCGGCTTATCCGAATTCGATCTGCGGTGTGGTTTACCAGAACCAGCACAAGCGCAATGCCTGCCAGTTCTCCTTTGCCTGTGATGGCATTCCAGATCGTGTCCGCTCAAAGAAAGCCTGGGATCTTGCCTGGAAGTTGGCTGGTGAAGTCGTGAATGAAGAGGTCTGGCTCAAATCCGTTGGTTCCTCCACCCACTATCACGCCACCTATGTTCATCCCAAATGGGCGCGCACCATGAAGAAACGCAAGAAAATCGGCTTGCATATTTTCTACAAGACCTATGGCGGCGGCTGGAGCTGATCATTTTCTAAAGGTTTGCCTTGTCGATCAAAGTTTGCTGGGCATCAAAAACGAGTTTGAGTAAGGCGGGTCAATAAAGGCCCGCCTTTTTACTTTTGACCGAATTGCCAGAGATGACACAGTGTGCAAAGCGTGGGAAAATTCGGCGCTATTGTGAAAATTTGCTTTCGTAGCGCTGCGACAAAAATGGCTTTGTGATACAACTATAACAAAGATACACACAACCATTTGTAGTTTTCACAATAGTCTAGAAGAATTATATTTCAAATATGCCCCAAAACGGGAATACATTATAATATTCCTATTCAAGTCGTAAATTATTTTTTTAGATCCTTCTGACAATATGCAACCCGATCCACGTCTCTCGAATTTTCACAATAGTTCGGTGTTCCCATGTTTAAGAAGTACGCTCGGTTTTTTAAATTTTCACAGTCTTTGAAAATTTCCCATCGCATTATTGCCCTGACAGTCGTTTGCTTGCTGGGCGTCGTAATCCTCGGTACGACCAACTATTTTGGCTCCAACATGCGTACGGCAGCCATCAAGGAAGGGGAAGTTGCCAATTCCATCAAGGATATTGTGCAACAGGTCAACCTGTCGGTTCTGAACATGCGCAGCAACGCCAGTTCTTTCCAGACCGTGAATGATCGCAAATTTGCCGTCCGCTTCGATCTGGCTTACGAGGACGCCCTTGAATTGCTCAACCAGATTGATGAAGTCGATAGTTTCGGCACAACACGCCAAGCCGTTGCAGAATTGAGAGAGGCCCTGGCAGACGATCAGAAGAGTTTTCACAAGATTGTTGAGAAGACCAAAGAAATCGGCTTTTCCGATTATAGCGGCATGCGTGGTGAGCTGAACACAATCGCATCAGAAGTTGACAAGACCATTCGCAACACACGAAACCAGCAATTGCTCGTGCTCCAGCTTGAGATGCGCCATCTGGAAAAAGACTATCTGAAAACCGGAGCGGCAGACATCCTGTCCGATCTGAAGGACAAGCAGAAGGAAATGAACAACACGCTGTCGACCGCGATGTTGTCTTCCGACGTGCGCTCGTCCATTACCAAGGATGTTGCAAACTACACCGAGACGATCAGCAATATCCAGACAGCCAACAATGACCTCTTCAGAATGGCTGCCGAAATGAATTCGCTCTACAATACCATGTCGTTCAAGTTCGCGTCCATCCGTGAGCTGGCTAACAAAAGCAGTGAACAGGCCGAGCAGAAACTGAGCCAGATCGATAAACAGGTCACGCTGATCTTCATTTCTACCCTGTTTGGCTCCGCTGTTCTGACCATCCTGTTTGCCTTCTTCCTGGGCCGCAGCATCGTGGTACCGATCCGCAATATCATCAGCTCCATGAACAATCTGGCAGAAGGGGACAGACAGTCTGAAATTCCTTATGCCGGTCTGCGCAATGAAATTGGTGACATCGCGAAAGCCGTGGAAGTCTTCCGCCAGAATGCAATCGAGCGCGAGCGTCTGAAAACGACCACCGAGAAAGAACAGGAAGAACGTCTGCGTCGCCAGCAGCGCATGGAAGAGCTTATCGAGCAATTCCGTGGTCTGGCCCAGCATGCGATGCAGGCTGTTGCCAGCAAGACCAAAGGCATGGAAGAAATCGCCAGCACCCTTTCTGCAAACTCCACACAGACTTCGACGCAGGCAGACACCGTGGAACGGTCTTCCAATGAAGCTCAGGAGCATTTTCAAGCTGTGGCTGCCGCAGCAGAACAGCTCACCGCTTCGATCAACGAAATCGGTCGCCAGACCGAAAGCTCCTCAACAGTCATCCAGAAGGCCGTCAGCACTGCTACGGCAGCCGATCAGAAGATCTCCAGTCTGGCCAATGCGGCCCAACAGGTTGGCGAAGTGGTGACGATGATTCAGAATATTGCCGAGCAGACCAATCTGCTTGCGCTGAACGCCACAATCGAGGCTGCTCGCGCTGGCGAAGCAGGCCGCGGCTTCGCCGTTGTGGCTGCTGAAGTCAAAGAGCTGGCCAACCAGACCAGCAAGGCGACCGAAGAAATTTCCGGTCAGATTTCAGCCATTCAATCAGAAACCAATGATGCGGTCGAAGCCATCCGCGCCATCACCCAGACCATGACCGAAGTCGGCTCAACCTCGAACACCATTGCAGCCGCCGTCGAAGAACAGGGCAGCGCAACGGAAAATATCAGTGAGAATGTCCAGCGCGCTGCCGCTGGCGCAGCCAACATTACCGAGAATATCGGCAGTGTGGCAGAAGCTGCCAGTGCCAACTTGGACTCGGCCCAGAATGTCTTGACCGTTTCCCATGAGATGCTGCAACAGACCGACGAATTGCAGACGCTGGTCAATCAGTTCCTCGATGATGTCGCTGCGGCGTAACGCCATTTCATAAAGACAAAAACAAAAAGGCCGTGCCGGAGCGTTCCGACACGGCCTTTTTCTATCTCAAACAAGCTCACTGATATTGTAAAACAGGAGTGCGAAGCCCAAAAAGCGGCGCGGCGCAATCACTTCCCTGCAGCCAATCTCTCCTTATATTGCTTCATGGTTTTGCCGCACAGTTTTTCGCACGGGATCCCATCCCTGTCCCTATCTCGTGCTTTGTGACCGCACACTTTTAGAAAATAGGTCGCTTCTTTGCAGCTTTTCATCTGCGTGCAAGTTTTCTTCGGCGTACAGCTCTGGGCATGGGCCGTCGTTTGCACAATGGCCAAAGCGACAAAAACAATTAGTAGCCGAATAACAAGAGACATTCTGGAATGCTACCACAGAGTGCATTACTAACAAAGTGACAGGCGCACAAAGCTAATCTAGATCGAACCTATTATGCTTCAGCGAAGCGATTCCAATTTTGCGACCACTTCCAGCAGATCTTGCCAGGCTGCGCGCTTTTGCGCCGGGGTGCGCAGTAGGAAGGCCGGATGCAAAGTGGGCATGGCGGGGATATCGCGTTTTGGCTTGTCCTGCCCGCCGATAGAATAAGTCTGCCAGCGCCCACGCAGACGCATGATGCCATCCTTGCTGCCGAGCAATTGCTGGGCAGATGTGCCCCCCAGAAAGACCAGAATCTTGGGATTGACCAGTTCGATATGCCGATGAATGAAGGGCTGCATCAGGTTCTGTTCATCAAGGCTCGGCTTGCGGTTACCCGGCGGGCGCCATGGCAGGATATTGGTGATGTAGCTATTGCTGCGGTCCATATTGATCGCCGCCATCATCTTGTCGAGCAGTTGCCCTGCCCGACCGACAAACGGCACACCTTGCAAATCCTCATCCCGCCCCGGCGCTTCGCCAATGAACATGACGTCTGCATTGGGGTTGCCATCTCCGAATACAAGATTTTTCGCGGAGAATTTCAGACTGCAGCCTTCAAAGGATGCCAGTGTCTGGCGCAATTGTTCCAGACTGCTGGCCTGCAGAGCCAATGCTCTTGCGTTTTCTACGCCCCCCTGTGCATTGGTGCGCAAGCCCCCAGGCGCTCCAGCTACGGACGCGTTGTGCGGCGCAGCATTGGACGAAGGATGGGATTGATTGCCCGCACCCGCTGGCGTAGGTCTATTGGAAGGACTTTGAAGGGAGGAAGGCCGGTTTTGCTGAGAATCCTGCGCTGGTCGCGCTTTCTGGCGCGCTTGGGCCTGTCGCAGGCTTTCAGCAAAGCGATCTTGCGGTGCAGCATCAACAGCACAATCCACGCCCATTGCCTCGTACCAGTCGAGGAGGGCTTTCAGATCATGAGATGTTGTCACCACGTTATGCATATTGAACACTTGGATTCGGGCTTCTTTTTCCGCTAATGATACTCCTTATAGGGCCAACTGCGATAAGTGTCGATAGAAAGCCTTTCGACCGTATAATGAAAAGGACCTTCACATGACAGAGTCGAACGGAACTGAAGTGAGCGAACTTCCTGAACGCGAAAGCATGGAATTCGACGTGGTGATCGTTGGTGCAGGGCCTGCCGGGCTGTCTGCCGCCATTCGCATCAAGCAACAGGCGGCCGAGAAGAATGAAGATATCTCGGTGGTGGTTCTGGAGAAGGGCTCGGAAGTGGGTGCGCATATTCTTTCCGGCGCAGTGATTGATCCGGTGGCGCTCAGCCGCCTTATCCCAGACTGGAAAGAAGATGAAAGCTGCCCGGTGAACGTGGCTGTCAAGAAAGACAAGTTCCGCCTGCTCGGACCTGCCGGCGCGATCGGTCTTCCCGGCTTCATCATGCCGCCGCTGATGCATAACCATGGCAACTATATCATTTCTCTTGGCAATCTGTGCCGCTGGCTGGCTGAAAAGGCCGAAGAGATGGGCGTGGAAGTCTATCCCGGTTTTGCCGCCGCAGAATTGCTTTATGACGACAAGGGCGCGTTGCGCGGTGTCGCCACCGGCGACATGGGCCTTGGCAAGGATGGCCAGCCCAAGGACACCTACATGCGCGGCATGGAGCTTCTGGGTAAATATACGCTGATCAGTGAAGGCGTGCGCGGGTCGCTGGCCAAGCAGTTGATTGGCAAATATGCGCTGGACAAGGATTGCGATGTGCCGAAATTCGGCCTTGGCATCAAGGAAATCTGGGAAGTCGACCCGGCCAAGCATCAGGAAGGTCTGATCGAGCATAGCTTCGGCTGGCCGCTGGACAGTTCCACCGGCGGCGGTTCCTTCCTTTATCATATGGAAGACAATCAGGTAGCCGTAGGCCTTGTGGTCTATCTTAACTACAAGAACCCCTATCTCTCCCCGTTTGAAGAATTCCAGCGCTTCAAGACCCATCCGACGGTTAAGCCGCTGTTTGAAGGGGGCAAGCGGCTTTCCTATGGCGCCCGCTGCATTGCCGAAGGCGGCTATCAGTCCGTGCCGCGCCTTACCTTCCCCGGTGGAGCGCTGATCGGTTGTGCCGCGGGCTTCGTCAATGTTCCGCGCATCAAGGGCATTCACAATGCCATGGATTCGGGCATATTTGCTGCCAACGCCGTTGTTAACGCCTTGATTGAAGGACGCGCCAATGACGAACTTGTCGCCTTCGAGGAAAGCTGGCGCAAGGGCCCGATTGGCAAGGATCTGTTCAAGGTGCGCAACGTCAAGCCGCTTTGGGCCAAACTGGGTCTGCTTCTCGGCGTGGGCCTTGGTGGTCTCGACATGTGGACCAACACACTGTTCGGCTTCTCATTCTTTGGCACACTGGCTCATGGCAAAACGGACGCGAAGGCCACCCTGCCCGCAGCCCAGTGCAAACCAATCGACTATCCCAAGCCGGATGGCGAGATCACCTTTGATCGCCTGAGTTCGGTTTATCTCTCGGGTGCCAACCATGAGGAAGATCAGCCCTGCCATCTGGTGGTTGCCGACGAGGCCCTGCAGAAAAGGTCCGAGCATGATGTCTATGCCGGTCTTTCCCAGCGCTTCTGTCCGGCGGCGGTTTATGAATGGGATGAAAGCGGCGATGAGCCGAGCTATGTCATCAACGCCGCCAACTGCGTCCATTGCAAGACTTGTGACATCAAGGATCCGAACGGCAACATCACATGGACTGTTCCCGAAGGTGGCGGCGGGCCGACTTATCCGAATATGTAAGGATGTCACAATCCCTTTTGCCGATAAGCGTATCTCGCGGGCGAGCCTCGCGAGGCTTATCTGGTGACATCAAGGACCCGAACGGCAATATCAAATGGACCGTCCCGGAAGGCGGCGGCGGGCCGACTTATCCGAATATGTAGGGATGTCACAATCCCTTTTGCCGATAAGCCTATCTCGCGGGCGAGTCTCGCGAGGCCTATCTGGTGACATCAAGGACCCGAAGGTGGCGGTGGGCCGATATACCCCAAGGGGTGATGGCATCCCTCTCTTTGGACACAATAGAAAAAGCCGGGCGCATTGCCCGGCTTTGTAAGTTTTACCTGAAATCATGGCCAGCCAAGCGAGGCCGCTTAGCCGAACAGGGCGTCGATATCGTCCTGGCTGCTATCCTCTTCTTCCTTCAGCTTTTTATTGCTGAAGTCCAGATCCGCCAACATGGCATCCACTTCATCCTGCTCAACCCCTTCGCCAGCATGCTGCGGGCCATGGAGGATCAATTCGCGCTTGCGGCGATCTTCATCGGATTCAACTTCGACATAGTCGGCATCTTCGAAATCCGTCATCTTCATGCGCTCAACAAAAGTGGTGACCCGCTTGTCGATCACATTGAGGGCGTGCACGACCTTGGAGATACGCTGGCCCGTAATATCCTGGAAGGAACAAGCCTCGAAAATCTCGATGACCTTGTCATTGACCAACGCCTGATAGGCCTCAGAGTCGCTTGGATCAGCGCCCATGATTTCTTCGGCGGAGGACATGATAATGTTTGTTGCATTTTCCGTCGCTTCGACGACGGCATCCAGTTCGCGCCCGGCATCAGGGATAGCGGCATGACGCATTTGCGAAGGACGCAAAGCGGCAATTTCATCTTTCATGGATGAAATTTCAGTCGCGATGGACGTGAATTCTTCATACAGGGTCTTGTCCATGGCTTGCAAATAGGAATCAAGGCTGTTTGCCATGACCTCTGCAAGAGCCATGATATCATTCAGGGAGACGGCTTCTCCCTTGTTCTTTTCTAGAAAAGCAACGAGTTGTGCAACTTTTTCTGCGCTTAGCTGTTCTGCATCTGCTGCCATTTCATCTTCCCCTTGGGTCTGATTTCAGAAATTTGACCGTCTTGATCGCCCAACCATTTCAAAATGTTTCTGCGATCTCATCGCTCAAAGCGCCTATAAGTTTTATTTCCCGACAAAGGCGAGATTTTGCGGTAGGCGCTACCGTAGACCGCGGAAGAAATCCTGCGGCGAAGTCCCCTGTCTTCATTTTGCAAGGGAGATTGGGTGGCTTTTAGCGCTTTCACTTAAAGCCATTGTCTAGCCGAGGGGCTTGCCGGGCAAATGCCCGGCGCAGCGGCCTAACCAAACAATCATTATCCTGCATTTCACTCTCCCTTACGGGAGGAAAGCAATGCGAGTGATCGACTTAGCTATCGAAGACAGCGTCGATTTTGGTTTTGAGTGTTGCGGCGTTGAATGGCTTCACGATGTAGTTGTTTACACCGGCCTTCTTGGCTGCAATCACGTTTTCGGTCTTGGATTCTGCTGTCACCATGATGAACGGTGTCTTGGACAGGGAGTCGCTTGCGCGAACCTGCTTGAGAAGCTCGTAACCGGTCATGGGCTCCATGTTCCAGTCGGAAATGACAAGGCCATAACGGCGATCCTGCATTTTCGCCAGGGCTTCGGTTCCATCAGCAGCATCATCTACATCTTCAAAACCAAGCTGCTTGAGCAGGTTCTTGATGATGCGGATCATGGTTTTATAGTCATCGACTACCAGTACCGGCATAGAAAGATCGAGGGCCATTTGTTTACTCCAAACTCACACTGCATTACCGCCTTTATCAGCGGAATTTTCGACTTTTCAGACTGTTGGTTTATTGTGCTCGGGAATTCTGAGTTCCCTGACATGGTGAGAAGACTATCTCAAGGGTTTAAAAAAGCGGTTAACTGGCAAAAGGCGGGAGAAGTCGTAATTCCTAACAAACGGCCTGTTTTGTTAGGAAATCATGGAAATTTGCTTCAATATTTACCTAGCTGTAGTATTTTATTCAGCCTTTACTAACCTTTATATCTATTAACCATAAAGACAGTGCTTTTATCACAGGCTCAAGGGCTACAGCGGGCTCCGCGTCTTGTATGAACACTAAAATAAATTTGAACTCGTGTATTTCATCGTTCTTGGCAGAAGTAACAATATTGGTCTTGATTTCTATATCAAGCCTCGCACTCTTCCCCTTTATTCTCCCACTTTGGCTCAATAGACCTATGCCGTGTTGACGTCAGTGCGTTTGTTGCACATGCTCAATTTTGCTGCATTGCAAAATTTCACGACCGGATGTAGACCTCTTCAAAATGGGCTTCTTGCCAAGAGCAATGTGTCAGCCCATGGCACAGAGATGGCACAGAGGATACAGAGTGACTGTAGACGGCGCGTGGCATGAACAGGAAAGAGAGCCACCGGGGATTATGGCTCAAATGGCAAGGGGAGGACGAAGAATGACCGCACCGCTTGAGGGCGTCGCACCACGGACAATCTATTATGACGATATGCAGATCGGGCAGCAGGAAAGCCTGACCCATAGGGTAACTGAAAGTGATATTTCAGCTTTTGCCGATCTGACCGGCGACCACAACCCTATTCATATAGACAAGGCTCATGGCGCGGCTAGCCGATTTGGCAGCAACATAGCCCACGGTATCTACACCGCCAGCCTGCTTTCGGCCATTCTGGGCATGCGCCTTCCCGGTCCGGGCTCCATCTATGTCTCCCAGACCCTACAATTCAAGGCGCCGGTTCGACCGGGCGACACGGTAACGGTCACAGCCACTGTGAAGGACCTGCAAGACAAGGGCCGCCGCGTTACGCTTGATTGCGCTGCCGAAGTGGATGGCCTTTCCGTGATGTCCGGAGAAGCCGTTGTCATGGCGCCCAAGAAGCCGACACCCTGATTAATCCAGCATATCTTTCTTGTAGCACTTTTTTGGCCGCATCTTTGCGCGGTGGCTTCCGGACATGCGTTTTTGATCATCCTCCCACTAGGAGGATAGTGTGCCCACGATAGAAAGCGTTTTCCCTGAAGCTTGCCTGAGTTTTCTTGCGACCCGGTCACATAGAAGCTCAGGCCTCTTTTTATGCTCTTGCATATGTGGGCATTTAAAGTTTGGAGGCGATGCCATTAGGTAAGCTATGCAATAGAGAGACCGGTGCGCGTCCAGTCAAAATCCATTTGCCGCGCGGTCTTCTTTGCCAGATCTTCAGACCCCAGCCGCGCCACCATTTGCAGGGCCATATCGATGCCAGCGGAAATACCTGCCGAGCTGATCAATGCCCCATCTTCCACCCAACGCACATTCCGGACGCATTCAATAGAAGGATAGCGTTCGAGAAAATCGGGAATGTCTTCCCAATGGGTGGTCATTGTCTTGCCGGAGCAGCAGCCCGCTTCAGCCAGAATGAAGGCGCCGGTGCAAACGGATGTGAGCAGAGAAACCTTAGTGGCCTCGGCTTTGACCCAGCCCAGCAGTCGATCATCATCAAGCAGCGGCTCATGCACCCCGCCGGGCACAAGCAGGACGTCCAGAGCAGGATGCGACGCAAAGTCATGATCTGGCAACACCCTGTAATTCGCCCGCGCATGCACCGGCTGCAAGGTTGAAGCAATCAGCAGGGGCGCATAGGCAAAGGTCTTGCTATTCTTTTCGGCCACCCGCCGCGCGGTCGTAAAGACCTCGAAGGGACCGGAAAAGTCCAGCACCTCAACACCTTCATAAAGAAGGATACCGATATACCGTTCCTGCATTTGCTTCTCCCCTGTTTGCCAAATCGCGGCTCTAGCTCAGTTCTGGAACCTCCAGAATCGCTCTGTTTGAAAATTTGACCAACCCCAAGCGCTCACGATTGATAAAGCGATAGGTCAGCGATGCAGCCGTAATGGCAAGGCCGGACGCAAGCCCCAGCCAGATCCCCTCGCCTTCCCAGCCCAGAATGAAGCCGCAGAAATAGGAGATCGGCAAGCCGCAAATCCAATAGCCGACAATGGCAATAAGCATCGGCACATTTGTGTCACTCAGCCCGCGCAAGGCCCCTGCCATCGTGGCCTGGAGGCCATCGACCAACTGGAACAGGCCGGCATAGGCCAGATAGCTCACCGCCAGAGCGAAAGGCACGCTGTTGGCGGCAACAGTCGGATCCAGATAGAGGCCAACGAGAAAATGCGGAAACAGCAAGAAGCTGGCGCAGCTGATCGAATTGAACAGCGCCGAGATCAGCACAGACACCCAGCCCGCCCGGTGGATGCCTTCAAGGCAGCGCGCGCCATAAGCAAGTCCGGTGCGCACCGTGGTCGCCTGACTAAGACCAAGGGGCACCATGAAGGCCAGCGAGGCCAGTTGCACGGCAACCGTATGTGCGGCCAGCGCATCAGTGCCAATCCAGCCCATCAGGAACACAGCGGCGGCAAACAGCCCCACTTCCACCATCACCATCAGGCCGATGGGAATACCAATACGGAACAGCTCGAAAAAGCGTGGCCAGTCCGGTTTCCAGAAACGCGCCAGCAAATCATATTTGCGATAGCTCTTTTTGAAGACCACATAGAGTGCCAAAAAGATGAAGACAAAGGTCTGCACAACAGAGGTGGAGATACCGGCGCCTGCCAGCCCAAGGGCTGGAAAGCCGAACTTGCCGAACATCAGCAGATAGTTGCCTGCGAAATTGACAAAGAAGCTCGCGATGGTCGTCACCAGAATGATGCGGGTTTCGCTATGGGCTGTTACCAGAGACCGCAAGGCAACAAAGCCCAGCGAGGGGAACACGCCGATGGCAGCGAAATTCAAATATTTGGCAGCCTCGGCAGACAGACCGGGCATCTGGCCGCCAAGAGCGTAAATATGCTGGCTCTGATAGAGCAAAATCATGATCAGGACCGAGATGACAAACGCCACCCATATGCCCTGACGGGCAGACCGACGCACAGAGGTATAGTCCTTCGCGCCAATTGCCTGCGCAACCATGGGGCTCACGGCAGACAGGGCCCCGATACCGAAGACGACAACCGGATGCAGAAGCGCAGCAGCCAGCGAGCCGGCCGCCAGCGCCTCGCGCCCCAGCCACCCCATCATGATCACATCGGTAATCTGAAGGGAAAATTGCGCCAACTGCGCCAGAACAAGCGGCCAGGCGAGCGCCAGCGTGGCCGCGATTTCTTCGCGCCAGGAAATAGGCGTTCCCTGTTTTACGGTGGCTTGGTCAGAGATCGGGCTCTGTCCATCCAGCACCGGTGGCTGGTCTTGCATGCTGTCACCAGAAATATGAAAATGGTCCGGTCCCAAAAAATCGGGATTTGCAGGCCACTCTGGGGGCATTGGTCCGCCATGCCCATTCTCGGCCCACAAATTGAGCTTAAAATGAGGGCCTGACGGTGCGCCATAAGCGTTCCGCGCCGAACGGGATTGTTGATCGGACCGGCACCCTAGCCTCGCCGCTCGCATAAGTATAGTGTGAATCTTGCCTCATGGTGCTTTTCCCTTAGGTGCCCCGCATGTTGCTGCCAGAGCAAGATCATATCGTGCTTGTTTTAGCATCCTAATGACATTCCCATTTTGGCTTACCCCTCCTTTTCGGGACACGCGCCCTTTTAGGGACACTTCCCCTCCTTTCAGGGTCTGGAAACGCCCTCAGCGGCTTTTGATCCAGACTGATGAAAAAGAACTGGTCACAGCTCCGGTCCCGTTATAAAACGGGGCACGCAGCATTGTTTTTTGCATTTCCAACGACGGGGTCATTTCAGACCGATTTTTCAGGCACACACTTTCAGTGTCTCTCTTTGCGGTTTGGCTCATGTCTTTCGGATTGATTATCCGCCTGCCCTTCCACGCGTACCTTGAGAGGTTGTCATGATTGACTTCAAGACCGCATCCCTGCCCGCCCTGTTTCTGCTGACCGCGCTTGCCGGTTGCCGCTCTGTAACAATGGGGATGGATGACATCAGCGAGATGCTGCCGTCCAGCGAAGGGGTCTCCGGCGAAGTGCAATGGGACTTTGCGGCAACAAATGGCGATGTGATTCTGGTAGGATTGCAAGATGGCGCTGGTGTGCTCGAGGAAACCAAAGTAATCCCGACCCCGGGTGTCAAACATGTTGATTTTGACCTATCCGTCACCAAGAATGACCGAACCAAATGCGCATCCCGCGGCTCCTGCCGTTATTCGGCGCAACTGGTGTCCGGAGAAAATGTCAAAGCCAGTGGGTTTGCCTATTACACGCCCACATTACATCCGACCATTCTGCTGAACAGCGCTGGCTCTGCAGCGCATGGTGCGATGACAGCATCAGGCCAGGCCATGGAGGCACAGCAGCCACAAGCCACGCAAAGCGGACAGGCTGTGGCCCGCCAAACCTTGCCAAAGCCGGTCTATCGATGATGTGAAGATCATTTTCGTCATGAAGCCTCGGCAAGAGAAGGTCATGCCATGAAGCACGAAACTCTCTTGATGTGGATTGACCGGGCTCTATATTAACGAGAGAACTTGACCTCATCCATGAGGTTGGGCACCCTCCCGCCAAACCTTTTACGCATATCCACTTGGCTATGCTTGACTATTTTCAACCCTGCCGGACTTTTGCCGGTTACAAGGAGTTGCCTTAAAATGATGACCCCAGCCGCGTCCTTTGTTGACATCCGATATCCTGAGCAGCCTTTGCCGGATTCGCTCAGAGGCGGCGTTGTTGCGATTGGCAATTTCGATGGCATGCATCGCGGGCATCAGGCCGTGTTGGAAGATGCCGTCAAGGAAGCGCGCGCCTCTGGCCTCAAGGCCGTGATGCTGACCTTTGAACCTCACCCGCGCACCCTGTTCCGGCCCAACTATCCGGTCTTTCGCCTCACCCCCCACGAGGAAAAAGCGATGATCGCGCGTGCGCTCGGGCTAGATGGCATGGTGTCCCTGACCTTTGATGCGGCCTTTGCCAGCCAGTCTCCGGACCTGTTCATCACCGACATGCTGATCGACAAGCTCGATGCCAAGAAGGCCATTGCGGGCTATGACTTCCATTTCGGCAAGGATCGCACGGGCACGCCGGACTATCTGCAGGAAAAGGGTGAAGCGTTGGGCATTGGCGTTACCATCGTCGATATGAAAACCGATCGTTCTGGCGATGCCGTATCCTCGACCCGCATCCGGCAGGCACTGGAAGATGGCGCGGTCGCTCCGGCCAACCGGCTGCTTGGCTATCGCCATTTCTTTTCTGGCGTGGTGGTCCACGGTGCCAAGAATGGCCGCAAGTTGGGCTACCCGACGGCCAACATGACCCTGCCGGACAATAGCCGCCTGCGCGAAGGGGTGTATGCGGTCAAGTTTGTTCGCTCCGATGGCTCTCAGCATGATGGTGTCGCCAGCTTTGGCCGTCGCCCGATGTTTGACAATGGCCCCCGCGTGTTCGAGGTGCATGTCTTTGACTTCGACGACAATCTTTATGATGAAGACGTGCGCGTCGTGCTCTATTCCTATTTGCGCGAGGAAATGAAATTCGATGGTCTTGAGGCTCTGATCAACCAGATGGATGCAGACAGCGTTCAGGCGCGAGCCATTCTGCGGTATGCCGAACCACTCTCGGAAGTAGAAAGCCGGATTTGGGACTAGAGACCCAACCATGCGCTGTTTGGGCTCAGATCTCCCAACTTGACATTATAAAAGAGGCTCCATCTGGGGCCTCTTTTTTGTTTGTGGTCATTTTATTGCGATCAGGCGCTCTAATCCAGATCGATCAGAGTGCCGTTAACCCAGCCTTGCTGATCGCCAGCTTCGACCAGATGCCACAGTTCGGCATGGCCCAGCGGCTTGTAATGGCCCGAGCGGATGATGGTCAGTGGCGTTCCTTTCTCAAGCACGCGAATGACATTGTCCGCATAGGAAGGCCAGCGACGCAGATTGGCGTCGGCAATCACCATTGGGCCACCCTGCTCGCCCTTGGCTCCGAGCAGCGCATTGCGCAAGGGCTCAAGTGGAAAGAGCGGGTTTGGATCGATCTTGCGCCCCGGAGCAATCTCCCAATGACCAGCTATGAAGGAGAGCTGATATTTTTCAATGAGGCTCTGGGCGATCGCCGTCACCGTTCGGATCTGGGCGGCGGTATAATCCAGCCACCAGCCCTTGCCATGGGCGCGACTGGCAGCAAAGGCAAAGTGAAGGCCATCGGTGCCATCACGATAATCGCCCTTGAACCAAGGCTGAATGGAGCCATCACGCAGTTTGTTGCATCTGCCCAGATTGACCATCTCGATGCCGAAGGCAAAGGCGTTAACGCCTTCTTCGCCGCGATAGCAGCTCTTGCCCGCATGCCAGGCGCGACGATTGAAGGCCACTTGTTGGGTCACCGAGCCATCCCGCTCGATGGTGAGATGGGCAGATGCCTTTGCCTCGGGTTTGAGAAACCAGTTGACCGCATTGCCCTTTTCAAGCCGGCCGGCCGTGTCGTGCAGAATGATGCCGCGCGGCGCAAAATCACCAGACTGATTGGGCGAGCGCTCAAAGGCCACCGGCGCCTCATTGGTATAGAGCATGTGGTTGCGGATTGTGTAGGCCGACTGCGGAGAAATATCAAACATGGATGGTCCTTCCTTGTTGTTGATGCATCACCCTGCGGGCTTGGAGAGCATTGCCAGCAGGAAGCATCGCAACAGGGTCGCATGGCTTTCACGAAAGGGGACTGGGGGAATTTGTCGAGCATCTCTCCGCCGCGTTATGATTGCGCAAGGGTGCAAAGGGCCGACGAGGAGAGCTGCGCGCCCGAAGCTGAATTTTTCAGGAAAGTAACGCTCTGGGGGGGCTTGTACTTGGCTCGGGCTTGAATTAATGTCGCGCGCGAGAAAAAGGCAACCGAGATGCTTATGAGACATGCCCTGCGCATGAAACCAGATATGAGATTTGCCACGTTACGGTATTTCGCACCACCCGCCCGAGGCTGTATTGGGCCGATAGCCAGTCGAATTACTGGCCCGGCCTTCGTGTGACTGGCGCAACTGACGCGCCCACGAGGGACCGGGACGACCACGAGGCCGGGCTGCCTTTCTGCTGCCTGATGCCTTTTCCCACGAATTCAATAGCTTGACCGATCCGGACCAAGCCGCAAACCATATGCCCAAGGCATATTCCTCCCCGCGGCTTTTGCTCTCAAAGAGCCTGTCACGATGGCCGAGCTTCACGGAAGTGATAGATAATGACTGAAGAACGCGATTATTCCGAAACGCTTTATTTGCCCAAGACCGACTTTCCCATGCGTGCGGGGCTGCCCAAGAATGAGCCAAAGATCCTGAAACGCTGGGAGGACATGAATCTCTATAAGGCCCTGCGTGAACGCTCTGCTGGCCGCGAGAAATATGTGCTGCATGATGGCCCTCCCTATGCCAACGGCAACCTGCATATTGGTCATGCGCTCAACAAGATCCTCAAGGACCTCATCACCCGTTCTTTCCAGATGCGCGGCTATGACTCCAACTATGTTCCCGGCTGGGATTGCCACGGTCTGCCGATCGAATGGAAGATCGAGGAAAAATATCGCAAGAAGGGCAAGAACAAGGACGCCGTGCCAGTCAAGGAATTCCGTCAGGAATGCCGCGAATTCGCACAGCACTGGATCGGCGTTCAGTCTGAAGAATTCAAGCGCCTTGGCGTGGTGGGTGATTTCGAGACCCCATATCGCACCATGACCTTCGATGCCGAAGCCCGCATCGCCAACGAGTTGATGAAATTCGCCATGTCTGGCCAGCTCTTCCAGGGCTCCAAGCCGGTCATGTGGTCCATCGTCGAGAAGACCGCTCTGGCAGAGGCCGAAGTGGAGTATCACGACCACACCTCCTTCACCATCTGGGTGCGCTTCCCGATCACGGGTCTGCACGGCACGGTCGCTCCGGACAAGATGGATGATCTGCTGGATGCGGATGTGGTGATCTGGACCACCACGCCATGGACCATCCCGGGTAACCGCGCCATCTGCTTTAACCCATCCATCAGCTACGGTCTTTATGAAATCACCGAAGCAGCCGATGACAATTGGGGCAAGGTCGGCGACAAGCTGATCATGGCTGACACGCTGGCAGCCGAAGTCTTCAAGGCCGCCCGTGTGGATGGCTACGAACGCAAGTTCGATGTCGATCCATCCCAGATTTCCGAATGCGCCCACCCGTTCGCCGAAGAAGAAGGTGCCGACGGCTATTATGATTTCGACGTTCCGATGCTGCCGGGTGACCATGTGACCGAAGAAGCCGGTACCGGCTTTGTGCATACCGCTCCGGGCCATGGCGCAGATGACTATGAAGTCTTTGTTGCCAACCGCGAACGCTTTGAAGAATGCGGCACGCCGGAAATCCCGCATACCGTGATGGAAGACGGTGCTTACTTCCCGCATGTGCCTTTGTTTCAAGGCAACTATATTCTCAACCGCAAGGGCGGTGAAGGCACCACCAACGGAGCCGTCATCGACAAGCTGGTTGAAGTGGGCTCCCTGCTCGCACGCGGCAAGATCAATCATAGCTACCCGCACAGCTGGCGCTCCAAGGCGCCGCTTATCTTCCGCAACACGCCGCAATGGTTCATTGCCATGGATCGCAACATCGATGGCGAAGGCGATACTCTGCGCAAGCGTGCCCTTAATGCGATTGATGCCACCCGCTTTGTTCCAAAATCCGGCCAGACCCGTCTGCGCTCGATGATTGAAACCCGCCCGGACTGGGTTATCTCCCGTCAGCGCGCATGGGGTGTGCCGATCACCATCTTCATCAAGAAGGATGATCCGACGGTTGTTCTGCAGGATAGCTCTGTCAATAGCCGCATCTTTGACGCATTCATGAAGGAAGGCGCAGATGCATGGTTTGCCGAAGATGCCAAAGAGCGCTTCCTCGGAGCAGACTATGACGCTGAAGACTGGACCCAGGTAACCGACATTCTCGACGTTTGGTTTGACTCTGGCTCAACCCATGCTTTCTGTCTGGAACAGCGTGGCGACATGAAATGGCCTGCCGATCTGTATCTGGAAGGCTCCGACCAGCATCGCGGCTGGTTCCATTCCTCGCTGCTGGAAAGCTGCGGCACACGCGGTCGGGCGCCCTATGATGCAGTTCTCACCCATGGCTTCACCATGGATGAACAGGGCCGCAAGATGTCCAAATCCATCGGCAACACCATCGCGCCACAGGATATCATCAAGCAATATGGTGCTGACATCCTGCGCATGTGGGTGGCCAGTGCCGACTATTCGGACGATCAGCGCATCGGGCCGGAAATCCTCAAGACCATCGCCGATGCCTATCGCAAGATGCGCAACACCATCCGCTGGATGCTGGGCTCTCTGGCGCATTTCGATGGCACCGAGATTGCTCCTTCCGATATGCCTGAACTGGAGCGGCTGATGCTGCATCGGATCCACGAGTTGGATCACATGGTCAGGGACGCCTATGACAATTTCGACTTCAAGCGCATCATGCATGAACTCAACTATTTCATGGGTATCGAGCTTTCAGCCTTCTATTTCGATGTGCGCAAGGATGCTCTTTATTGTGATGCACCAAGCTCCATGCGCCGCAAGGCAGCGCTCTATGTCATCCATGAGCTGTTCATCCATCTCACAGCGTGGCTGGCTCCGATCCTTCCCTTCACCATGGAAGAAACATGGCAGAGCCGCTATCCGAACGCAGATGATTCGGTTCACTTCCGTCAGTTCCCTGAGGTTCCGGGCGACTGGAAGGATGATGAGTTGGCAGCCAAGTGGGATAAAGTGAAAGCGCTGCGCCGCGTTGTCACCGGAGCGCTCGAAGTCGAGCGTCGGGAAAAGCGCATCGGGTCTTCATTGGAAGCAGCTCCGAAGGTCTATGTCTCCGATGAGGCCATTCTCAAAGCGATGGACGGTATTGATCTGGCTGAAATCTCCATCACGTCGCAGGCCGAGTTGATCAAGGGCGAAGCGCCTGAAGGGGCCTTCACCATTGAAGAGGTGGTTGGTGTAGGTGTTGTTCCGGCTCTGGCAGAAGGCAAGAAATGTCAGCGCAGCTGGAAGATCCTGCCCGAAGTTGGCACGGATCCGGCTTATCCAGACCTGTCGCTTCGCGATGCAGCAGCCATCCGCGAAATTGATGCCGCCTAACGGCCGCATTTAGAGCTATAGTGAAGCCGGGGTCAGGCGCTGTCCGGACCCCGGCTTTTCTTTACAGGCCCGAAAGCGGGCTGGATGTGGGTCCAACATGGTTTGGAGAACAGGCTTGTCTGCACGGTCTTTGGGATATCTCGTTGCCTTGATTGGCTTTGTCGTTGATCAGGCGTTCAAGCTCTGGATGCTTTTCGGCTTCCAGATCGATGCGGTCATGCGTTTCGAAGGACCAGTCAGAATCACGCCATTTTTTGATTTGGTGCTTGTCTGGAACCGAGGCATCTCCTATGGCCTGTTTCAGCAGGATGATGATCTGGGCCGCTATATGCTTATTGGTCTTGCGGGCATCGCTGCCATTGCGCTGGGCATCTGGATCTGGAAAAGTCATGACAAGCTGACGACCCTTGCCCTCGGCCTGATTATGGGCGGCGCTCTTGGCAATGGCCTTGACCGCATTCTTCATGGCGCCGTGGTAGACCTGTTTCATTTTCACGTAGGGAGCTTCAGCTGGTATATTTTCAATCTGGCTGACGTCTGGATCGTTGTCGGGGCGGCTCTTCTGGTTCTGGAAAGTCTGTTTGGCGGGCGGAAAGCAGGAAAGCTGAAAAAAGCGCCTGATTCCAGCCGCAAAGATGCCGCAAATGAATGATTAGTGGCAAAAGCAGCAATATTTCCCGCAATCCAGGGCATTTGTCTTTGCCCAAAGACAAGCTTCTCTTGATCTACTGCCCCATTAGGAAGTATGTCTAAATCTAATTGGCACATTTTTAACGATGTGCCCGAGGTGGTTTGCGTAAGAGCATTCATGAGAATGCCCGAATATCAAAAGGCGAGATCGTCATGACAGTCAGCAGGTGCAAGGACATTTTCCTTTCCGGTGCCGAAACTTTCAAAAGCCGTGCGGCTCAGCCTTCAGGCCTGATTGCCATGGTCATGCTGGGGACCCTCAGCATGGGGCTTTCAGCATGTTCAGGAATTTCCTCTTCAACCTATGGCACCGGCGAAACCCACGAGCGGGAGTTGCTGGACGATGTCACAGGCTTGCTGGGCGCTATACCCAACGACAAGAAGAACCAGACAATCGACTATTCCGCGCGCGCTGGGCTTGTTTTGCCCCCAGAAGGTGCGCCTCTGCCAACGCCTGAAGACGGCAAACGCCTGCCAGCCTACGCACAAGCGGGCTGGCCACAGGACCCGGACAAACTGCGCGAGATCTATAATGAGCGCATGGAAAATATGACCGACGAAGAGCGCGCGCAATTGCTGGAAGCCATTCGTCGTCTGCCGCCGGCACAGCGTGATTCCATTATCAAGAACAACACCGCCTCTGCCAACTTTGCGCGCCAGATCAAAGAGCCAGACTATAGTGACGGCCCGGTCGATCCTGCAGAGCTGAGAGAATATGAAAAGCAGGTCCAGGAACGTCTTGCTTTGATTAAATCGCAAAAAGAGGGCGAAAAGGGCAAACGCACTTATCTGACCCAGCCGCCAGAGCGCTTTACAGACGTGACCCCTGAAGTCGCCTCGCAAATGGAACAGCTCAAACAGCAAGAAAATACCGGCAAGAAGAAACGCTTTTTCTCTCGCCTCTGGCCATTCGGCAAAAAGGACACAGATTCGGATTCGTAACGATTCATTCTGCACCACACATTCTTAGTCATGAAAAGGCCGCCTCTGCTCATCTGTAGAGAGCGGCCTTTTTGTATCCGGTCTTTTGCAGGACAGAATCAGCCGTTGCATCAGTGCAACAGGTCTCTACCGACAGAATCGATTCCCTGATTACCCGCCCACACAGCGTCGAATCTGCCCTCTAGTCCCTCTTTATGATGGTTTTCAGACTTTGCATCAGCTGTCTTGGCAGATTCTGAGGACAGATTCTGGACGGTGCTCCCCAGAGGAAACTCCCATTTTTGGTTTTAATCCCCACCACAGGGTCTCAATAAATAGGGAATTACACATAAATCTCGTTAAGAATTCAGTAACGAATTGGCAGAAAACCGGGGCATAGAGCCAATTTTGTGTTTTTTGTGCAACAGTCCTCGCAAAGTCATCTAGCCGAGTACGAGAGTCGATTGAACCCGCCGGAGAAACGAGTATTGTCAATCTTGTCGCAAGCAGTGAACTACAGTTCTGACTGGACTGGTCACTGCAAAAATATTTTTTGTTATGACAATGAAGGTCAGAAACATGAACATCAAGAGCCTCATCCTTGGCTCCGCAGCTGCTTTGGTAGCTGGCGGTGCAGCACAGGCAGCAGACCTGCCAGTAGCAGAACCAGTAGACTACGTTAAAGTATGTGATGCATACGGCGCTGGTTACTTCTTCATCCCAGGTACCGATACCTGCCTGAAAATCTCCGGTAAAGTCGAATTCGGCGTACAGTCCGGCGGTTTCCTTGCTGACGGTGCAAACCCAACCGCAGCTGGCTTCTACACCCGTGATGACGACCTGGTTTCTTACTATGTTGAAACCACCGTTACTTTCGATGCAAAAGAAGAAACCGAATTCGGTACTCTTGCTGCACACATCGAATATGATGACAACACCTCCGGTGGTGCTACCACAGGCGCTGGCGTAGCTTTCGATAAAGCTTACCTGCAGCTCGGTGGCCTTTATGCTGGTCTGACCGACTCCATCGTCGACTTCAACGCTGGCCTGTACTATGATGACTTCGGCATCGGCCACGGTGACCTGCAGTCCATCGGTTATGTTGCTTCCTTCGGCAACGGCGTTTCCGCTACCGTAGCTCTGGAAGAATACACCGGCAACGTTGTAGATTCCGCTCTTGGCTACTCCGCTGGTACCTCTATGCCTGCAATCGCAGCTCGCTTGGCTGTGAAACAGGGCTGGGGTTCTGCTAACGTAGCTGGTTCCGTATACCAGGCTCGTTATGCTAACGTTGGTCTCTCCACCGACATGGGTTACATCATCGGTGCTGAAGCTTCCTTCAACCTGATGGAAGGCCTGACCTTCGGTATCGCTGGTGGCTATGAAGAAGGCTACACCAACGATAGCGCATTCCTTGGCGCAGCTGCCGTTGGCGACCTGTACAGCAAATGGGCTGTGTCTGCTGGTCTTGAATATGCCTTCGCTGACAACCTGGTATTCGGTGTTGACGCTGGTATCGTTGACTATGACGAAGAACAGTACAGAACTTGGGGCACGTCCGCTCAGATCACCTACACCCCAGTTGCTAACCTTGAAGTTGGCGCTCGTGTAGGTTACGAAAAAGTTGACAACGACACCGTAACCGGTATCGCTGACTGGGACGACGTAGCTGGTAAACTGTACCTGAAACGTTCTTTCTAATCTGAGCTTAGCTTAGACTAGAAGTCCAAGAATTCTGGGCCCGAGAGATCTTTCTCTCGGGCCCTTTTTGCCATTGATGCTTTGCCTAGCCTTGCCTATTGGCTTGGCTTTAGGAGAATGCGTTAGCCTATTCAGAATGCCCAGCAACCACGCAGCCAGAAAAGGCATTTGGTCCATCTATTGCCAATGCTCAGGCTAGACTTTTGATCGTCAAAAGAGGTCCAACTGAGTATCGTCCTCAGGCTTTCCCCTCGCGTCTTTCTCCTTCTTCGCCTTAGAGGCCTTTCCCTTGGTCTCATTGCCAACGTCTCCTGTGATCAGCTGCGCTGTTCCGCCCTGAGGGGTTTTTATCGGGTCCGTCAAGGATGCATCATCAATGCTTGGGTTATTGACGCGATTGGAAACAGGGTAAGCTATCAGATCGTCTGGTGGAGCACTCCTAAGCAACGGACGCGCTTCATTAAAACGGCCGGAACGGGTGTTCAGCCATGTATCATGGTCATCTTCAGGGATGATGAGAGGCAGCCTCTCGGAAATCGTGCGGAAAGGCTGCTTTGACGGAACGGTCAACAACGCGAGCCCATCAAACTCCTCACCATTTGGCCCCATCCATGTTTCCCAAATACCAGCGAGCGCAAGCAGGCCCTCATTGCGGCGCCTGAAGAAATACGGGATACCCTCGCCGCTCTCCTTTTGCCGTTGCCACTCATAAAAGCCGGTCACAGGCACAAGACATCTTCGGTACCGAATTGCATTTTTGAAGGATGGTTTCTTCTCGACGGTTTCCATGCGGGCAGTGCTGATTTGCGTAAAGTCACGCGGATCTTTTACCCAATCAGGCACAAAAGTCCATTTCATCAACCGAGCGGTGCGCTTACCATATTCATGAGTAATTGTCAGAACCGGACTGCTCGGTGCGACGTTATGTCTAGGCGGCATTTTGTGCAATCCGGGCAACAACTCCGAACTGCCGAAAAATTTAATTAATTCAATCTCTTCCGCCACAAGGTGCAGTCTACCGGTCATGATTGTCCAATTCGATTTCTTCTAAAGGGTTTGCTAAATCTTTATCCTGTTTCATCTTTTTCACCGACCTCAGGCCACGTCAAGTATTTGGAAACTATAGCACCTTAAGGTTAAGTTGGACCGTCTTTGAAAATCGCTTGGTGCATATATCCGGCAACAGGAAACGGGGAGCACATGTCTTGCACAATGTCGTAAATCTAGCGGCAATTGGCATGAAGATATAAGCCCTGTTATGTCCATAAAGCGCTTTTTAAGAGGCAGGCCATGTCGCCTGAATGCCAATGAAGTTGCGTTGAGAGTCACCCGATGTCAGAAATGTCTACCCTTCCTGATGCGAATTTGTTGCTGGACGCCAACATCAATCCATCGACATTGCTTGCGACTGACTATCTCAACCATTTCAATGAAGTGCTGATGCTGATCGAGATGCTGTCAGCCATGCCCGAATGCGCCGAGGATATCGTGGCCTGGCGCCCCATGGGCTATGCGGACTATTTCCAGCAATCCACCTTCAAGGAAAAACAACTCGCGATTTCCCTTTACGATTCAGTGCCGCCCGCAATCCGTGACCAATTGGAGTCGCTGGTGCATGAGATCGATGTCAAGATTGAAGGGCTGATCGAACGCATCGTGGATCTGAATGGCGATCTCTCAAACGAGTTTCTCGATAGTGTCGCCTTCATGGCTTCCACTGAAGTGCGGCCTCTCATTGATCGTGTCAGTGCATTGATCAACGATACAGCCAATGCAACCGACTGGATGCTGGCCATCGATCACCCGACCGCGCAGGACGAAGTCGACCGCCTGTTCGACTAGCCCGATACGGGCCAATCCCTGTGTAGACGTGTTAAACTGCCTTTCGCTCTCCGGCATACCAAAGTTCAGAGCATCAGGCTTCGTCTTCTTCGACGACCCAAGGCTCCTTCAGGGCCTCTTCTTCCCATTCCTTCCAGGCGGGCAGGGTTTTGATGGCGAAGCGATAGGCATGGAACACCTCGCTGTCGGTGAGTTCATATTTTTCAAAACGATTGATCACCGGGGCAAACATGGCATCCACCACGCCAAAGGAGCCGAACAGGAAAGGGCCGCCAGAGGCATCAAGGCACTCACGCCAGATCTGTTCGATCCGTTCTACATTCTTGACCACGGCGGCCGCGCTGTAAGGATCCAGATCGAGCCGTTTAATCTCTCGCCGGATATTCATCGGGCATGAGCCTCTCAGCCCGAAAAAGCCGCCATGCATTTCGGCGGCAAAGGCTCGTGCCTTGGCGCGCTCCATGACATCGACGGGCCAGAGCCCTGCTTCGGGGAATAGATCTGCAATCACCTCGAGAATAGCCAGGCTTTCGCAAATGATCACAGGCTCCTTGCCCTCTTCTTCGATTTTCAGAGCTGGCACTTTCTTGGTCGGTGAATATTCGATGAAATGGGCGTGGCCGGTGGCCTCATCAAATTGCAGCAGATGCTCGGTGAAGACGATATTTTTGGTCTTCATGGCAATCCAGGGACGCAAAGACCAGGATGAGTAATTCTTGTTGGCGATATACAGCGTCAATTTGAGATGATCAGCGGAAATTTGGTCGGTCATCGGCGCACCTTCCCTATAACAATCGGTTTCCTAAAGACTAGGCACAAAACCTTGCGCTGAAAAGTGTACATTCGCATTCCTTGTGCCTTGCTTGCGCCCTGTGAAAGAGTTATCCATAAAGCACTTTCTTTTATTCAGCATGACATGCCTGCGCCTTTAACAAGAGCGCGGCCTTCCACCCAAAAGTCCCGCCATATGGCCGGATGGGTTTTTGTATCCCAATTCTACCTGCTTTTGCGCGCCAACAGCTTGGCGCTCAGTATGGATACCCTGTCATGTATGACCTTCTTTGCACTATGGCCGAACGTCCGGCCCCCTTTTGCCAATATACCGCTCCAGACCTCTGGACCCGCCCCCATATCGCGGCCAGCATGCTCGCCTTTCACATTGATGGCAGCAATGATCTGGCCTCCCGCAAGCAAGAGAGCATCGTCTCGATTGTCGACTGGATTGCCGAACGCTTTGCCGTTGATGGCAAAAGGGTCTGCGACCTTGGCTGCGGTCCGGGGCTTTATGCCAATCGGCTGGCCCAAAAGGGGGCGCAGGTCACCGGCGTGGATATTTCAACATCGTCGCTTGCCTATGCACACAGCCATGCCCCGTCAGCCGCGCCAACTGGTGCACCAAGCTACCGTCTGGCCAATTATCTGGAAGATCCCCTGCCGCAAGAGCAGGATCTGGTCCTGTTGATCTATGCTGACTATTGTGCTCTCTCCCCCAGTCAACGCCGCACACTGCTGGCCCGGATGCGGGCACAGCTTAATCCCGGCGGGGCCATCGTCTTTGATGTCTTCTCCGACCACATGTTCCAGAAGCTTGAAGAGAGCACCGTTTTGGAATCAGACCTCATGGGTGGCTTCTGGGCGCCCTCTCCCTATGTTGGCCTCAAGAAAAGCTGGCTCTGGCCTGAGACAACGACCGGGCTTGATCATTATCTGATCGCATGCCCTGACGAGACATTCGAGATCTATAACTGGATGCAATATTTCTCGCCCCATAGCCTCAAAGACGAGCTGCAACAGTGCGGTTTTGATGCTCCGACCATGATCGATTTTCAGACGGGGTCAGCTCTGGGGGCAGACTATGGCGATGCCTTTGGAGCGATTGTTACAATCTAGCTGAATTTCCTGCCGCTCGGGCACGCGTGCGATATGCGCAGAAGCCTGAGCGGTGCATCAATTTCCCTTATGGATGAATTTGCACGATATGTTGGACCCTTGCTGCCCGATGACGCTATAGTCGCGGCGCAAGAATAGCATGCAGAAAAGCAGGAGACATATCATGGATGAAATGCTGACAGGTCGGTGCCTTTGTGGTGCCGTTGAATTCGAATTTCCCGGTCATGCCAATCCCATGGTGATGTGTCACTGCAAGCAATGCCGCCAATGGGGCGGCCATGCCTGGCCCAGCATCACGATCCAGTTCAGCAATCTGGTGATCAAAAAGGGGCAAGAGGCTCTGGCCTGGTATCAGTCGTCCGAATTTGCGCGTCGTGGCTTCTGCTCCAAATGCGGCTCGTCGCTCTTCTGGCATGCGGATCGACATCCTGAATGGCGAGATGAAATTGCTGTCTCCGTGGGCTGCATTGATGATGTGCATGGCCGGCGCCTGACCAAGCATATTTTCGCTTCGCACAAAGGCGATTATTACGACATCACCGACAATCTGCCACAAGAAGACGACTAGCGCAGATTTTGAAACCGAATGAGAGGGACACTCAAATGGCGCGTTCTATCGCCGCCCCCTCAAAACGGCTAGTGCAAATCACGTTTACGGCTGCGGGTAACCCGGCGGCACGGTGGCTATGGCTGCGCGGTTTTCATCTTCTGCGATCAATTCTTCCGCCGCTTCCAGATTGACGGAAACAAGCTGCGAGACGCCACGCTCGGCCATGGTAACGCCGAACAGCCGATCCATCCGGGACATGGTGATCGGGTTATGCGTGATGGTGACAAAGCGGGTTTCCGTAAGCGTCCGCATTTCTTCCAGCAGGGCGCAGAAGCGCTCCACATTGGCGTCATCGAGCGGAGCGTCAACCTCATCGAGCACGCAGATGGGCGCCGGGTTGGTTAGAAAAACCGCAAAAATAAGCGCCATGGCCGTCAGCGCCTGTTCTCCGCCTGAAAGCAGCGTCATGGTCTGGGGTTTCTTACCCGGCGGGCGGGCGATGATATCAAGGCCAGCCTGAAGTGGGTCATCGGCATCGGTCAATGTGAGTTCTGCCTCACCGCCGCCGAACAGTTTGGCGAACAGGGATTTGAAATGACTGTTGACCACGTCAAAGGAAGAAAGCAGACGGGCGCGGGCTTCCTTGTTGAGGTTGAAGATCCCCGTGCGCAGCTTCTTGATGGCTTCAATCAGATCGTCCCGCTCGGTTTCCATGGTGACGAGCTGTTCGGAAATCTCACCCGCCTCTTCGTCGGCGCGCAAGTTGACGCCACCGAGCCGCTCACGTTCATTCTTTAGGCGCTCCAGCCGCCCTTCCACCGATGCCATGGCGGGAAGCGGCGCGTCTTTTTTGAGGCCAGACAAGCCAAAGGTGGCGGCGGGAGCACAATCCATCGCATCGTCGATCTGGCGGGTCAGCTCGTCTTTGCGGGCCTTGATACCATTGATGCGTTCATCGGCACGGCTGCGTTCTTCGCGGGTCGAGCTCAGGGCTTCCATGGCGCTCTTGGCGGCCACACCTGCCTCGAGAGCGGTGCGCTCTGCCTCGGTGAGCTTGTCTCCCGCTTCCTTCTGCGCCTCCTCGGCCTTGGCGATTTCAGACAAGAGGGTGCGGCGCCTGATGGCGATCTCGTCCGGAGTGTCCGTGAGCTGTTCCCTCTCCTTCTCGGTCTCGGACAAACGGGCATCGAGTGTGGCGATCTGGGCGTCGGCATTTTCTGCGCGGGACACCCAACTTGAGCGCTCGCGCTCGATTGCGGCCAGCCGCTTGGCACGCATGATCGCATCGCGCACAAGACTATCAGCCTGGGCCCGCGCCTCAGTCAGTAAGCTGCGTTTTTCACTCTGGATCAGCCGTGCATTGTCCCGCTCACGCTGAAGATGATCGATGGCAGGCAGATCTTTCTGCTGCTTCTCGGCATCTTCGAAGGCGCTCCTTGCCTCGCCCTCTTCCTCACTCAACCGGCCGATGGTGGCTTCCAGCGTCGCCTTGCGCGCCAATATCTGGTTGGCGTCGCGCTCGGCTTTGGCCAGGTTGTCACGCAGGGACGAAAGGCGTTTCTGGGCATCTCGCCAGCGATTGCGCTTGGTCTGTTCTTCCCGCGCCATATCCGAGGCGATGGTGCGCTGTTCCTCAAAGGCATTGCGTGCATCATTGAGGCGCTCCTCAGCTTCGTCCAGACGGCCTTCCAACTCTTCAAGGCGATTGCGCTGTTCCAGGCGCTGGGCTGCGGGCGTGGGCGCTCCGGCGCGGATCACCAGACCATCCCAACGCCACAAATCGCCTTCGCGGCTGACCAGTCGTTGGCCCGGCTTCAGGTGTTTCTGCAAGTCAGCACCAAGGCTGGCATCAACAATCCCGATCTGATCAAGGCGGCGGGTCAGGCGTTCGGGGCCGGACACATAGGCGCTCAGGCAAGGCAGATCATGCGGCATGGCCGGATCTTCAACGTCGCCCCCCATCTCACCCCAATGACGCGGTGCGGCTGCATCAAGCGGAGCATCAAGATCTTCGCCGAGCGCGGAGGCGAGCGCCACCTCGTAGCCAGCATCCACCTTGAGACTATCAAGCACTGGCGGATAGCGTTTGTCCTGCCCTCCCTCGACGATCTTGGCCAGCGTACGGGCTTCGGTGTCGAGTCGGTTAAAGGCGCTTTCAGCTTCAGCACGAGCCCGACGGGCAGTGGTTTCAGCCTCGCGCGCGTCAGCCACGGCGCTGGTGGCAGCTTCCGTCTCCTCTTCGAGGATCGCCAACACCTCGGAAGCGCTTTCCACCTGCTCGCGCAAGTCATCCAGCCCGGTATCCTTGTCCAATTGTTCGTTGACGCGATCCAGATCGCGCTCACTCTGGGCCTTCTGGCTGGACAGGCGCGCCAGACGCCCTCTTGCGGCTTCCGTTGCCTGCTGCAATTGCCGCGCAGAGCCTTCGGCTTCGGCCAGACGGGAAGTCCAGTCGCTGGCAACACTCTCCGCCTTGGCCAGATCCTCTTCGGCCTTTTTGAGCGCTTCATCTGCAGCTTCTTGTGTCTTGGCTGCGCCCTCATCCTCGGCGGTCAGCTCTGCCCGCTCGTCATCAAGGGTCTTGAGCAGATCCGCATTCTCGTCAAGCATTTGCTTTTCGCGTAGTTTGTCGGCCTTGAGCTGCTCGATGCGACGGGCGAGGTCGGCGAGTTTTTCTTCAACGCGCTTTTCCTCGTTGTCGAGTTCGCGGGCCGCCAATGTCAGGCGCTGCAAAGAGGCGGCTTTGGCTGCGGATTCATCGCGCAGGGCCGGTAGGGCATGATTGACCACGGCTTCTTCGCGTGCGGCCGCAGACTGGGTCGTGGTCGCCTCGGCGACCTTCAGGTCGGCCAGACGCAGGGTTTCCTTTGCTTTTTCCTCTTCGGCCAATATTTCCTGCCAGCGCAGATGATAGAGCGTTGCTTCGGTTGCGCGGATGTCGGAGGAAAGATTGCGATAACGGCTGGCTTGACGGGCCTGACGCTTGAGGCCCTCAAGCTGGGTCGATATTTGCGCCATGATGTCCTCAAGGCGCTCCAGATTGGCTTCAGCGGCCTTCAGACGCAGTTCCGCCTCATGACGGCGACTATGCAGGCCGGAAATGCCTGCAGCTTCTTCCAAGAGGCCACGGCGCTGTGTCGGCTTCTGGCTGATGATCTCGCCAATGCGCCCCTGCCCCACCATCGATGGCGAGCGGGAGCCTGTGGAGGCATCGGCAAACAGCAGCTGGATGTCGCGCGCGCGCGCATCCTTGCCATTGATGCGATAATTGGAACCATTCTCGCGCTCGATGCGGCGCGATATTTCCAACTCGTCGCTATCGTTGAAACCGGCAGGTGCGGTGCGATCGCTGTTGTCGAGATGAACGGTCACCTCGGCGGTGTTGCGGGCCGGTCGGTTGGTGGAGCCAGCAAAGATGACGTCATCCATGCCGGAGGCGCGCATATTCTTGTAGCTATTCTCGCCCATGACCCAGCGCAGGGATTCCACCAGATTGGACTTACCGCAACCATTGGGCCCGACGACGCCGGTGAGCCCCGTCTCGATAATAAAATCCATCGGCTCCACGAAGGATTTGAAGCCCAGCAGGCGCAGCTTGGTGAATTTCATCGCCTAGCCCCCTGAAGGACGGCGAAGGGGAGTAGCAGACTATTCAACGCAAAAGAGCGCTGCCCTTGCCCCAGCATGCTCGGCATGGAAGGGGAAAAGGCAGGCGCCCTGAAAGGGTCGGCGGAGGATTCCCCGCCAACGGATATCAAATTACAGCAATGGCTCCAAAATCTTGTCGAATTCGTCACTCGACAGGGCTCCGATATGCTTTTCACCATTCACAAAGAAGGTTGGCGTTGAATTGATTCCGAATTCTTTCTGCCCACGTTCACGTACTGCTTCGATGTCGTCCAGCAATTTATCGTCAGAAACGGCTTTCTCGAAGCTTTCCTGTGAAAAACCGGCCAATTTAGCAAAACGCTGAAGGTTGCCTACCGGATCGTCAGTGAAGGCCCAGTTGCGCTGCTGGCTGAGCAACAGATCAATCATGGCCGTTGCCTTGCCACCGGGCGTGCGGCGGGCCAGCATGGCACCTGCGGTTGCCAGCGGATCAAGCGGGAACTCACGCAGGATGAAGCGCATCTTGCCGGTGTCGATGTATTTTTCTTTGAGATATTTGTAGGTCGTACCGTGGAAATGGGCGCAGTGACTACAGGTCATCGAGAAATATTCGATCACCGTGATCGGTGCATCTTCCTGTCCTACGGCAATGTCTTCCAGATCGCCCGGTTTCTTGAGCATTTCCTCAAGAGGATAGGATTCAGCGGCTGCGGGCGCGGCCATTGCAAGGGGAAGTCCTGCCAGGGCAACGAAGCCTGCGGTTGCTTTTGCGCCGGTGATCAGAAATTCTCTACGGTTCAAAGCCATGATGTATTTCCTTAAGGGTTGCGTTTTGGTCGTTGGGGACATTTGCCAGCATCATAGCCTGAATGCCCCGGCAGTCCTGTTCCTGTGATACCCTATCCAATCACATTTTGGCGATGAGAGGGCAAGGCGCGACAAAATGCCGTTCGTTACAAATTTGTAATTTTCAACATTTCGAAAATTGCCAATAAATTCTATAGTTTACGCGCCACAATAAAGCGCGTTTCAGCAGCCTTGGGGAAGGTACAGGACTCCAGAATCTCGAAGCCCTGATCCACCATCACCGCCTCAAGGCGTGCAGCTGAAATATAGCTCACATGAGGAGCCTTGCCCAGCCATTGCATAATCGTTATCGGAATACGCAGCAGACTATAACGCCCGGCAAGGCAGCCCGTCTTGGAGATAAGCACACCACCGGGCTTCAACAGCTGGTTCATGTGCTTGATGCCAGCGGGAATATCTTCCAACAAATGCATGAAATTGAAGGCCCAGATGCAGTCATAGGGGGCATTGGCGGCCAACGCTTCGTCATACATGTCCGCATGCACGAACTCGACATTCTCCACCTTTTGCTCTTTGGCCTTTTCCCTGCCTATTTCCACCAGACGGGACGACAGATCGCTGGCCCAGATATGGCCCACATGACTGGACAGGAGCAAGGCGGTCGAGCCTGATCCACAGCCCAGTTCCAGAACCGTGTCATCGGGATGGAGGTAAAGGCGCGTGCGCTCAAGCGTCTTTGAGTAGGCATCCATATTCTTGATGGGCTTGGCGGCGTAATCGCTGGCCATCTTGTCCCAGAACTGCTCCGACGTTGGCATTGTTGGTTTCCCCCCTTTATCCCGCGGACCCATTTTTAGCGGTACCTTATATCTACTAGATGGTACTACTTAGAGAGAAAGTAAACAGCTTGCCTGACAAGAAAAAAGGCGCGCCATATATGGACGCACCTCTTGTCAGGTTACTCTTTTTGTTTTTGTTGTTTTACCAATGCCCTTGGCAGCCTATTTGGCTGAAACCGTCACGTCGATATTGTTGCGGGTGGCGTTGGAATAAGGACAAACCTGATGGGCTTTTTCAAGCAGTCCGGTTGCCGTTTCCGTATCGATCCCTTTGAGATCTGCAACCAGATCCACTTTGAGGGAGAAGCCTTCACCCTTATCATTATTACCAATGCCAACGGTGGCGGTGATGGTCGGATCTGTAAGCGTGACCTTCTCCTGAGAGGCAATTAACTTCAAAGCGCTGAGAAAACAAGCTGCGTAGCCTGCTGCAAACATCTGCTCGGGGTTGGTGCCGTTGCCGCCCGCACCACCGAGTTCTTTCGGGGTAACAAGCGTTACGTCCAACTGGCCATCTTCAGATTTTGCAGAGCCTTCACGGCCGCCGGATGCTGTTGCGCTCGTGCTGTATATCGCTTTCATATCTTTTCCTCTCTTATGGTTTGTGTCGCAATTCATCGGTCAGATGTTGCCAATTTAGTTATTGCGATAATCATTTTCAAGTAGCACATAGGTCTAAGTCATTTTCCATCACACTTTTAAAAAGCTTTGGGGCTGCAGAACTAGCTTTGGGCTTGCAGCAGATTTTTGCGCAAGGCTTCCAGCTTTGCCTTCAGCTCTACAAGCTCCGGAATCGGCATACCGCAAGCTTCGGCCACACAGGGGCCAACTTTGGCAGCCTCTGTACGCAGGTCCTTGCCCTTCTCCGTCAGGCGGATGTTGAGGGCACGCTCATCCTTTTCATCGCGGACGCGTTCGACCAGTCCATCCTGTTCAAGGCGCTTGAGCACAGGGGTCAAGGCGCCCGACTTCTGGCCAAGCTTTGTGCCGATATCCTTCAGGCTCACTCCATCATGCTCCCACAGGATCAACATGATCAGATATTGCGGATAGGTCAGCCCAAGCGGCTCCAGCAAAGGCTTGTAAAACTGGGTCATGGCCAGAGAGGCCGAATAGAGCGAGAAGCAGAGTTGCCTGTCGAGAGGCATGATATCGGTCATGATGTATTCCTGAATTGGTTATCGCGCAAGGTAATCGCTCCAAAACAGAAACACAAGATCGTCTTAAGTGGGTCGCGGGCTTCTGGCGGGCCTAGTTGCGCGCCAGCACTGCGTGGCCGAGACGGCGCAATGCTTCTGCCATCTTGTCGTCCTTGACCCCCTCGATCTGATGCTCGAGCGCATCGGCTTCCGTAAGGGTCAGAGGGCGGAGCGGGTCCGGGCGCTTTGGAGTTTTGGCATTGACCGGGCGCTGCAATATCTGGATTCGATCAATCGCCGGATAGCCGAAATAGGCGTTGACGCGCTGGATTATGGTTGCCTGCTCATGCTGAAGAAAGACCGACTGGGCTCCTTCACAATGCAGAACCAGCGTACCTGGTTTGAAGCCTTGCGCTTCATCGCGACGCGGCCAGCGAATGCGCTCAGGCTCGGTGCATTCGGCAAATTGTGGTCCGACGATTTCGCCCCAGAAGCGCAGAATATCAGAGGAGGCAAAGCCCTGTTTGCGGCAAAGCGGCGTCAGGGTCGACCCTATCACGTCGCGCAGTTGCACCGCTCCCTTTTTGCGGAAGCCTGTCTGGGCAGTCTTTTGCAGCCGTGTATCAACGGCACTGCTTTTGCTGTCTTGTTTCTTCTTCATGCCAACAGCCGATCCTGTTTATCCGACTGATCAACCAACAGCACCCGGTACCGGCTTTTATGCCAAATAAAAAGGGTGCTGCTTATTATTTAAGCTGATTTGCAGAGTTAATCCAGATTAACTACGCAAGATTAATGAGATAGAGTAAAGATTGCGGCAAATTTGCGATTCTTTTCATGCAGTTGGCCGCTTTCCATAAAGAAAGATCAGTAGAGCTTCATCTTGTGCATGATTTCCCATAGTAATCCCCAAGAAGGGCGGGAAAAGGCTGATTGCGCGCCCCTTTCAGCTCCAAAGCGCGATAGATTCCTTGAAGAGCTGCTGTTAACCTTTTGTTATCTATAAATTTTCGACTCTAGTTGGGACGTTGGACCAATTTGCGCAAAAATGCACAAGTTGACGCTTTTGTTTAACCGCTAGTTTACCATGATGGCTCAGGATAGCCATGTCGGAAGGATGATCGCGTTTTGATCATTCAAGATATTTCCAATCTGGTCGCTGCCGTACAGGTGGTCAGATCGGGTGTCACGCCGGCAGTTTGCAGCATGACCGCCGATGTCAAAATCGCGGGATTTGCTCTTGGGTGTAATTCAGTTGAGTAGAGTATGCGTATGCGTTCGAATGTATCCCTACGGTCGGATTTCGACCAGACCGAAGCGGGCCTCGCCGATAGGCTTGATACCATCATGAAGGGCGACTGCGTTGCCCAACTGGAAAAACTTCCCAAACATTCCGTTGACGCGATTTTCGCCGATCCGCCCTATAATCTTCAGCTGGGTGGCGGCTTGACCCGTCCGGACCAGTCCGAGGTGGACGGGGTGACCGATGCATGGGACCAGTTTGAAAGCTTCGAGGCCTATGATGCCTTTACCCGCGCCTGGCTGCTGGCCTGCAAGCGCGTCCTGAAGCCGAACGGCACCATCTGGGTCATTGGCTCCTATCACAATATTTTCCGCGTTGGCGCGATCATGCAGGACATCAATTTCTGGCTCCTGAATGACGTGATCTGGATGAAGACCAACCCGATGCCGAATTTCCGCGGCAAGCGCTTTACCAATGCGCATGAAACCATGATCTGGGCGAGCCGCGACAAGAGTTCCAAATATACCTTCAATTATGAAGCGCTAAAGGCCTTCAATGATGATGTGCAGATGCGCTCTGACTGGACGTTGCCGATCTGCACCGGTCATGAACGTCTCAAGGGCGACGACGGCAAGAAAGTGCATCCGACCCAGAAGCCGGAAAGCCTGCTCTATCGCGTGCTTTTGTCTTCGACCAATCCGGGCGACGTTGTGCTCGATCCCTTCTTCGGCACCGGCACCACGGGCGCTGTGGCCAAGAAGCTGGGTCGCCACTTCATCGGCGTCGAGCGCGACCGTGATTATATCGCAGCCGCTCAGGCCCGCATTGATGCGGTAGAGCCAGTGGATCTGGATGCGCTCAAAACCACCCAGAGCAAGCGTGCAGCGCCGCGCGTTCCGTTTGGCCGTCTGCTGGAAGAAGGCCTGCTCAAACCGGGTGTAGAGCTCACCGACAAGCGCGGCAAATTCTCCGCCATGGTGCGCGCCGATGGCTCGCTGATCTCGGGCAGCCATACCGGCTCCATTCACAAGGTAGGCGCTCTGGTACAGGGACTGGATGCCTGCAACGGCTGGACCTACTGGCATTTTGACAAGGATGGAGCACAGGAGCCGATTGATAGCCTGCGCCAGATCATTCGCGACGCAGCCTGAGGGCGCTGCGTAACGGGCCGCTTTTCAGCTGCCCGTCGAATTTAACCAAGGAGATGTTCGAAGTTCCGGTTTTTCGGTGAAATCCATTCAAGCCCCACCGTCGCCTGCCTGATGTTTTGCGTAGCAGGTGACCTCGGCTTGATCTGACCCAATTGCGACCTCAGACATTTCACCCACCTGAAGGCGACCCGATGGTCGCCTTTTTATTTGGGGTTTATTGGGGGCTGTCAGATGCGCTTCTCAAAGAACAGATCCGGATAGGGATCTTCATTGAAGCGCTCAATCTCGGTCCAGCCGAGTTTGTGATACATGGCAACGGCGTCGCTGAGCACGCTGTTGGTATCCAGCCGCAGACATTTTATGCCAAGGCTTTTCGCCTCATTCTCCGCCTCGGTCATCATGCGCTGGGCCAGCCCCATGCCACGAGCCGAAGGGACGATCCAGAGCCGCTTCAACTCCGCATAGCCCTTGTCTGTTCCCTTGAGGCCAATGCAGCCGATGGGCATGCCATCCAGCATGGCCAAAAGGAAGGCGCCGCGCGGATGCTCCATGTCGCAGGCTTCCGGGTCGGCAGAGAGGTTGACGTCGAAGCCGCTCTTCAGCTTCCGTCCCAGTTCTTCATAATAAGCTTCAAGGCACACCACCGCGCGGGGGTCCAGCGGCGAAACACGCTCGATCACCGTACGCTCGAAGCCAAGTGCCGTGGCCACCACATCCATAGCCTGCAGCAGCACTTCCGGATGCGGATGGCGGGCCACGATATCGGCGGCCTGCTTATCCGAGAGAGCCTCATAGGCGGCGAATTCCTCCTCGCCAGCCTTGGTCAACGTGGCGATCCGACGGCGTGCATCACTTTCGCTGGCTGATACGGAGATCAACCCTTCGTCCTCCAAGCCGCGCAGAATACGGCTCATCAGCCCGGAATCGAGCCGCAAATAATTTCGGATTTCAGCAATATCCGTGATCCCGCGACCAATGGCGTTGAGCACGCGGGCAGGCCCTAGCGGGCGCCCTCTCCCCAAAAAGGATGCATCAAGCACCCCTGCTTCCGTGGTGACGGCGCGATGAAACCTGCGTGTGCGGGCAACCGGATCTGTCAGCATCCTGATGACTCCCTTGCTAACTTGTCTTCTGGCTCTCCCTTAGCGAGGGCAGCCTTATCAGGCACTTCAATTTACCTGACTTTAGTCAGAAAATAATCCAAAGACAATTACCGCTTTTACGATCCCACGGATTTTTCACAGCCACGCAGCAGCGCATCGGTGAGCCCTAGAGCCCTTCTCCTCTGCCTTCCGGACCGGAATAGTCGCGCTCGACCTTAGCCACACGCAGTTCGTAATGGGCATACCAATCCTTGATCCCGTAGCGCTGGGCAGCCAGATGTTCGGCATTGCGCTTCCAGTCAAGGATGCTTTGCTCATCTTTCCAGTAAGAAACGGTGATGCCGAAAAGAGCACCATCGCGGGTGCTTTCTGCCCCCAGGCAACCGGGCTGCTCAAGGGCGAGTTTATACATGGCATCGCCCATCGCCTCATAGCCTTCATGCTCATCCCTGAGCTGGTTGGAGAAGATCACGGCATAATAGGGCGGCTTGGGCGTTTTGGCGAAACGGTCTGGCATACAAGATCCTTTCAACAGGCAGGAAGGCGGAAGAGCGTGGTATTCGCCCCGCAAAAAGAGGACCAACAGGGCTACTCATCAGGCACCGATTGATTTGCGCATGGTGATGGAGGTGACGCGATCATACCCCGAATGGGCGGTCTCAGCGGTTTTGATGAAGCCGAGGGCAGCGAAGATCTGGTGATTTTCGACCAGTTCGATGCGGGTTTGCAATTCCAGTGTGTGATAGCCCAGCGCAAGCGCTCTCTGCGCGGCAATCTCAACCAACTGCGCGCCAAGCCCCTGCCCACGTGCTTCAGAAGCAACCGCCAGCTTGCCCAGATAAAGGCAATCGGGCTTTCTGGTGAGAAAAACGCAGGCTTTCACCGGAGCGCCGATGGACCAGACCTCGCCGCTCTCGCATTGGCGAGCGATATCGGCGATGGTCAGCGCCAGCATGGAGCTGGGCGGATCGATGCGCCCGTCCATATAGGCAAAGCTCCTCTGGATCAGAGCCAGAATATCGGCCAGCGCCGGATCATCCGCTTGACGCTGCCTTGCTCCCTTTATCATGGAACAAACTCCACGACCTTTCGAAAGATGGTCGGCAAAGCTTCGCCCTTGATGCTTTGCGGAGTTGACCACCACCCCTCTGGCGTGGGCCTCGCATCATCGCTTGCTGCTTCATAGATATCCAGCAAGAGATGGAAATGGGTGAAGGTGTGGGTCACCTGTCCCGTCTTCTTTTTGAATGCGAGCCCGTCAGGAGCCTTTTCAAGCGCGGTTGCAGGGTCGAATCCCTCACCGGCCCTTTTGTCAAACCAGTCGGTGGTTGGTACGGCTGCCATGGACGCCAGCAGGCCCTTCCCCGGTCGCTTGATCAGCCAGAGAGCCCCATCGCTGCGCCGAATAAGAAAGGCCGCACCGCGACGGGTCGGCTTTTCCTTCTTGGGTGCTTTCACCGGATAACGCTCCATATCGCCAACGGCTTCGGCAGCGCAAGCACCGGTAAAGGGACAAAGGGCACAGGCTGGCTTTTTGGGGCTGCAAAGGCTGGCCCCCAGATCCATCATGGCTTGCGCGAAATCCCCCGGGCGCTCTTGCGGGGTGAGGTCGCCCATCCTCTGCTTGATCGGCTTCTTGGCGGCGGGCAGCGCTTCATCTATGCGAAAAAGGCGCGCGATGATGCGCTCGATATTGCCATCGACCACGGCCACCGGCTCATCAAAGGCAATGGCAGCAATGGCCGCAGCGGTATAATCGCCGATGCCGGGCAGAGATTTCAGCTCGGGGACTGTTTCGGGGAAGCGTCCGCCATACTCGTCCACCACGGTGCGGGCGCATTTGTGCAGATTGCGAGCACGGGAATAATAGCCAAGCCCCGCCCACGCCTTCAGGATGTCGTCTTCATCGGCGGCCGCCAGATCAGTAACCGTGGGCCAGCGCGCAAGAAATGCCGTAAAATAGTCTTTCACCGCTCCCACCGTTGTCTGCTGGAGCATAATTTCGCTCAGCCAGACGTGATAAGGCTCAGGCAAAACGCCAAGCGCAGCATCCGCCGGCGCGGTACGCCAGGGCAACGTGCGGTGATGTCGGTCATACCATTCAAGAAGCAGGGATGCATCTGCGGCGGCAGTCTCTTTGCAGGCAGGATCGGTCACAATGGTCTTATCATCCAACGCGGTCTGGTCCTTTATATGGTCCATATATGGTCATTGCGGGCTTGCCCCACTCATGCAACGGCCGTTCATGCGAAGAGCACTGTCCGGCGTTCAGCTAGGGCAGAATGGCAAATGGCGTCGAGCGCCTAGAATCGGGCCGAAATGCAGTGTGCTCACCAGACCGCATGAAATCAAGCCTAATGCCTCGAAGCAATCAATGACGCCGCAGACTAGACCTACAAATGAAAAAAGAATTTCTTCCCAAATTTTCAGTAATTTTACCAAAAAAACAATAGGTAAAATATTTTTATATTACCAACACCAATCATAAAAGAAATAGTTTCAAATATAAATTGAGAAATATAACAATTACATATTTTTTAACTTATATAATGACTAATAGTCTACACCATCCAACAAGCAAATTTCCTACTTCAACAATAAGTAAATCTGCTTAATCAATTTTCAGGATTAGACTATGTCCACCAAACAGTTCTCATTATTGCCGAAATGGGTGACATCAATTAAAGCAAAAATTTTTTATATCGTTTTGCTTTCGGCTATTGGCATCGCTGCTTTAACTTTGCAGTCTGGTCTTTCCTCCAACGACGATCTGATGACCAGTAAGGAGACAGAACTGGCGCATCTTGTTGAATCCGCCAAAGGCATCGCGGAGAAATTCAGAGATCAGGCGCTGAACGGTCATTTGACGCAGGAAGAAGCTCAGCAGCGCGCTAGGGAAGCCATTTCCATGATGCGTTATGATGGCGGCAACTATTTCTTTATTATCGATACCAGCGGCCATATGCTGATGCATCCGTTCGATCCAGAGCTTGTTGGCAAGGATGTAATGGGCACCAAAGACATAAACGGGGTCTATACAACCCGTAACTTTGTCGAGATTGCCCAAAAACGGGGCTCAGGAGCGCTTAAATATGTCTGGCCCAAACCGGGTGAAGCAAGCGCCACACCAAAGATGTCCTACGTCGAAATGTTCGATCCTTGGGGCTGGATCATCGTGACCGGGGTTTATCTTGATGATGTAAATGCGGTATTTCAGCACGAGATCAAAAAGCTGCTGTTGTCAGCAGGCTTCATTGCGCTAACGATCGTCATTCTTTCCACGCTCACCGCCTTTTCCATCACACGGCCCCTTGGCAAAGCTGTGCAGACAACCCGCAAGCTTGCTGGTGGGGATCTGGACGTCGATATTCCAAACACCGAGCGCGGTGACGAGATCGGTGCGCTTGGCCGCGCCCTGATTGTCTTTCGTGATGGTGCACGCCAGAGAAAAACCATGGAACGGGAACAAGCTGAGCAAAAGCTGCATAGCGAAGAGCAGCAACGCCAGATGTTGCTCGATATGGCGGACCGCTTCGACAGCTCCGTCAGCCAGATCATCAAGACAGTGGCTCATGCGGCAACCGGCTTTGGCCACCAGACCGAACAGTTGGCCACGCGCTCAAAAGAAAATAGCGACCGTGTCAAGTCGATCTCTGAAGCCATGGCTGCCTCAAGCAGTAATGTACAGACCGTTGCGGGTGCGTCCGAAGAGATGACGACTTCCATTGCAGAAATCGCCAGCCAGATCGACGAGACCAACGCTTATTCCCGCACGGCCGTGAATGAAGTGCAGAAGGCTACCAATGTGATCGGCTCCCTGTCGCAATCATCCAAGGCTATAGGACAGATTGTCGGCCTCATAAAGGATATCGCAGAACAGACAAACTTGCTGGCGCTCAATGCCACCATTGAAGCGGCGCGTGCTGGCGAGGCGGGACGTGGCTTTGCTGTCGTCGCCGCTGAGGTGAAGGAATTGGCTTCCCAGACAGGCAAGGCAACCGAAGAGATTGCCGAGCAGATCAACACCATCCAGCACACCATCTCCGATGCTGTGGTTGCGATTGAGCATGTGGATGGCACAATTGGCCAGCTCAGCCGAATTTCCAGCACCATCGCCTCTGCTGTCGAGCAACAAGGCGCAGCTTCGCAGGAAATCAGCTGCAGCATATCCGAAGCAGCCCAGAACAGTCTTCAGGTGACCGACAATGCCGAGGCACTCAACGATCTGGCTCTGGAGAATGATCAGGCTGCCGACGATATGTCAATCCATGCAGCAGATCTGGAAACTCAGATTGCCAATCTCTCGCAACAGGTAGATGCGTTCCTTTCGACCATTCGCGATCAAAATCGACAAAGTGGCGCGAAAGCCGCTTAACCGGCAGTCTCCATTCGTTGACCTTGATGGCAACTAAAGAAGCCCCCGCCGATCTCAATGGATCAAAACGGGGGCTTTCTTCTTCATCCGAGCAAATAATTTGCGGACAACACGCAGACAATCAGGCCGATAGATCTACGTTTGAGCCTTCTTCGCTCTCAGATGTTTTCATCGCAGTTTCATATTCCTGCGTCAGATGCAACATATAGTCTATGAACGTCTGTTTGCTCTCGGTGTCCGCCACTTCAGAAACGATCTCGGAGAAAACATCCTCTGTGATCGCAGACCCGCCGAGCAGCAAAGTCATCGGATTGGTCGCATTGCCCTGAGCCACTTCCATTTTCATCTGATCGAGATAGGTCATGAATTCCTTCTCAGTCAGCTTGCCATCGCCGAAACTATCGGCTGTTTCAAAATTCGCGCGGCTGAGAATGGGAACATTTTGCGCTTCATCGATATCCAGATCACCTGATTTATCCAGATCATATTTCTCGATCATCATACCAACTGCATTGGTGTTGCTGATACGGAAAATGGGCATGTAGCTTGATGCACCGCTAATCATGGCTACACTCCTTTTGTCGGCGCTTTATAATTCAGGTCTGGATTGCCCTGCCCTCATCACTTTGCGCATGGTTAGCCTCATGGTTAACGAATTTACAGAAACTTGGTTAATTCATGGTTTAATTTTTATCTGCAGCAACATTCATCAAAAATCAGACATATTTATTTCACCCATATATGTTGCTTCCACAGGCCATTAAGCGAAGAAATTTTTATTATTTAATTCTTTAACTGGATATTGGTCGCCAAGGGTCTTATGTCTAGAATAAGTATAGTCACACAATTGTAATCATAACCGCGGGGTCACCATGCATTCTTTATCAACGACTTTGCCAGCTTCCCTTCAGGCGATTTCGCCTGCCTCAAGTCTCATCAAGGGCGAAGGCAAGGATATGCTCGAAAGTTACGGGCTCGATAAAGATCAGGTGAGACAGGTGCTGGCCGATACCGTGCATGGCGCTGATGACGGCGAACTATTTTTCGAACAGACCCAATCGGAAAGCCTCGTCTTTGACAATGGACGGCTCAAAAGCTCCGCCTTTGATACCGGACAGGGCTTTGGCCTGCGGGCTGTTGCGGGTGAAATGGCCGGATATGCTCATTCGGGCGAGCTCAATATGGGCGCGATCCGGCGTGCAGCGGCCTCAGTGCGCGGCGTAGCCGATGGCTATGAAGGCGTGTGGGATATGGCGCCCCCCAAAGCAAACCACACCATCTATCGCGGTTTCAACCCCGTGGATGACTTGGCCCTTGGCAAGAAGATCGCCCTGCTGGAAGAAATCGACGCCTATGCCCGCGAGAAGGATCCGCGCGTGCGGCAGGTTTCCGCTTCGCTGGTTGGTAACTGGCGGCGCGTGGGCATTCTGCGCCCGAACGGGCAATGGTTTGAAGATGTCCGTCCACTGGTGCGGCTCAACGTTTCCGTTGTCGTGGGCGAAGGCGACCGCAAGGAAGCGGGTAGCCACGGCTTTGGTGGACGCAACAGCTATGAATTCTTCCTGGAGGCCAATGGACTTGAAGGCGGTTGGCGCAACGCCACAGACGAAGCCATCCGGCAGGCTCTGGTCAATCTGGAAGCCGTTGCCGCTCCGGCTGGCGAACTGGATGTGGTGCTTGGCCCCGGCTGGCCCGGCGTGTTGCTGCATGAAGCCGTCGGCCATGGCCTTGAAGGAGACTTCAACCGGCGCAAGAGCTCGGCCTTTTCCGAATTGATGGGCCAACAGGTCGCCGCCAAGGGCGTTACCGTGGTGGATGACGGGACCATTCGTGGCAAGCGCGGCTCACTTAATATCGATGACGAAGGCACCCCTTCCCAGCGCACAACGCTGATTGAGGATGGTATTCTGGTTGGCTACATGCAGGACCGGCAGAATGGTCGCCTGATGGGCACCAGCTCGACCGGCAACGGGCGCCGTCAGTCCTATGCACATCTGCCCATGCCACGCATGACCAACACCATCATGGAAGCGGGCGAGCACGAGCCCGAAGAAATCGTCAAGTCCGTCAAGAACGGCATTTATGCGGTGAATTTCGGCGGCGGTCAGGTGGATATTACATCGGGCAAGTTCGTCTTCTCCTGCACGGAAGCCTATCTCATTGAAGACGGCAAGGTCGGTGCGCCGGTCAAAGGCGCGACCCTGATCGGCAACGGCCCGGAAGCCATGAAGCGCATTTCCATGATCGGTAACGACATGGAACTGGATACGGGCATTGGCACATGCGGCAAGCAGGGCCAAGGCGTGCCGGTGGGAGTTGGCCAGCCAACCTTGAGGATCGACGGCATTACGGTTGGCGGCACGCGCACCTGACTGGCCGGCATAAAAACACTGGCCGGCATAAAGACATGAGACAGGATCTGGCCAACTGGTAGCGCAAAATGCGACCTCACGTCTCTTGAGACCCTGTTTAATTGCCGTTCATTGCCCCGTTTTCAATGAACAATCCTATATTCGTATGCGTTGAGCATTGTCTGCGCCCGATGCATGCAGCCTTTTTACCAAGGCTTCATGCCGGACGGTGGTCACCATATCCCTTGCAACACCGCAGGGCCGCAAAGGCTCCGCTCTCGATAAAGAACGCCAATGGACCTAGACTATCCTCGCCTGATTTCAATCTTTGTCAGTTTCTTTGCTGTTGTGGACCCAATCGGGACAATTCCCGTGTTCATGTCAGTAACCTCCGGCATGGATGGGCGAGCACGTCGACAGGTCATCATAAAGGCCTGCACTGTGGCCGCTGCCGTTCTCTGTTTCTTTGTCATTGCGGGGGAAGTTATCCTGACCTCTCTTGGTATTCCGCTGCCAGCCTTTCAGATTTCCGGTGCCATCGTGCTGTTTCTGTTTGCACTGACCATGATTTTTGGCCCAGGCAAACCCGAAGCGGAGCTGGAACTCAAAAACGCGCATGATCTGGCAGTCTATCCGCTGGCCATTCCCTCCATAGCGAGTCCCGGAGCGATGTTGGCTGCAGTATTGCTGACGGAAAACTCGAAATTTCCCATCACCCAGCAGATGATTACAACAGGGCTCATGCTCAGCGTTATTCTGATCACCGCCGCTCTGCTGTTGGTGGCAAGCTATGCACAGAAGGTGATCGGCAGAAATGGTGCCAGTGTCATCAGTCGAGTGATGGGCATGCTGCTGGCTGCCGTTGCCATGGAAAATGCTCTCTCCGGTATCAAGGATTATTTCGGCCTTTAGGCTGACAAACGCTCAACGCTTGAATGCGGCTCCAAACAAAAAGGAGCGCGGTGATAAACCGCACTCCCTTGGGCTCTTGTTTGAAATCTTTTTGCTGCCTTGGCGCCCATCAGGCCGCCGAAACATCCGCAAGGAATTTCTCGATATTCTTTTTAAGAGAGTCAGCACTCTTGTTAAGCTCGCCAGAAGCGCCTTTGACAAGATGCGCAGATTCCGTCGTCTGGGCCGTTTTCTCAGACACCAGATGCATGTTGCTGGAGGCAGAATGCGTGCTGTCTGCTGCTTGCTGCACGTTGGTGGCAATCTCGCCCGTTGCCGCGCCCTGCTGTTCCACAGCGGTTGCAATCGCTGAAGTGTAGCCGTCGACTTCTTCCATGACGCGGGCAATCTTGGCGATAGACTCCACCGTTTCACCACTTGACGTCTGAATGGCATTGATCAGGCTGCTGATCTCTTCAGTGGCTTTAGAGGTTTGGTTCGCTAGTTCCTTGACCTCGGCGGCCACAACAGCAAAGCCCTTGCCTGCTTCTCCGGCGCGCGCGGCTTCGATGGTGGCGTTAAGGGCCAGCAGGTTGGTCTGTTCAGCAATGGCTTGAATAAGGCTAACCACCTCGCCGATCTTGCGGGAGGCATCATCCAACTCGGCAACCTTGCCGTTGGAGATCTTGGTATCCTCGGTCGCCACGGCCACGACTTCCTTGCTGCGGACGGCCTGCTGCATGATTTCGTTGATAGAGGCGGTCAACTCTTCGGCAGCAGAGGCCACCGAATGGACGTTGGCGGACGCATCCTGACTGGATGCAGAAGCCTGCGAAGAACTGTCTTCGGTCTGGCTGGCAATTTCTTCCAATTTGTCTGCCGCATGTTCCATTTCATCGATCTGAACTGCGACGGCGCCAAGGCTCTGTCCGACGCTTTCCCGGAACATCGCAATCAGTTCGGCAACGCGCTCGGCTTTGCGAACGCTTTCTGCATTGTTGACCTTTTCCTGCTCCGCAAGGCGTTGACGTTCAATAGCGCCTACACGGAAGCCCTCAACGGCCCGGCTCATGGCGCCGACTTCGTCATTTCGGTTCTGCCCGGCAATTTCAATCTCGAGATTGTTATCGCCAATGGCCACAATATCCTGATTAAGAAGGGAAATGGGCCGCGCGATCGAACGGGCAAGGAAAAAGCCGAAGCCACCGGCTACCGCGACCAGCAACAAGGCGATCAGGCCCGAAATCTTGGCCGTTTTCCAGAAGGCCTGCTGGACATCTTCCAACAGCACACCAGAGCCGAGAATCCAGCCCCAGGCGCGAAAATTCTTGACGAAGGAAATCTTGTCGTGAAAGGCGCCATTCGCATCTTTCCAGACATAATCGACATAAGCTTCGCCATTCTGCGTTGCCTTCTCGATGAACTCCCTGACATGATATTTGCCGTTGCCGTCCTGCGACTGCATCTTGTTGGTATTTTCACTTTGCGGCTTGGCCGGGTGAACAAGGTTCATGCCGGTTTCATCATAGACAAAAACATAATCCTTGCCTTGATATTTCATGCCTCGAAGAGCAGTCTTGGCTCTGAGCTGAGCTTCTTCCTCAGTCAATTCACCACTTTGGGCTTTCTTGTAGAAAGTATCCGCGACATTATAGGCGGCATCGACGACACTCTGGATTTCATGGCGCTTGAAACCATTCAGGTTGGTATCCAGATTTACCAGCTGGTAGCCCAGTAAAACCAAAAAGGACAAAACAAAGAAGGCAACGAGCGCATAGAGGCGGCTCGAAATACTGCGAAAAAGGCGGGACATTTGGTAGCTCCGGTGCGGGGGATCTTCTCACTAGTTCATTGTTTGTTGTGTTTCCGTAATCTTCCCACCTTTCGTGTTAGAAAAAGGTAAATTATTCCCTGTCACTTTTCCCGATCACAGCAATTTTACCTATTCAAACGCGGTCATTTTGTCACAGACAACGAAATATATTCCTTTCAAACACTGTCCGGAGCGAAGATTCCTGGCTTTTCTGAAACATGGAAACTGGCAAATGATGAAACATCCTCTCGATCATCTGATTGAACAGCGCATTCAGAAAGCACTGGACAATGGAGATCTTTCCAATCTGCCCAACGCAGGTCAGCCCCTCTCTGATCTTGATCAGTCTGCGGATGATCTGCTGGCGCGCGTGGTGCGCGAACAAGGCGGAAAACCGGCCTATGTGCTGCTGAATGGCAAGCTGCAAGCGCTTCTCAAGCGCCTTGACCAGGTCAAGGACCCTCTCAGACACAAGGCTCTGGAGCAGCAAATCGCGGACATGCGCACAAGAATGGCCATCGAAAAGGAACGCGGATAGGCCGCAACCGCCCAAAATCGCCAGCTGCGCTTGTCATTGTGAGGGGAGCACAAGACGGTGAGGCTATCCCTTGGGTTCTTTTATGCCCAATTGCCCGAAGTGATTGCCAAGGAGTGATTGCAATTTCGCAAAGCGTCCTCTACAAGGGGGCCTCACCCCGTGACATGGTTGGCCGATGGAGCAGCTTGCGACTGAGCAAGAGAGCTGCGAGGGGAAAGGCTTCAAGACGCGGGAATCAATTTACGAAGGCCAGAGCTCTGCTGGCAAGGACTTCCTGGAAAGCCTATTATGACAAATTTCGAAAGCGTGCATCCCGTGCTCGCCACAGCTTTGACCCATCATGGCTATGATCATCTTACCTCTGTACAGCAAGCAGTCATCGAAGCCGATGTAAAGGGCCGCGACCTTCTGGTGTCCGCCCAGACCGGCTCTGGCAAAACGGTCGCCTTTGGTTTGGGTATGGCTGAAAGCCTGTTGGGGGAAGAAGGCAAGCTGCCGCGCGCTGCCGAGCCGCTGGCGCTGGTCATTGCTCCGACGCGTGAATTGGCCATGCAGGTCAAGACCGAACTGACTTGGCTTTATGCCGACTGCGGTGCGCATATCGCCTCCTGCGTTGGCGGCATGGATATTCGCCGCGAGCGTCGCGATCTCTCCCATGGCTGCCACATTCTGGTGGGCACGCCGGGCCGTCTGCGCGATCATATTGAACGCGGCTCTCTGGACCTGAAATGGCTGAAAGTTTCTGTTCTCGATGAAGCTGATGAAATGCTTGATCTGGGCTTCCGTGAAGATCTGGAATTCATCCTTTCCAACGCGTCTGAAGAGCGCCAGACCTTCCTCTTCTCGGCAACGGTTCCCCGCCAAATTGAAGAGCTGGCCAAAACCTACCAGCGCGATGCCCTGCGCATTACCACCGCAGAACAGCGCCAGCAGCATGCGGACATCGACTATCACGCGCACCTCGTTTCGCCCAAGGACAAGGAAAAGGCAGTCATCAACGTTCTGCGCTTCCACGAGTCGCCCAGCACGATGATCTTTTGCTCGACCCGTGAAATGGTGCGCCATTTGTCCGCGCGCCTTTCGAACCGTGGTTTTGCCGTTGTCGCGCTTTCCGGTGAGCTCAGCCAAGCGGAGCGCACCCATGCGCTGCAGGCGATGCGCGATGGGCGGGCTCGGGTCTGTGTGGCCACCGACGTGGCTGCACGCGGCATTGACCTGCCAAATCTGGATCTTGTGATCCATGCGGATCTGCCCAACAACTCTGACGCCCTGTTGCACCGCTCAGGCCGTACAGGTCGCGCCGGACGCAAGGGCAATTGCGCCATCATCGTTCCGCACAACAAACGCAACTTGGTCAACCGTCTCCTGAAATTCGCTCGTGTGCGCGTCAATTGGGAACCGGTGCCAAGCATCGACGATATTTTGAAAAATGATCAGGCGCGCATCTTCGAGCATCCAAAGCTGCTTGAAGTGCCAACCGGCGATGATCTGACCTTGGCCGAGAGCCTGCTGGCCACCTATGGGGCCGAACAGGTTGCCCATGCCTTCCTTGCGACCCAGCAGGCCAACTATCCTGCTCCGGAAGAGCTGATTGCCGTCAACTACAAGGAAGACACCCGCAAGGGCGGTCAGGAAAGAAACGACTTTGAAAATGGCGTTTGGTTCCGCATCAATGCCGGTCGCAAGCATCGGGCCGAGCCGCGCTGGCTGTTGCCTCTCATCTGCCGTGTCGGCGGCTTCAACAAGAAGAAGGTCGGCTTCATCCGCATTCTCGATGGCGAGACCGTGTTTGAATTGGCCCCAGATGTTGCAGACCGTTTTCAGGATGTAACCGAGGCGGAAGGCACCGGCGAGAAGAGCTTGCGCATCACCAAGATCGGTGAGCGCCCCGAGCATCTGCTCAACTCTGGTGGCGGACGCGGCAAGCCGCGCGGCGCTGGTGGCAAGGGACGTTTCAATGATGGTCCGCGCCCACGCCGCCGTGATGGTCGCAATGAAGGTCGGGGCCAGAATGATGGATACCGCAAGGACAAGAAGTCCCACCGCGGCAAGGGTGGAAACAAAAATTACCACCCACTCAACGACTAGGCGGCAGGCTGGTGTCAGCCTTCTTCCCCCTTGTCCGATCTCTTATCCATTTCGGCCCGTGTCTGTGATCAGCGCGGGCCGATTTGCATTCTTCCCGCTCAGATCCTCCTTCCGACGTGGCAAAAGCAATGCTTCGGCAGAGAGGGCGAAGAGGAAGAAAGCGCCCTGCCCCTCTTTCAATATCCGCCGACATTCCCTATTTAATGGGCCTGACATTTTCCGGATGACCAACCTTTTTTCTGGGCCGACAAAGGGAACCTGACAAGGTATACCCCATAGCCACCCATTTTCATGTCTTCGCCGGATGGCACTAAACCGGCGGCAATCTGGCCGGATGCCCATAAACAGGAATTTGCATGACCGAAAAGATCACGCAGCCGTCTTCGGCAGCCGCTCCCCAGCCCGACGCAGGCGCCACCCAACGGGCCAAATTCGTGACCGGCTCGATTTTCCGTCATGTGGTCACCATGACGGCGACAGGCGCGGTGGGCATGATTGCCGTCTTCATGGTCGATCTGGCCAACCTGTTCTATATCTCCCTGCTGGGCCAGGCGGAACTGGCGGCAGCCATTGGCTATTCAGCCACGATCATGTTCTTCAATAACTCGCTCAGCATCGGCATGATGATCGGCGGCTCTGCCATCATTGCCCGCGCGTTGGGCGAGGAGCGCAAAGAGCTTGCCAAACGGAGGGCGGGCAGCGCACTGATCGCCGTTTTCCTGATGATGATCGTGATGGCTGGGCTGGTCTTTGCCTTTATTCCAGAGCTGCTCACCTTTATCGGAGCGAAGGGAGACACCCACTCGATTGCTGTCAGCTTCTTGTCCATCGTTATCCCATCCATGCCGTTTCTTGGCATTTCCATGATGCTGGCCGGTATCATGCGCGCCAATGGAGACGCAAAGGGATCGATGTATGTCACGCTGGCTGGCGGCTTTGCTTCGGCCATTCTTGACCCGATCTTCATTTTCGGCTTCGGTCTGGGTATCGAAGGGGCCGCCATTGCTTCGGTCCTGTCCCGCTTCGTGATGATCGGCATGGGTATTCGCGGTACGCTATTCGTCAAGCAGATCCTTGCGAAGCCAGACAGTCTGGAAGATCTTTTCAGCCAATGGCGGGTTCTGTTTCCCATAGCCATTCCTGCGATGCTGACCAATGTGGCAACCCCCGTTGGCAATGCCTATGTCACCATGTCCATCGCCGATTATGGCGATCAGGCAGTGGCTGGCTGGGCCATCATCGGACGCATCCAGCCTCTGGCATGGACGGCTCTGTTTGCGCTTTCCGGCTCGGTGGGGCCGATATTCGGGCAAAATCTGGGTGCGGGTCTTCATGATCGGGTCACACGCACGCTGCGCGACAGCATGTATTTCATTCTGGGCTATTCGCTCTTTGTTTGGTTCATCCTGTTTGTCGCACAGGGCATGATTGTCGACATTTTCCAAGCCGAGGGTGATGCTGCCGATTTCGTGCGTTTCTTCTGCACGTGGATAGCACCAAGCAGCATCTTCATGGGCTTCCTGTTTGTCTCCAACGCCGCCTTCAACAATCTGGGCCACCCCGCCTATTCCACCGCCTTCAACTGGGGCCGCTCAACGCTTGGAACCATCCCCACCGTGATGCTGGGCACCTATCTGGCAGGTGCGGAAGGGGCTCTGCTCGGGCAGGCTGTTGGCGCTGTCATTTTCGGATTGATGGCGATCCTGACCTGCTTTTATGTCATCAACCAACAGCATGGTCATGGTGATGCCAGCGCAGCAAACCCCGTCGAGAACTGGTATCGACGCGCGCTCTCACCTTTCTCCTCGGGCAAGGGCAACATGTAGCCCGTTGGCTTGCGAAAAAATCGAGAGCAATCATGCAGCAAGGGCTGGTCAGAGCATTGATTGAGCGCTAGAACAAGACAAGACGAATAAGGGAAAGGACCAAGACCATGATGATCAATCTGCCTAATTCCGGCAAGGAAGCCGTACTGCGTTACAAAGATGCAGATCTGCAGGTCATCCATTCAGGGTCTTTTGTCAGATGCGCCGTTACCGGTCGCCCCATTCCGCTTGATGACCTGAAATACTGGTCCGTGGATCGTCAGGAAGCCTATATCGACTGCGAAGCATCCTATCAGGCAGAAAAGGCTGCTGCCGCGAAAAAGGACTGACGCTCAGCCCAGAGCATCCCTTTACAGAAGATCCTAACGGCGCGAGAATTTGCGCTGAACCTCAGTGAGCAGACGCGCCGCAAAGCCCTTGTCTTCAAAGCTCATATCGACCTCGATGATGTGGGCCTTGTTGGCCAGTTGAGCCCCGACCTCACCCAGCTCGGCAAGACGGACATGATCCTTGGCGGTGGTCACGATTTCCAGATTTTGCGCCGCTGCCCGATCCAGAATTTCCTGCCCTTCTTCGATGGTGAAGCTGTGGTGATCATCAAAGTGGATGTGGTCAATCACCGCAAGATCCAGTTGATCAAGCGTGCGGTGGAACTTGTCAGGACGCCCGATGCCGCAGAAGGCAAATATGCGGGTTCCGCCTAGCAAACTGCATTTACCCGGCAGCAAACGGGCGTTGACCGTGCCTTTTCCCAGCTTTGAGAAGAGTTGGTGCAACTGCGGCCCCTTGGATCCTTCCCCGACGATGACAAACTGATCAGCACGCCAGACCTGAGGGTGGAGCGGCGCACGCAGGGGACCGGCGGGAAAGACAAAGCCGTTGCCAAGGCCCTGTTGCGAATCCACGATGATCAGGTTGAAATCCTTGTGCAGATAGGGGTTTTGGAAGCCGTCATCCATGATGATGATGCTGCCTTCCTTGCCACCGGAAATCTCTTCGGCCAGCTTTGCACCCGCCACCCTGTCGCGAGAGACGATCGTGGGCGCCACACGGGCCAGCAGCAGGGCCTCATCGCCAACATCGGCGATGGAATGGGTAGCAGGATCAACCAGCAAAGGGCCAGGCTTCTGCCCCTTGAAGCCACGCGTTAAGAAAATTGGAGAAAGATGCTGGCTCTTGGCCACGCGCCCCAACGTGATCGCTGTTGGCGTCTTGCCAGCCCCACCCATGACCAGGTTGCCGATGCAAAGCACGGGCATATGGGCCTTGTAGAGGGCTTTCTTCTTGAAACGGGCAAGGGAAATCCGTCCATAGACAAGGCTCAAGGGATAGAGAAGCCACGCCAGAGCGTTGCGCTCTGTCCAAAAACCGGGTGCCTTCATAGTCTACTCTCCTGTTGCCCGATAGCCCGGCTGGCGCGTCAGCTCATGGTGTTTCGCTGTTCGCCCTGTTCAGCTCGGCATTGATCTTGAGCGGCTCAAGGAAAGGATTAAGCGCCATCATCGTCATGTCAAGAGCGCCGGAGAATGGCCGCAGAGACCGTCTGGCCAACTCGACACGCCGGTCGATTTCTGCAGGGGCGGACATGAGGCGAGCAAGGCTCTGAATGAGTTCGCGCTCGTTATGCAGACATTCCGCACCGCCGGTCTGATCCAGAGCATCGTAAATATTCCGGAAATTCTCCACGCTCGGACCATGCAGGATCGTACAGCCCAGCCGCGCTGGTTCAATCGGGTTCTGGCCGCCATGATCAACCAGAGAGCCGCCGACAAAAGCAATGCGGGACAGGCGATAGAATAGCCCCATTTCGCCAATGGTATCAGCGATATAGATATCGGTTTTGGGCAAGAGATCTGGCTCTTCAGAACGGCGCTGGATGCGCGGCACGATGCCGACCAGTTCCTTCATGATATCGTCGCTGCGCTCGGGATGGCGCGGTACGATGATTGTCAGCAGATTGGGAATGCGCACCGCCATGCGACTGTGCGCCTGAGCCAGAAGCCGCTCTTCGCCCGGATGCGTGCTTGCTGCCACCCAGACCGGACGGTTGCCCACAGCAAGGCGAAAACGCTGAAGTTGCTCTTCATCGGCCTGTGGCGGTGGCACATCGAATTTAAGATTGCCGGTCACCTCAACCTGCGCCACGCCCAGATTGGTATAACGATCTTTGTCTTCCTCTGTTTGGGCAAGACAGAGCGGCACATTGCCGAACATCTGCCGGAAGACCGAAGGGAACTTGGACCAACGCCGGAATGATCGTTCAGACATGCGTCCGTTGACCACGATCATGGGGATATCGCGGTTGTTCAATTCAGAAAGGATAAAGGGCCAGATTTCCGATTCCACAAACAGCGCCATATCCGGCTGCCAGAAATTGAGGAATCGATTGACATGGGGCGCAATATCAAAGGGCACGAACTGGTGGAAGGCACCACTTGGCAGGTGCTTTTGGGCAATCTGGGCCGATGTGACCGTGACAGTTGTCAACAGAACCTGGGTGCCGGTTTCCGTTATCAGATTGATCAACGGCAGCACGGCATTGGTTTCACCCACAGAGGCCGCATGTACCCAGATGAGAGGACCAGACGGGCGAGCAATGGAAGATTTGCCATAGCGCTCTTTGCGGCGGGCCGGAATCTCCTTGCCCTTGCGCGCGCGCAAGCCAACCAACAGCGGAGCCAATGGGCTCGCTGCATATCCCGCCATGCGATAGGTGGAAAGTGCAAATCGTCCTGACCAGTCCATCAATTATCCGTTCTGTTTTCCTCACTATGGCCTATGCTTATGGTCCAAAAGATGGCGACGGGGAGACAATCAACAGCTTGGCCTCCTCAAAACAAGGCTCCCCCGATAAAGCTGCCGCATGCTACAAATGTCCGAGCGAATGGCCAAGCCATTTCTAAAATTATATTTTATACAACCTTGCACACTACACACAAGATTGCCCCAACATGCAAGCGTTTCCGCTCTTTTGCAAGGGGCCTGTCCATAGCGGCTCCAAACGGTAAACAAACCTTCAGGGCATCAGACCATGCAGGCCGAGACCTGACACTTTGTTGCCCATGGCGCTAGTGTTTGAGAGCTTCGTAGGCCTTGCGGGTGGTCTCATTGAGCGCGGCTTCCACCAATAGGCGCATACGCTCCAACTCTTCCTCATCGGCTTCACGCGACACATAGATTGGTTCGCCAATGATAAAGGCGGCCTTGCCGAAGGGCAAATTGATCGATGCCTTGTCCCAAGTATCAAGATCAATGCGCCGGGAAGAGGCGTAGGCAGCCGGAATGATCGGGCGCCCGCTCAACTTGGCCAGCGTGACCACGCCGAGGCCACATTCTCTGGCACCTGTTTTGGGCACATTGACCGTCATCACAACGCCAATGCCTTCACGCAGACAGGATACCAGATTCTTCAGCGCCGAAATACCGCCCTTTGTCAGCGTCTTGGAGCGATTGCGCCCGCCGGAGCCGCGCACCACATCAACGCCGAGAGCCTCAGCGGCCACACTGTTGAGATGTCCATCGCCAGAGCGCGATACGAGCGCCTTGAAAGGATCATTCTTGCGCTTGACCAGAGGCACCATGAAATGCTGTCCATGCCAGAGCGCCACGATCGCCGGATAGTGCCCTTCGACCCTTGCATAGCCTTCATCGGGATTGTTGACCATGCGTGTGGTGGCATGCACCAACCGCAGCCAAAGCGCAATCAGCCGTCCCCCCAATGTCAACACTGGTTTGGAGCGAAAAATTTTCTTCAACTCTCGCACGGTTTGCGCCTACTCCGATCTGACCTGACGAAGAGAAACCCCTGCTCGAACAAGTCAGCCAGCTCCGTCTTTTGCGCTCTCCATATAGTGCTATTCGGCAGCAAAGGGAAGAGCGGAGACCGTGAGAGAGGGACAGGATCTGCCATATTTGCGCTTAGAAATCAGCCAGCAAGGTTAAATCCACAAGCGAGTGCGGATGAAGGCGCGCAAAGCCCGCCTTTTCAGCCCTCTCAAGGCGAGACTCAGCCCTTGCGTCTTTGCGGAAATTGCAGCGCCGGCATCATGGGCGCAACCAGTCGGCCAAGCGCCTTGCAGGAGGCGTAAAGACTGTCATGATGCACGTCGGGCCGGTTATATTTCAGCAGATTGTTGGACTTGTCGCGCAGGATGCCGTGAGCCTCTTCGACAATGAGGTCAGCGGCGGCCAAATCCCAGTCGTTGGCATCTTCGCGTGCCAGCGCCAGATCAAGGGCTCCGGTGGTGACCATAACGATCCTGTATGCCAATGAACGGACATAGCCGGCATTTTGCACGCCTGCCCGGGCCAGCGGCCCTCTGGCAATCGCCGGACGCGGACCGGCGACCCTTGCACCATCCAGATTGGCGAGGCGCGGACAGACAACGGGCACATTATTAAGCTGTGTGCCACCAAAGCGGGAAGCGCAATACATCTCACCGCGCACCGGAGCGAACAGTACGGCAGCCACCGGCCTGTGATTCTCCACCACCGCAAGCGAGATGGTCCATTCCGTCCCGCCATCGATGAAGGCACGGGTGCCATCGATGGGATCTATGACAAAGACGCGCTGCTTTTCCAGCCGCTCGGGATTGTCTTCGCTCTCTTCTGAAAGCCAACCATAGTTCGGGCGGGCGGCCATCAGAGTTTCCTTTAGAAACTGGTCCACGGCCAGATCAGCTTCTGTTACCGGACTGAAATTCTGTTTGGTCCAGACCTGAGGGTCCCTGTTGAAATAGCGCAGCGCAAGCGCCCCTGCCTTGCTGGCTGCGTCTTCCAGCAGTTTGGTGTCTTCCTTGTAGGCGTGTTTGAAACCGGCAGATGCCTTGCAAGTCTTATCGTCCGGCAACTGTCATGCCCTCTACCAGAATCGACGGTGAATTGACCGCGTGTTCAAAGGAAAGATCATCGGCCGGAATCATCCGTGCAAACATGTCGATAAGGTTGCCTGCGATGGTGATTTCAGAAATGGCTTCAGCCAGCTTGCCATCCTTGATGCGCACGCCGGAAGCGCCACGGGAATAATCGCCCGTCACCCCGTTTACGCCCTGCCCGATCAGGTCGGTTATGTAAATGCCATCCTTGATACCGGCAATCAGTTCCTGCTGGGTGTGGGTGCCCTTCTCAAGGCGCAGGTTGGTCGTTGATGGATAAGGGTTGGCGCCTGAGCGGGTTGCCCGTCCGTTGGTTTTCATTCCCAGCTCGGCGGCGGTTGCACTATCCAGAACCCACTGGTTAAGATAGCCATTTTCCACCAGTGCCAGAGGCTGACAGTCCACGCCCTCCCCGTCAAAGGGGCGCGAGCCAAGGCCGCGTGGCAGCATCGGATCATCATTGATGCAAATGCCAGACGGGAAGACTTGGCGACCAAGCTTGTCATTGAGGAAAGAGGTGTGCCGCGCAATGGCAGCGCCATTGATGGCAGAAGCGAAATGGCCAACCAGCGTTGTCGCAACCCGAGGCTCGAACAGGATATCGTAGGTGCCGGTTTCAATCTTGGCCGGATTGAGACGGCTTACAGCCCGTTCACCGGCCCGACGACCTACAAGGCTCGGAGAACGCAGATCATCGCGATGAACTGCTGCCGAGAAGGAATAGTCCCGTTCCATCGTCATACCGCTGCCAGCAATGGCGGTGACGGAAAAGGAAATGCGTGAAGACATATAGGAGCCAACAAACCCGTGGGACGTTGCCAGCACGGCACCTCCCAGAAAATGCCCGGCAGCAGCACCGCCGGATTTGGTCACGCCCTCCACAGCCATGGCAGCCTCTTCGGCCTCTTCTACCATGCGGGTCAGATCTTCCGAGGTGGGGATGTTAAGATCAGCCGGATCACAGGTTTTGACCCGTTCAGCCACAAGAGCTGGTTCCATCAGATCGCTGCGTGCAGCGAGGCGGGCAAAGGGATCAGGCGGCGACAGATGCGCCATGGCAACAGCCCGCTCGGCGAGCTTGGTCAGGATATCCAGATCGTCGGTGGTATTGGTGGAAATGGATGCCTTGCATCCATCTATAAAGACCCGGAGCGCCATGGAGTCATTCTCGGAATGCTCATTTTCTTCCAACGATCCATCGCGCAAGCCAACCGAACTTGAAATGGCTCTGGCAGCGACCGCATCAGCGGAGTCGGCTCCAGCCTTCATGGCGGCTTTTACAAGATGGTGGGCTCTTTCCTCAATAATGGATTGATCAAGAAGGTCTGACATAAACTCTTGTCTTCTGCTTTGCGGGTGGAGCGATAAAAACACGCTTTCCTTCTGTCTTAGGGGCTTGAAGCGCCTTGAGCAAGTAAAAAGGCATAAGGGCTTGGAGTACAATCTGGGGGAAAGTGGTTGCCAAAAGGTGAAGATTCCGCCTCGGTAATAATTCCCTAACCCTATATAATATCACGCTTTTTTAACCCTCTTAATTAAGCAAATACTGAAGCCTGTTTGCTAGGCTGAGCCTATTCAAAAGAAGCATCCCAAAAGGGGCTCGAAGGAGAAGGCTCGTGAGGCGTCAGGAAAATCAAAAATACACGGAAGCCATTTCCTACCAGGTTGAGGGGGCAGCACGCATTGATCCCCACAATCTGGCAAAGTATTTCCAATCCGGCGAAATCCGGTCCAAGGCAGCCAAGCTCAGCGGCTTCAGCGAAACCGCTCTGTTCGGTGCACAGGTTCCCGGTATCGTTCAAATCAAGGCAGATCAGGTGCTTGTCGAGTGCAATCTCAGCTGCGGTTTACCGCTGCTGGTGCGTGTCCCGCTGGCCTATTATAAAGGTGTCGGGGCCCGTTTCATTGTCGGCAAGCGCGAAGGCAATCCACTGATCTGCATTCTCGAACTTGTACATGACGATCCCAATCTGACCTTGCCCTTGATGGCAAGCACAGATCTGGAAGAAGCCGCCGTTGACTGGCAGAGCTGGTCCAATCGCTATCATTTGCCCATGTTGCACAAGCCACTGGGCGCTGGCGATTATGAAGTGGCCAGTGACAGGAATGGCCCACTTGCCGATCTGGTGACGGGGCCACAAATGCCACGCCGGCCGCATGCACAGATCTCGGCCCGTCGGCCACGGTTTCTTGTGCGTCGGAAAACGGGCACGCGCGGTCCGATGCAACATTTTCAAGGGCGCGAAATTATCGCGCGCAACTAGGCGCGCTTGCAAGTCAACATCCCAAGACATGCATGAAAAAGAGGGTCAATCGGCCCTCTTTTTTGTTGGCCTCATCATTGTTTGTCTCTGCGGGAAAAGCTTTCATCGGGGGGCCGTCCTCTGCACGGCATCTCAGCAAGCGCCCTACTTCTCACCACATCCGTTATGTTTGCGCCACATGGCGGCATCATGCCCTTCTGGCACTGAGGCGCAGACGTCGCTCTCTTCGCTATATCCCCGTAAGGCATTATAGTGCTCAACCTGCTCGGGGGTCACAATCTTCGTTGCTTCCAGATGCGCGGACAGATGGATATAGCGCAGCTTGCGGCGGGATTCTTCTATATAGCCCAAGGCCGTGCGCAACAGACCATCATTGATGCGGCCTGAGCTGAATTCCTTTTCAAGCTTGGCTTCAAGAAAAATGTAGGTTTTGGCTTCCTTCCGCGCGTCGCTTGTCATCTGCTTGTAGAGCGCTTCGAGTTTTTCCACTTGCGTGGTATCAAGCGCCAATTTGTCTTTCAGGTCCAGCAAATGGGCCGGTCCGGGATAGCCATTCAGTTCGGCAGCCTTGGCGAGCCCCCATCCACCGCCCTTCTTTAGCTCTTCTATATCGTCTTGCGACAGGCTCTTGATGGTTCGTTTTTGCTGTCCGGCATATTCGGATCGCTCCTCCTGCTCTACCATCCCCGCTGTCATCGCTTCTATTGGAATCAGAACCGCGAAGAAGGCTCCAAAGCAAATGGACGGGACATGATGAGAAAAGGGCATAGATGATCCGGAGTTGAACAGCTTGAATTGTAGCCTGAGGTGATGGCGCCAAGTAAATTATACGTATTACACCATACATACCCCCTTTATGTGAACACAACATTCGAATCAGGGCTAAAGTTTCACGACATCGTGAAAAAAGTGCCCGTAGCGGAATGGCTGTCAAATGCGGACAGGGCTGCTACCACTCGTTATTCTTGGCTCATTGCTCAAGCAGGCGAGACAAGCTCTGCTTGACTTCTTCCTTGGTGTCGCGGCTGGCTTCGAGAATGTCCGCTGTCTTGAGAAAATCCAGAGGCCGGAAGGCATCCACTCTTGGCTGTACCAAGATGTCAGCCTTGTCATGGCGCATCTTTTCGCGCTGGATTGTCTGCATGAGAATCTGTGTTGCTCCGAAGCCCATTTCAAATGACCCGATCTTACCATCCCGTGGCTTTTGCGGCAGACCAACCACGTCCACACCGATGACAATATCTGCCTGCGCCCGCACATGATCCACTGGCAGAGGATTGACGCAGCCCCCATCGATCAGCAGATGCCCGTTGATTTCGATGGGGCGAAAAAGGGCTGGAATCGCAATAGAGGCCGCCAGCGCGTTGGTCAGATCTCCCTTGTTGAAAATCACTTCATCGCCAGAAAAATAATCGGTTGCACTAAAGCTGGCCGGAATTTCAAGGGCGCTGAAATCCTTTTTGATATCGGGTGGCAGAAAGCTTTCCACCATCCAGACCGGATCGAACTGGCTCCAGTTGGCCATGGGATTTTGCACCGAAAAGAGCCGTGAGAAGCTGCGTGGGCGGTGTTTCCAGAAACGGGAGAAGACCTCCCCTGTATTGCCAAACAGATCAAGCATATAGGCGCGCAGATCGACCCCGGAATATCCCGATGCATAGCATACGGCAGCCAGAGCACCGATTGATGTTCCGGAGAGAGCGACGGGCTTTACGCCGAGCTCGTCCAGCGCCTCCATGATCCAGATATGGGAAATACCGCGTGCGCCACCTCCCCCGAAGGCAACTGCCACCTTTTTGTCGCTCATTGTGTTTCTCGTAGCTCAACTCTCATAGAATGGGTTTCACGCCCGGTCTGGTTCGCAAACAGGTGTTTTGCCCCGCCGGCTTATCAAGTTTTTGAAAAGCCATTGCCCCAGACCTGTACAATAAATATAGTTCTAAAATTCAACTTTGACAGATTAAAGAATGGAGACCACCTCATGATCAAATTGAATGTTCAGGAAATGGCCTGCGGTGGCTGCGTCAAATCAGTAACTGAAGCGGTCAAAGGCGTGGATGCGTCCGCAGAAGTGGATGCCAGCCTTGAAACAGGCGAAGTGAAGGTCGAATCTGGTGCCAATCCGGAAGCGATCCGCACAGCCATTGAAGAAGCCGGCTTCCCGGCCGCGCTGGCATAGGCCTGTTCGCAGGCTAAGATACAATTTGCCCGATTGAATGGCTGGGTGCCATGTCTACCCGGCCTTTCTTTTGGGCTATTTTTAGTCACCTTTGTTTAAATCTATTGTCCTTGGAAAGCTTGCTTTTGATTTTTATCAATCCTTTACACACCAGTTTTTCGATTTTTTTCGCATAATGCGACAAAAAGCTGCGCTATTTGGCCCAGAGTGCATAAATGAAAAGACTTTGTTTACCCTGTTTGCGCAACATAGCCTTACAAGTCAATTCAACAGGGGTGCCCAACCATGTCATCAGGACCTGCGGATCTTAATTCTGTCCGCATTGCAGTCGTTAGTTCTGATCCCGCATTTCGCCGCATGATCAATGATCAGCTGGCGGACCTGCTCGAGGAGAAACTCAAGCAGCCGTGCGATATCCAGATGTTCGACGACAAAGCCCCGTCCAGCTTCCTCATGGAGCCGGCCTGCGCCCTCATCACCTTTGAGGACGAAGAAGAGCTTAAGGTCCTGTCACGTCTGGCAAGCCGTCACCCCAACATGTTGCTTCTGGCGCTCAGCGAAAATGGCTCCGTCTCCCGCGCGGTGGCGTCCATGCAGGCAGGAGCACATGATTTCATCGCGCGCCCTGTTTCCGCCGACGTGCTCAGCAGCCGGATGAGCGAGATGATCGCCCATCACCGCCCTGCCCCGCACGGAGATATTCTCGTTTCGTCCCACAAATCGGCCCCCAAAGGTCATGCAGGGACAAACGCCAGCAATGGAACAGAGACATTTGATCGTGCAATAGACGCCGAGATCATGCGTGATTTCGAGGGCTTTATCGGCACATCCTCTGCCATGCAAGGGGTCTATGACCAGATCATGCGCATTGCAGGTTCCAAGGCTCCGGTATTCATCACCGGAGAATCGGGAACCGGCAAGGAAGTCTGTGCTCAGGCACTTCATGCACGCTCTTCGCGCAATTCCGGCCCGTTCATTGCCATCAATTGCAGCGCCATTCCGGCGGATCTGATGGAATCGGAAGTCTTCGGCCACATGCGCGGGGCCTTTACCGGCGCCAATGACGACCGTAAGGGCGCAGCAGAGCTGGCTGACGGGGGCACCTTGTTCCTTGATGAAATCGGCGAAATGCCGCTTGACCTTCAGGCCAAGCTTCTGCGCCTCATCCAGACCGGCACTCTACGCCGGGTGGGCGGCAACGAGGAGATTTCCCTCAATATCCGCTTTGTCGCGGCAACCAACCGCGATCCTCTGGAAGAAGTGCGGGCGGGTCGATTCCGCGAAGATCTGTTCTACCGTATGCATGTATTGCCGATCCATCTGCCGCCTCTGCGCGACCGGACGGGCGACATCGTGCCACTGGCCAAGAGCTTCCTGCAGCAATATGCCCGCGAAGAGGGCAAGGGCTTTCATATCTTCAGCACCGAAGCGGAATATATGCTCACAGCCTATCGCTGGCCGGGCAATGTGCGCCAATTGCAGAACACCATCCGTCGCCTCACGGTGATGTATGACGGTGCCGTGGTCGAGCCGGATCATCTGCCAGATCTTCTGCGCAGTGACGAAAGCTTCGAGCAGGACCTTAATCAGGCCATCAGTGACCTGAGACAGATGGGCAAGGCGATGTCCGAATCCATCCAGCCTTTCTGGCAGCAGGAAAAACAGATCATCGAAGGCGCTCTTAGCTATTTCGATGGCAATATTTCCCGCGCAGCCGCCGCTCTGGAGATCAGCCCTTCCACGATTTACCGCAAACGCATGAGTTGGGCCCAGAAAGAAACCGCCTGATTCACACCTCCAACTCAAGCCCTGATCCCATGAATTGCTCAAAGCGCTGTCAAAGGCGTTTCTGAACAGCTTCGGGCAATTTTGGGCGCGTTATATCGGTCATCCCCGTCTTCTATGACATAATTATTGATAATATCTCGACATGGAGCGTCTACGCCATTAAGAGTCGAGGCTGTTGGGATTGAAAGAGACAAGCGCATGATCTTCTGTGTTCAGGGTCGGGCAAGTGAAGCCCCCAAGCCGCCGCAAACGCAACCGCAGCGCCGCAACTTCATTGTGGCTATTGAGAGCGAACATGCTGGTTTCGCCAGAGAAACCGCAAAGCAGGTGCTGATCAAGGCTGGCTATAATTTCATTACTGTGTCGCGTGTTTTGCGCCCGCAGGGGGATATCGCAGATCCGGCAATCGCCGAGATCGTCGATCAGGCACGCCGCAACGGCATTGGCATTGCCATCTACCGCTAACTGCGTTCTGTGGCAAAGAATGCCGCCAGCAAGGGAAGGCTTTTCAAGGCTTCCTAATCCCCATAAGCGAGTAGGCATAAAAGCCTAAAGACCGAGAGAGACACAGCCATGAGTTATGCCCTGATCCGCTCTGCGACCGATGAAGATGGCCCAGCGATTGGCAAGCTGATCGCTTCGGTGTTTGCCGATTATGAGAATTGTCATTTCGTCGATGAGGAATATCCCGAGCTTGAGCATCCTTCCAGCTATTATGCTGCCATGGGTGGTCAGATCTGGGTAGCCGAGCAGGATGGCGTGATTGTCGGCTCGCTGGCAGTGGCCGAATCCCTCACCCCCGGCCTATTCGAGCTGCACAAGGTCTATGTCGCCAAGGAAGCGCGCGGACAGGGACTGGCTTGGTCCATGTTCAATCTGGCGACAGATCTGGTGGACAAGCGCGAAGGCAAGGCCATTCGGCTATGGAGCGATACGCGATTTCTGGAAGGCCATGCCTTCTACGAGAAGATCGGCTTTCAAAAGGTGCCGGTAGAGCGGTTTCTGGGCGATGTGTCCGAAAGCTGGGAATTCGGTTTCCGGCTTGATGCCAAAGACGTAGACTGAAGCAGTCTCTCGTATGAGCGCTCAGGGGCGCTCTTTTCCTGCCAATCCGTCAATAAAAAACCCACTGCCCCGAGGGGCAGCAGGCAGCATCGTTTGATGCGTATGATATGAAGGTCAGAGTGGCTCTTATTGGGCGCTGTCGCTATCCGCCGGAGCCGGTGCAGCAGGCGCTGCCGCTGGAGCCTGCATGAAGCGTGGGCCACCGCCGCGACCATAGCCCATGCCGCGCCGTGGACCATCATTCTGATCGATCTTACCGTCATTGTTGCTGTCCATGAAAGCAAACATCTGGTTGGCATGAGCCTTCAGTTCAGCAGGCGTGATCTTGCCATCGGCATCGCTATCCATGAACTGGAAGCCACGGGCCATGCGGTTCTGGGTCAGTTTGAGCCATTCGGCCTTGAATTCTTCCAGATTGATAGCGTTATCGCCATCCTTGTCATTCTCTGCGACTTTCTTGTCAAAGCCGGTGTCGATTTCTTCCTTGGTCAGGGCGCCGTCATTGTTGGCGTCGAACTGCTGGAGCATCATCGCTCCTCCCATGGCACCGCCCCCCATCATGCCAGGGCCCATCATCCCAGGGCCCATCATGCCACCGCGAGGGCCTCTGTTATAGCCACCACGCATCATGCCGCCACCCCGGCCCATCCAGTTGCCGTCCTGCTGATTGTTGTTCCAGCCATAGCCCCAACCACCAGCGGAAGCCGTGTGAACAGCCATTGACGTTGCAGACAGTCCTGCGACCAGTGCAACTGCGAGTGCAATTTTCGTTGCATTTTTCATCTTGCTCATCCTCTACCCGATTTGGGCCAATTCCTCATTGGCCTTCAGTTCCAATCACCAGATCCCGAGCGCATCTTGCGACTGCGGGGGTTCCTTCTTCATTGTCGGATCAACTGGCATCGTGCCAACCCGTCCGATATGTTTGTATATGCTCTCAAAATAGTCCATTTTTAGGGAGAAAACCGGGAGTTTTGTCGTCTTTTGTATCGGCGATTTGCCATGTTACAGAGCGTTACACTTTTCTCGCCTTATCCACTTCATGAAGCCCAGTTCTGGCAATGAGAGCACCTCTGCCTGAAGGCAGAAAATAAGCCAATGACAAAAAAGCCCCGCGGCCACGAGCATGAATCATGCCGGACCACGGGGATAAAGCAGATGAGTCATTTATCAGACCGGCAGTATCATGCTGCCGGTCTTTTTGTTGGCTGGTTATGTATTTTCCTACTTGCCTGTTACTTGACCATGGCAACAGGTGGAAGCTTTGGCGCTGCATCTGCTGCATGATCAGGGGCAGGCTGAGCTTCAGGAGCCTGAGGCGCTGCTGTCGGGGCCATCTGCGGTGCCGGAGCTGGCTGGAACTGGCCGCCACGCGGGCCACCCATCATGCCGCCCTGAGGACCACCTTGCGGACCGAACTGGCCCTGCTGGAACTGGCCGCCACGCGGACCACCCATCATGCCACCCTGGGGACCACCTTGCGGACCAAACTGGCCCTGCTGGAACTGACCGCCACGCGGACCACCCATCATGCCACCCTGAGGACCACCTTGCGGACCAAACTGGCCCTGCTGGAACTGACCGCCACGTGGGCCACCCATCATGCCACCCTGAGGACCGCCTTGTGGACCAAACTGGCCCTGCTGGAACTGACCGCCGCGCGGACCACCCATCATGCCGCCCTGAGGACCGCCTTGCGGACCAAACTGACCCTGCTGGAACTGGCCGCCACGCGGACCGCCCATCATGCCACCCTGAGGACCGCCTTGCGGACCAAACTGGCCCTGCTGGAACTGGCCGCCACGCGGGCCACCCATCATGCCACCCTGAGGACCGCCTTGCGGACCAAACTGGCCCTGCTGGAACTGGCCGCCACGCGGGCCACCCATCATGCCGCCCATCATGCCGCCCATCATGCCACCCTGAGGGCCACCTTGCGGACCTTTCATACCATGACCATGATGGCCAAAGCCGCGTTTACCAAAATCGGGACGTGGCCCCTTGTTGCGCATGGCCTTGCGGTCAGAGGCATCCACTTTGCCATCATGATTGACATCGAGGCGATCAAAGCGAGCCTCTGCCGGATCGGTGAATTCTTCAAGGGTTACCTTGCCATCACCATCGCGATCAAAGAACTGGAAGGTCCTCACCATGCGATCTTTGGTCATGGCCATCCACTCTTTCTGGAACTCTTCCAGCGACACGGCATCATCGCCGTCGGTGTCGTTATCGCTGATTTTCTTGTCCATGGAAGCAGAGAATTCATCCTTGGTAATGGCGCCGTCCTGATCGGTGTCGATGGCTTTCAGATCCAGCATGCCACGGGGACCGTGAAAAGGCTGAGCCTGCGCAGGGCCCATGGTGCGACCGTTGTTCCATCCTTTAGCCGAAGCGCTGTTAACACTCAGAGCTGTTGCAGATACCCCGCCAATCAGGGCTACAGTCAAAGCAATTTTGGTAAAACTGTTCATTCTATTTTCCTCTTGTCTCATATGGCCCATTCCTCATTGGCCGCAGAGCCTTGTTCATCCTACAGTTCAGTTAAGCCCTGTAGAGTGCGCAGGGCCGGTTCGGGGTCGAGAGGCGCTATCGTTAGTCGTTTATTTTCTCGCTCTCGATGATTGTAAGATAGGAGCATTTCCGCCTAAAGCCATCGCCAAAAAATGGCAGAGTGTCGCCCAATGTATCGCTTTTGGAGGCTGATACATTTAGTTACAATTTCCTTCGTTAGTGTTTGAAAAAACACGTAACTTTTTCTGCACAGCAACAAATTTCGTGATATCTGATTATTGCTATAGGATGTCGCCATACTGATATATCGATAGAGACTTGCGTACAGCTTGAGACGATAAAACAACTGCGAACAAAGGCGCCAGAAGGCAACGGAGAATACGCTCATGGAACAATCAGCCCATATTCTAGTGGTGGATGATCATCGGGACATTCGCGAGTTGTTGTCGAAATATCTCTCAAAGAATGGCTTCCGGGTGAGTGATGCTGATGGCGGTGGCAAAATGCGCCAGATTCTCAAAACGGCGGCGATTGATCTCATCGTGTTGGATGTGATGATGCCAGGAGAAGACGGCCTGACGCTCTGCCGCTATGTGCGTGAGAATGAGAATATACCGGTTATTCTGCTCACTGCCCTTGGCGAAGAAACAGACCGCATTATCGGTCTCGAAATCGGGGCTGACGACTATCTGACCAAACCTTTCAATCCACGCGAGCTTCTAGCGCGCATCAAGTCTGTGCTGCGGCGCAGTCAATCCATGCCGCGCGAGGCAGAAAAACCCGATGAGCCGGAAGTCCTGACCTTTGACGAATGGACACTCTATGTGCATCAGCGCGAATTGGTCAGCCCGGATGGTGTCACTGTGCCGCTGAGCGCGGCAGACTACCGTCTGCTGATTACTTTCCTAAAGCGCCCGACCATGGTGCTCTCTCGCGATCAGTTGCTCGATCTCACCTCGGGCCGCACGGCACAGATTTTCGATCGCTCGATAGACAATCAGGTCTCTCGCTTGCGCAAAAAGATTGAGGAAGATCCCAAAATTCCGAAGATGATCAAGACCGTGCGCGGCGGTGGCTATGTTTTCACCGCAAAGGTGACTGGCAAAGTGGAGGACGCCCCCTTCGATCAAGCTGATGAGGAGGGGGCTTCTTGACCCACGCATCAGGACCGGGCGCACCGCAAAAGCCGAAGCTGAATACCAAATCCTTGGGTACTGCTTTTGCCAAAGCAAAAAGGTCCGTCAGATCTGGCTTTCACCTTTGGCCGCGGACATTGGCAGGGCAATTGATTGCTGCGTTGATGATTGCCCTTGTGCTGGCGCAAGCCATCTCGATCATGATGTTTGCCTTTGAGCGAAAGAATATCACACTGGCTGCGACTCGTGGTCAGATTCTGGACCGGACGGCCTCGGTTGTGCGTGTGCTCAACCAGACCGACATGACCCTGCATGCCCGGTTTCTTGATGCAGCAGAAGGGCGGGGTATCCGCTTTGATCTGACAGACACAACCAATCTGTCATTGCCTGCCGAAGGCAGTACGGAAGCCGGGCTTGCCCATCGGCTGGAACGCCGTGCCGGGCTCGCAGAGAACACGGTGCGCTTTAGCAAACTGCCAACCGATCGGTTTCTCATGCCGCCCAGAGAGCGTAACCCGGTTGATGACGCCCCCCTTGTAGATGCACCTCCCCCAAGCGGGCGCATGATGAATAGCCGGGAATCGACGGACGAAAAGGACAGGCTTTATCGCCATCGGCGGAATTGGAATGACCGCCCCCCGCCATGGCGGCAATTACGCGACCCAATCATGACACAGGATATGAAGATCGCGGTACCCCTGGACAGTGGCAAATGGCTGATTGCCAAATCTGAATTGCCCGCCCCACCAGACAAGTGGGGGCGCCCGTTCCTTATTTCTCTTACCGTCACAGCTGTGTTGATCATTGCTGTGGTCATTCTCATCGTTCGCAAGCTTACGGCTCCCTTGCGGGAGTTGGAGAGCGCATCGCGCAAGTTGGGACGCGGAGAGGCCATCGCGCCACTAAAAGAAGAAGGCCCAACCGAAATTCGAGGCACAATCAGCGCCTTCAACGCCATGCAGGAACGGCTCATGCGCTTTGTGCAAGATCGTACCCGGATGCTCGCAGCCGTCAGCCATGACTTGCGCACGCCGATCACGACCTTGCGGCTCAGAACCGAATTCATCGACGATGACGAGATGCGGGAGAAGCTTCAGGAGACCTTGGAGGAAATGCAGGCGATGACCGACGCCGTGCTTGCCTTTGCGCGCGAAGATGCCAGCAAAGAAGAAACGCGGGACGTCAATCTGGCCGCCCTCATGTCTTCCATGGCCGAGGATTATCAAGAGCTTGGCAAGAATGTCACGTTCGAAGGGCCAGACAATCTGACCTTCTCTTGCCGACAGGTAAGCCTCAAGCGGGCCTTGCGTAACCTTACGGAAAATGCGCTGCGCTATGCAGGCAGTGCCTCCCTCACGCTGCAAGCCACCCCGCGCCATATCGAGATCAAGGTCAGCGATGACGGCCCGGGTATTCCGGCTGAAAAGCTTGAAGAGGTGTTTGCGCCCTTCTTCCGGGTGGAGGGGTCGCGCAATCTGGAGACCGGCGGGGTCGGTCTGGGCCTTTCCATCACACGCACGATCATTCGCAGCCATGGGGGTGATGTGACCCTTAGGAACCGCAAGAAAGGCGGTCTTGAAGCTGCGATAACCCTACCGCGCAAATAGGTCTCTCAGGCGAACAAACCGGCAAAGCGAACATGGCTGGGTGCCGGAGGCCCTTCAATTTGACGATATACCTAATACTTTAGTCGTAATTATTACGAAAAAATCCTTAGTTGCTCCGGCCTGTCATTTTCTCGTCACTATATTGATGGCATATTATACGACGAAACAAACGACCTAGACAAATGTCCGGCTCCCGTTTCATTCAAGCGCCGCAACAGAGCGTCATGTCTGAAAGGGTTGACCCGCCGGAGCAAGAACAGGAAAAATTATGTCACTTACTTTTGCGTTGGCCAAATCGAGCCAACTTTCCGAGATCCGCGCACTCTTTATCAAATCCATGGCCCCGATCGGCGAACGCATGGGCGTTGGTCAGCCAGCAAATGCCTTTTCCAACCTGCGCGACTTTTACCAATGCGGCAATCTGTATGTTTTGGAAGAGCAAGGCACTGTGCTTGCTGCTGCCGCTTTGCATGAAGCCCACAACGGACTGTATGTCGACTATCTTGCCGTCCATCCTGATTGCCAGAGCGAAGGCCTTGGCAAGCGCATGCTGACCGAGCTGGAAATGCTGACTGAATCCCGTGAACTTTCTCACCTGCGGCTGCATACGCCGGAAGTGATGGACGAATTGAGAAGCTTTTATGCGCGTCGCGGCTTTGCCGAAACCCATCGTGCCTTGCCGTCTCACGGACGTGATCAGTTTCTGCGGGTTCATTTCCGCAAGACTATCTCGCTGAGCGATCACAATATGGATCTCGAATTCGAACATGATCGTCAGATTGCCTGACGGTCATGCGTCAACCATGGAGCCCTGCGGGCTTCATGGATAAAGGCCCAGAGGCACCAAGGGTGCCTCTCATTCCCTGCCTATTTCCCCACTATTTCCCATTCTATAAAATGACTCCAATATGCACATATACGATTGTGCAGATTGACTGGCGATAGCCACATTATTTATGCATAGAAGCTGTGAGCTAATCAGGCTTGAAACAAAGCCTATTAGACAATAGTCAAAAGACTTCCCTCTAACGGACCTCAAGATCCGCCACCTCCGTACCAGTCAGCTTATTGCTATGCGCCAGCCAAAGATCCTTACGACCTGTAAAACCTATAATCGTGAGCAGTTTTTCTCTGACTGCATAGCCGGGATCACTGTTGCGATGGTAGCGATGCCACTCAGCCTTGCGATTGCAATCGCATCGGGTGCAGATCCGGCCAAGGGGCTGGTCACAGCGATTATTGGCGGCTTCTTCATTTCTCTGCTTGGCGGTAGCCGTGTGCAGATCGGCGGACCGACCGGCGCCTTCATCGTGGTGGTTTTCAATGTAATCGCAACGCATGGCTATGACGGGCTTGTTTTGGCGACCTTCATGGCGGGCATCATTCTGGTGTTCGCGGGCTATTTCCGCGTTGGCCGGTTGATTGCGTTTATTCCCGAAGCGGTGGTCAATGGTTTCACCATCGGGATCGGCATCATCATTGCATCCAGCCAGCTTAAGGATTTTATGGGGTTAAAGCTGGCGTCTGTTCCGGCTGATTTCCTTGAAAAGATCCCTGCCCTGTGGCATGCCCGCGATAGCTTCAACCTGCCCGCCTTTGGTGTGGCCATGGTAACGCTGGTCCTGATCATCGGATTGCGCAAGGCCTTCCCGCGCTTTCCCGGCCTTATTGTCGCTGTGGCGCTTGGCTCGCTGATGATCGTGGCTTTCCATCTACCGGTCGAAACCCTCTATTCGCGCTTTGGAGCCCTGCCACAAAGCCTGCCAGTTCCGACGCTGCCTGATCTTGGTTGGGCGCGCATCGTCGAACTGTTTCCTTCAGCCCTCATCATAGCCTTTCTGGCCGGTGTTGAATCTCTGCTTTCGGCCATGGTGGCTGACCGGATGATCGATGGCAATCATCGCCCCAATGCGGAATTGACCGCGCAGGGCTTTGCCAACATCGCCTCTTCGCTCTTCATGGGCCTGCCTGCTACGGGCGCCATTGCCCGCACGGCAACCAACGTCAAGGCCGGTGGACAGACGCCAGTTGCCGGCATCGTGCATGCCATCGTGGTTCTGCTTGTCATGCTGATCGCCGCACCGCTGGCGGGCAATCTGGCGATGCCAGCTTTGGCAGCTCTTCTGATGATGACCGCGTGGAACATGAGTGAGCCACACAAATGGAAAAGCTATGCTGCAGGACAGCGTAGCGATCTGTTCCTATTGGTTCTGACCCTCGTTCTGACGGTTCTGGTGGACTTGACAGTTGCCATCGGGGTTGGCGTGAGCCTTGGCCTCGCTATTCGTTGGTGGGATCGCCGTACGGAAACCAGCGACTGGACCACGCCGGATCGTTCCTGGACGGCCTCCGAAGAGGAAGCCGAAGCTATTGCCCATGAGATGGAAGCGGTGGCCCATGAGGTCGAGGAGATCGTTCAGGGCGTCAAGGCTGTCCCTTCGGGTAAAAAGACCGATCCAGCCTCTGCCTGATCTGTCTTAGGATTTATGCCTGCGGCAAAGCCTGATTGGTGACATTGGGCGGCATTGACAAATTCTGTGTGCTCTGAGACAAAACAAGCGTGTTGGCTCTTAATGGAAGCACCAAAATCATGCCCTTTTCCCGTCTGCCCCGTCTCATCCTGACTGGCCCGGAAAGCACCGGCAAGTCTTCCCTCGCTCAAGCGCTCGTAGAGCATCTCGACGGCATATTGGTTCCCGAATATCTGCGTGACTATTTCGAAGAGCAAGGCAATCTGACACTTGAAGACGCCATTCCCGTGGCGCAAGGCCAATGGGTGAACGAGGAGCGCGGCGCAGAAGCGGCTTCCTCACAGAACAAAGTGCTGATTTGTGATACTGACCTGATTTCCTCTCTCGTTTATAGCTCTCACTATTATTCCGATGAGATGAACAGCCCCCTCTGGGCGCAATGGGAGCAATGGTCGGAGCGGCACAAACGGCGGCTAAAGACGACACCCTACCAACCCCGGCTCTATGTCCTGTGTGATCTGGATTGGCCGTGGGTGGATGACGGGCAGCGAGATGCACCAGAACAGAGGCCGCATTTCTTCTCTCGCTTCAAGGCCGAACTCAAAGAGTTTAGCCATATCACGGTAAGCGGCACACTGGATGAACGCCTTAATGCGGTGCTCGCCCATCTGGTTCGCGGCTGCCTTGGTAACTCCTGAACGCGGCCCTTCACTTGCCTAAAGCCTAAGCGGCTTCGATCTCGGCTTTCATCTCTGTCCGACGCGCCCCCAGATCCTGTTCGACGGCATCCAGGAAGGCATGAACCGAGCCTTCCATATTGGCGATGACATCCTCCAGCTGCGTAGAAACCGATTTGAAGGCTTCTGCCTCGCGGCTCGACTGCGCGATGGTTTCCGCCACACTAGCGACCCGGTCGCTGGCACCGCGGCTCTCCTTGAGCGCAATCGTGATGTCGCCGTCCATATGCGTGGTCGCCTGCTTTTGCACATCCACGGCCTCAGCGATGGCTCGCGTTACTTCATTGACGCCCGCAATCATGTCGGAAATGGTGTGAATCAGGGTTCCGGTTTCAGAGGCAGCCTGCTGCACATCTGTAATCTGGGCTGCAATCGTTTCTGTCGCCTTGGCTGTTTGGGAGGACAGCTCCTTGACCTCCTCGGCCACGACCGCAAAGCCCTTGCCCGCCTCTCCGGCTCTGGCCGCCTCGATGGTGGCGTTGAGAGCGAGAAGATTGGTTTGCGCTGCGATCTTGCCGATCATTTCCACGATATCGCCGATCTGGCCGGTGGCCTTGTTGAGCTTGTCCATGGTGCCGTTGGCTGAATTGGAGACAGCCTCGGCCTCGCCGACAACCCGATGAGCTTTCTCGGTCTGTTGGATAATGTCGCTGGCCGCTGATTGCAGCTCCTGTGCCTTTTCACTGACAGCAGATGCATGGGAAACGCTCGATGCGGTCGAGGCCCGCGCCAGCTCAGAGGAATCCTGTGCACTGTGAGAAATCTCATTGAGACTGTCCGTCCGCTTGATGACCTCGCGCGCCTGAAAGGAAACACGCTGCATTACCTGATCTGTTTCCTGACGAAAGCTCTGAAGCATCTGCTCAAGGGCTGCTTGCCGATCCAGTTCCTTCTGGCGATCGAGCCGCGCATTGTCTTTAAGGCGCTTGCTCTGGATAACGGACTCAAGGAAGTTGCGTGCCGCAACGGACAAACGCCCCAAGGCATCCCGCGAGCGGATTTCAGGTAACTCGACCGAGAGGTCATTCACCCGAATGCGATCCATGACGTCGGCGAGGCGCGCAAGTGGCCCAGTGATCGAGCGTGCGATCAACAGCGAGAATAATATGGTCAATAGAACGATGCCGATGGTGATGCCATAAAAGCTTCTCTCCGCGGATTCCTTCTGTGCGAGGGCCTTGACCATCTGGGCTGTCCCCAGCTCGAAGGCATTCTGAGACTGACTTTCAACATCGGCCACCAGTTTGCTGATCGTCTGACGGAACAGCTGAACCTTTTCATCGAGCGCCTTCTTGCCAGCCACCCAATCAGCAAAATCCTGCCGGTAGACCTTCAGGAAACCCTTCATCTCCATGCGTCCGACAATCTTGAAGCCGGCCGGCTTCATCGATTTGATCAGGTCATCATAAGAGGCGTCAAACTTTTCAATAATCCCCGGATCACCAAATAGCATATAGTCCTTTTCGTGATGGCGCAGCTGAAGCATGCGAGCTTCAACGGCTCCGGCAGCCGGGCCCAATTTGTATTTCTTGGCAAAGGAAGAGAGCTTCTCGCCCGCGCGCCTGACGGCCGCATTGAGATTGCCGCGCAAGCCATCCTCTTCGCCCAATCCGACCTCTTCCCTCAGTTTTTTGATATCGGAGAAAATCTGCGCCGCATTGGTCAGTTGATCGAGGCTGTCATGATAGTCACTGCCAAAAGACCCCAAGATCTCTTCATCGACAGGCTTCGCCAAAGCAGATGCAAACAGGCCGGTCGTCGCATCGGCTTTGCTCTTGTCCCGCTCCAGCAGAAATTCTTCTGACAATTTGGCGGCCTTGAGGCTGACAGCCTGCAGGTCCTGAAACAGGCGTGCTCTTTGCTGGGTTGCCTGCTCCATTTTTCGCGCTTCATTCAGCATCGCAGTGGTTTGACCGTTGACCACGAGCATGCCGATGAAGCCCATAAGCATAAGGACCACAAGCGCGGCGATCCGCTGGCGTATGGTCAGAAAGGAAAAGAGTTTACTCAACATAATATGACCGACTGAGAGAGACCAGATAATACTCACAAATTTAGAAGGCAGTTTTCACGCCCTTTTCTGCTCGTTAATCTCACGTTTTCACATTAAAAAATGACTAAACCACATAACTTATCAGTAAAAATCTCTCAAAATACGTATATATACAAAATTGTCTAATTTAAATTGAAACCTATTCTTCCAAACTACGGTTTCAATTGAAACCAACATCCCGAAATCCACATTTTATCATATTTATTTTTCTGAATACCTTTAAAGAGTCCGATATATATAGAGAGAGTGGTTATCGGTTTGTTTTCTCCCCCCCCTTAACAGACAAGTCGAGAACGGCTATAAGTGCCCCTCCATGCCGCAAAGAGCATGGGCCTATATGGTTGCCTCATTTTGCATTGCAACCAAATCGATCACATTTTTTTTGATCGGTTCATTGACTTCTGATCCCACTGCCCCTAAATGAAGGACGCTGTTAGCACTCCCCATAAGAGAGTGCTAATGCACTTGTTAATCGAGGAGCAGACTGCTCGGATGCCGCTAGCAATTTAGGGGCATGCAATGCCCGTAAATGGGTCCGGGAGGCTGCAAAACAGCTTAGGGAAAGTTCAGACAATGAAATTCCGTCCTCTGAATGACCGCGTCGTAGTTCGTCGCGTTGAATCCGAAGAGAAAACCGCTGGTGGTATCATCATTCCTGATACCGCTAAAGAAAAGCCATCCGAAGGCGAAGTAGTTGCAGTTGGCGCAGGCGCCTACAACAGCAACGGCACGCTTGTTCCTTGCGAATGCAAAGCAGGCGACCGCGTTCTGTTTGGCAAATGGTCCGGCACCGAAGTCAAAATCGACGGTGAAGACCTGCTGATCATGAAAGAGTCCGACATTCTGGGCATTCTGGGCTAATCGCCGGAATCCTTAGTCGAACCGCCTCTTATTACAAGTAATCTAGATTTCAGGAAAAGCTAAAATGGCTGCTAAAGAAGTCAAGTTCGGTGCTGATGCACGCGAAAAAATGCTGCGTGGCGTAGATATTCTCGCAAACGCTGTGAAAACCACCCTCGGCCCTAAAGGTCGTAACGTTGTTATCGAAAAATCCTTCGGCGCTCCGCGCATCACCAAAGATGGTGTATCTGTTGCCAAGGAAATCGAACTGGAAGACAAGTTCGAGAATATGGGCGCACAGATGGTGCGTGAAGTGGCTTCCAAAACCAACGACATCGCTGGTGACGGCACCACGACCGCTACCGTTCTGGCACAGGCTATCGTTCGTGAAGGCGCAAAATCCGTTGCTGCCGGCATGAACCCGATGGACCTGAAGCGCGGCATCGACATTGCTGTTGCTGAAGCGCACAAAGCTCTGGAAGCCTCTTCCAAAACCATCAATTCTTCTGAAGAAGTTGCCCAGGTTGGCACCATCTCTGCGAACGGCGAAGCTGAAATCGGCAAAATGATCGCTGACGCCATGCAGAAAGTCGGCAACGAAGGTGTTATCACCGTTGAGGAAGCCAAGACCGCAGAAACCGAACTGGAAGTCGTTGAAGGCATGCAGTTCGATCGTGGTTACCTGTCTCCATACTTCGTAACCAACACCGAGAAGATGGTTGCTGATCTGGAAGACCCGTTCATCCTGCTGCACGAGAAAAAGCTCTCCAACCTGCAGCCGATGCTTCCTATCCTTGAAAGCGTTGTTCAGTCTTCCCGTCCGCTGCTCATCATTGCAGAAGACATCGAAGGCGAAGCTCTTGCCACCCTCGTGGTCAACAAACTGCGTGGCGGCCTGAAAATTGCTGCTGTCAAGGCTCCTGGCTTCGGCGACCGTCGTAAGGCAATGCTCGAAGACATCGCTATCCTGACCGGTGGTACCGTTATCTCTGAAGACGTTGGCATCAAGCTCGAAAGCGTTACCCTCGACATGCTGGGCACCGCCAAGAAGGTCAACATCACCAAAGAAAACACCACCATCGTTGATGGTGCTGGCGCCAAAGAAGGCATCGAAGCACGCGTTGCTCAGATCAAAGCTCAGATCGAAGAAACTTCTTCTGACTATGACCGTGAGAAACTGCAGGAGCGTCTTGCTAAACTGGCTGGCGGTGTTGCTGTTATCCGCGTTGGCGGTGCAACCGAAGTTGAAGTGAAAGAACGCAAAGACCGCGTTGACGATGCCCTGAACGCTACCCGTGCAGCTGTTGAAGCCGGTATTGTTCCTGGTGGTGGTACCGCTCTTCTGCGTGCTTCTCAGGAAGTTGAAAAGCTCTCTTCTGAAAATCTCGACATCGAAGCTGGTATCAAGATTGTTCTTCGTGCCTTGCAGGCTCCGATCCGTCAGATCGCAGAAAATGCTGGTGTTGAAGGCTCCATCGTTGTCAACAAGGTTCTGGAAGGCGATGCGACCCTCGGTTTCGACGCTCAGACCGAAGCTTATGTCAACATGATCGAAGCTGGCATCATCGACCCGACCAAGGTTGTTCGCACTGCTCTGCAGGACGCAGCATCCATCGCTGGTCTGATGATCACCACCGAAGCCATGGTTGCTGATGCACCGGCCAAGGAAGGTGCTGGTCCTGCAATGCCTGATATGGGCGGCATGGGCGGCATGGGTGGCATGGGCGGCATGATGTAATCATGAAGCTCTAGGCACTCTGCTTAGTTCTTAGGGAAAGGCCGGTCTTTTGACCGGCCTTTTTCTTTGTCTTCGCTGACAATTCTTCCAGCCAGACATAGTGTTCGCAAAAAGGAAATAAGTCCGCCTTGTTCTTTTCTGCTATAACTCGGAACATTTCTAAATATCAAAATATACAATTTTCCGATGAAAAACCGCTCGTTATTCTTGCCCTGCCTCTTTTAGCCATCATGGGTGCGGTAAAAAACGGATTAAATATCCCTTTTGCTCCAATTTGAAGGAAATGCCATGCGCCTCTTCTCGCCCGCCATCTTTCTGGCTATTCTGTTGACGCCGACGATTGCTTTTGCTGCAGGCAAAACGCCTGACTGCAAAGTAAAGCCGGGAGCACAGAAAGAAGATTGTTTACCGGCCAAAGCTGCGAAACCAAAACAGGCTACTCAGCCAGCAGCCAAGAAAGAGACTGCAGCTCCGGCCCAAAAGCAAGATAAGTCCAAGCAGGAAAAGCCTCATCAGGACAAAAAGTCTTCAGCAAAGGCTCCTGACAAAGACCAAAAAGATAGCAAGTCACTTAAGAAGCTTCTGGTCCCAGTTCCGATGTCTTAATACCATCTTGCATTATAAGATAGGAAGCCGGTTCACTTGACCCGGCTTTTTTATTAAGTTTGACAGTCATTTCGCGCCCCAGACATTTTAGCGCACTATATCTATCTATCTGAAAATTTTATTCTTTTACTATTCCAAAAATTCTTCGACTATTGATTGTCGCCGCTTGCCTGTTCGTGCCTGCGGCGATTTGCTATTCTGATGGCCCTTGAACCGACATAAAGGGTCCTGCCATGCCTCTCTCATTCCTTTCGTCAGCAAGCTGGCATAATGAGCCAACTCGCTGGACCTTTCATCCTCATATCCTCTCTTTGGTGGCGGAGCCACAATCTGATTTCTGGAGAGAAACCGACCACGGAGCTCACCCCGATAGCGGGCATTTCTTCGCAGTGCCTTGCCAAGGCGATTTTGCAGCGGTTGCCGAATTTACCGGCCAATATGAAGTGCTTTATGATCAGGTCGGCCTGATGCTGCGCGTTGACAAGACCCATTGGGTCAAATGCGGCATTGAGTATTTTGATCGAAGCACAAATTACACAACCGTCGTTACACAGGGCTCTTCCGACTGGTCTGCGGTTCCCTGCCCGACATTGTCTGGCCCGCAGGCTGTGCGATTGGTGCGCAAAGGAAATGTCATTTACACCCATTACAAGGATAGGTCCGGCAGTTGGCGCCTGATGCGCCTTGCTATCTTCGAGGCACCAGAAGATGTTCTAATAGGCCCGATGGCCTGCTCTCCCCTCAGAGACATTTCCGAACTCAAAGGCTTCCAGTGCAGCTTCAGCCACTTTTCGATTACCGACGCCCCTGACGATCCTCTTCATGACCGATAGCTCCGAGACCAAAAGATCTTTCTCTTTTGAGAGGTGAGATCCGCTCGGCGATTTTCCAGTTATACCGTTTCCAACTGTGGCGATTCCGCGTATTCCGCCACAGATCTGCCATGGTTCGCGCTCACTGCCGCCCCTCCTCGTCTTGTACCCTTCTGGCAGGCCTAGATATTCACCGCTCAAAGACGCTCTGTTTCTTCTTTTGAATTGCCCCAGCAGTAGCGTTTCAATAGGCGGCTTTTCTTAACAAAAATTAATAATTCTGCAGATTTCTCACATCGATCAGAGCAATGAACCTACGCAATTGCACGCATGTGACTGTTGTAATTTGGCCACGTATCGAGGCTTGCACAATCTCACCTCACAATCGCTCACATTTCGCCCCAGTCGACAGCTCAAATGGTTGTGCGCTGCCAATGCAACGCGATTAATCAAGATAAAACAAATATATACGAGGAGAAGCCAAATGAAGAAACTATTGATTTTGACTGGAACCATCGTGGCTCTGAGTGCTCCGGCAATGGCGCAGGATATCATGATACTGGATGCCAACAGTGATGGTGTTGTCACTCTGGAAGAATTTTCTGCAGCCTATCCATCACTTGAAAATGTCGAGCAGGTCTTCACTACGGCAGATACAGACACCGATGGCGTGCTTTCCCACGAAGAGCTCATTGCTGCCTATGAAGGCCATCTCATCCCCGAAATGGAGTAACTGAACTCCATTAAGTCGGCAGCCCCTGTCCCCTTGCCAACGACACACCGGCAAAGGGGCTGCCGACAAACGCGTTGCCAGACGCGAAAAGGGCCGGTGAAAACCGGCCCTTGCCTTTATCTTTTCATCAATCAATCTCTTGGCCCATGGGCTTATCAGGCAGCAAGCACATGCTTGATGAATTTGTCGGCTTTGTCCTGCAGCTCACGGGTCTGGATATTCATGTCCGCAATCATATTCTGCACCGAGGTTGCCAGATCACCGGTTTCCTGAGCGATGCTGGAGACGGTTTCGATGTCTTGGCTGACATGGTTGGTGCCGGTTGCCGCTTCATTCACATTCTGGGCAATCTCCGAGGTCGCAGCCGACTGCTGATCGGTTGCCGAAGCCATGGCCGTCGTCTGCTCGGTAATTTCTAGCACCTTGTTGGCCACAGTTTCCGTTGCGCTGATCGAGCTGTTGGCAGCATTTTCCATGTTGGTCAGCTGACGGTCGATTTCTTCAGTTGCCTTGGCAGTCTGGTTGGCCAGATCCTTCACCTCGGCGGCCACCACTGCGAAGCCCTTACCAGCCTCGCCCGCGCGAGCAGCCTCGATGGTCGCGTTCAGAGCCAGCAGGTTAGTCTGCTCTGCGATGTCATTGATGAGGCGGGTGACAGAGCCCACTTCCTGCAGAACCCGCTGCAAGTCGGCGACGGACTGGCTGGTGAGTTCAACTTCTTGATTGGCTTCATTGGCCAACCGAGCTGCACTGGTCACCTGACCTGAGATTTCCTGAATGGATGCAGACAGTTCTTCGGTCGCGCTGGCAACAGCCTGAACATTGGCGTTGGCCTGCTGGGTGGAAGCGGACACAGCAACAGAGCGCTCCACGGTCTGACCGGCTTTATTGGCCAGATGTGACGAATTCTGCTCCATCTGCCCGCATAGCTCGGCCTGTTTGGCCACGATGGAGCCGACAACATTATCGAATTCAGCAGCCAACCGTCGCATTTCTTCCTTACGGTCGATGTCAGCCTGCTTGCGCTGTTCTTCCGCATCGAGTTCAAGCTCTTTGGAGCGTTTGAGATTGGTTTGGAAAACAGCCAAGGCCTGATACATCTTGCCGATTTCGTCACCGCGACTGTTGGAAATGTCAATGTTCAGATTTCCATCGGCCAAAGCTTCGGTTACATCGACCATCGTTTTCAGTGGACGGACAATGATGAAATTATTCATGAAAGCCAATCCGATAGCGGCAGCAATCATCAGAACTAGACCGATCAAGGCGGCACCGGTCACGCTATCCAGTTGCGCATTTTGCTCTTCTGTCAGCCGATCCATTTGCGATTGCAAGTCAGCGATCTGCTTGTCGATACGAACCATCGTGACCGTGAGCTGTTCGCTACTCTCACCCGACACTTCGATAGCACGCGCCAGTTCCACGGTCATGGGATCGCGCATCAGACTCAATTGCTTGCCAGCGAAGCTGTTGTACCAGTTCAACCACTCCTTCTTGATATCTGCGATCTGCTGTCCGGAGGCCATCTCATCCAAATGATTTGAGATTTCGGCAAAGTCTTCCTTAACGCTATCAGACCAGTCGAGATCACCGGTCAACAAAAAGGATTTGAGCGAGATGGCCTGGTTCTGGATATCCTGCTTGAGCCCTTCCATGGAGGTAACCTGATTTTCTATCTTCGCAAGCTCTGCCACGGCTTGTCTAGCAGCATCGGACTTGATGTAGCTGACCAGCCCCACGGCTACGCCAACCATCGCAAGAAGGCCGAAGAACAAGAGGCTTTTGAAAGTCAGAGAAAAGTTGTTCAGCATTTTAGCCTCCTAGTTCGCGGCAAGCTGGCGGCGGGACCATTCGGTCAGGTTCACTTCAATGGTTGCCGCGCCGATCAGTTGGCCGGTTGCCGGGTCGGTCAGACTCTTGTTGATCTGTGCACGCCAGATATTGAAATTGTCATCCCACTCAGGATCGTCAACAAAAACAGCCTTCGGGCCCACATCATAGGTTTTCTGGAATTTGGCTTCATCGCCCTGCCAGAAGTCCGAGGTGATCGAAGACTGCCCAACATTGAGGCCCTTGTTGTCCATCACGAAGATCTCGACGAACAGCCCAACGGACTGCCCTTGCATGCGCGAGAGATAGACAGACAGCGGACTGGACAGGGTAGCTGCTATAAGCGGCTTATCATCGGCTTTGGCCTCAGCTCGCCACTGGTTGTCCAGCTTGATGATGTCTTCTTCGCCTATATTGCCATATTTTTCATTGTGAGCGTTGACGCTCATGGCAACGATTTCCTTATTCAGCCAAGCATCAATCTGCTGCTGAAGCGCCTCAACATTCATCTGTTTAAGGTCAGGTGCCGGAGCGGCCACTGCCTGTGTGCTTAAAACCAGCAAGGCTGCGCCAAAAGCGCCAAGAATCTGTTTCATGACGTTTCCTCGTTAGAATTTTCATTAAATTCTGCGGGAAATTACTTAACAGGTTCTTTTGACAGTGAGAAAACTACTTATTTTTCAAACAATATAAAATTTTAAATTTAGGAAGTGAAAATATACTACTTAAAAATTTATGTATTCATGAAACCCTACGTTATGCAATCAACCCTATACAGCTGATTTGTTGCATTTTTTTCTCAAGCATAGCGCTTCATCATTTTCCTAAGCAACTTAATTTACCGCCGAAATCTGTGTATCATGAAGCGGGCATCAGCTCCGTTTTTGCGCGTCAAACACCTGCATGCCCCTTTTTCTAAAGGCTGGATTTCGGCTTTTCGTTAACAGGTCATCCACCGGTCGTCTGCAAGAGCAGTGCACATTTAGCCCCTGCATATGGTCTTTTGCATGAACAGAGCCGAAGCACGAATGCAATGATGCATACCAAAGTCTCCATCTGTTACGCCTAAGGACCCCCAGCCATTAACGAATGTTTCAATTGCTCAAGAATTGTCGTTTGAACTCAATTGGTTAAGTTTGTATAATAGGGTTGCGGACACCTCATTTATTTTGCTGCATCTGAAGGAAACGCTACCGATCTGGCCTTGGTCTTCCTTCGCTATATGCGAGACAGTTACATGCCTTTTTCTTTGCCTGCCCAGCCACCTATTGCCGAAGTGACCCAGCTGGATGAACGCAAGACTGCGCCCAATGTCTTTTCCGGAGAGTGGCCCGACCGGCAAATCGCCAGCGTGCATTCCCCACAGCTCCATAGCTTTCGGGTTGCCAAGCCGCGGGCGCAGGCTCTGGTATATGCCGGTGGTGGCTACACAAAGCTGATCTATGACAAGGAAGGGCTTGAGGTCGCCTTGTGGCTCAACTCTCTCTGTATAGACGCGCATATTCTGGTGCATCGTCTGCCGGGCGCCGACAGCGGCACCGGCGGCGTCTATAATAAGAGTATCGCTCTTATGGATGGTCAGGCTGCCCTTAGAGCGCTTGAGACCACCAGCGCGTCTCTCCCACTCTTTCATGTGGGGCTGTCTTCGGGAGGTCATATGGCCGGGGTCATGGCCTGCCAGCCGAGCAGTCTGGATGTGCGTGGAGGCCTGATCGGCTATGCACCGATCAATGCGAACCATCGCGCCCATAAATATCCCGAGACGAAAGCGGATTATCCGCCAGTGCAGAAACAGGATTTTTATGATGACTGGGCCATTGGCCTTGAAGATCATCCTCACGGCCTGCCCCACTGCCCGCTCTTCTTGGCCTATGCATTGCAAGACCGCTCCGTGCCGGTACAGCATGCTCTCAATCTGCTACAGGCAGCCAGCCGCAACGGCTTGACCGTTGATGCGCATATTTTCGGCACAGCACCGCATGGCTTTGCCCTGCGCTCTCTTGATGGCACCCACGCCAGCTGGCCAGCACTTGCGCAAGACTGGTTTATGCGCCGGCTCGAAAGCTAACAAGGCGGCAAAGATACGCCACGCGTCCGAGAAACCTTCATGGCCCAATATATGCGTAAAGGCTATGGTTTTGTGAAAAAGGTGATAATTCCCTAACTTACTTAGCAAGTAACTGCTATGAAAGAGAAAACAATAATCCACTCCTTTTTGATGTGAATTTTAAAGATACAATCAACTTCGCCCACATTAAGGATTAATACTAGGATATATAGTTTTTTTCAATGCGGCCTCATATTATATCGCATTTTCAAACAATTACCAAAAGTAGCATTTTAAAAATTAACGCGCTCTACTTTATTTTTATCAGTATATTCCAGTATCTTATCCTTTATAAAATCTAAATCCATTGACGAAAAATTGCACCAATTCTTTATACACCTCAAACCATGTAAGTATATGAACTAATTTTATTTTAGACTCAAACAAATCTATTAAAGCCTCTTTTACCAAGCAGGGAACATATTGCCTTCAAACAAAAAGATTTTTTTGCGAGGAAAGCTTGATGATCTCTATAGTTAGCAATAGCTCAGACAAAGCCAAGATCGATGCTATCAGTCGGGCTCAAGTTATCGCCGAATTTTCCCTTGAAGGAACCATTCTTGACGGTAACGCGCTCTTCGAACGCTTATGTGGCTTCGGGCTTGATGAGATAAAGGGCAAGAACCATTCGATCTTCGTGCCTGATACCGGTAGCGACAAGTCTGCCGACAGTGCTCTTTGGACAGCCCTGCGCCAGGGACAAGATCATTCTGGAGACTTCGCCCGTATCAACAAAAGCGGTGATCCAATCTGGATTTCAGCCCATTATTGTGTGGTTAAAAACCGCGCAGGCAAGCCAACCAAGGTGGTCATGCTCGCAAGCGACATAACAGAGCAAAAGATTCACCTGCTAAAGCTGGAAGGCCAATCGGAGGCATTGAACCGCTCTCAGGCCGTTATCGAGTTTGATCTCACGGGCACCATTCGCACAGCAAACGAAAATTTCCTCCAGACGTTGGGCTATCGTCTTGAAGAAATTCAGGGCAAACATCACCGCATGTTTGTTGATGCTGACTATGCAGCCAGCAACGATTACAAACAATTCTGGGAAACCCTTCAGGCGGGCAAGTTCCACTCGGGTGAATTCAAACGTCAGGCCAAAGACGGCCACGATGTCTGGATACAGGCAACCTACACGCCGATCTTCGATGCAACGGGCCGCCCGGTCAGCGTGATCAAATTTGCGACCGATATCACCGAAATGGTGGAAGAGCGTCTGCGCCGTCGCGCGATCCAGAAGCAGATCGATAGCAATCTTAACGATATTGCCAATACCGTTTCCAGTACCAATGAGCAGGCCGCCAGCGCAGCAAACGCCGCGGTGCAAGCCTCCTCCAGTGTGCAAACCGTGGCGGCGGCCGCCGAGGAACTGGTTGCCTCCATTGAAGAAATCAGTCGTCAGGTCAATCAGGCAACGAGCGTGTCAGATCAGGCGGTGTCCGAAGCCACACAGTCAGAAGCAATCATGAGCGGCCTTTCGGATGACGCCCAGAGCATCGGCGACGTGATCGAGCTGATCGACAGCATCGCGGCGCAGACCAACCTGTTGGCTCTGAACGCGACCATCGAAGCAGCGCGTGCTGGAGAAGCTGGCAAGGGCTTTGCCGTTGTGGCATCGGAAGTCAAGGAACTGGCCTCCCAGACCACGAAAGCGACCGAGAATATCAGCGCGCGCATCAACTCGGTGCAGACATCAACCGCCGGAGCGGTGAGCGCGATCCATGCGATCAAGGAAGTCATCCAGCAGGTAAGCACAATCTCGAGCAGCATCGCAACTGCCATCGAGCAACAGTCTGCCGTGACGCGCGATATTTCGGGCAACATGCAGACGGCTTCCATCGGGGTTGCCACCATCACTGATAATGTGGAGACAATTTCGCAGGCGACCGCCCACATGGATAGCTCCACCAGCAGTGTTCGCGAAGCATCTCGACAGTTGGCTCAATAGCAGCGAGCCGCTCCTATAAAGGCTCGCGCAAGGGGCGTAAAAAAAGGTCAGCTCACAAGCTGACCTTTTTGTTTGTTCTGGTAATGCTTAATAATGCGGTGGTTTCTCATTGCCCGGAGGGGGTAAATTCTCCTCCAGTTCGACCAGACTATCCTGAAGCATTTTTACCTGTCGGGTCAGTCGATCCATGATGTCCCATTGGCGGGATACCATCTGCGAAAGATCCTCGATCGTGTTGGCCTGATGCGTGATCTGGATTTCCAGATCGACAACGCGGCTCTCGAGTTCCTGTGTCACTTGGCGTCTCCCTCGCTTCACCTGAAGCTGTTTTATATAGGTCTTGGTCGCTAATAGCACATTTTTGCCTCTATCATGCAAGATGAAACGGTAAAAACATGACTTTGATCTCCATTATTGATGCAGCTCAAAGCAAAAGTGCCCTCGCACCTTCACCAATGCATTATAACCAGAGCGAGGTGTCATATGAGATTGGCCAAAGGGACCGATTTCGCCTATCGGATTTTAATGCTGGTCGCCATGAATGACGAGCGGAGCCTGACCGTGGAAACCGTAGCCTCGGCTCTGCGATTGTCACGCACACACTGCATGAAGCTGATAGCGAAATTGTCCAACAGCGGGTTTCTAAAGACCACGCGCGGGCGCGGCGGTGGGCTTGTTCTGGGCATGCCGCCCGAAGAAATCCGCATGGGTGATGTCGCCAAGGTGATGGAAGCCGACTTTGGCGTGGTCGAATGCCTTTGTCCGCGATGCAATGATGAGCCTCAGCCTGACTGCCCGATGTTTGGCGGCTGCGAAATGTCACGCGTCATATCCCGCTCTGTCAAACAGTTTGTCGCCAGCCTGAATGAGCATACACTGGCAGAGATTGTCGAGAAATCGAAGAACTCCAAACATCTGATTCTTGAGCCGGATGGCGCCATGGTTCCCTGCGCTCAGGAATAACAAGGTTATTCCCTGAAAATCTAGATCAAATGCAATCTTGAGCCTCAAGGGCTTTTTATGCAACCACAAACAATATATGGTTGCACAGACCTTTTTGACTCACCTCTTGCATCTTGACTGGAAGCCCCATGAGCCAACTCAAGACCAAAGACAGGGGAAAGCATTTCGGCTTCCTCGTCCGCAAAGCCATCACGGAAAGTAATCGATATGACATTGCGTCTGTCGCCAAAGGCACAGACATGAGCTACCAGTCATTCTATCAGCGGCTACAGGGCGTGACTCCATTTTCCGCTGATGAAATCCGCAGGCTTATTGCGTTTTTCCCAGACCCTTCGCTTGTGAGCTATCTCTTAAAGGGCACCGCATTTGTTGCAGCCGAGCGGATTGAAGCCGAACCGGAAAAAAGCGAAGACCATATCTTTCAGGCTGCGCACCGCATCGTGTTTGAAGCGTCTGATGTCTTGGAAACCATTGATCAGGCTCTTAAGGACCGGCGGATTGACCATCGCGAAGCCGTCACCATCATGACGGCGATTGACGATGCCGAGCGGAGCCTTATCTCTCTGCGCGAGTTTGTTGCAGGCATGAAGAAGTGACCCTCGAGCGAGAATGAAAAGGATTGCGTGGATTTGAGGACACTGTCACGGCGCGCTTCATTTGTCGTTTTCTTTGCTGAATCTAGCTGCTTCTTTGCCGCAAAAACCACCCTGCTTTAAAATCGCCCTTCTGTTTTAATCGACAAGGCCCGGTCGACTCTCCAAATATAGACACGAGAAAAGCAATGAAGGTGGCGCTTCCACCTGATTATCCTTCCCGTGTTTTGTGGAGAGCATCGTGAACAAGATTTCCCCTGACGCCTATAGTACGGCATCCCAGAATCCGACATTCCTGTTTGCACCGGCCATCGCGCCCACTGGCAACGACCTGCATCAGTTAATGAGAGATCCAGCGAGTGTTTGCAGCTTTGAGCAGTTCCTTACAAGTCTGACCGTTCGCGACATTACCTTTGAATGCGAGGGCGATGGTCCTCTGGCGCAACATCCCGGCTTTCCCGGCGCTGTGCGGCAAGCCATTGGATCGCAGCTAATGAAGACGGCCTCAAGAGAAGCGTTGGCCGGACTGCCCTGCCCTTGGGGGCCGGCCTGCGGCTTTCAGGTCTTCTTTAATTTGCCGCAAGACAAGACCGGTGACAGGGCCAGCCGGATCACACCCCCCTGGATTTTGCGCACGGAAACCGCAGACGCCACCAGTGTGCGCATTACCATGCGTCTATTCGGACTGGGCCTATTATGGGCGAGTGAAATTTCGGATGCCTGCCACAGAGCGATTGAAGAAGGCATTTATATAGGCGGGCTCGGGCCCGTCTGCGACAGCGTTCTGATCCGTTCGGTCGAGAATGTCTGGACGGGCCTTGATGATGAACAGAAGGACGCCGAGCGAGCCATGCTCTCATTCGTGACACCCTTCCATTATGAAGCAGGTGATACAGAGCAATCCATTGCAGACCAGTTTCTTGCGGGACTGATTGATCGAGCGGCAGAGGTTGCCCGCTGGCATGGCGTATCGCCCGATGGTGACGTCACCGAGATCAAACAGGCACTCTCTGATTGTCAGTTTGATGATGCAGGTCTGGCTGAAGTCAAATGGAATCGCGCCGTCAGTCAACAGCGTAGCGCATCTATCGCCATGCAGGGCCAGACCGGACTGTTGCAGCTTCGTCTGCCAGATCAAAATCGTCTGAAAATTATCCAATTGCTGCGTCTTGGCGAGCTGCTTCATTGCGGCTCAATGCTGGCTTTTGGTCAAGGACGGTTCAAACTCTACTTGATTTGATTGAGCAAGGTAAAATCGGAGGTTTCATAAATACGCATAAAACGCATTTTCTCCATGTTGAAAAATGGGAAAAGAGCCGTCTCGGGTCGTCTTTCCTATCGCAGAGACCTTACATTTAGGTTGCAATTATCCAATTGCATCGCTGTTGAGTGAATGGGCGTTGACGAGAGCCGATCGACCAGGTCTTTCCGGCAGAGACAGAAGAGGCGGGCCACCAGTCCCCCGAAAAGTAGCCCGCCTTGTCGCAGCATCGGACCGTATCCGACCGCGACTATGTTCTGTTCACCCAAACCCTTCGCAAATCTTATGCGACCAAGGTGGCCAGAGAGCCCCCAAAGCATTACAACTGATAAAACAGCTGCGAAACCGTCTTAATTCTGGAGAAAAGCTTTAAAAGCCGGAGGTCATTTCACTCCAGGCCTTCCAATCGAAGCGCTATGCTTGGATTGATCGATCCAAAATTCAGTATAGCTATGCGTCAACCGATAAACAGCTGATCTGCGCGCTCCCTAAATTTCAGATTTTTTTCACTGTCCCCCAGTATAAAATGCAGGCGCCTAACATGTACTGACATAAAAGGTGTTCCATATGGTGGCATCCTACATGCAATACAAGAATACCGCGATACAACGAGAACTCAAGTGGCAAGTTGCTCTCTATACTCGGAAATGTTGCAACAGGACAAATCCAATACCAATCACAACGGGTAAAAAGGCGAATCATCCATACAAATTAGGAAATATCTCTGGACCGAGATCAAAACCAACGCATTTGTTTTACCCGAACCTGAGGATCCGGATCGAAGCGGTTCAACCGTTCATCTTCAAAAGCGGGCCTTATAGCCGTCCAGATCTTGCCATCCTGCAGCCAGCTGCTTTTAGGGGGCAACCGCTCAGCACTGGGGGCCTCCATCAAGGCGCGCCGCACCCAAGGCTCCCGCATATGATCATTGGCACGCCAGATATGGCGTTTTTCCAGTTTATCCTTCCAACCGTTGGCTTGCGGCAGCAATGGACATATGACCGGCAGGGTTGCTGCCTCAAATTTTCCAAGAGTGCCGGTGACAGCCCGGGCAGCAGCAGCAAAATAGAGGATCTCAGGCTGAAGCACCAAAAAGTGCGGACTGCTCCCCAGATGCGCTGTGAACCGCCGGAATTGGGCTCGAAACTCCGCTTCAAGCGTTCGCTCATCCAGCTCGAAACGCCGCGCCGCACTGGCCAGGTCCTTCCTGCGTGGCAAATAGCCCTGCTGATCGCGATTCTCTGGAGTAAATCCGGTCGAGAGTGGTGAGAAAGGGCCGGTTATAGTCAGACATAAGCCCACGATAGGACGCTTTGGTGCAGCCTTGAGATAGGAGTGCAAGCCGTTTGCGCTCTTGGGCCAAAGATCAGACACCGGCAAGCAGGCAATCGAACCGATCTTCCCCGCCCGCACGAGCTGAATGATGGCGTCATCAATGCCTTGAGCCAACCCGAAATCCAAAGCGCACAGCAACACACATCTCCATTTGATGGATGGCGGGCCATGCCGCGCCCGAAGCGGAAAGGAGAAACGCAACGCAATCTGAAACCGTCAGCAAGCCCGATTCATCCCAACAGATGCATGCGCTTTTGAGAAGCCAAATGCAAGATGGCATCTGCGCAGCCCCTATTTTCGCACTGCAACTTTTAGTACACGCCCGTTTCCAGTTTTTGGGTTAAGAAAAGTTTACCGGCAGCAGGCACCGTTTGGCTGCCCGAGTAAAGAGCGAACCTACAACCGCGTGAAACAATAAGACAACATCCGTATTTTTATCTAGATTTCTAATTAAATTGAATTGGGTGCAAGAGACAGGGTCTAGCGAAGAAAACTTGCAAATTCCCGCACATTAAAAAGATTCTATACTATTAAAATAGATTCAAAAATGGCACACCATCAATCGAATATTCGTATAGTTCGATAGAACAACAAAGAACAACTTTAAAATTACACGTGGATTTTATAAATAATATTTATTTTATACAGGCCTATTCAAGCCTAACCGAATAAGGAATTACAAGTTTTGCGCTTTATAACATGCCATTTTTCGACTTCTACATGCATTTTTTCCATAAGCACTATGGAAAATCAGGCCAACTATGCGTATTATCAAAATCAAGAAAGGCCCAAGAAAAAAACAGCTCTCGGTGTTGGTTCCCCAACAAGACACCAGATGAGCGAAGAAAATAGTCTTTCTAAGGACGGTCCCCACAATTCACCGTCACTAGAGGTCGTCTTATGACGACCTCTTATTTCTTTTGTTTTCACAGCAATCCCTTGTTGTTGCATTCAACGAACCTAGCCTACTGATTGCCGTTTCTTCAGTTGGAGATCATCCACACAAGCGTCCCAAGTCACATCCCCGGTTCAATCTATGCGAGAAAATTGAACATCTGTCCAAGTACATTTCTTCCGCTATGCGCAGTCTTCAGAGCAGCAATAATCCACAACAGGCTTGATTCCGTCTCAAAGTTGCTCTATTTGTGACGCCATCATCATGAGAAGGGCTGACGCCCTCGCCAACCTGCCGACCGCGGCAAGGTGGCACCTGTACGGGGATGTGGCGGCATCTTTGCAAACCGCGAAGATGGGCGCAACCAAGCGGAGTTCCCTTACCTGTTGTCGTCAGTCTTCCAAACCCGTGCATGGGCGTTGTCCATGGGCATGTTAGGAAGGAAACACAATGTTTGAAGCAATCGATCAAAGCTACGATTTTCCTGTCAACCACGCCTCCAATCTATCCAAGGAAGCTGACAGCCGCACAGGAAATCCAACGACAAAAGCAGCCAGCGCCGAAACCATTGCGGTTCTGAAGGCCGGTTTTCGCGCCCGCATCATGTCGTTCCGCGAAGCCTATGATCTGGGTGCACGCAGCGGGCTTTCCCTTTCCAGCCTGAAGAGCCGCACCGAACAGTGCGCTCATCTCATTTCAGCCGGTCTGGGCTATGCCGTGGATGAAACCGTGTTTGCCACGCTTGTCTATCATTATCCCGAGCTGGCGCAGGGTTATTACCGCGCCCATCGCTAAAAAGTGACCATAGCGAAGCCCGTAGCGTCTCTCATAAGGCTCATCAAGCCGAACGCGAGCGACGCAATCGGGCTGCACTATCCAAAACCTGTTTTTCGCTGATCTGTCCCTGTCGCACCGCGTCGCGTATCCAACCGACGGCTTCGGCGGGAAGATTGGCATCGGGCTTGAGGCTGTTGGACAACAAGAGAATGTCATACCCGGCCTGAGCCGACCGAATAGCAGCTTCACGTGGTGTTGCCACCTTGCGTACAGCCCCCATATTGAGATCATCGGTCATGATCAGGCCATTAAAGCCCATGCGGCGTCGAAGGGCGTCGCGTACAAGGGTCTTGGAAAAGGTTGTCAATTCGCCGTTGCTATCCTTGCCCACACGCACATAGAGATGGCCGGACATGATACAGTCGGCCAGTCCCTGCCGGACCAGTTCGGCAAATGGCGTCAATTCCTCTGGCTGCCACGTATCGCGGATATCGACAAAGCCGTTATGGCTATCAGCCTTGGACAGCCCGTGTCCGGGGAAATGCTTGAGCGCCGTGGTGATACCGTAGCGACGGTGAGCCTTCACGAAAGCCCCCGCATAGCGGATCACGGTGGCCGCATCCTTGCCATAGGACCGCTTATTCTTGCCTATCACCGGATTGTACGAGCGATGAAGATCTGCCACAGGGCCCAGATTGAAGGTGAAGCCTGCCTCGGATAGTTCTCTTGCGGCAACGGCATAGATCTTTTCCGCGCCACCGGGATTGGTGCTTTTGGCGATGCTGAGCGCGGAGGCAATGCGGGTGAAGCCCTGCCGCTCCTTGAGGCGCTGCACCGTGCCTCCTTCATGATCGATGGCGATATGCGTGGCACCTGCATCATGAAACAGTTTGTTGAGCCCCAGCACATCCTTGCGCGTGCCGACATTGGTGGAGAGATAGACAACCGAGGCCGCCCTGCCCTTGGCAATGTGGCTGGCGATGGTGCGGGCGAAATTGCCTCCAGCGCTCTTGCCTGAAAAGCCCACCATGAGAAGACTTCCAATCGCCCGATCCAACTCGGCGGCGTTGACCACATTGGCGTGCACAAGCGCCGGAGCGGCAAGCCCGGCGGCCACCAGTTTGATCGCCATCCGGCGGGAGATATCTCGGTTCATGGTCATGTGATGCTCATTTGCTGAGGCGCCAATCAAGAGCCAGCTTGCTCGGGATGAATGACTGCGCCGGTTGCCGCTGTCTTTGTGAGGAAGTGGCCCCAGCAATGAGTCCAAATCAAGGCCAGCGCCGGTTTTGGCGCCAGCAATGCCTTTTATTGCCCAAGGCGCTCCAGCATATGGTCAAAGAGCGGATTGGATGCCTCGAACACATAGTCCAGACGCCCCACAGATACGGATACCGAGCCCAGCTCGCGCAGGCGACGAGCAATGGCATAAACGCTCTTTTGCGGGGCGTGCAGGCGCAGGATATGGTCGTTATGGCCATAGGGCGCATTCACGCCAGCGGCTTCGAACTCGTCGCAGATCTGCTGGCTGATTGCAGCGGCGTCATGGTGGGCAGCAGTGATCTCGCGCACGGTGCGGGCGGCTTCTTCGGCCTGAATCCGATCAAGAATTTCGCCCAGTGCCGATTTGGCTTCCTCAGACCAGTCCGCCGTCAGCGAAGCCACCAGATTGGCCTGCGAGCGCAGCATAACACCATCATCCAGAATCTTGAGATTGTTGGCCTCAAGGGTCGAACCGGTCGAGGTGATATCGACGATGATATCAGCCGACCCCGCAGCAGGCGCCCCTTCGGTCGCCCCGAGGCTCTCGACAATCTTGTAGTCAATGATGCCGTGGCTGGCGAAGAAGGCCCGCGTCAGGTTGATATATTTGGTCGCAACGCGCAGGCGATGGCCATAACGGGCGGGCATGTCCATGGCCACGTCGCCGAGATCTTCCATGTTGCGCACATCGATCCATGCCTTGGGTACGGCGATGACAACATTGGCATGGCCGAAACCGAGCTTGATCAGCAGGTCGACATAGCTCTCCGGCGTTGCCAGATGTTCGCGGATCAGATCCTCACCCGTCACCCCAAGATGCACGGAACCGGCTTTCAGCTCCTTGGCGATTTCAGAGGCGGAAAGAAAGGCGATTTCGACATTGTCGATACCCTTGAGATGGCCGCGATAATTGCGCGCGCCCCCCGGACGGGCCACATCAAGACCGGCACGAGCGAAAAAGGCGTTGGTGTTTTCCTGCAGGCGGCCTTTGGAGGGGATCGCGATGATCAAAGGTGTCTTGCTCATGATGCTCTCTCCTTAGCTCTCTTTGTCCGCTTGCGTCAGCCGGTCCAGCCAGACCACAAAGCCGATGGCCGGAACCGCATCCACTGAATTGCCCTGTTTGGCGCGGGAGGCCAGAATGCCCAGCAGGCGATCATAGCGCCCGCCACCGGCAACCGGCTTGTCTTCGCCTTCGAAATGCAGCTCGTAATTAAAGCCCGAATAATAATCGAGGCGGCGCCCGAAATCGGCCTTGAACACCAGCTTTGTGCCCTGCGGCACAGCGGCCCGAATGGCGGTGATACGGTCGGCAAGAGCTGCAAGGGCATCGCCCAGCAGCCCGCCTTCCTTGGCATCGAAGGCACGCAGTTGATCAAGACTATCGTCGAGCGATCCGGCGATGGACAGATAGCGCACGATGATTGCCAGCTTGTCGGCATCCCAGCCAGCCATTGCGGCGAGCTCAGCCTTTTCCATGTAACGCTCAGCGATGTCGCCCACAGAGCGACCACCCACAGCTGCAAGGCCTGCGATATCGAGCATTTCCTCAACCGCCTCGCGCACATCTTCCGGCGCCTTGCCTTCGAGAATACGAGCCAGACCGGCAGACGCCCCATGACTTTCCGAGCCACCCTGTTCCAGACGTCTCAGCATGCGGTCCAGTACGGCGCGATCTCCGAAAGCACCTTCCAGACGCCGCTGCCAGACGGCAGGCGTGCCCAAAGCATTGAGCAAAGCAGAAAACAGCCCCAGATCACCGATGGTCACGACCGGACGCTTGCCTGAGAGGCTTTCCACCATGGAAACGGCGCTGGCGACGTTGGCCGCATCAAAGTCAAAGCCACCTTCAGGGTCGATCTGCTCGATACCTGCCTGATGGAATTCGCCTGGATCATCATCGGCGCGCTGGCGGAACACCGGACCAAGGCAGGCATAGGTCGCCTTGCGGGTTGCCTCTCCATGGCGCAGATGATGCAGACAAACGGGAATGGTGAATTCAGGCCTGAGCGCCATCGCCTCGCCATTGGCGCCAGGGGCGACATAGAGGCGGCGGCGAATATCTTCACCAATGAGATCAACAAACAGGTCTGCAGAATAGAGGATCGGCAGATCAATCACTCTGGCACCTGCCGCGTCGAACTGTTGAGCCAGTTCGGCGCGCATTGTTTCGGTCAGATGAGTCATGGATATCTCCTCTCGCCTTTTCCGGCTGAGCGGTTATTTCGTCTCGGCAGCGCGGGCAGCATCCCGATCGGCGGCCTGATCTGCGAGCATCTTCTTGACGGTTTCGACCATCTCGGCGAGCGGCACCTCGACCTGAGCGGGACGACTTTCGCGCCATGTGGCGTTGTCCTCGATCTCGGCAGAGAGACGCTTTCCTTCTTCCAGATCCTTGATCTGAACGATGCCCTTTTCCTTTTCATCAGAGCCCTGAATGATGGCCAGCGGACAGCCGCGCTTGTCGGCATATTTGAGCTGGTTGCCAAACTTCTTCCAGTTGCCCTGATAAAGCTCGGCCCTCACGCCTGCGGCGCGTAACTCCTGCACCATCTTCATATAATGGCCAAGGCTCTCGACATCCCCGTCCATGACGGTAACCAGCACCGGCTCGACGACCATATCCGTACCCAGTTTGCCGAGATTCTTAAGAGCCGTCATCAGGCGGGAGACACCGATGGAGAAGCCCGTGGCAGGCACGTCACGTCCGACGAACCGTTTGACCAGACCATCATAACGGCCGCCACCGCCGACGGAGCCAAACTGGACGACTTCGCCCTTCTCGTTGGTCACATCAAACAGCAGTTCGGCCTCATAGACCGGGCCGGTATAATATTCGAGGCCACGCACGACGGATGGGTCGATCTTGATGCGATCTTCCCCATAGCCACAGGCGTCGAAAATGGCCTGCATGGTGTCCAGCTCGCGGGTGCCGTCATTTTCCATGTCGAGAGTACCTTGGGTAAAGGCAATCACCTTCTCGACATTTTCAGGGCTAAGACCGGCGCCCTTGGTGAAGTCTCCGCTCTCATCCTTGCGGCCTTCTCCCAGCAACAGGCGCACCCCGTCGGTGCCAAACTTGTCCAGTTTATCAACGGCGCGCAAAACCGTGAGGCGGGCTTCGGCATGCTCATCGCCACCAAAGCCGATTTCTTCCATCACCCCATCAAGCACCTTGCGGTTGTTGACGCGGATGACATAGTTGCCGCGCTCGATGCCGAGCGCTTCCATGGTGTCTGCCATCATCATGCAGGCTTCAGCGTCGGTCTGTACACCCGGCGCGCCAACAGTGTCGGCATCAAACTGCATGAACTGACGGAAACGGCCCGGCCCTGGCTTTTCGTTGCGATAGACATAGCCAACGCGATAGGTGCGGAAAGGCAGCTGGATCTCGTTGATATTCTCGGCAACGTGACGGGCCATCGGCGCGGTCAGATCATAGCGCAGGCTCATCCATTGCTCGTCATCATCCTGCACGGAGAAGACACCGGCATTGGGGCGATCCGTATCAGGCAGGAATTTGCCCAGACAATCGGTATATTCAAAGGTCGGCGTCTCAATCGGATCAAAGCCATGATGCTCATAGACGGCCTTGATTTTTGCGAGCATGTCATCGGATGCGCGAATATCGTCAGCAGTCCGGTCCACAAAACCGCGCGGCAGGCGGGCCTTGAGCTTGTTGGGCTTTTTGTTCTTTGCCATGATTGGACGTCACTTTTGAATTAGAATTGAAGTTAGAGAGGCGTGCACCGAAAAAAGGACACGCCTTGCGGGCTTTTCCTAGCCCATCCAAGGGAAAGCGGCAAGAGAAGAGCTGAGCTTTGGCCTCTGTTGGGCAGGAAACTTCACGTAAATGACATCAAAAATGGCATGCAAGGGTCAGCTTCGGGCAAATTGGGTAAAAGTCGCCCATTAAGAACAGACATAAAGCTGATAACGCGGACAAAACCGCGCAGCTCCCTGCTTTGCCACCTCCATTCAAAGCCACCTTCGTTCAAAGAAAAAGGGCAGCCCATGCCGCCCTTTGTTTTTCCTCGCCTCAAAAGCCAAAATCAGGCTTCGGCTTTCTCGTCCCTGTTGACGGAAATGATCTGCGTATGCGGATAAGGAATGTCAATGCCGTTGGCATCAAAGCCAGCCTTCACATCCTTGAGCAAATCGCATTTGAGCTGCCACCAGTCGGCCGGTTTGCACCAGACGCGCAAGGTCAGGTCAACCGAAGAGTCACCCAGATTGGTCACGCCAACCCAAGGAATTGGATCTTCCAGACACCGGTCATCCGCATGCACGATATCCAATATGACACTCATGGCCTTGTCCGGATCATTTTCATAGGCGATACCGAAGACCAGATCAGCTCTGCGGGTTGTGGTGTTGGTATAGTTGGTAATGATCGAACCCCAGGACTTGGAATTGGGCATGATGATCTTGATATTGTCCGGTGTCGATAGCTCGGTCACGAACAGATCGATGGACTTCACTGTGCCGGAGGTTCCGGCAATATCAACGAAGTCGCCAAGCTTGTAGGGGCGGAAGATAATCAGCATGACGCCGGAAGCCAGATCGCTCAGGGTTCCCTGCAAGGCGAGGCCAATGGCCAGAGATGCAGCACCCAGAACCGCGATAAGGCTGGTAACCTGAAACCCGAACAGCTGCAATACGGCGATGCCGACAAAAGCCAGAATAAGCCACTTGACGACCGAGGCAGCAAAATTGCCCAGAGTGTCGTCAATGCGTGGGTGATTCACAATGCGCGTGCGGATGAAACTCGCCACCATGCCGGAAACAAAAAAACCGAGCACAAGGAAGATAATCGCCTTGGAAACATTGATGATGAGCGGCGTATAGGCCCCTAATTGTTCTGAAATTGCGTTCATTTTATCCTCTCGGGAATGAATTAAACTCTTGTCTTTGCGCGAAAGGCCATGGTCCCATGCTATTCGCCCGAGCAACCGTGACCGCTTCCAGCTCACTGATACGACAAACAATCAAAAAAAGCCGATGCGATACTTTAGCACGGAAAGAATATCTATTGGCAACCGATTTGGACGCAGCATTACGCAAAAGATTCAACGTAGAAGTAAGCAGGCCTATGCCAATTTTCTCCTTCTCACAACAAACAAGACTTCAAAATCAGAATTGTTCCAAACTATTTGCACATATTTGAGCAAGACATCAGCCTGACGGTCACTGGGCCCGGGTCACTTCCCCTTCGGCCGCTCGAAAGCCGCCCGCAACGCCTCCACTTCATCGCGACAACAGCACCCCTCAAGATGATCGTTGACCAGCCCCATGGCCTGCATAAAAGCATAGACGGTGGTCGGACCAACAAAGGACCAGCCGCGCTTCTTGAGATCCTTGGATATGCGCGTTGACACATCCGTCTTGCCCAAGGGGCCCAAGCTTGCAAAATCGCATCGCTCGGGACGATCCTCCGGCCCCGGTTCATGGGCCCAGAAATAGGCTGCCAGAGACCCGAACTCGGACTGCAAGTCTCGCGCCCTTCTGGCGTTGTTGATGGTGCTCTCGATCTTCTTGCGATGGCGTACGATGCCTGCATCGGCAAGACAGCGTTCAATGTCCGCTTCGGTAAAGGCAGCCACCTTGTCTATCTCGAAATTGGCGAAGGCGGCACGAAAATTCTCGCGCTTTCTCAGGATCGTGTACCAGCTGAGGCCAGACTGGAAGCCTTCAAGGCAGATCTTCTCGAATAGTGTCCTGTCATCCCCGACAGGTCGTCCCCATTCCTTGTCGTGATAGTCCAGATAGTCAGGCTTGCCCCCATGCCACCAGCAACGGGCCTTGCCATCTTCTCCGACCAGAAGGCCTTCCACGGGCTCGAAATCGGGCTTGTCGTCAGTCATCGGTCTGCCTCCACGCAAAGTGTTCTATATTTGTTCCATACACAACCAACAACGACAAGTCAAAAGAAAAGCCCACCGCGCGATCTACGCTGGCAGGCTTTGGAATTTTCAGGCTATCGGTGCCTCGGTGAGGCACCTGTCGCTGTGAGCTCAGTCTGAGCTGCAAAACTGTACGCTTTTTGCTTGCGCAAAAATCGGGGCAAGGAGGTGCTTGTCTTCAGGCTATCGGTGCCTCGGTGAGGCACCTGTCGCTGTGAGCTCAGTCTAAGCTGGAAAACTGTACGCTTTTTGCTTGCGCAAAAATCGAGGCAAGGAGGCCCTTGTCTTCAGGCTATCGGTGCCTCGGCGAGGCACCTGTCGCTGTGAGCTCAGTCTAAGCTGGAAAACTGTACGCTTTTTGCTTGCGCAAAAAGCTAGTCGAACAAGGCGTCGATGTCGTCCTGGCTGGCAACGCCATCTTCGTTAGCCAGAGCCGGACCATTGAGCAGAGCCGCATCGCCGGTCTTTTCCAGTGGATTGTCCACCTCGATTTCCTGAAATTGCTCGATGCCGCCCCAGATATCCATCATGGAAACGATGCGTTCCTCAATGAAACGCAACACATTGACCACTTTGGTGATGCGCTGACCGGTCAAATCCTGGAAGTTACAGGCTTCGAAAACAGCAATGACCGCATCCTGAATTTCATGGGTCCACTGGTCTTCTTCACCGGTCAGGGTCTTGGAAAGCTTGGAGGAGTTTTCATCAATGACTTCGGCAGCCTCAAGGATCTGCTCGGTTGCCTGTTCGGTGCCAAACACGATGGCATCCAGTTCGTCGGTTACCCTGTTCATTTCTGCCGAATGCAGACCATTCACATGCAGGGTGGCGATTTCGCGCTTTGTTTCGGCGATGGCCTCGTAGATCTCGTCCATTTCTTTCTTGATCTTGACCGCTTCGCTCAATTCAGAGCGGAAGGTCTCGACGAGATTGCTATTCAATTCCTGAGCAGGTTCAACAAGCTTGCGCAAGGCTGCCAGCTCTTCCATGATCTGCTTGTGTTGATCGCTCGAAAGGGAGCTGTTTGCCGCACTGGATCTGGGGGTCACTGCATCACCCAAGACCTGTTCAATTCGAAATGGTTTCGTGGCCAGCGCCATTCCAACTATACTCCCAAACTCAAATTACTCTTATTGTCAAAAGGGGCCGGAAAGCACAAATCGATACAAACGGGTTATCGAAATGCGGTCCAGTGGCACCAAGTCGAACAGACTTATTGGGGGCAACCATATCGATGCTTCGTTAAAATTAGGTTTTTGAATGCAATTTAATTAAAGGCATTTTTGTTTATCTGAACTGGCTTTACTCTCTGGCCTATCACTAGACTAATACGTACATAAATCTAGCAAACAACGTTCTAAATTCTACTTGCTCAATCTTGTTATCTGGTCGTCTATCAAGGCTTGCTCGGATATTGTTCCGAGGCCGTGCGGCTTGGAAAGGCTTTTCAAATACAAGTTTCTTGCTTTTGCTACGAGCTTGTAATTGACCTTTTCCACGCGAATGGCCATTGTATGGTCAGCCCTGCTACCGGGGCGAGGCGCACAGCGTCAATTGAAACAATTGTTTATATTTCTCAAATTCTTATCCCGGGTAGAGTGTAGACGCTGAATGCAGAAGCCTAGCAACAAGTTACTGACCACATCCGGCATATCTTGCAGGTTCATGGCACAGGTGCGCTTTCTTGCCGTCGTCTCTGTGCTTTTCGCAGTAGCATCTCTGATGACCGTGCCTGTCCATGCAGCGCGCTATGATGATGATGAAGTGGCGCAAGGTTTTTACAAGACCGTGTTTGGCGCCGAAATAAAGGCGCTCAGTTGGGGCGGACAGTCAAAGCGGGTCAAAAAATATGTTGCACCTGTCAAGGTATGGATCGACAACCGCGCCACACTCAATCGCCTAAGAACTGTGCGCCGCTTTATCAAAAGCCTGCCCATCAGCATTCCCGGCCTTCAGGTGCGCATGGCCAACAATCGCAAAGACGCCAATTTTCATATCTATGTGGTCGATTCCGCAGACTATGTGCGAACTGTGCAGGATGAAGTCTATAATGATCGCAGCATGGAAGTGCCAGGCCAATGCATCGTGCGGGTTTTGTCACGCCGATCAGGCATTCTACGCTCGGACGCCGTGATCGTCTCCGATCAGGGCCGCTCGGTTTTTCATCGCTGCATGGTGGAGGAGATCCTGCAAGGGCTGGGGCCGGTCAATGATGACAAGAGCCTTGTTCATTCGGTGTTCAATGACGAAAGCAGCTTCGACTATTTCACGCCGTATGACCGTTTGATCCTCAATATGCTTTATAGTCCGCATCTGCGTCCCGGCATGACGCTCAAACAGGTCAAACCGATGACCCCTGACCTGCTGCACTATGCCCGCACGGTAACGGGTCTGCGCTAGGCAATTTCCCCTCTCTCCCCGTCAAATGCCCTTAAGCATTTAAGCAATCGGCCCTCTTTCGCGCAAGAAATGCGGAGCTCGTTTCTCGCCATGTATAAGACGGCGCCCCTGTCATTTTATGCAAATTGCATGGGGTAGGCCTCGCCACAGACAAGATTCGCTGTCAGATGTCTGATCTTTGCCTTTTGTTAATCATAAAAGTAATGCCGTTATATTTTATTAACCGTGAATCCAATCAGCACAAATATCAATTTCTCATTAACCTTTCTGATTGGTTTAATACGTAGAATAATTTTTAGTTACCGAAGCAATAATCAAGTATACCTCATCAAAATCCAACGCTTCTGTTTTAAATGTGGCCCAAAGGCCATCTATAACGTCGATTTCACATTGCGAGCTCTGCAAATGAAGCACCTGATTCTTACAGCTTGTACCGTTGTTCTTGGCCTTGGTGGCCTTGTGCAGTCGGTCTCCGCCAGTTCGGTGCGGTATGCCCCTCCTCCTCCTGTCATGTTGAGCCCGGATCAGATCCAGCCATGGGTGATGCAGCTGCGTCCCGGACGCATGAGTGCCCGCCCGGTGGATGCGCGTCCACGCATGAACCGCATCGCTTCCAAACCGGCTCGCCCGACCTATGAAGCATCGCGTAAAGTGGCGGCCAAACGCACCCGCGGCATAGATCCTCGCTTCCTGCCGACGGTGGTCGATTATCAAGGCCCGGAAAAACCGGGCACCATCATCATCAACACCAATGAACGCTATCTGTATCTGGTAAACAGGGATGGCACAGCGCGCCGCTATGGCGTTGGTGTTGGACGCCCCGGCTTTGAATGGGCCGGTACACACAAGGTTTCGCGCAAGGCTGAATGGCCCGGTTGGACTCCGCCAGCCGAAATGCGTGCACGTCAGCCCGGTTTGCCCAAATATATGGAAGGCGGTCCGCGCAATCCGCTCGGCGCCCGCGCGCTTTACCTCGGCTCGACGCTTTACAGAATTCATGGTTCCAACGAGCCATGGTCCATTGGTCATGCGGTCAGCTCTGGCTGTATCCGCATGCGCAATGAAGATGTCATGGATCTTTACGAACGAGTGCCGGTCGGCACATCAGTAAAGGTCCTATAAGACCAGACTCTGTCAGGTGGCGCACAGGGGACAATTTTGAGTGCCATCTGCCACGCTTTGTTTTTGACTTGAGAGTGATCCGATTATGGATCCAACTTTAAGGGCTATCCTGGGGGATGGCCCTTTTTCTTTGGCATTACTTCATCTGCTCATACGGATGATGCAGCAGTCTTGAGACTTTTCCAAGCGGCGCTCATGAGGCGCCGGTCTTGGCCCAGAGCGACCAGGCCGTGGTGCCCACCATCAGCACAGCCATGGTGGCGGTGAAGAGCTGATATTTGCGACCGTCCCCCAGAAACTGCATGACTTTTGCTCCCATGAAGCCCCAGAGCGAATGGAAGACCAGCCCTCCCATGGCAAAGCCACCGATGAGAATTGCGGTTTCATCGAGCAAAGATCCGGTAGGGTTGAAATAGAGCGAAAAGGCGATGCTATACATGGCCCATGTTTTGGGGCTTAGCGGATGGATCAGAATGCCTTCCGCAAAAGACAGATGCGCCGCGTCCTTCTTGTCCGCCTTGTGCATCGTCATGATGCGCCATGCCAGATAGAGCATATAGCCCATACTCAAGCCGCGGAAGATATTCGCAATCCAGCCCTCCTGCATCAGCAGGGCGCCCAGGCCCAAAGCGACGCAAAGCCCCAGCATCGCTGCGCCCAATATGGCTCCGCACAAGGGGCGGACCACCGCACCAAAGCCAGCTTTTGCCCCCAGCGCCATGAATGTCAGATTGCCCGGACCCGGTGTTCCGGACATGACGCATACAAACACGGCGAACGCCATCAATGTCGACCAATCAGTCATTTCACTACCTGTCTTCTTTTTCTCTCGCCGCTCTCTTGTGCGGTAAATAGATACAATCGATACAATTTATCGTTCATACTTTGCCTACAAACGGGCTTTTGTATCAATTGTTTTATTGTTACAGTGACAATTATTCTGACATGCCGATCGCCATCGGCGCCGAACCGAGAAGACATGATCATGAAGCAGCCGCTCTCCTGGCAACCGGACATTACAGGTCTGGAAGGCCCTCTCTATATTGCCCTCTCGGACATCATGGCGCGGGACATTGCAGATGGACGCCTCGCCGAAGGCACACGCCTGCCTCCCCAGCGCGCGCTGGCGTGGTCTCTTGGTGTAACCCATGGCACCATAACCCGCGTCTATGAGCGCGCCGAGAAGATGGGGCTCGTGAAGGGAGAAATCGGGCGGGGAACCTTTGTTGCGCCACAAAACCGCCCCACCTCACCGCTTATGCCGGAAGATGAAGTCCTTTCAGAGCTGGATCTCGCTCATAATTACCCCCTCTCCCATATGGACCCGGATTTGGGTGCAGCCTTCGAGGCACTCTCCCACCAAACGGGGATCGGGCGGGTGCTCAATTACACACCGATCGAAGGACTTGCGCGCCACAGAGAAGCCGGGCGCGCGCTCTTTTCCTATTACAATGTCGACGCGCCCGTTGATCGCATTTTGCTAACCTCGGGGGCGCAACATGCCTTGCAGGTTTTGTTGCAAGGCATTTTCAAGGATGGCGACATACTGGCGCTGGAAGCACTAAGCTATCCCGGCCTGATCAATGCCGCACCGCGCCTTGGTGTCCGTCTGGCTCCCATTGGGGCAGACGCGGAAGGCATGAGCGCCGACCAACTGGACGCACTTTGCAAGAGACGACCGGTGGCGGGTCTCTTCATCGGCCCCAATGTGCATAATCCCAGTGGGCGACCGACCTCTTCCAAACGGCTTGATGAATTGGCCGATTGCGCAAAACGGCATGATCTATGGGTGATCGAGGATGACCCTTACTGCCCCGTTCTTTCCGCTCTTAAGCAATCCATGTGGCACCGGGTGCCAGAGCGAACCTGCATTGTGGCTTCCGCTTCCAAAATTCTCGGCGGAGGCCTGCGCACTGGCTTTATCTGTGCGCCGCAAACGGTGCGTTCCTCGCTGCTGCGCGTCATCACGGACATTAGCTCCATGTCCTCGCCGATTGGGGCGGAACTGGTGCGGCACTGGATCGATAGTGGCGAGATAGAAAAGAACCGGCTACGCAAACAGGCAGCCCTGGCCGAGCGCCACGCCATTGCGAAAGCGATCCTCGGACAGAGTATCGAACTCTATCCAGACCGCTTCAGCGGTTGGCTTCATCTGCGAGCGGATCAGAATCCGGCGGTCTTTGAACTGGAAGCCGGCAGACGGGGTATTTCGGTTCTGGGGGCGCATCACTTTGTCGTCGGCTCCAGTCCGGTGCCCTCGGCAGTGCGTCTTGCACTGGGGGCCATTCCCTCTCTAGCGCAATATGAGAAGGCTTTGCGGCTGTTGGATGATTTCAGGCAGGAACGGGAAGCAATGCCGCATGCGGCCTCATCAGCAGACCTTTACACCTAAATGAAAGCGACCGAACGCAGGCGCTTTTCGTGATACATGCGAGCATCGGCCAAAGTCATCAGCGACGCATAGGAGCCATCGCCCTCGAATAGATGCACGATCCCGAGGCTGAGCCCCAGACCCTTGAAACCGTGGCTATCGAGCTTTCTCTCAACATCGTTGACATAGAGGCGCAATTCATCGGAATCCAGATCGCCCGCACGAGGAAAGACTTGCACCAGCTCGTCACCGCCAAAGCGGAAGACCCGACTGTTGCTATCGATTTCCTGCAAACTATCGGCAACGAGGCGCAAGGCTCTGTCCCCTTCCCCATGACCAAGAAGATCATTGACCCGCTTGAAGCCATCCATATCGAGCAGCATCACAACGGAATTGCGCATGGCCCTGCTGTCAAACAGGGTGAGCACGTCGGCCTCTTCCTGCTCGCGCTGCATTTCGTCAAGGCATCCTTGCAAAAAGCTTTCCATCGCACGCCGGTTGCCGTGACCGGTCACGACATCCGTATTGGCATCGGCGACGGCCTTGCTGACCTTCTGGTGAGCGGAACTGACTTCGAAATAGGGGCCATAGAGCACGGCCAGTTCCTTGAGCAGCGTAACGCTTTGGCGCATCTGGTTTGGCTCAGCTTCATCGGCCAGCAATGCGTACCCCACGCACTCCTCGCGATGGTTATGCATGCTCATGCCAATCACATGGCCAATACCATAGGCCTCAAGCTCGTGGCTATTGATGAAATGGGCTGGAAGATCGGCCGTCATCAGCGGATTATGTTCGCAGGGCTTGCCACCTGGATAGCATTTGAGCGCTGGCAACTGGTTGGCCCGAAGATGCTCGCCGTCATAAGCCAGATCGAACAGGACACTACGGGAATTGAAATCCAGACTGCCGATGGCCACCCAGCGCGAATTGACGTGATCGCGCAACACCTTCATCGCAGCGGAGGCCGCAGGCATGCCGTCGCGGATGGCATCAGAGAACTCGGCTCGCAAAGCTTTGATCTGCTTACCCAGTTGATCGTCAAACTTCACAAGAATCAGCTTGCCTAGACCATGGGCGTAACAATTAAAGCTCCAGCCTTCCATTTGCGAGCGGGAGACCAGTTTTTCGTGCCGACTTTTCTCGCAAATGCATTCATCGATCCCGACAAAGCTCATGAGACGGTTTTCCAGATGGTCTGGAAGACGCTTCATAGCCTTGTTTCGATATAGTTCTTTGCCTGTAGATCCCATAATCATGACGCCATCACTCAGGTCATCATAGATCGCGTATAGGTCTCTTTCAGGCACGTTTGAACTAGCGTTCATATTCCCCGTCCTGTCGCACAATTCAGCCTTCGTTATAGGACAGAGATGATAAAATCTTCTTAAAACGCTATTTTCACTGCATTAATTCTTTTGCTCCATCGAGAACAATGGGAATTAAACTTAATGATATACAAATCACCCCTTCAACAACCGTTGATTTCCGGTTTTTTTTCCTTTGATTAACATTGTTTGGCATCATGCAGCACAACAGCCAGCAGGTCGGTTGTTCTACCCTCTTGCGATTCAAAAGGAATTCGTATCTCTTAGAAGTGCTACAATCTGTCTCTTGCCAAATATTCAGAGAGCTGTAACCATTCAACCTGTTTACTAGCCCTACCTGGCAAGACCGGCCTACAACGATTGCGCACAGCTCACAAAGATCTGCAGTGTGCCGATTTGCCCGGTTGATCAGAACAGGCTGTACGATATTTTGCTTATGTCGACCAGCAGTCACGCACCGACCTGAGGAGGGGAATGCTGGCTGCCAATCTTAGAAAGGGACCGCAAGTATGAAACGTTTGGTTGCTGTTGCCGGAATGTTTTTCCTTGCTTCCACTCTGGGCGCTTTCGCAGAAGGCGATGCTGCAAAGGGTGAGAAGGTTTTCAAGAAATGCAAAGCCTGCCATCAGATCGGCGAAGGGGCTGAGAACAAAGTGGGGCCACTGCTCAACGGCGTTGTCGGCCGCGCGATTGGCTCTGTTGATGGCTACAAATATTCCGACGGCTATCTCGCACTGGGCGAGCAGGGCGAAACCTGGGATGAAGAAAAGCTGATGGCTTATCTTTTGGACCCTAAAGATTTCCTCAAGGAAGCTGGCGTGAAAGGAAAATCCAAGATGACCTTCAAGCTGAAAAAGGAAGATCAGCGCGAAGACGTCATTGCTTATCTGAAGACATTTTCTGCCGAATAGGCTCTTTGATTTGCGCTTACCCCCATCAACACCAGAGGGGCAAAGTATCAAAAGCGACACCATTCAATCCCGGCACCCCTGCCGGGATTTTTTTTGCGCAACAAACAAGGCGCTAAACTGGGTGGATCGTCAACCGCGCCGCGAGCTTGGGCAGATCGCGCCAGATCCAGCCCTTTTCGCGATAGGCGATGCGGCCATGGTGGATTTCCACCCGTTTGACAACCTCTTCAGCGTCCAGCTTGAGATAGAATTGCTCGGCCCGCATATTGCCACCGATCATCCAGACCCCGATGCTCTTGTACCCTTCAGTGATCATTGCATCAACGAGCGCAGACAAAAGCGTTCGCCCGAATGTGCGGCGCTGGAAATCAGGGTGGATATAAAGAGCATATAGCTCGCCATCGGCTGCGATTTCTTTGCCCGGACGATCCCCCAGACGCATCGGGCCAGCCAGACCATACCCCACAAGCGCGCCATCCAGCCAAAGCAAGTGGGCCACCAGCCCGGCTGTCTCGTCGGCTAACCAATCGCGCCAGTGCGGTACTTCATCAGCGGCCTTGAGGCCATCAAGACTGGTCTTGGGCATCAGCCCTTCATAGGCATCGCGCCAGCAAATCACTTTCAGTTCAGCAATGGCTTGGGCGTCATCTGGCGTAGCGATCGACAGGGAGATAGCCGGCGGTTGGGTCATGCGAATTCTTTCAAAAGTCGAAGAAGGAAAAATGGGCGGAGTGGACTGTGCCCGAAAAATGGGAGAGAAAGCAACAGGGGCGATCGTTTTACCCATGGCCATCATTCCAATCACGGAAACCCTTTTGTGACATTGTCGGCCCAGAGAAATAAGAGAGCCGAGGTGCCGAATAGCAATTCCCCAGCTCTCTTGCCTCCTCCATAGACCCTCTGCATCTCCTGCACATCGCCGAAAATGGCGAATGCGGCCTGACGCTTTACGCGTTCAACGGTCTGTTGCAATCGGGGCAATATATCTGGCCATGCTCATGCTCACCCGTGACGGGGAGCGCATGCGCCCTACGCACTTCATCATTGCAGAAACGGACCCAAACCCCTTCTGCGGAACAAGGATGCCTGTGATCAATTGACTGACCTACACCATCACAAATAGCTCCGATTTCACCTCCATATCCTTTCTCTTTCCGGCCCAAGACTCAAGCTTTTTTTTAAATTTGCTCACCCGACAAACCGCAAAAGATATCCCGATCAGGCCGAACCGAGATCCGTAAAAATCCTGCCCTGCGCGGCAATGCAGTTTGTTGTATGCCGCTTTAGTGCATGGATTTTATAAAGATTTTACGCAAGCGCCTCTGTTGCCTGTGGCTGCGTTAAGGGCACCCTTATTCCATAGTCGAGCTGTTAAAAAGGATGGCTCCATCCCTCTTTTTCGCTTTCAGAATAGCTGGCCAACCTTGATATCCTCACAGTGGGAAAGCGGCATTTTTCAGTCCGGGTCCATTTTCGAGCTCTTGCGCATCTGTTCTTTTATCTCCAGACTGCCAGCACACCAGTTTCCCGGAAAAGAGCTTCCCATAGCGGGTGGCGCCTTGAGGCTCAAGGCTGTTCTTTTCTGACAAATAGATAGCAAAACCAAAGATGCCCAGGACCACTGCGATTGCGCCCAATTGATTGTCCGATTGATTGATAGCCCCAAGCGTTACAAAGACCGAGATCGATGAACCAGATTGAAATGAATTTCTCCGCCCCCTCCACGCCTGACCAGAAGAGGGATGGCTCCAAAGGCGCGGATGTTTCCGGCAAAACTGTTGGCCTGTTTGTTACCTGCCTTGTGGATCTGTTCCGGCCAACGGTGGGATTTGCAGCAGTCAAACTGCTGGAAGATGCGGGCTTTACGCTGGAAGTGCCCAAAGACCAGACCTGTTGCGGACAACCTGCCTATAACTCGGGCGACAAGGACGATGCCAGAGCGTTGGCCAAACAGGTGATCAAGGCGTTCGAAGGGTATGATTATGTGGTCGCACCATCCGGCTCCTGCGCGGGCATGATTCGCAAGCATTATCCATCCCTTCTCGCCGATGAGCCGCAATGGGCAGACCGTGCGGCTTCGGTTGCTGGCAAAACCTATGAATTAGTCAGCTTTCTGGTGGATGTGGCCGGGATCGAGACCGTGTCCTCCCATTTCACCGGCTCGGTCACCTATCATGACAGCTGTTCGGGTCTGCGAGAGCTCGGCATCAAGGATCAGCCGCGCAAGCTTCTGGCTTCGGTTCCCGGTGTGGACCTCAAGGAGATGGTTGACAATGATGTCTGTTGCGGCTTTGGCGGCACCTTCAGTGTTAAATATCCCGACATTTCCAACGCCATCGTCGGCAAGAAAACCGACAATATCACCAAGGCCGGAGCGGGCACCTTGCTTGCTGGCGACATGGGATGCCTGATGAATATGGCAGGCAAGCTCAAGCGCGACGGGTCGGCCATTCAGGTGCGCCATATTGCCGAAGTGCTGGCCGACATGGCCGATGGTCCGGCTATTGGCGAGAAATCCGGTCGCTAGAGGGAGGCGGATAGATGGAAATCAAGTCACGCGATTTCAAGAAGAATGCAAGCGACGCGCTTGCTGATGCCACCCTGCAAAAGGCCCTCAAGAATGTCGAGGCAGGCTTTATCGGCAAGCGGCAAGCCTCGGTTGATGCTCTGCCCGAGTTTGAGGATCTGCGCGATCTGGGGCGCGATATCAAGACACACGCCCTCAAGCATCTGGATGTCTATCTGGAAGATTACGAGAAGAAGGTAACAGCCAGCGGTGGGCATGTGCATTGGGCGGAAACGGCTCAGGATGCCTGCGAGATCGTACGCGATATCTGTCATTCGGTCGGTGCGCGAACGATGACCAAGGGCAAATCGATGATCTCGGAGGAAATGCAGCTCAATGCCTTTCTCGAAGCCGATGGCATGGAAGTGACCGAGACCGACCTTGGCGAATATATTATCCAGCTTAGAGGGGAACATCCCAGCCATATCATCGCGCCTGCGGTGCATGTGACCAAGGATCAGGTGGAAGCAGACTTCCGCCGTGCCCACACCAATCTTGACCCGAACCGCAATCTGGATGATCCGGTCACCCTGCTTGGTGAAGCGCGAGAGGTGTTGCGCGAGAAATATTTCGCAGCCGATGTCGGCATTACGGGCGCCAACTTTCTGGTGGCCGAAAGCGGCTCGTCGGTGATCGTGACCAATGAGGGCAATGGCGACCTGACTCAGACTCTCAGCCGGGTGCATATCGTGCTGGCATCCATCGAGAAAGTGATCCCGACCCTTAATGATCTGGATGTCTTCCTGCGCCTGTTGGCACGCTCGGCCACTGGGCAGGAACAGAGCGTTTACACCACCATTTCCACCGGTCCGCGCCGGCCCGAAGACCCTGACGGGCCGGAAGAATATCATGTCGTGCTGCTGGATAATGGCCGCTCGGAAATGCTGGGCACGGATTTTGAAGAAATGTTGCGTTGCATCCGCTGCGGGGCCTGCATCAACCATTGCCCGGTTTATCATGCCGTGGGCGGCCATGCCTATGGCTGGGTCTATCCAGGGCCGATGGGATCGGTTTTGACGCCATCCCTTGTCGGAGTGGACAAGGCAGGTCATCTGCCCAATGCCTCAACGCTTTGCGGGCGCTGCGAAAGTGTCTGCCCGATGCGCATTCCCCTGCCCAAGATGCTGCGTCATTGGCGCGAGAGGGAATATGAGCGCCATCTCAACCCCACACCACAGCGTTGGGGGCTCAAGGGCTGGGCCTATTTTGCCCGCCGACCCAAGCTTTATCACCGCACCATGCGCATTGGGATGCGGGTGATGAAATATCTGGCACCACAAACAGCCCTGATGCGTCGCCTGCCTGCCGCCGGGGGATGGACCAAACATCGCGAGTTCCCCGCCCCTGAGGGCAAGACCTTCCAGCAGATGTGGGCGGAGCGTGAGGCCGGACGTAGGCAAACGAAGGGAGATGCGGCATGAGTGAGCGTCACGACAACAGCACGGCCAAATCTGCCATCCTTGGCAAGATCCGCCGGTCCCTCGCCTCTGTCAGCGAAGGAGCCGACCCGAACCGCAATGAGGCGCGTCAAGAGGTGCAAGAGCGTCTCGCATCCAGACCAAAAGGCATCGTGCCCAAGCGTGCGCAGGTGGGCCATTATGAGAAGGTTGCGATGTTTATGGATTATGCCGAGCGCGTCTCCTCGACCACGGCACGCATTGGCTCCTATGAAGACTTGCCCGGTGCCATCACCCAATATTTGCGGGACCATAACCTGCCACAAGCCATCGTCATGGGGGAAGATCCGCGTCTGAAAGCGGTAAACTGGCGCACGGAACCGCAACTGGTGCGCACGATTGGCCCCTCTGACGGCACAGACCTTGTGGGCGTCAATCACGCGATGGGTGGAGTGGCCGAAACCGGCACAGCCGTGCTCGCATCAGGGCCGGACAACCCGACCACCATCAACTTCCTGCCTGAAAACCACATAATCGTCCTCGACGCCAACGACATTGCGGGCGATTATGAGAGCATTCACGATCAATTACGCGATGCGGGAGGTACAGCCCACATGCCGCGCGCGCTCAACATGATCACAGGCCCATCACGCTCGGGAGATATCGAGCAGAAAATCATGCTCGGGGCCCACGGGCCGCGCGCCGTGCATGTGATTGTCATCGGCTAATGGATACGATCTGACAAGAGAGATTGCCGTATCGCCTCTGCAGCTCTGGCTGTGGCTCTTGTTTGCACTCGCTTCGAGACAAAAAAAGGCCCGCCTCAAGGGGCGGGCCAAGGATAACAGGGGTCTCAAGGAGGACCCCTGGCTGCTTAATCAAATGGGCGACCGTCTCGGGAGTTGCCGACGGTCAGGCAGTGCGGCTACTAGGCTCCCTCTGATCCGCAACAAACCGGCGTCTGTTTGATTGCGGTCAATTTCTCTGCCGGAAGTGGCTGTCTTTCTTCAATCACTGGCCGCGCCCAGCGTGCCAGCACTTCCAGTTCACGGGCATGAATCCGGCGTTTTGCGTCAAACGGATCGATCAGCATCGGATCCCTGTGAAGCGGCTGCGATGCAGCGGTGATCACATCTCCTCGTGTCAGGCCAATATCAGCCAAGGTGCGCTCATCCAGCTCCTGAAGACTCTTCAAGGCTGCGCGGTTACGCATGATGGTCGCCCCCGCAGTCACAAGGCGTACAAGGCCGGCGATTGCCGATGAGAATGCAGAATTCAGAAATACTGTCAGCATGTCTTGTCTCCTTTGGCTTGGACTTCTTCTCCCCTCTCGCGATGCAGAACCATCGATTAAGGTTTGAACGAAGGCTGTTTCTCTGTGGCAATCGGGGCCGCAAGATTAGAAAAGCTCTCAGCCAAGACCACCATTTCAAAATTCAAAAGACGCTTGCAATGATCGGCAAAAGCCTAAGATACAGCCAACGAGCAAGTGTCCTTTGTTGTTGAAAACAACTATCGCAAAAAGAGAACAATAAATCCAACGAATGTTTTTTATGGAAACCATCTGAATTTTTGATGGATCTAAATCTGGATCAATGATAAATATTGATCAGACATAATGATCGCTTTTGCTAATACCCTTGCGCTCTGCGCGGAATGCCTTGAAGGCCCATTCCAAAGGCACATGGAGATTGCTGATGAACGCCCTTCTTGATCTGGACCAGCTTCGCACTTTCATTGCCATTGCCGAAACCGGCAGCTTCACCAAGGCCGCCGAGCAGGTCAACAAGACACAGTCGGCCGTATCGATGCAAATGCGTCGGCTGGAAGAGCGGGTCGGGCAAACAATTTTTGTGCGCGATGGCCGCCAGAGCCGCGTCACTGACACAGGTCTGCGTCTGTTGGACTATGCCAGACGCATGTTGTCTCTGAATGCGGAAACCATCGCCGCTTTTTCCTCTGATGCCATGTCAGGCAAGGTCCGCCTTGGTTTGCCTGACGATTATGCGCCAAGACTTTTGCCAACAGTTCTGGCCAGCTTTGCCACCACCCACCCCAACATAGAGATTGAAGTGGTGTGCGAGCAAAGCTCCTGCATCCATCGGCGCATTCAGGACGGGCGTCTGGACCTGGGCATCGTCACCCATGGCAATCGGACACAAGAACGCAATGGCCGGATCATTCGCTCCGAACCGCTCCTTTGGGTTTCCTCGGCGCATCACTCCGTCCATTGCCAGTCGACCATTCCACTCGCTCTTGGCACCAAGACCTGCTCCTGGCGGGCCGCTGCCACCGAGGCTCTTTCCAAAGCCGGAAAGAAATATCGCATTGCCTATGTCAGTTCTTCGGCAGCAGCCCACACAGGCGCGGTGATGGCTGGACTGGCAGTCTCTGTGCTCCCAGAAAGTGCCCTTACCTCAGACATGCGTGTTTTGGGAGAACGAGAAGGGTTCCCTGAAATGAAACACTGCGATATCGCCTTATTGCGCTCAGAGAATGCCAAGGACCGCATTCATAATGCGCTGGCCGCGCATATCGTCAATGCACTGGACAATGTTACCGGTGGCGCTACACTGGCTGCGGAATAAAGAGGATCGCTTTGACCTAAGGCCTTTGGGGAACAGATGAACAAGCATGCTCGCACTACACACAAAGCGGCACACGCTTTTGTCATTTGCATGGTGGCAGGGCTGATCGCAATCGTCGGTCATAAAGCCTTCGCGGCTCCCCATAGCAAGGCAACTCGCTATCTTATGAACCAGCAGATCGAAGTGGGCTGCGCAAGCGGCGCTGGGCGCTTTCATCACCAAGGTGTCTATGAAGTTGATCTGAACGGCGACGGGAATCTGGATCTGGTGCTCTCCCATCAGGGCCTCCATTGCAAAGAAGGCATGGAACGGAGCAGCTTGTGCGGCGCGCAGTTCTGCACCATCCTTGTTTATTACCGGCGGGGAAAGCTGCTCAAGAAGCAGGATGAGTTTCTTGGCTATATTCTTAGTTTTCGCCCGACACCCGAGCCCATATTCGACATTGCAGAAATGAGCGGAACGGTTGCCCAGTGGCGACCGCGGTCTGGTAAAAGCCCAAAGCTTCACTGATGGCTTCTCTATCGCGGTGCCAACATGAGGAACGTTGCTGTAGGCTGCAGCCTAAAGGGCAGCTTGCTTGCGGCCACTTCGCATGACCAGAATATTGCCCGCGATGATCGCTGCTAACCCGATGAGACCCCACAAGGACCATTGATAGCCCTCAAACAGGGTGGACAGCAGCAACGCGACAATGGGGAAGAGTACCGTGAGATAGCCTGCCCGCGCCGGTCCAATGGAGCCCAGCAGGGTCATATAGCCCCAGAAGGCCACTACAGAAGCCATGATGACCAGCCACGCCATCGCAATCCAATATTCTGCGCTCCAGTCCATCATGAAGGGCACATCGAGCACCAGCGCCAGACAGAGAAGCCAAAGGGAACCATAAGTCAGGCACCAGCAGTTGGCGCTGATGAGCGGAATGTCGAATTTCTTATTCGAAACAGACAGAATGTTGCCGGTGCAGAAAAGCAGCGTCCCACCAAGGCCAAAGCCCAGCCCATACAGAACCCCTTGGTCACCAGCGTTGGCGCTGATTTCGGGCCAGAAAATAAGTCCGATCCCGGATAGTCCCAGAACCGTACCCACCATACCCTGTTTCGTTGGTCGCATACCAAGAAACAGGGAACTGAGGATGATGTTGAAGAGACTGACCAGAGAGAAGATCACCGCCATGAGGCCAGAGGCAATATACCCGGCTGCAAAGTAGAACATGACAAAGTTGGACGAAAACATGAAGACGCCCACCATTGCCAGCCGCAGATGCACCCGCAGCGGAAAGCGCAAGGGATATTTGCCCAGCAAGGCCCATAGGAAGGTAACGGCGGCAGCCAGCGTGAAGCGATAGACGCCGGTGATCAGAGCGGGCACGATTTCGACCTGATGAGCCATGGCGATCCAACTGGTTCCCCAGACGATGATCATCATGCCATAGAGCCCTATATCCTTGCCCGACATGGTTGAAACCTTGGCGGCTTCGTCAACTGGGGGGCTGACCTGTGACGGAGGAATGATTGCAGCGCTCATCTGGCGATCCTGATTGTATGGAGTATGACGGATGGCGCCATTTGCGCCGTAAGAGGAGCGCAGACTATCAAAGCACCCCCGTCCTTTCCAATGAGAATAGTTGCAGAATGCATCAAACTTATTGATGCCGTCATGGATTACGCCTCTGGCTACACATGTCCTGCTACATAAATACGTCTCGACCAGAATGGCGAAAAGTGGGATAATAATGAAAGGCCTTATCATATGTTCTGCTCGCTGCGAGCTTTCATTTCACTCTTGCGACAGGAGTTACGATTATGAAAGTCACTTATCTGGTCGCTTTGGCATTGGTCTTCTCAGCGTTTGGCAACTTCGCTCTTCCGACCACAGCAACAGCTCAGAATGCGCCACCACCACGCCAATGGAACCGCCCTCCGCCACCACCACCCAGATGGAACCGTCCACCAACGGTCAGGCGCTGGCGTCCACCGCCAAGGATCATTTATCGGCCACCACCACCGCGCTATTGCAACATCCGCGCCTGCTCGGCTCGCTATCGCAGTTTTCGTGCGTGGGATTGTTCCTATCAGCCTTACAATGGACCACGGCGTCGGTGTCGTTTCTAACGAGCGGCTCGGGCAACCAAGCCTTCGTTATTGAACACTCTGTGCCGAGATAGGCCCTCTTGCCGGACCCTAAGCTTTCAGGCAAGGGACTATGGGGGCTAAGTCCTATCTGACGCTTCACATCTCCAGCAATTCCCTTGCTATGAGATGGCCTTGACAATACGTGCCATGCCCGCGGTGAATTCCTGCGGGCTTTCTGCGCGCAACAAGAGCCCCTTGGCACTGGTGGAAAGTGCAAAGACCTTATCGTCAGCTTGCTGTCTGTTGCTTGCCAATTGGCATTTGATCAGTAGCCGCGCCATATTGGAATACAGCACGTCGTCTCCCACATGCCCCTTGTCACGAAAGATCTCCAGAGCCCGCTCCAAAATCTCTGACCCATGCGGTGTGCTGCGTATCATGGGCACGAAATCACCCGCCCAACGATCAAACGCCTCTATGATGCGCCTAGGCCCTTGTTGGCTTTCATCATTCAATGCGGCCATGGCCGCAGCATGCGCGTCTTGGGTCAGAACTATGATGGCCCACTCAAAAACGCCTTCCTTGGATTTGAATTTTTTGTAAATCGATTGACGCGACAAGCCGGCAGCCTTTGCAATGTCTTCCATTGAGGCTTTGCGAAAGCCGTACTGGCAAAAAATCATCACTATTTCATTGACATTCATTTCGGCCCCACCACATAAACGTTACATAGTTGACATTTTTTATCTATTTTGTAAACTATGTATATTGATGCTTGTCAAGCCCTTTGGACATTTTGATATGAACGAACAAACTATTTTACAAAACAAGGTTGAAAATTGGCGTGAAGACCGCCTACCGGACCTTTCCGGCAAGTGCTATGTCATCACCGGCGGCAACTCCGGTATTGGCCTTGAGGCTGCTCAGATGCTCGGACGTAAGGGTGCCGACCTCATATTGGCGTGCCGCTCGCCACAAAAAGCAGCCTCGGCGCGCATGGTGCTTGAGGCCACCAGCTCTGGCAAGATTGAACTGGTAACCCTTGATCTCGCCGATAAATCCAGCATCCACAGGGCTTCGGATGGCGTGCGTGCGATGACACAGCGCATAGATGGTCTCATCAACAATGCCGGTATCATGCAAACACCTAAGTGCCAGACAGCAGATGGATTTGAATTGCAGTTCGGCACCAACCATCTGGGTCATTTTCTCTGGACCAGCCTGCTGTTGGACCGGGTGGAAGCGGCATGCGGGCGTGTGGTTCAGGTCTCTTCCATAGCCCATCGCGTGGGGCGCATTCATTTTGGAGATCTGATGGGAGAAAAGAAATACTCCTCCACCAAGGCCTACGCACAAAGCAAGCTGGCCAATCTGATGTTTGCCCTTGAGCTGGATCGCCGCCTTGCCAAAGCACAGAGCCCGGCCATCGCCATTGCCTGCCATCCCGGTTATTCCAACACCAATCTGCAGAGCACCGGCCCGACAGGCCTGTTGAACATGATCTACAAACCACTCAATGCTCTCATTGCCCAACCTAGCGCATTGGGAGCAGTCCCAACCGTATTGGCGGCTGCCGGTTTGGAAGCACAACGCGGCGCCTATTATGGCCCGACCGGATTCTTCGATACACGTGGGCCGGTATCGCTTAGCCGCATCGCCCCCCATGCACTTAATCTGGAGCAATCAGCACGCCTGTGGGCCGAGAGCGAAAGGCTGCTTGGCATTTCGTTCATGAGTCATGACTAACTTATAAGCGCTATAATTTCAGGCCTACCACCATACTGGTATTCGTGCATTATTGTCCATTTTTATAGCATGAACACCAGTATTTTGCCTGTTGATATGGCAGTATTTTATAATAGAAACAGTACAAAATTAAAATATGCTCACGTGACAATATTTTCCTTGACTAAACTGCATAGTTAAGCGCTAACATATACTTGCAGGGTATCACGAGTCGACATCTAACGACCAATGCACATCGCTTACAAAGTCAAGTGGCAATAATATTTATGACACATTGTTGTTCTACAAACTGTAAGCAGAAGGCAAACCTTGAAAAATAAGCAGAACTGCTCAGGGAAGCAGTGCAAGGCGTGTTCGTACAAGTGTCAACAGTCTATTTTCGTTGTACCAGTTTCGCGCATGAGTCATCGGCTTCGATGTTAGGAGGAACGTCGGAGACTTAGACAGGTCCCCGGATTTCTCGTGCGCTATTGAAAGCCAGAGAGACATCTTTTCCGAACCGCCCTTCAGCCAACCCTGGCGCTTCATCCAACCGCGACAACTGTGTCGCAGACCGGAATTTGCTTAAGGGGAGGTCCTGTATGCAACTCAATAAGGCTCAAACAACCCAAGAAATCACTTTTCACGCACCCTATCGCGGTAAGATGGTGAAAAAATCCAATGCAAGCCTCGCCCATGACCTCGCTTGGCATGGTGGCCTGCATCCTCTGGAATCATGGCAATTCTCGACCAGCTTGCGTGGCGGCGGACAGCATTTCAGTTTCCGTGTGCATCTGCTCATCATCCAGCAACGTGGCAGCGAGGCTCAGATTTCCGTCAGCATGTGTCTGATGGATCAGGACACCGGCTGGATTCGTGAGGTGGAGAATACTGTTCCTCTCAAGGACATCATGATCAGTGAGCAATCGCTCAAATTCTCGACCCGTGAGCTGGATATCTATGGCAGCGGCAACGAATTGACGATCAATGCGGAGCTTCCCGATGCATCCATCGAGCTCTCCGGCCACGTAAACGCGCCCATCCTGGTGAATAACGGGGAAGGCAATTTCCACTTCCTTGGCGCACAGCAATATAAATTCGCCCTGCCGGCCATTCAGCTTTCTGGCAATGTCGAACTCATGGGCAAACCACAAAGCGTAACCGGTGCCATGTGGCTCAATCGCCAGTTCGGTGCCTTGCCACGCCGCTTCAGTCTGGACCGGAACCTTGAACAGCGCCAATGGATCAATCTATATCCGCAGCTCGACAACGGCATCCGGCTCAGTGTTTCGCAATTGTGGGATTTTGCTCGCAATCGGCAGGATACCTGCTGCACAGTGGTTTTGCCCGACGGTACCCATATTGTCGAGAAAATTGATCCGCTGGAAATGAACGACTTCATGGATAGTCGCCTTTCGGGGCGTCGCTATCCGCGCCATGTGGTTCTTTCCCATGAACCGTTCGAGACTTGCTTGCAAATCAGCCTGCCCTACCAACAGCGCGAGGTGGTTTCCAAGATTGGCAACCTGATCAAGTTTGACGGCAAGATCAATGTCAACGGCTATATGTATGGCGAGGAAGTCACCGGCGACGGTTTCGTGGAAATGGTTGGCCGCTGGCGCTAGCTCTTGACTGGCAAGATAGAACGCACATCGTCTGCCCAAAGGCCTTGCTGTTATCGCTGAGAGAGGCGTTTGTCGCCCCAGTTCAGCGAACAGTCAGGGCGCGGCGCTGTGCCTAATACAAGCGCGGGCGATAAAAGACGGTCCGCTCGGGAATGGCGTCATCGTCACTGCGATAGATTTCATATTCCATGCATTTTGGGGAATTGGATTTGTCCGCTTGTACCGCAGTACATTCGCCTATGAAGGTCTTGCCCCCATTCAGGACAAAGCTAATGTCATTGGCTGGATCATTATCAAGTTCTGACACCTTGCCGAAATAGTTTTTTCCCTCAAAGATCACCAGATCATCAAGCTTTGGTCCACCGGGATAAAAGAGGATCTTTATTTTTGTTCCGTCTGGCTTCTGGCCGTTTATCTTTGCAGGCACACAGGCTGTCAAAAGAACAAGTGGTAGGACGAAAAGGAACGTTCGAATGGCTGGTTTCATGGCATTTCCCCTCTGACAGGTCGCGTCATCCTAGCACAGCCCTCGCACGCACCACAGGACAAATCGACTTGTGCAACGCTTCGTGGCAGGGATATGGCTCCGTCTGTGCCTTCGAGAATGTGTTTGCGTCTTGAAAACACATAAAGAAAGAGCGCTGTATTGACCATCCTTTTGAGGAAAGCCCAGACAGCGCCCTTCACTATCGAAAAAACGATAGATGCTTAGTAAGCGAAATCTTCAAAAACGCGATTGATGTTGCCACCCCATTCATTGTTATAGCGCATGAGCAGTTGATCAGACGGCGTCAGACCAAGCGTAACGGTTTCTTCCAATGCAGCAAGATACTGGGTTTCATCGAAGCCGGCCCCATTGACCCGCGCTCGAGCAGCCAGCCCCTTGCGGGCGATTTCAACAACCTTCTTGCCCAGCTCCAGAACGGTGGTGTTACGGAACGGGGTTTTGAGGCCATGCGTGGCCACTGCGATGCGCAGGGCTTCGCGTTCCTCTGCGGTCCAGTCCTTGACCAGATCCCAAGCCGCATCAAGCGACGATTGATCATAGAGCAAGCCAGTCCAAAGCGCCGGCAACGCACAAATGCGGCGCCAAGGCCCTCCGTCTGCACCGCGCATTTCGATATAGCGTTTGAGGCGCACTTCGGGGAATACGGTGGTGAGATGGTCTTCCCAATCCTGCAGGGTCGGCTCGGTATCCGGCATACCGTCCTTGCGCTTGCCGCCAAGATATTCGCGAAAGGTAAGGCCGGTCATGTCGTAATAGGTATGATCGCGCACGATAAAATACATCGGTACATCGAGCACCCAGTCCACATATTGCTCATAGCCGAAGCCTTCTTCGAAGACGAACGGCAGCATGCCCGTGCGGTCCTTGTCGGTATCATGCCAGATCGCCCCACGCAGGGACTGGTAGCCATTCTTGTGGCCATCAATGAAGGGTGAATTGGCAAACAGCGCTGTCGCGATGGGCTGCAAAGCGATGCCGACGCGCATCTTCTGCGCCATGTCCGCTTCGCTTGAGAAGTCAAGATTGACCTGGATGGTGCAAGAGCGGAACATCATGTCGAGCCCACGGCTACCGACCTTGGGCATATAGTTCATCATGATGTCGTAGCGGCTCTTGGGCATCACCGGCACTTCATCCAAGTGCCATTTGGGCGACACGCCCAGCCCCAGAAAACCGATCCCTAGCGGGTCGGCCACTTCGCGCAATTGCGCCAGATGACGATGCACTTCGCGGCAGGTCTGGTGGAGATTGTCCAGCGGTGCGCCAGACAGCTCGAACTGGCCACCCGGTTCAAGGGAAATAGCGCCTCCTTCGATGGGGTCGACAAGGCCGATAATCTTTCCTTTGTCCTCAATGCGCTTCCAGCCCAGAAGGCCTTCCATGCCCAGCAGTAGGCGTTCGATGCCGCGATCCCCCTCATATGGGACGGGGGTAAAGCTGTCTTTGTAGAAAGTGAATTTCTCGTGTTCGGAGCCGATGCGCCATTTTTCCTTTGGCTTCTCCCCTGTCGAAATGGACTCAATCAGAGCGTTGCGGTCGTTAAGGGTCAGGGCTTCAGCTTTGGTTTGGGAAGCGGCCATGAAACAGGCTCCTTGAAATATGGCAAGCGCGACAATGCTTCTTCATATGTCACGTATTGTCAAATTAGGCATTCGAAACAGGGGTTACAATGGGTGAGCTACGCTAGACTTGAAAAATCTTTACAAGCATCCACCCGATCAGACGATCTCTTCAGCAGGCAATTCAATGGGGGATTGTCTGCGACTCTCATTCAAGGCTTTCTGCTCACGGTAGATGATGTAGAGCCCGGCGGCAACGGTCACCGCAATGCCCCATGCAGCCAGACTGTTGGGCAGATCGGAGAAGATGAGCCATCCGATGAGAGTGGCAAAGGGAATTTCCAGATATTGCATCGGCGCCAGAGTGGCAGAGGGAGCCAGATGAACCGCCGCTGTCATCAACAGATGTCCGAGCGAGCCGATCACACCGGCACCAACCAGAAACAGCCATTCTTCGCTTGAGGGTGATTTCAGATCAAATGCTTCAAAGCCTTCGCCATTGAGCAGCAGAATGGGCACAGCAACAATCACAAGAGCAATGAGAGCGGACAGAACCTGAACCGTGACTGGATCGATGCCACGGCTCGTCTGACGCGTTGCGAGCATGAAAATCACGAATGTGAAGGCGACGCCCACAGGCCACAGAGCATTCAATCCCACTTCCATGAAATTGGGTTGAACCACCATCAATGTACCGGCAAAACCGACAAGAGCGGCCATAATGCGATGGGGGCCGACGACTTCCTTCATGACCACATGACCAACCAGCAGCATCAGAATCGGATATATGAAGCAAATGGCTGTTGTATCCGCCAGCGGCATATACATGAGGCCAATATAGATGAAAGCAATCCCGGAAATCTGCATCACCGCGCGGATCAGAAGCCGCCACCAAATATAGGAAGACAAGCGGAAGATATGGCTGATGGTTCGTTGCCTGATCAGCATGATGGTCCCCATGAAGAGGAACTGAAGACTGAAGCGCACCACAATCACCGTAAGCACCGGCACAGTTTCTCCCAGCAGCTTCAGACAGGCATCGCTAAAGGGAATCAGCATGCAGAAGAGCACCATAAGGAGAATACCCAGAACGGGATTATCCCCTTCGAAACTGGCAGTTTTGGGTGTACTGGCAGACATGCTCTCGGCCTCACTACAGCAATTGGGACATTATTCGGAGCAAGCCTTGAGCGAAGACGCAGCTTGCTCCCGATCAGGTCAATGAAAGAAAATCTCGGAAAATACCAGATGCCAGGTCGAACTGTAATCCGGTCAGGCAATGTTGTTACAGAACTCCCCTACAGTATGGTGCGCAATGCAACAAATGAAACTTATTGATCAATCACACAGTGTCTGTGATGGATCGAACCAAACAGCTTCATTCGCCTGCCTCCACTCCATGCAGGGGGGGGAAGAAGGGCTAATCCGTAAGGGCCAATTTGGCTCCAAGGCTCACAAGCAGGCCGCCAAAGGCGCGATCAAGCCATAAAGCAACGGTCTTGTTGTTGCGAAGATAGGCCCCAAAAGGCGCAGCCAGCATGATGAAGCCCGCCTCAATGACCAGCCCGACACCAATGACGATAGCACCAAGCAGAACGGTATCCAGGAATATCTGATGCCCACTGAGCGTGCCATCATGCGGGATGAACTGGGGCAGAAAAGCGAGGAAAAACAGAGCGACCTTGGGATTGAGCACATCGATCAGCACGCCCTGACGATAGGCCGCCCAGGCCGAAAGCTGCTTTTTCGGCTTGGCCTCTGTCGGCAGAACGCTCTCACGTGAAAGCAGAGCCTTGGCACCGAGCCATACCAGATAGCCCGCGCCCACATATTTGACGATCATGAAGGCTGTGGCAGAGGTTGCCAAAATGGCAGACACCCCAAGGGCTGCGGCCATGACATGCACCAAGGCACCAGAACAAACGCCGAGCGAGGCTGCAAATCCGATTTTTCGACCGTGCCCCAATGTGCGCGACAGAATGAAAATAAGATCTGGCCCCGGTGCGATATTGAGCATCAGGCAGGCAACAAGAAACAGGCCCCAGGCCTCGGCGGACATGAACATAATCGAACGGCTTTCTGGATCGCCAGTTTGATGGTTCACTCAAACCGGCTCTTGGATCGTGCTGAAAAAGAAAAAACTGACTTGGTTGGCCAGCCTTTCATTGGAAAGTGAAATGAGCCTAGCCCCATAGGGCAAAGGAAACAACCCTCAAGCACAGCGGCAAATCGGCAACCCGGACGCATGGTCAGGCATGGCCATCAACCCAACTGCTTTGCTCAGTGAAGTCCTCAGTGTGGCTGGTCAGCCCAGTCTCCCAGAACAGCCTGAACAATGGCCAATGCAGCCACTGCGGCGGTATCGGCGCGCAAGATGCGGGGGCCGAGCGGAATGGGGGTTACGAAAGAAGATGCACGCAGCGTCTCGCGCTCTTCTGTCGAGAAGCCACCTTCCGGACCAATGAGAACAGCAAGCGGCGGCACGGCGTTGCCCTCCCCGCGAATGGTATCGAGAATGGCCAGAGGATCTTTGCCCAACTCCCCTTCATCACAAAAGATGATGTGGCGTCCTTCGTCAGTGCTTTCCCAATTGGCCAGCAGCTTGGCAAGAGGGGTCGCCTCTGTCACTTCGGGAATGGCCAGAATGCCGCATTGCTCTGCAGCTTCCACGACATTCATCCGCATCTTGTCGAGCTTGGGGCGGCGCTCCTGCGTGTGCTGGGTGAAGACAGGACGCAGTTGACTAACGCCCATCTCCACCGCCTTCTGCGCCATATAGTCGATGCGAGCAGACTTAAGCGGTGCGAACAGATAATGCAGATCACTCGCTTCCGGCTCAGGCTGCGGGCGTACCTGCTCAAGCGGAATGAGCGCGCATTTCTTGCGGCCCATGGGACGGACTTCAACCTTCCATTCGCCATCCCTGCCATTAAAGATGAGCATCTCGTCGCCTTCCTGCATGCGCAGGACATTAAGTAGATAGTTGGCCTGTGCCCGTTCGCACGGAATGGCAATCCGCTCGGCAATATCCTGTTCCACCCACAGGCGCTGGCTCTTGAAATCATAATGGGACATGGCGGCCTCGCTCGGTCGATCTGTTTTCCCCTTTTTCTTAGCGGAATTTCCCCCAAGAGCAAGGGGGCACTGTGTGATCCGGGCCGCTTTGGCGCAAAAGCTCCGGCCCGATGCTTGACCAGAGGTGCAAAGATGGGCACCAATGGACCAATTCAAACGAATCTCAATCAGGAATCATCATGGTCGAACGCGCGCCCAGCAATGCAGCCGAATTTACCGTTTCTGAAATTTCCTATGCGGTGAAATCCTCCATTGAGGATCAGTTCGGCTATGTGCGCGTGCGTGGTGAGCTGGGGCGGGTGTCTCGTCCGGCATCTGGCCATATCTATCTTGATCTGAAAGACGACAAGTCGGTGCTCTCGGGCGTCATCTGGCGGGGGGCGGCCAGCAAGCTGGCGGTCAAACCCGAGCAGGGACTTGAAGTGGTTGCCACCGGCAAGCTGACGACTTTCCCCGGCCAGTCCAAATATCAAATGGTCATCGACCATATGGAACCCGCTGGCGCTGGCGCGCTGATGGCGCTTTTGGAAGAACGCAAGAAAAAGCTGGCGGCAGAAGGGCTGTTCGCGCAAGAGCGCAAGAAGCCCCTCCCCCATTTGCCCAGTGTGATTGGCGTTGTCACCTCGCCCAGCGGCGCGGTCATCCGCGATATCCTGCATCGTGTGCGTGATCGCTTTCCGGTGCATGTCATCGTCTGGCCTGTGCGGGTGCAGGGCGAGAGCTGCGCCGCAGAAGTGGCCAATGGTGTGCGTGGCTTTAATGCGCTGCCGGTTGGCGGCCCCATTCCGCGCCCTGACCTGATTATCGTGGCGCGTGGCGGCGGCAGCCTTGAGGATCTCTGGGGGTTCAACGAAGAAGCCCCGGCCCGTGCGGTTGCCGAGAGTGATATTCCGGTGATTTCCGCTGTCGGCCATGAGACCGACGTCACGCTCATTGATTATGTCGCCGACTTGCGCGCGCCCACCCCGACGGGGGCTGCCGAAGTGGCTTTGCCGGTGCGATCAGAACTGGTCGCCACCATTGGCGATCTGCATTTGCGGCAATATGGCGCCATTTCGCGCATGATGGATCGTCGCCGCTCAGATTTGCGCTCGGCAGCGCGTGCCCTGCCGCAACCGCGGGACATTCTGGCGCTGGCCCGTCAACGCTTTGATATGGTTTCGGGACGTCTCGAGCAGGGCCTGATCGGTTCAACGCAAGTGCGCCGTTCCCGGCTGGATGTTGCAGCGGGCCGTTTGCGCCCCACCCTTGTGACCGAGCGGTTGAAGGTGCAGAGAGACCGCCTTGGCGAGCGCAGTGATCGCCTGCACAAGAGTCTTGCCATCTCCAGTCAGACCAAGCGCGCCCAGCTTTCGGGCACCGCCGTTCGCCTGCGCGCCGAACTTGTCACGGGGCGCATCGAGCTACAGACAGAGCGGCTGACGGACCGGACAGCGCGGCTTAATCGCGTGTCTCTTCTCACCGTTGAGCAGAAGCGCAAGCAACTGGATGCGGCCAGCCGCCTGCTCGAGAGCCTTTCGCACAAGGGCGTGCTCAAACGCGGCTTTGCGCTGGTGCGCGACCGCAACGGCAAACTGATCCGCCGGGCTGAACAGATCAATCCCGGCTCCCCCCTCAGCCTCAGCTTCGAGGATGGCTCCATCAGCGCCACTGCTTCCCTGATTGATAGCTACGAGCCCGGACCGGTCTCCATGGCGAACCCGCCGAGCACTCCTGAAGCCATTGTCCCGGCAGCCGAGGACGGAGGCGAGGACGAGGTTGGAGCCACGCCCGAAACCGGATCAACCGGCATCATGAGCGCCGATGCGATTTCCGCGGAAGATATCGAAGCCCATTTGCGCACCATCGCGGGCAAACGAGCCCGTCGGCGCGTAGCCAAAGCCAAGGATATTCCGGTTGAAAATGTGCCCGCACCGGAAACACCAGAAGGCGAACCGGAAGCAACCCCGAAAGAGGAGAATGCTCCGGTTGAGAAAGCCGTCGCCAAGGTTCTCACAGAAGACGTATCAGCGGAACGCTTGGAGAAGGCAACCGCCAAGCTCACAGAAGCGATTGAGCAGGAAATCCTGACGCGCCTCAAGGAGATGGATAAGGCCAAAGAGCCGCAAAAGCCTGCCCGCCCGCGCAAAAAAAGCAGCAAGAAGAGCGATGATGACGCGCAGGGAAGCCTCTTTTAAAGCAGTATGTGTTTGACAGGGGCGCCAACGTCGCTTGAGCATGAAACGAAACAAAAATGCCAGCAGCTTTTGACGGCCGCTGGCATTTTTTATTTATCTCAGGCAAAGCATCCAGAGCTTCGCTTGACACAAGATCACGAAATCTGCGGGCTGTTATTCGCCCTTGAGCTGGGCAATGATGCCCGTTGCACCACTCTTTTCGACTTCGCCTGGATTTTCTTCCAGATTGAAGTGGGTCACGGTGCCATTGTCCACGATCATGGAAAAACGCTGGAAGCGGATGCCCATGCCGCCCGCCGTGGCGTCCAGATCAAGGCCTGTTGCCTTTGCAAAATCAGCATTGCCGTCAGCCAGGAAGGTAATCTGGCCCTTGCCGCCGCTCGCCTTGGACCATGCGTCCATGACATAAACGTCGTTGGCAGCCACAACGGCTACTTCGTCGACGCCCAGCGCGTGCAATCCGTCAATGCTGTTGATATAGCCCGGCAGATGGTTGAGATGGCAGGTTGGTGTGAACGCACCCGGCACCCCGAAGATGACAACCTTGCGGCCAGCACAAAGCTCAGACACGGTACGCTGTTCTTTACCGTCCTCGCCCATTACGAGAAATGTTGCTTCTGGAAGCTTGTCGCCAACTTTAATCATCTCGGCCTCTCTTTCCTTCAAATCTATTTTTCTAGAATTCTTGTTTCAACCACGGCCTCATCGCCATTGGTCAGTGTAAAAGTCAATTTGGCCCCTTGGGTTTTTGCATCCTTGGGGAGCCCTTCAAGGCGTAGAGAAAAGCGATCCTGCCCTTCTACGTTGTTTTCCATATGGGTTGTCAGAGGCAAAAACCAACCCTCTGGCGCCTCTACGAAAAGATCTTTTTTACCATATCCATCCGGAATGCGCGCGCTGATGATGAGGCTGTCTCCACCGTCATCCGTTCTGGCATGAGAGATGTCCTTGATGGCAAAATCGTCACGCGGGGCAGTTGGCACCAACGCCATATCGCGATCAATCAGCAGCTCGGTTCCAAGATCATGATCACCAGAGGCCGGGATCTTCAGGGAAAATTCCGCATCGAGCGGCACGCAAAGCTCTGCACAGAGCCCGACCTGAGCGGCAAGATCCATCACGACAGGTGCATTCTTGTCTGCAGGCGTGACAAGGAAAGGAAAAATGATGGCGTCCTTGTAGCCCAGGAGCTCAATGCCGCCGGCCTTGATACGGTGGGGCACCGGCCACAGGGTTTCGATGCTGGCAGCATTCTGTGAAGCAGAGGTGTCGAAACTGGGCGGCAGGCCAGCTTCACCGGGCACTTTCCAATAGGTCTTCCACCCTTCATCCAGTCGGATTTCCAGCCCTGCCTTGAGGCTGCCATTCTGCATGCCCGCACTCACAAGACGCATTTTACCGCCTTCGGTTTCCTGCCAATCAGAGGTCGCAGCCTGAGCAGACGTAACGAGCAACAGCGCAGAACCAGCAGACAACAACATAGCTGCAACCGCAATTCTTCGGAATTTTTCAAATGGTTTCATGGACTTCATGGGCTTCACCTGTTTTACTACGCGGGCTTTAACGGGTGGCGCGTCACACCGGCATGGTGACGCAGGACAGTCTAGGCAAAAACCCGTTCG